>CAZVME010000006.1:0-71114 GCA_964628835.1 uncultured Gammaproteobacteria bacterium | reverse complement strand
TACCCTTCAATTGCGCGGGCATACCTGGTGAATCGTCCACCTTGCGTGGTTCCGATTTCCGGTCCAAGTCTGAATACTTCTTAAGGTCATTAAAATCCACCCCCTTGGAACGGGCAATGCTAACCAACTCTTTTGCTATTCTCATTGCGCCTTTATGGGTGTAATAGAAGTCGATACCTAATCGTTCAGCATTTGGCATGTCGGTATGCCCAATCACGATAAAATCAAACACACCGGACTTATCAGGCTTCTGACCCTTCTGCGGAACTCGCACCGGGTCCAACTCTCCGACACTTTTTGGAAGCAATTTCTTGTTCAGTTCTCGTCGACGCTCGACCACCTCGTTTGAATACTTATGCGCTTGGGTTATATCAAATGCAACTGCCTCTTCACCTATGCGCTTAATGGATATGCTATCCATGCGGTCATCGACTGCAATCTGATTAACCACATCCATGCCTGATATCACTTCACCAAACATGGTATATCTTCCGTCCAGCCATTTTGTCGGCTTGGTGGTAATAAAGAACTGACTACCATTCGTATTAGGCCCACGATTTGCCATGGACAGGATGCCGGCCTTAGAGTGACTGAGATCAGGGTGGATCTCATCTGGGATGACATAACCAGGACCACCCTTGCCAATACCGGTTGGATCACCTGTCTGAACCATAAATTCTCTGGTTCTATGGAATTTTAAATTCTGGTAGAGCGGGGTACTGCTTTCCTTACCTGTCGAGTCCTGCCATTTCTGGGTGCCATCAGACAGACCAATAAAATTCATTACTGTAATTGGTGCCTGTCTATAGTAGAGACGAGCAGTGACAGTTCCCTTACTAGTAACTATTTTCGCAAATATCCCTTCATCCTGCTCTGCAGCATTTACCTGGGAGAATTGTAAGCCACCCAACACCGCTAGGGTAACAATCAATTTATTAACTGTTGGCATTATGTTATCTCATCATACGTGAAAAAAACGCGGAAGAGAGTCACCTCTCTTCCGCTAGGTCACTAGTACTACACTAATCCCTATTTCTTAGCCGCCTTATTCTTATGCTCAGCCCGCAATTTGCCGGCCTCTTCCATAATAGTATTAACTGCGGTATTCAGAGGTGCCCAGCCATACCAATGCATATAGTCATTACTGGCATGGAACGCACCCTGGAAGGCACGTTGTCTGTGCTCCAACATGATCAGATATAGCTCCTGTTCAATGTGGGTCTTGGCATCATAGTACTGCAGAAGATCGGGGGCATATTTCCAACCTGCTGGTTTCTTAAGAATACCATCTTTGTACAGAGCCTGTACTGCAGCAATCGCCTTGGCATAAACGTGATCAGCCTTCTTGATGATATCATCAGATGCCATCATATGATCGTTTACATAGCCAATAGAGTGACATTCATTGCAGGCCTTTTTCATCTTGGCACGTTCTTTGTTGAACTCTTCTGGTCCACGGGCAGTCTGTGCCTGAAGAACCGATTCGACAAAACGTTCCGTCGGCTGGAAGTCATTGTCCAGAATACCTGCTGCCTGTAGGATCAGTGCGCGATCATAGGTCCACTGCGGATCATCATCCAGACCATCATAGTGTCCACTAGGAAGCTGTGCGGCGAGCTTGGTCAGATTGGCCTTTTGTGCAGGTGCAACCTTGATCAGGGCAAGTACATTTTCCTTGGTTGGAATACGCAGGCCTAGAAAACCCCATGCGGTTCTGACTTCATGGTTACCCTCGCTCATATGGCATGTCTGGCAGGTAGGTGCTCGTGTACCGCCTTCGCCTTCTTCAATAGCCCATATAATTCCATGCTTGGAAGAGGTGTACATCTCCCACTGTGGATGATCAAAGCCCATATGGCAGTTAGAACAGGCCCTTGGATCCTGGGCTTCTGATTTCTTGAAAGAGTGACGGGTATGGCAGGCATCGCACTGTGCGTTACCATAGCGATACTCACTTTCCTCTTTACCACCATCGTGTTTAAGGACTGAGTCATTGTTACCTTCCATAATACCCTGGTAACCCTTTCGGCCCATCTTATGGCAACCGGAACAACCTCTATAACCCTGCTTTACAATGGAAGAGGGCTGGTTATGCCAGGCAGCTTGTGTCTTCATACCAAACCAAGCTTTATCATGTTTGCCTTTTCTATACTGTTCAACCTGCTCCTTGTGACACTTGGCACAGGTAGTGGCTGTTGGTAGTTCAGCATTGGCAAAATCGTCCATATCCTGATGCAGGTCACCATGGCAGTCTGTACAACCAACATAATCTTTGTGCATCTTGGTATTAGCCATTGGGCTATCAAGATGTTGTTTGACGATCCCTGGAGTAACTGCCACATGACAGCCAATACAGTCATCATCAGATTTTCCCTCCTTCTCGTCTGCAGCAATAGATACTGACGAACAAGATAAAAGCAGAAGTCCGCCAGATATGACACCGGCAAATAATTTCGTAACATCCACGATCATTCTCCTTTCCCGTAGGAAGCTTATTGTTAGGGCCCTATCTGGTTAACAGGGCGACTTATAGGGACTTAAGGATTGAATTAAGCGCTATCTTTATACCCAGCATATCGGCACTTGTCTTTGATTATCCTCAAGTGGTAATACCCATTCATTGGTATTTTGATATCTCAATAGACCTAAATCACATTTACTATTGATTACTACTTATAATTACTACTTTACGGTCATGTCGAGAATTGATTTGGGGGTATTGATTCACATTTCTGCAATTCACACCCTCCACCCAAACATATACGTACTGAAGCCGTATAATAACCTCAGCAACCAAACCTTTGTTGCTGATAATTAATGTTTTTTTGGCAACCTTACCTTTTATTGACTCAAATCAATTCAACGCCATTTTTAACTATTATTTGAGTTATATCAGTATGTGTAAACGCACATATTTACAGGTTTTCGGATGGTTAATTTGACATTTATCATACTGATTTAATTGATTAAATAGGCCAATTAGAGAGTATTAACCCATATTCTCTGCTCAACCATCCCCAGACAACTTGCTAAACCTGATTTTCGGCTTTATGCTGGACGAGCTCGACATTGACATAGGTCAAAGACGAAAAGAACCGCCTATCCCCTATTCCCGTCTCGGACGAAATTGGGTTGAAGCCAACAAAATTTGTCGGTCCTGTGTCATCGTTATCTCAATAGCAATACGATAAATGGGGATTTACTAGATGAAAAAAATGAAATTTGGACTATCTACTCTGAGCATGGCCATCGGCCTGGCCGCTTCCGGCATTGCCGTGAACGCCTCCGCTGCTGGTCTGTCTGAGGCAGATTTTGAAAAAGCAAAAACCATGTACTTCCAGCGTTGTGCTGGTTGTCACGGTGTTCTGCGCAAGGGTGCTACCGGTAAGAACCTTGAGCCTAAGGCCACCAAGAAACTTGGTCAGGCACGTCTCGAGAAGATTCTGACCTTTGGTACCGAAGGCGGCATGAATAACTTTGACGATATCTTCTCTAAAGAAGAGATCAGCCTGATCGCCGAGTACATCCAGCTGGAAGCTCCTATTCCACCAGAAATGTCACTGAAGCAGATGCAGGATCGCACCAAGGTTTACATTCAGCCTAAGGACTACCCTTCCAAGCCTATGCATGGCCGTAACTGGAAGAACTTCTTTGTTGTTATTGAGCGTGACGCCGGCAAGGTTGCCATTATTGATGGCGACAAGCACGAAGTTATTGCTCACCTCGACTCCGGTTATGCAGTACACGTAATCAAGGCTACCGAGCATCACGCTACAGAGCACCCAGAAGGTGGTGTAGCTGCTGGTCGTTTCTGGTACTCCATCGGTCGTGATGGCAAGGTCATGAAAATCGACCTGTTCCAGACCCCAGACAAGATGTTGCTTGCTGAGACCCAGATCGCCTATGACGCACGTGACGTAGCTGTATCCGGCGACGGTAAATACGTAATCGGTGGTGGCTACTGGCCTCCACACTTCGTAATCATCGACGCCAAGTCCATGATGCCTCTGAAGGTTGTTTCAACCCGCGGCGTAAACGTTGACGGTAACTATGTGAACGAGTCTCGTGTTGCTGCTATCTACACCACTCCAAACGAGTCCAGCTGGCTAGTTGCTGCCAAAGAGCTGGGACAGATGTGGCAGGTGGATTACTCAGATATCGATAACCTGCGCATCGACAAGATGGATACCGCCAAGTTCCTGCATGACGGTTTCTTCGATCCTACCGGTCGTTACTTCCAGATCGCAGCCAACGCTTCCAACAAGATGGTTGTTGTTGATACCAAGACCCGTAAGCTGACTAAGCTGATCGATGTAGGCAAGAAGCCTCATCCTGGTCCTGGCGCCAACTGGGTAGACCCTGATTGTGGTCCTGTGGGCGGTACTGTATTCCTGGGAGAAGGCCTGGTCACCTCTTGGGGTAATGATCCCAAGGGCCATGCTGACAAGGCCTGGAAGGTATGTAAGACAACCGAGCTCGACGGCTCCGGCGTTTTCATCCGTACCCATCCTACATCAGACTACGTCTGGGCTGACCAGACCAAGAGTCCTGAGCCTGAAGTACAACAGAGCGTACAGGTTCTTTCCAAGAAGACCGGTCAGATCGTTAAGACTATCCGCGTCACCAAGGAAGCTGGTAAAGCTGCTGTTCATATCGAGTTCAATGCTGACGGCTCAGAAGCTTGGGTATCAGTTTGGAACCGTAAGGACAACAAGAACCCAACTGGTGAGATCGTTGTCTATGATGCCAAAACTCTCAAAGAGAAAAAGCGTATCAAGGGCTTGACCACACCTACTGGTAAGTTCAACGTTACCAACCGTACCAATCACGTAACCTGATTGAGTAGGTAATATGAGCGGGCATGGATGTAAACCATTCGTGCCCGCTTTTTTGCATCTGAAATATTGATGTCAACCTGGTTGACCGGTTTTCAAAAAACCCTCATCCAGAGGGCTCGTTTCACGGCCAGTAATGTCGCTGTTGAAGCAAGGGGACTGCCATGAGTAAAGATAACACCGTTGAATGTTGTGAAGATAAAAAAGATGGTTTTGTTGAGTGCTGCGAAGAGGCCAAGAAAATGCTTGGCCGACGCTGGTGGATACTGGTAGCACTAGCAATGTTTACTGGCATCATTGTATGGGGCGGTTTTAATACCGTAATGGAGCTGACAAACACTACCGAATTTTGTATCTCTTGCCACGAGATGGAAGAGAATGTTTATAAAGAGTACGTGGGGACCATCCATGACTCCAACCGAAGTGGTGTGCGTGCAGGCTGTCCAGACTGCCATGTACCCAAGCCGTGGATCTACAAGTTTGTGCGTAAGATACAGGCCAGTAATGAGGTCTATCATAAGATCCTAGGCACCATCAGCACTCCAGAAAAGTTTGATGCAAAGCGCCTCCAGCTTGCTTCTAACGTATGGCGCGCCATGAAGGCGACAGACTCACGCGAATGCCGCAACTGTCACGACTTCGAGACCATGGATCCAGAGAAACAGAAACCAAGGGCACGCAACCAGCACACCAATGGCATGCGCGCTGGCAACACCTGTATCGATTGTCATAAAGGCATTGCACACAAGGATGTAAGAAAGCTGCTCCCTGAGGAAGAACTAGAGGCCCTGGAGGCCCCAGATCCCCACAACGTGCGCAAACTGCCAAAAAGCTTCACCGATGGCCTGAAACGTGTCACCTTGGCTGAAGCGGAACAGAAGAGAAAGGCGCAGGAAGCCAAGACCAAAGCCAAGACGGCAAAAGCCGCAGCGAACAAGGCCATTCAGGAACGGATCGACAAAGCAGTTGCAGCGGCCCTGGCCGCAGCAGGCAAAGACAGTTCCGCTGCACCGGCCGCAGCCACATCCAGTGCTGGCGATCTTGGTGCCAACTGGGGGAATGTCCCGGAGCGCGAGGTAACCATCTTCTATCCTGGTCAAACTTCCATTGAGTGGATGATAACCGGCAAGGATCATGGTGGCGCCCGCCCCTTCGTCAAGGGCGGCGACCGTTGCGTAACCTGCCACGATAAAGAAACTGCCGACATGGGCAAGAAGATGGTAACCGGCGAGAAGGCCGAGGCCACTCCGATGCCAGACAAACGCGGCAGCATCCCGGTAAAGGTACAAGCATCGCACAATGGTGAGAATCTGTTCTTGCGCTTTGAGTGGGAAGATACCGCTCATGTACCAGTACCCTTTGTTGACGGCGGCAAGATGGACCCGGAAAACCCGATGAAGATTGCCGTCATGCTGGCCACCGATGAGGTTGAGTTTGCTGATCGCGCCGGTTGCTGGGGCACCTGTCACCACGACGCCGACAAGATGCCACACCAACCTGAGGCCGATGCCGTCAAGGCTAGCGATGTAGCCAAGCGTATCGACCTGACCAACGGCATTACCAAGTACTTGAAAGAGAGCCGTACCAAGATCGAGGTCAAGGGACGCCGCGGCAAAAAGAGGGGCGGCTGGAACAAGCTAAAGGAAGATGGCGAACTGAAAGCAGAAATGGACGCCAAGCACTTCATGGATCTGCTGCGCTACAAGTCCGGCAACAAGGTTGCTGAAGACGGTCACATCATGGATCAGCGCATCATGAGTGGTGGCCAGGGCTTTAGCGTAAATGCCAATAAAGAGGGGACCAACTGGGTTGTGGAGATGAGCCGCAAGCTCAAATCTGACAAGCCAGGTGATCTGACTCTGGAACTGGACAAGGTCTATAACATCGGCTTTGCCATCCATGATGATTACACCAACGGTCGGTTCCATCACGTATCTCTGGGATACAAGCTGGCATTCGACAAGGAAGAAGAAGGGATCGAGATCAACGCCACCAAGCAGTAAGGCAGAGATCAGACTGAGCCAGGCAATACCACCTTGGTGAAGCGTTAGAGGCGCAAGGCATCTGCTTTGCGCCTCTTTTTAGTCCAGATCAACCACGGGCACGCCGGCCAGCTAAAAATGGAATCTGGGGCTGGCTCCAGCCGTCAAAACAACGGATAATGCCATTTCAATCCGCAAGTTAGAGATCGAGACATGTTGAAAGCCATACTGGTCGCGCTCGTTACCATGACCAGCAGCACCGCCGCTATCGCAGAAATCCACCAGGATCGACAGACCGAGCTCATGTACCTGTTAAAACATGACTGCGGCTCCTGTCACGGTATGCGTCTGGAAGGAGGACTTGGCCCGGCCCTGAAACCAGAACCGCTAAAGCGCTGGACAGCAGAGCAGCTCGCTATCACCATCCTCAGCGGACGTCCCGGCACCCCCATGCCCCCATGGAAACCGTTCATAAGCCCACAGGAGGCCCTGTGGCTAGCCAAACATCTGAAGAGTGGAATCACACCATGAGAACAACGTTAAGGATCATTCTTGCCCTCACCTTCTTTGGCACAGCGAATGTTATCGCCAAGGATACAGATACCGGGTGCCTCACCCGTGGCACCGGTGATATGGGGATAATCGTTGAGCGCGCCAGCGGTAGCCTCAAGGTGGTGGACAGCTCCGCCCATAGCGTCCTGTTCCAGGTGGATGGACTGGGTGACCTCTCCCATGCCTCTGCCGTCTACTCCAGAGATGCCCGCTACGCCTATGTGTTCGGGCGTGATGGTGGACTCACCAAGGTGGACATCCTCTGCGGCAAGATCGTCAAACGGGTGATTCAGGGCGGTAACAGTATCGGTGGAGCAATCTCTCAAGACGGAACTCTTATTGCCGTCTCCAACTATGAACCAGGCGGAGTCAAGATCTTCTCCGCCACTGATCTATCACTGGTGGCAGACATTCCAGCCACCCAGGTGACCAAAGATAAAGGCGCCAAGACTGTTGGTCTGGTGGATGCCCCTGGGCAGCGTTTTGTGTTCAGCCTATACGACACTGGTGAGATCTGGTTGGTGAACATGAGTGATCCAGCCAAACCTGAGATCAAGAAATATCGGAACATCGGGTTACAGCCATACGACGCCCTGGTCAGCTCAGACGGCCGTTATTATATCGCCGGACTATTCGGAGAGGACGGTCTGGCCCTGCTTGATCTTTGGCATCCGGAAAAAGGGGCACACAAGATCCTGGAAAATTACGGTCGCGGCGGCAAAAAAATGCCGGTCTACAAGATGCCGCATCTAGAGGGCTGGGCCATGGCCGGAAACGAGGCCTTCCTGCCCGCCATGGGGCAACATCAGGTGCTGGTGGCGCAACGTGGCACCTGGAAAGAGACTGGACGTATTAAGGTGCATGGACAGCCGGTATTTGTGATGGCGCGACCGGATGGCCGCCAGGTATGGGTGAACTTTGCCTTTCCCAACAACGATACCATCCAGGTCATAGACACCGAGAGCAAACAGATTATAAAAACCCTGACCCCAGGCAAAGGCGCACTGCATATGGAGTTCTCACCCCGTGGCGAAGAGGTGTGGATCTCAATCCGGGACCGGGACGAGGTACATGTGTTTGATACTAAGACCATGCAACTCACTCACAAGTTATCGGTTAAGAAGCCGAGCGGAATCTTCTTTACCAACAGAGCGCATCGGACCGGGCTGTAACATGACCACTTCGGCAACAGTGAATAATCAGCAACCACAGAACGATACTCTGTGCTTGAATGATGTCGAGAAAAAACTGCTGAATGAGTATCAGAAAGACCTGCCAATCTCCCCTACCCCATTTGCTGATATAGCCCAGAACCTGGGAATCAGCGAAGCCCTGGTGCTACAGATTCTGCAGCGACTACAGGGCCTGGGAATCATCAGTAGGGTGGGGCCGGTATTCAAACCCAACAAAATCGGCGCCAGCACCCTGGCCGCCATGTCTATCCCCGAAGACCAGTTGGAGTCGGTGGCACAGCAGATTAGCAGCCACCCCGAGGTAAACCATAACTATGAACGGGAAGACAGATACAATCTGTGGTTTGTAGTAACCGCCTCCAGTCAGGAAAGACTGGAGCAGGTACTGGCTAACATGGAACAGCAGACCGGCTACAACATCCTATATCTGCCACTGGAGAGACAGTTTCATATCGACCTGGGATTCCCGCTATGGTGCTGAGCGAGATAGATGCCCGGCTGATATCCGAGATCCAGGGCGGGCTGCCACTGGTCAGTCACCCCTATGCCGAAGTTGCCAGTCGCATCGGTATCAGTGAGCAGGAAGTTATAGACCGTATCTCATCCATGCAGGAGACCGGGGTGATCAAACGCCTGGGGATTGTCGTACGTCACCACGAATTAGGCTATACCGCCAACGCCATGGTGGTGTGGAACGTACCGGAGGAACAGATTGAGGAAGTGGGCGAAAAGATCGGCTCCAAGCCTTGTGTAACCCTGTGTTACCAACGCCCCAGACGTCTGCCGGACTGGCCCTATAACCTGTTCTGCATGATCCACGGCCAGGAACGTGAGCGAGTCCTCAACTTTATCAAAACCATGGTCCAGGAAGAGGGTCTGGGTGATATTCCCCACAAGGTCCTGTTCAGCGGCAAACGTTTCAAACAGCGCGGAGCCAGATACCAGTAATGGATGCAATAGATCGCGCCATCATCAACAATCTACAGGGCGGCTTCCCCATCTGCCACCACCCCTACCAGGTGGTGGCAGAGCAGTTGGGGATCGAAGAGCCTGAGCTGATCCAGCGCCTGAAGCAGATGCTGGAGCAGAATATACTCAGCCGTTTTGGTCCCATGTACCATGCCGAGCGTCTGGGTGGCGGACTCAGTCTGTGCGCCATGAGTATCCCGGATGCAGATTTCGAACGGGTAACGGAACAGGTCAACGCATTTCCCGAGGTAGCCCATAATTATGCCCGCGACCACGCGCTGAGCATGTGGTTTGTACTGGCCACCGAGACTCCGGAACGGGTCGCCATAGTCCTGGAAGAGATCGAACAGACCACCGGCTACCGAGTATATGACATGCCCAAACAGCACGAATTTTTTGTTGGACTGAAATTTGAGGTGTAATGGTTTTGAGCGCACAGACAAACAACTCCCTGGATGAACTGGACCGCAAGATTGTGGTGGAAACCCAGTCCGGGCTCCCTCTGGTCCCCGAGCCCTATGCGAAGATTGCCGCAGATATAGGCACCACCGCAGATGATGTAATGACCCGCATGCAGCAAATGCTGGAGAGCGGCGTCATCCGCCGTATCGGCGCCGTACCCAATCACTACACCCTGGGATTTCGTGGCAACGGCATGTCGGTATGGGATATCCCGGATGAGAAGATACAGGAGTATGGCGAGAAGATCGGCGCGCTGGACTTTGTCAGTCACGCCTACCACCGACCACGCCATCAACCGCTGTGGAATTACAACCTGTTTGCCATGGTCCATGGCAAAGACCGGGATGAGGTGCTGACCAAGGCCGCCCTCATAGAGGAACTACTGGGCTCGGACAACCGTGGCCATGAGGTCCTGTTCAGCACCAGAATCCTGAAAAAAACCGGCCTGCGAATCAAAACCTAAGAACTACTGGGGTCTGTTAACACCATGCGGATATTCATCGAAGGAAACCATTTTTTCACCGGACAAGGCGCACTGAGCACCGTGTACCTGCCGTACACAAGCCAAGGCGCAACGCCGTCTTGGGGAAAAATGGCCCCGTCCCTACAGGTTGACCCTAACAATGTTTAGAATTTCACAATTCATCCAGGAACTACTCAACCCACAACCTATCGGTCCCAAGCGTAATCCACCCGGACCGGTGGTTATCTGGAACCTGGTACGGCGCTGTAACCTCACCTGCAAACACTGCTACTCCATCTCGGCCGATACCGACTTTCCCAATGAGTTGAGTAAGGAACAGGTGTTCGAGGTGATGGATGACCTCAAACAGTTCCGGGTCCCGGTGCTGATCCTCTCCGGCGGCGAGCCCCTGCTCCGCCCCGATATCTATGAGATCGCCCACCGCGCCAAAGACATGGGCTTCTACACTGCCCTTTCCACCAACGGCACCCTGATCAACGAATCCAATATCGATCGCATCACCGAGGTCGGGTTTGACTATCTGGGCATCAGCATCGACGGCATCCGTGAGACCCACGATAAATTCCGCCGTAAGGAGGGGGCGTTTGTGGAGTCCATGCACGGCCTGCGCCTGTGCCGGGATCAGGGCATCAAGGTGGGCCTGCGTTTCACCATGACCCAGGATAACGCGGAAGAGCTGCCACAACTGCTGGATCTGATGCAGGAGGAGCGGATCAATAAGTTCTACTTCTCGCACCTGAACTACGCCGGTCGCGGCAACAAGAACCGCAAGGATGATGTATTCCTCAACACCACCCGCTGGGCCATGGACCTGCTGTTCAAGCGGGTACTGGAAGAGCAGCGCAACGGTCGCGAGACCGAGTTCGTCACCGGCAACAACGACGCCGACGGGGTCTACATGCTGCTGTGGGTAAAGAAAAACTTCCCGGAGCAGTACCAACACATCAGGCAGAAACTGGTGAATTGGGGTGGAAACAGCTCCGGCGTCAACGTGGCCAATATCGACAACCAGGGCATAGTGCATCCGGACACCATGTGGTGGAACTATGACCTGGGCAGTGTGAAGGAGCGCCCTTTCTCCGAGATCTGGACCGACACCTCCGACCCCATAATGGCCGGACTCAAGGCCCAGCCACGCACGATTGGTGGGCGCTGTGGCAAATGCTGCCACTTTGATATCTGCGCCGGAAACACCAGGGTGCGCGCCCTACAACTCACCGGTGACGCCTGGTCTGAAGACCCGGCCTGTTACCTTACCGACGAAGAGATCGGGCTACAGGCCTGACCAGCAGCGGATAGACGGCTATGTTCAGCAACCAGAAAATATCACCCTTCTCCATTTTGGCCGGCATCATCGGGGCCATCTGGTTTACCCAGGCCCAGGCCACCGTGGATGTGCAGGCCGTATACAAACAGCACTGCTCTGAGTGCCACAGCCCGGACCGGCTCGGCGGCATCGGCCCGGCCCTGCTGCCCCAGAACCTGAAACGGCTACGCGAAAAATCCGCCTTTAATGTGATCAAAAACGGCCGTGTGGCCTCCCAGATGCTCCCATTCGGCGAAAAACTCAAGGATGAGGAGATAAAAGCCCTGGTAGAGCTGATATACACGCCACTGAAGGAAGTTCCGGTCTGGGGGATGGCAGAGATCAAGGCCAGTCATATTCTCACTCACAAGCCCGGAGAACTGCCCGACACCCCAAAATTCAAGGCTGACATCTGGAACCTGTTCATGGTGGTGGAGCTGGGAGATCACCACGCCACCCTGCTGAATGGCGACACCTTCGAACCAATCCACCGTCTGCCCACCAGATTCGCCCTACATGGTGGTCCCAAATGGGCCGAGAACGGACGCTACATCTACTTCGCATCCCGGGATGGGTGGATCAGCAAGTTTGATGTATTCAACCTCACCTACGTGGCCGAAATCAGGGCCGGCATCAACACCCGCAATCTGGCCGTCTCCCACGATGGCCGCTATGTGATCGTGGCCAACTACCTGCCCCACACCATGACCATCCTGGATGCCAGGGATCTCTCCCCCATCAAGGTGCTGGAGGTAAAAGGTAGCAATGGTAAAACCTCCCGGGTCAGCGCCGTATACACCGCCGCCCCCAGAGACTCCTTTGTGGCCGCCCTGAAGGATATCCCCGAGATCTGGGAGATCAACTACTCGGACGACCCTCCTCCCGGTTTCGCCGGCTGGGAACACTCCTACCATCCGGAGGCGGGGGATGTGGTAAAGCCTGATCCTTTTCCGGTGCGACGCATAGAGCTGGATTCATTTCTGGATGATTTCCTGATGAACCAGGAGTACACCCAGGTAATCGGCACCTCACGCGAGGGTAAGGGCCAGGTGGTGGATCTGGATGTGAGGCGCGCCCTGTACGACCTGGATATCTCAGGTATGCCCCATCTCTCCTCCGGCATCACCTGGAACTACCAGGGCAAACAGGTACTGGCTACCCCGGACATGAAGCAGGGCCTGGTCAGCATTGTGGACATGCAGACCTGGAAGACCATCAAGAAGATAAAGACCAAGGGTCCGGGGTTTTTTATGCGCAGTCATGAGAAAAGCCCCTACGCCTGGGTGGACGTGTTCTTCGGACCCAACAAGGATCTGATGCATGTGATCGACAAGCAGACCCTGGAGATCGTAAAGACCCTAAAACCAGCCCCGGGCAAGACCTCGGCCCATGTGGAGTTCACCAAGGATGGCAAGTATGCAATCGTCAGTATCTGGGACATGGATGGTGCGATTGTTATCTATGATGCCAACACCCTGGAGGAGGTAAAACGCCTCCCCATGAAGAAGCCATCAGGGAAGTATAATGTCCACAACAAGCTGACCCGCTCTTCCGGCACCAGTCATTAACAGGCATGAAATTAACCATGAACAGATCTCCAGCCATATTTTTTCTTACGTCACTTGTCTTGAGCAGCCATGCCTGGTCTGGCAAACACACAGCCTCGGTGCATAGCGTGAAGGACGGGGATACCCTGGTGGCAACCATTAACGGCAAACAGGAGCAGCTACAACTGCTGGGGATAGATGCACCAGAGGATGTGCCAAATCCAAAACTGCAAAAAGATATGGAACGCACCAAGCTGAAACAGGATGCACTGATTGCCATTGGCAAACTTGCCACCAAACACCTGAAGACACTTGCCGTCCCCGGCCAGACTATAGAGGTGGATGCCAACCTTGCCAAGCGCGACCGTTATGGGAGAGTTCCGGCAGTGGTTAAGAGTGCCTCAGGCCGCCAGCTTAATGGCGCCATGGTGGAGGACGGATATGCCGTGGTTATGGGTCGCTATCCATTCGACGCCACACTGAAGGTAAAGCTGCAACAACAGCAACAGAATGCCATCAGCAAAACGGTTGGGCTATGGGGTAGTCATCGGGCAATTGTTAAGGCGTGGAGCGGTAAATAAGATCCAATCTGTGGCCAGTATCATCTGGCCTGAGTTGCAAATCTGTTTATATTCGTGACTAGGCGCAGTCAATCATCCGCAAGATCCCTGATCTCCTGTTCCAGAAGATCCAGTGTAGTGAGCAAGGTTTCAGATACACCCACCAGCTCTCCCATGTAACCTCTTGCCAATTTTAAACGCTCGTTCTCACGCGAGCCCTTGGAAGAAAACAGCTTCTTAAAAATACCACTGCTGTCTTGCGAGTGCAGCACATGAAAAATCTTTTTATATATCTCATGCAGCATTTCGTGCGGGGTATAGATTAACTCATAAGAAGTAAGATGCCCCAGCATGAGTTTGCCATCGTTGTGATACCACTGACCAAACTCACATTTGGTGTGATCCACCGGTATCTTATCCTCATCAATAGAGACTCCAGATACCAAGGCCTGTGCATAAGCACGCCACTTAATATGAGCACCCTTGGCCCTGCGCAGATTTTCCAGAGCATCTTGTTTATTAACAGGCAACATCACCCACACTCCGATTAACTTTGTGTAACCATCTCTCTGAAAGGCAGTGGCATACAATAGCTGCCAGGAAACGAGCAACAGGCATGACGATAGTGCCGCTACCTCGTAAAACATTTTTGGCTATCCCTATCCAAAAATGACTCGCAAACGCGGCAGCCTTTCCTTTTGCCCCAGCCGTCCTGCGTACGTCACGATTCCGTATGCACATTGCAGCAAGCTGCTTGTGCTCACTACATCATGACTCCCTCAATGACTCTACGGCGATGATAGCCGCTGCTGTATCTTCTGCATCATTCGCTACCGATCCTAATTCCGAATCTACAGACGGCATCGCCTACTGGGGACTACCGGCCTTCGCGTTCGCTCTCCATGGCCGGCAGCGTAGGAACTTTAATTGTTAATGGTTGCTACAGCTATTACCTAGCATACCGTCAGGCTGCCAAATAAACATGGCATTCCCATGGAAATAGAGCATAACCCAGCTTTTCACACATAATATAGCTAAATTTCTGGGTAAATAAATCAACACATGAGCAATATTGGACAGTGTGATCTGGCCACAACTGCCCGGCCATGTTGCATTGGCATTATCCTAGTGGGTGATCAGCCGCTTAATATCATAAGCCGTGCGATGCACACCATGGCACCAGGCGCAGGCAATCACCGCTACAGTACCAAGACTCTTACCTGTGGCCTTCTTATCCTCATCACGAATCGCCTGGCCCAGCTCTTTTAGTAGTATCTGTGTCTGCCCACCCAAAATACGTTCCCGTGGCTCTGGACTACGGTGGCAGGTAGAGCAGCTTTTTCCCATGTCGTGCAGACCATCCTTTAGATCAGAAGTAGCCAGCAGTGCTGCTTCCTTGCGGCCATCCTCTGCGGCAATCTTGATACGGTTAATGTAGGTAACCAGCTCATTCATGGCGTCGCGAAAGCCGATCTCTTTTGTCGGGTTACTACGTGTAACCTTGAGCTTGGAGTAATCAGGCACCCGGTAGAGCGCCACAGCAAGCGCACGATACTCTCTATGGCAGGTATTACAACTGCGGCCAAGCTTTTTAGCTGACAGCTGTACCTTTTCCAGATCACCGGCAACTGCTGCCGCTTCCAGCCGTTCCGCCCAGACCAGCTCCAATTCATCTTCCCATTCTGGAACCATCTGTGCGATCTTTCGATAGTGTGTTACCAGACGCTCTGCCCACTTCCTGGTGAGCTCCTTATCTCCAGCGCTGGCATACTCTTTCATAGCCTGCAGCTCACGCCGCATGCTAAACATATTATGCAGCCACACCTGGCGCTTGTTCGTGGGCTTGTACCACTTCTCTATGGATGGTGGCGGCAGCTTAAGTGTAAGCTCTTCTGCGCTGCTAGCGGTCACGCCGAGCATCAGGATGCAGATTAGTAGAGGGTGTTTCCAATTATGCAGCCAGAATGAAGTTTTCAAAGGTATCTATCTCCCTTAACTGATTTTCTCTAACCCAAAATAAAACAATCAAACTGCAAAAAAACTTAAGAGCGAAAAGTTTATATATTTATAAACACAGTGTTTTCTTCGCGACTTTTGCGGTAACAAGCAGTATTTCTAGATAGGCACAATTAATATCTGTAGAACTAACCGCCAGTCATGGACATCACCCGTACCACCTGACTGGGATTAGAATCAAATTCATGTTTCTCTGGTTTATTCTGTATCGCCTCGATGATGGCAGACTTAATCTCGTCATCCGACAGGCCCTGCTGAATCAATGGCCGCAGCTCTAGTTTATCACTCTGACCTAGACAGAGATACAAGGTACCCTCTGATGACAGACGCACCCGATTGCAGGTCTCGCAAAAGTGCTGTGACATGGGAGTAATAAAACCAATCTTCAGACGCTTGCCGATAATCTTGAGATACTTAGCTGGTCCCGCACCCTTCATCTTTGCCGGTTCCATTTCAAAGCGCTGCTCCAACAGCTGCTTGACCTCATTCAGGCTTACATAACGATCCCGCGCCTTCTGCCCCGCTTCACCCACCGGCATAGTCTCAATAAAGCGCAGGGTAAACTGGTTCTCCAGGCAGTAGTCCACCATATCACCAACTTCGTGTAAGTTCAGATCTCGCATCACGACCATGTTGATTTTTATGGGATGAAAACCAGCCAACTTTGCTGCCTGCAATCCTTGTAGAACCGGCTCCAGATCGCCTTGGGTAACTTCTTTAAACACATCAGGATTAAGCGTATCCAGACTGACGTTGATGCGGCTGACCCCAGACTCTTTAAGAATCTTGGCATGTTGAGCCAATCTGGTTGCATTGGTGCTGAGAGAGAGGTCTTCGACCATGGGTAGTGCACCGATCTTCTGCACCATTTCCGGCAAATCGGGCCGTACCAGAGGTTCGCCTCCAGTAAGCCTGACTTTACTGACTCCAAGTTCACTGAACAGACGTACCAGACGTACATAATCATCCAGCGAGATCCGGTCTTCTGGTTCGGTAAAACCTTTAAACCCTTTGGGAATACAGTAAAAACAGCGTAGATCGCAACGATCTGTTACCGATAACCGCAGATACTCAATTTTACGGCCAAATGAATCTATTAGCTGGCTCATGGACGAACTCTATTGCGAACTATGTACACACTGGGAAGTGTAGCAAACATGAAGCTATATTCTTTCTCTTTTGCGGCAAAAAAACAATAGCCCGGGAGGTTATACTCCCAGGCCATTATTTGATGCAAAAACACAACTTATGACACCATATATCTACAACTTCAGCTTTTACTCACCAGGAGAGTTCCAGCCCGGATCAAAACCCTCTGGCAACTGGTGGGCAATACCCTTATGGCAATCGATACAGGTGCGCCCTTCTTTAGACGAGGGATCATGGGCTGATGTATCTTCCATCTCCTCATGCTTGTCTACAGAACGACCCTCCTGCTTTTCAAAATCCATGGATTCGAAAGCATGGCAGTTACGGCACTCTCTGGAGTCTGTGGCCTTCATAGATTTCCAGACGTTCTGGGCCAGTTGCAAGCGCTTGGCTTCAAACTTCTCTGGCGTGTTTATAGTACCCAGAATCTTGTGGTATACCTCATTTGAGGCCCGGATCTTACGTATGATTTTGTGGATCCACTCTTTAGGCACATGACAATCCGGACAGGTGGCGCGCACGCCGGTACGGTTTGTGTAGTGCGGTGTATCTTGCAGTTCCTGATAGACTTGGTCTTCCATCTCATGGCAGGAGATACAAAATTCTTCCGTATTGGTAACTTCCAACGCAGTGTTAAAACCACCCCAAAAGATAATACCCAAAATCACCCCTATTACTAATATACGTACTGTACCCTTTTTCATCTTACTACTTCCCGGTTGTGTTGTTAGTTATTAATATCACCCTCGACCGGTATAAGGTCGAGGGTGGCTGTCCACAGGGAATTTTAAAGCTTATTTAGCACCCTGAAAAGTATTTTCTACCAGTGGAGCCTTATTCAACTGTGGAGTATGGCACTGGTCACAGAAGTAACGACGTGCTGCCACTTTAGTGGTCTTCTTGCCGTCACGGTCTAGGTAGTGAGAACCATCCTTACCTGCCTGTGGAGCTTTCTCTTTCTTGTAAGTCTCTGCACTATGACACTTCATGCAGGTGTTGACCTTAAGATTGATCTGCTCTTTGCCGATCTTATGTGGAACTGAAGGCGGTGCAATCTCGTAGCTGCGTTCAATACCACCCTCCTTCACCATGATTCTAGCCTTGGCCGGAGCCTTGGCATCATCTTCAATAGGCTGTCCCAGACGCAGCGATTGCGCACCAGAAACGGCAGCACCTGCAAAGACGAGGGCCACCATAGCAACCAACATTGTTACAATACTCTTTTTCATTTCTCTCTCCATCAACTTTAGTTCGGTAAATCAGACATGCGTTTAGTTGTGACCGGGATAAACATCAAGCCTTGGCCCCATCTTGTGGCTGGCTTACCACCCCAGTCGCTTCCACCTGGTTATTGGTAAAACGACTTCCGAATTTAAATACGTCTTTGGCACATACATCGATACAGCGCCCACAGTTGGTGCACTCAGATGAGAGGATTACCGGACCCAATCCACGTTCAGCTCCTTTCAATGCCGGCTTGATCACCTGCACCTCGGGACAGACCAAATAACAGTCCATGCAATCATCACAATCTTCCCGCTTAGTGGCTACAATACGCAGCGGACTTTTTACCGTAAGAAGGCTATAAAAAGCGCCTACCGGGCAGATTCTGCCACACCAACCATCATTGCTGATTAGCAGGTCAAACAGAAATATACCCACCAGGACCGTCCAAGCCGTCCCCATCCCAAACAGGATGCCGCGATATACCAGCGATACCGGGTTAAGCAACTCCCAGACTATACCCCCGGCAATCAGGGGGAGAATCAGTGTCAAACCCAGCATCCAGTAGCGGGTGGATCTCGAGATGTGTGATTTATCTTTAAGCCCGAGTTTGCGGCGCATCCAGGCTGCTGCATCAGTGATCATGTTTACCGGGCATACCCACGAGCAGTACACCCTTCCCCCTACTAGCAAGTAGAAGGCAATCACTATCAATGCTCCAACCAGGCCGGCAACCTCCGGCATTACATCTCCCGATACCATGCCTTGAATCAACACATATGGATCGGTCAGAGGAACCACACCCAGAATCACGCTGGACGAAAGTGTTCCCTTAACTATCCACAGCTCATCAAGAACATCCACCAATAGAGGACTAATAATGAAGAGCCCCAGGATCGACAACTGGCTCACGCGACGAAGAATCAACCACTTGTTGGCTTTCAACCAACCCTTGGCTGCAACGGCTTCAGCACCTACATTTTCTACTCTGTTAACCATTATTTCTTCTCCACACCGCTACCGAAAACATTAATCCTGTCAGTAGGTTTATCTACACCTATACCTTCCGACTCGATTATCAACCCCTTGCCCTGGAGGTCATACTGCACCCCTTCCGGTAAGTTGTATTTATGTTCCGCATCTGGTGCCACCAGTGCCCTTCCTGCCTTCTTCTTCTCAGTCCAACCGGTTCGATAATGCTCTCCAAGTTTCCCCTTTGCCAGATGGTTCGGGAGAACCCTGATTGCCGCCTCATCCAGAATACAGACCTTTTCGCAGAGCCCACAGCCAGTACAATACTCTTCATGTACCACCGGTAAGAACCGAGCATGTTTCCCCGACCTTACATTGTGCTCGTAATTCAGCGTTAAGGCCTTACCAAGTACGGGGCAGGCGTTAAAGCAGACCTCGCAGCGCAGTCCCAAAAAAGCGATACAGGTTTTCTGGTCTACCAACACTGCAAGACCCATGCGGGCGTCTTCAATATTGGTAAGTTCATGGTCCAGGGCATTAGTGGGGCACGCCACGATGCATGGAATATCTTCACACATCTCACAGGGCGCTTCCCGTGCGGTAAAGTATGGTGTTCCGGCTGCAACTCCGTCTCCCATCTGCCCCAGCTTTAGCATGTCATACGGACAGTCTTGAACACACAAACCACACCGGATACAGGCATTGAGAAACTCATCTTCCGGGAGTGCTCCCGGAGGCCTGATGGCTAACGCCGGTAGAGATGAAGCCTGCTCTGAATAGAGGCCAATCCCTACACCCATCAACCCAACACCACAAGCCGTCTTCAGTACACCACTCAAGAACCGACGACGACTCAGTTCACCATTACCTTTCCCTTTTCCATTACCTGAATCAAACATCTGATACTGCCTTACTACGGTTATCGATTCGGTATTTCACGTATTTATTTCGGAAATCCCGACCCGATAAATCCGGGCCGGGTATTTCGTTTACCTTATGCCTTGGATATCTTCACCGCACACTTCTTGTAGTCCGTTTCTTTGGACAGCGGATCAGTGGCATCCAGGGTCAGCTTGTTCACCAGACGATTCGCATCGAACCATGGGATGAACACGAGTCCCTTAGGAGGTCTATTACGACCACGGGTCTCAACGCGTGCGACCAGCTCACCACGGCGTGTCTGCAGCTTGGCCATCTGACCCTGACGCAGCTTACGCTTCTTGGCATCTCTCTTGTGCATGTAGACAACTGCATCTGGTACTGCACGATACAGTTCAGGCACACGACGGGTCATGGAACCGGAGTGCCAGTGCTCAAGAACACGACCGGTGCAGAGCCACAGATTAAACTCTTTATCCGGGGCTTCTGCTGCTGGCTCGTAAGGAGCGGTGATGATGTTGGCTTTGCCATCGGGCTTACCATAGAACTTCACTACATCCTTACCACCCTCTACATGTGGATCGTATCCACCACGGAAGCGCCACAGGGTCTCCTTGCCGTTAATCACAGGCCAGCGAAGACCGCGGGCTTTATGATAGGCATCGAATTCGGCCATTTCATGACCTTTCTTCGGGATACCGGCAGCACTGTTAAACATACGATACTCTTCGAACAGACCCTTCTGTACGTAGTAACCGAAGTGCTCCATCTCGTCATTTTCGTACTTGTTACCGTCAGGATCGGTTACCTGCTGTTTCGGGAATTTGTTGACCTGACCATTCTCGTATAGAACGTCATACATGGTCTTACCCTGATACTCAGGCATCTTGGCTAGCAGATCAGCTGGCCAAACCTCTTCCATCTTGAAGCGCTTGGCGAACTCCATCATCTGCCACAGATCAGACTTAGACTCACCTGGCCCCTTAATCTGTTGACGCCAGAACTGGGTACGACGCTCAGCGTTACCGTAGGCACCTTCCTTCTCGCACCACATAGAGGTAGGCAGCATAAGGTCTGCGGCCACACTGGATACGGTTGGGTAGGGGTCGGTTACGGTGATGAAGTTTTCAGGTCTACGCCAACCAGGATATGACTCTTCATTCAGGTTAGCAGCAGCCTGCATGTTGTTGTTGCACTGGACCCAGAAGCAGTTCATTACACCGTCTTTCAGTTTACGGTGCATCAGAACAGCGTGGAAACCAGGCTTACCAACGATGGTACCTTCAGGCAGTTTCCAGGTCTTCTCAGCAAAGGCACGATGTGGTGCTTTCATAACCACCAGATCTGCAGGCAGACGGTGAGCAAAAGTACCAACCTCACGTGCGGTACCGCAAGCGGAAGGCTGACCGGTGAGTGAGAATGGGCTGTTGCCAGGCTCGGAGATCTTACCCATCAGCAGATGGATATTGTAGACCAGGCCATTCATCCAAACACCACGGGTGTGCTGGTTCATGCCCATGGTCCAGAAGGAAGAAACTTTCTTCTTAGGATCGGCATATGCCTTGGCCAGCTTCAGCAGGTTGGACTTAGGCACACCTGAAATCTTGCTGGCCTCTTCTACAGTGTATGAAGCAACAGACTTTGCATACTCTTCAAAGGTGATTCCAGAGAGCGCGCCCCCCTTGCCAGTCTTCTTCTTCTCCAGAGGATGCTCTGGACGCAGACCATAACCGATATCGGTTGGAGTCTTCTTGAAGTTGACGTTATTGGCAACGAAGTCTTTGTTATAAGACTTGGTCTGGATGATATAGTTGGCGATGTAGTTGGCAATCGCCAGATCGGTCTGCGGATGAAAGATCATGTCGTTATCAGACAGTTCAAAGCAGCGGTGCTTGAAGGTGGAGAGTACATGCACCTCACAACCAGGCTTGGTCAGACGAGTGTCTGTCAGACGTGACCACAAGATTGGATGCATCTCGGCCATGTTGGCACCCCAGAGTACGAATACATCGGCGTGCTCCAGATCGTCATATACACCCATTGGCTCGTCTATACCGAAGGCACGCATGAAGGCACCTACAGCAGAAGCCATACAGTGACGGGCATTAGGATCCAGATTGTTGGAACGGAAACCAGCTTTCATAAGCTTGGAAGCGGCATAACCTTCCCAAACTGTCCACTGACCGGAACCGAACATACCAACAGAGGTAGGACCCTTAGCCTTCAGGGAAGCCTTCCACTTGTCGGCCATAACGTCGAATGCCTCATCCCAGGATACTGGCTCGAACTTGCCGTTCTTGTCGAACTTGCCGTTCTTCTTACGCAGCATGGGCTGGGTTAAACGATCCTTTCCGTACATGATCTTAGGCAGGAAATAGCCCTTGATGCAGTTCAGACCACGGTTTACTGGCGCATCAGGATCACCCTGACTGGCCACAACCTTGCCATCTTTCACGCCTAGCAGTACAGAGCAACCAGTACCGCAAAAGCGGCAGGCAGTCTTGTCCCAACGGATGCCATCGCCAGCAGCAACACTCACTGCAGGCAAGGTAACACCCGCGGCAGCGGCAGCGGCCGCTACTGCATTATTCTTAATAAAGTCACGCCTGTTTAGTTTCACTTTGCAACCTCCTCGTTTACATTTTCATCTCCACAGTAGTGATAGATCATTACTGTATTGATAACCCCATCTACATCATTAAAAGCAGCCATAGTGTCAGCCAGCTTGTCATCGTTGCCGCCTTCCACCGTAACGACTAATTTACCTTCTTCTTGCCCTCCATGGACTTCAACTCCTGAGAACTCTTCTAACTTGGTTGTCACCGCACCAGACCTTTCCGGCTTGGTATAGACAACGACACTACAAACATTCATGGTATCTACTATCTCCTCAAGCAGCTTGTTCACATGTTTCAACTGCTGCTATCTGAACTGAGTTGTCAGGGCAGACAGTGAAACACTCACCACATCCGTTGCATTTTTCCAGATCCAGCAAGGGACGTGCGATTCCGCCAACTTCCAATTTAAATTTGATTGCTTCCTGGTCACAGGCCTCACCACAAGATCTGCAAATAATGGCATTGAGTGAGAGACAGGAATCTAGAATTGTTGCTTTCAGGGTCCAGGGGGCGGCATCAGCAGATTTTTTGCTTATGGCTCCCGGCTTGCATACTGCAACACAGTCGGTGCAGAAGTCGCAGCCAGCTTGGGAAAAATCGATTTCGGGATAACCGCCACGGCCAATCTTTATCAGCTCATATTCACAGGCTGGAACACAGTCGGCACAACGATTACATTTTTCAATAAATTGAGACTCTGGCAACGACCAGGGGGGACGAATTGGGTCGCGCTTACCTGAAAGGTCTCCGCGCAGAAACTGTATCCGATTTATGTTGCTACTCATCTGTATTTGCCAGTTGCCAAAACAGTTTAGTTATCACGTTGGCAATTTTTACATTCAATCCATGAAAGTAGCGTTGATATCAATCAATAGATTTTGGTATTTTCTTAGTTATTTCATGTATATTACTATATCGTGGTAGTAAAACCATACCTATTAGGTGGTATATTATACTGTCTTATTGGTATTTCCTAGTTGGATAGTACGAATACCACTATTTTTTTCTGTTTTGGAGTTGCGCTCCATATTTCATGATTAGCATCTAATTATCCGATGTTTTTCAGCGACCACACAGCAGCCTCGACCCGCGACTTCAGGTTCAGTTTTTTCAAGATATGTTTTACATGTACCTTTACTGTACCCTCGGAAATACTCAGGCTGTCACCAATCGCCCTATTGCTCATGCCATTAGCGATTAGTCCAAGGATCTCTTTCTCTCTTGCCGTCAGGTCCACCAGGGCGCCATTTTTTGGGCTTTTGGCCTCTTCCCGCAACGCCTGAGCCAACAGCTGGGTCAAACGATCACTGATAATTATCTTGCCGGAAGCCCCGGTTTTAATGGATTCCAGTATATCCTCCGGCTCCATATCCTTGAGTAGGTATCCATCCGCACCCAGCCGTAGTGCTGTGACCACATCTTCTTCGTTATCCGACACCGTCAACATCATGATCCGAGAATCCACATCCGTGTCCTTTATCGCCTTGAGAGTCTCCAGACCATCCATGCCCTTCATATTGATGTCCAGCAGGATCAAGTCAGGGTTATGCTCCTCCGCCAACTTCAGGCCGTCCATGCCGTTGTCGGCCTCGGCCACCAGGCTCAGGGAACTATCCATATCGATCAGATCAGAGACCCCCTTTCTGAATAGCGGGTGATCATCAATGGATATTACTGAATAGGTATTGTCATTGCTCATAGTTCATCCTCTGGAGAACACTCTCATGGATATTTGAATGGGCACTCTCTGCGGCCTCGAATACGAGTCTAACGCTCGTTCCACCTGTTGGGGACTGCTTGATGGTCAGGGTACCACCCAGCCATTCCGCACGTTCCTTCATGATTGGCAGGCCGTAATGTTGCATCATATCACCATCATCATCCATGGCCATACCCTTTCCATCATCTTCAATAAGGATGGTGACATGGCCATCTATATCACACTCCACCAGCACCTTGGCCTTTTCGGCATCGGCGTGACGGCTTATGTTGGAAAGGGCCTCACGGATGATCTGAATAACGTGGATCTCGGCATTGGGACGCAGCTTACAGTTCCCAAGCTTGTTGATCAGTTCAATTTCCACACTACCGCGTTCTGAGTACTCCTGCACCGTCTCCTCCAAGGCGGCAATCATCCCTGCCTCACTTATACGCAGACGGAATGTGGTGAGCAGCTCTCTTAACTCGCGGTAAGCGCCATTCAGGGCGCTACGCAGAATGGTGGAGATCTCCAGGGCGGTCTTTGGGTCCTTATCCGCCAGCACCATATCCAACCGGCTCACCTGTATCTTCAGATAAGAGAGGGATTGGGCCAGAGAGTCGTGCAGTTCACGGGCAATTACACTGCGCTCTTCCAGCAGCGACAGCATGCGGCTGCGAGATGCCTGCTGCGCCATATTCATTCCCATGGCGATATGGCTGGCCACGGTCTCCACCAACCGCTGTTGCCATTCATTCAGCTTTGTTGCGCCGTTACCACTCGACAGTTCCAGCACCAGGACTCCATAGTGCTGTTTCTGGTCCTTGATCGGGGTGGAAAACATATGAGTGGCAGGTCGGTTCAGACGCTCCAGCTCAAAGGTGTGGGAAGTCCCCTTACCCAGACAGACCTGGCAATCCAATGGGCTCATGGCAGTTGCATCATCACCGCCAAACCTGGCTGATGCCAATCTAAACGCCTGTTTATCTCCTGGTTTACCCAGGCAGACATACCCACCCTTAATCCCGGTGGTACGTTCAATATCGTGAATAAGCTCTTGCAGCACCTCTTCCGTTGGAGACGACTCTGTCAGACGCTTGGTGGCCGCGTACAGCAGCTCCAGTGACTGGTTGCTCCGTTCCAGGTCCGCCGTTTTTTCCTTTACCCTCTTCTCAAGATCCGCATAGATTACGGAAAGGTCTTCCGCCATTACGTTGAATGACTGCCCCAACTGTCCCAACTCATCCTCTTCCAGGTAGTTACTACGGATGGAGAAATCTCCATGTCTGGCGGCACGGGCACAGGTAAGAAGATTACGCAGAGGAATAAGCACGCTGGCATGGGTCATATACATGCTGACAGCAACGACCAGCAGCATCAGGGCCAGGGTTACAATCTGGATCATCCGCTGTTGCTGGATCTTCTTCTCGGCATCCAGCTCCAGCACCTTTACCAGGTGGTGAATATCATCCACGAAACTATCCACGTTGGATAGATAGAACAGCTTTTCAGCACTACCCTGGGTAGCGCTGCCTGCCGCCCTGGAATCTGAACCCGCCGCTGACAGATAGGTCTTGAGTTGGGGCAGGAAACTCCCTTGCCAGCGCCGCTCGACCTGCTGGTAGGCCTCTTGGACCCGTAGACTGGTACCCTTCTGCAACAGACCATGAATGCGCTGGCTATAGATGCGTCCCTCAAATTCATCCACCAGCTTACGGGTAATATCGCCGCTCTGCGCGGCCTCAAGGCCGGTGTCATGCACCAGGCTGCTGGCGATGCGATAGGACTGCATACGCAGGGTGCCGGCCTGGTTGATGGCTGCGGCAAATCCCTCTGAGGTTTCAGCGATAATCACCGAGCTCAATATACCGATGACTGCCAGACTGAGTATGGTGGCCATGGCAACACCAACCCGCACCAGAATGGACTTCTTTAATAATGACGGTTTCCGTTTGAACAGACTCATCTAATCCCCCGAAAGGAGTACACCTTTGGAACTCTATATCCGTATATACAAGCAAGGCAAGCTCAATCTCCATAATAATCTCCGAGGCATCGTTTTCCCTGTACCTCCATTGTGAGACAATCCTGCCCTCACCAGCAGTAGCACAAGACCAAATAATGCCCAACCACCCAGAAACAGCCACCTCCCCCCTTTCTGACCCCACCCGGCCACAACTTCCAGAACAGGAGAACGACCGCCTGCAGTGGGGCCATCTATATGGTATCAGCGACGCCCTGGCCATCGCCTCGGCAGCCAGGGAGTTTCAAGGTTTGGTACTGGTGCTATTGTCAGATGTGCAGTCTGCAACTGAACTGACAGAGAGACTGAAGTTCTTTTTTACCGGCGATGTGATCCCGGTAATCAGTTTCCCCGACTGGGAGACCCTCCCCTACGATGTCTTCCCGCCCCTGCCAGAACTGGTATCTGAGCGGCTCAAGACCCTGTATCGCCTGCCAAAAACCGAAAAAGGCGTATTGATTGTCCCCATAGGCACCCTGTTGCAGCGCCTGCCACCACGCAGCTACGTGGATGAGGGCAGCTTTCTATACCAGGTGGGCAACCGACTCCCGTTGGATGACACCAGACGCCACCTGGAACAGAGCGGCTATCAATGCGTATCCCAGGTCCTGGCCCATGGCGAATTCGCCGTACGCGGCTCAATCCTGGACCTGTTCCCCATGGGCAGCCTGCATCCATTGCGCATCGACCTGTTCGATGAAGAGATCGAGACTATCCGCACCTTTGACCCGGAGACCCAGCGCAGTCTGGAGAAGATAGAGCAGGTAGAGGTCCTGCCGGCCAAAGAGTTCCCCATGAACCAGGAGGCCATCACCAGGTTTCGCCGTGCCTTCCGCAACGCCTTTGAAGGCGAGCCTGGCAACAGTCTGATCTACCGGGAGGTGTCGGATGGCAACGCACCAGGGGGACTGGAGTACTACCTACCGCTGTTTTTTGAACAGACCGCGACCCTGTTTGATTTTCTCCCAGCCAACTATCTGACCATCCATCATGAGCAGAGCCGGGACCAGGCAGAACAGTTCCTGGAGCAGGTCAGCGCACGCTACGAACAGCGCCGCCATGACGCAGAACGGCCGCTACTGCCACCGCCATCACTGTTTCTCACCAGCGATGAACTGGCCAACCAGCTGAAAACCGGCCGCTCAATACAGCTTGGTCACTGCGAGATAGAGTCCCGCGCCAAGGGTTATAAATCATTCCATAACTTCAGCACCAAACCCCTGCCGCCACTGGGCCTCCAGTCCAGAACCACCCACCCCGCAGCGGCCCTGCAACGGTTCCTAAAACACAAACCGGGACGGGTTCTGTTCGTAGCCGAGAGCGCCGGTCGGCGCGAGATGTTGCGCGAGACCCTGACCGGCTACGGTATAAAGACCACTCCGGTGCATGGCTGGCTGGAGTTTATCCAATCAGACCTGGAGTTGGGGCTGGCCGTGGCACCACTGGAACAGGGGTTGTGGCTCCCGGAACTGGGCATCGCAGTCATAACCGAGACCCAGATGTTGGGAGAGGTGGTGCGCCAGGAGCGCAGACGCAAGGCCAAGTTCGGCGACTCGGACCAGGTGGTGCGCAACCTCACCGAGCTGCATATCGGCGCCCCGGCGGTACATGAGGACCATGGGGTCGGGCGCTACATGGGCCTGCAAACCCTGGAAGTTGGAGGCATGCAGACCGAGTTCCTCACCCTGGAGTACGCCAAGGGTGATAAGCTCTATGTTCCGGTCTCCTCCCTGCATCTGATCAGCCGCTACTCCGGCGCATCTCCCGACAACGCCCCCCTGCACCGCCTGGGCGGTGACCAGTGGGAAAAGGCCAAACGCAAAGCCGCCGAGAAGGTGCGGGACGTAGCGGCAGAACTGCTGGAGATCTATGCCCGTCGCGCCGTCAATAAAGGCTGCGCCTTCCCACAACCGGGCGCTGAGTACTCCAGCTTTGCCGCCAACTTTGAGTTTGAAGAGACCCCGGACCAGCAGCAAGCCATAGACGCCGTCCTGTCCGACATGGAATCACCCAGTCATATGGAGCGGGTGGTGTGTGGCGATGTGGGCTTTGGCAAGACCGAAGTGGCCATGCGCGCCGCCTTTGCCGCGGTGCAGGGGAATAAGCAGGTGGCGATCCTAGCCCCCACCACCCTGCTGGTACAGCAACACTTGCAGAATTTTGCCGACCGTTTTGCCGACTGGCCGGTACAGGTGGAGGGCCTGTCCAGGTTTGGCGGGGCCAAGCATCAGAAGCAGGTAATCAAGGGACTGGCCGAGGGCAAGATAGATATAGTGGTGGGCACCCACAAGCTATTACAGAAGGATGTAAAATTCAAACAGCTGGGGCTGATCATCATCGACGAGGAACACCGCTTCGGCGTACGCCACAAGGAGAGTCTCAAGGCCCTGCGCGCCGAGGTGGACATACTTACACTCACCGCCACCCCCATACCCCGCACCCTGAATATGGCCCTGAGCGGGTTGTACGATCTCTCCATCATCGCAACACCACCGGTGTCGCGACACCCGATCAAGACCTTTGTCAGCCAATGGAATGACGCCCTTATTGTTGAGGCCTGCCAGCGCGAGATCAAGCGCGGCGGCCAGGTCTACTTTCTACACAATGAGGTGAGCACCATAGAGAACATGGCGCACAAACTGGAAACCCTGATGCCCGGAGTAAGGCTCCAGGTGGCCCATGGCCAGATGCGGGAGCGGGAGCTGGAATCCATCATGCGGGATTTCTACCACCAACGCTTCAACATCCTGATCTGCACCACCATCATCGAGAGCGGTATTGATGTACCCAGCGCCAACACCATTCTGATCAACCGCGCCGATAAGCTGGGACTGGCCCAGTTGCATCAGCTCAGGGGCCGGGTCGGGCGCTCTCACCACCGCGCCTACGCCTACCTGCTGACCCCATCACCCAGGAGCCTGACCCCGGATGCCAAGAAACGCCTGGAGGCCATCGAGTCTATGGAAGAGCTGGGCGCCGGATTCACCCTCGCCACCCACGATCTGGAGATCAGGGGCGCGGGAGAACTCCTGGGCGAAGGCCAGAGCGGCCAGATCCATGAGATTGGCTACACCCTATATACAGAACTGCTGGAGCGCACGGTACAGGCCCTGAAGGCCGGCCAACAACCCAACCTGGACCGCCCCCTGGATCACGGCGCCGAGGTGGATCTGCAACTCCCCGCCCTTATACCAGAGGAGTACATCCCCGACGTACACTCACGCCTAGTGCTGTACAAGCGCATAGCCAGCAGCAAATCCACCGATGAGTTGCGCGAACTACAGGTGGAGATGATCGACCGCTTTGGCCTGCTGCCAGAACCAGCCGCATTCCTCATGGGCGTCACCCAGCTCAAACTCAAGGCCAACCCCATGGGCATCCGCAAGCTGGAGGCGGGCCCCAGCGGTGGGCGCATCATATTTGAGGGCGAACCCAAGATAGACCCGGGTCATCTGATCGGACTGATCCAGACCCGCGCCAAGGAGTTCAAACTGGACGGCGCAAACAAGCTGAAGTTCTTCCGGGAGATGCCAGAACGCGACAGGCGCATAGATCAGGTTGCAGCCATCCTGGATGAGATCAGAGGCTAAGCAGGGTTCCAGCATAATCAAAATCATCTACTACTCACAATCGGTAGTATGAAGAAGGCCCCTGGCAGGGACTAACAGATCCCCCCACCAATTAGCCTGTGGGAGGCGCGTCCCGCGCCGATGGAATATGGCAGGCTGATTGCCAAGCCCATCGTGACGGGTCGCCACTCCCACAGGTGAAAAAACTCATTCTTCTGCAAAAAATGCCACTTGTCCGTCCCCCTGCACTGTGCGCAGGAACGGCAACGCCTTTTAGTATTTCACCGCCCGAGGCGGTGGTTTACCGGGATTCAATCAATAACCACTCGATTTTTTCTCTGGAGTGGGAAACAATAGAACCATGGATGTTAAGCACCAGGGCGAACCTCATATGAGAACAATTCTAAAACTGCTTCTGCTAAGCGCAGGCCTACTGATCGCCGGAAACCTGCTGGCCGCATCCAAGTACGACGTGGAACTGGTCATATTCGAACGCACCTCACGGGCCGCTGCCATGAATGAGTCCTGGCCCGAAGACCCAGGAAAACCAGACCTGCATAACGCAACCCACCTCGCCAGCAAAAAGGGACTCTACTCCAGACTCCCCAACTCAAAGCGCACCCTGGTCAATGTAGCCAAGCGCATGCGCCGCGCCAGTGGCAAACCGGTCAGGCTGACCCACATGCTATGGAGACAACCGGCAGTGAGCAGGAGCAACGCCACCCCCATCCACGTATCAGGCAAAACCAAAACCGGCAATGTTACCGGCACAGCAAAGGTAAGCGTCAAACGTTACCTGCACCTGGACCTGGATCTACTGCTGGAAACCAGCAACGGCCCTGCCCCCGGCTACTTCCGCATGCAGGCCCACCGCCGCATGCGTAGTGGAGTACTCCACTACATTGACCACCCGATCATGGGTGCTTTGGTAAGAATTACACCGGTTAAATAACCCTCATATTAAAACCATAAAATCGCGCCCGCGAAAACCAACTCTTAATCATAGAAACAGCTGCGCTCTAACCAAGATTGGCTCCTCGCGCAAGACAGAGCATTATCAGCATCCGTTCAACCCACGCATGTTTATCTACCCCGCCATATTAATGGCACATTGAACCGGACCTATTCCCCTTTTTGTAATTAGATATATTCAGATTTTCATCACAAAACCGGATATTTGACTACCTCTCAAATACTAAGGTAAGCTCTGAATATAAATTGCAATGCGTAGTTGCATGAGGCTGGGATAAAATAAAAATATCAAGGATGTAAAAACGGTTATGTTACTCAACGACCAACCAGCACCAAAAATACCCCACTGCTTTATCCCCCGCTCAAACCAGGCAAGGCATTGCCAAACCACACCAATAAATCACACGAAACCAGACAATTACGAATCGTGTTATATAGACTCTGCCTATTTCGATATGCAGAGAGTCTGTCTATATCACTGTTATGGCAAAAATTGGATTCAACGATGTTTGAAGAAGAACGGATCAACTGGGTAAACGGAATTTACGAAGATGGCGAATGGACTAGTTGGGATCTCATTGAGAATTACATTGATGACGACGATAGTTGGGAACCTGATGATGAAATTCTCGGAGAATCACTACCGCCATCGACACTCCAACTCTGGGAGTTATTGGCTAAGATGATCGAGGCAGCAAAAAACTACTTAGAAACGACAGGACGCCATCTGCCAATATACGGCGAACTAGGTGAACTTTATGGCGAAATTAAATATGGAATAAAGAGACACAAGCCCAACACCCCTGGTTCAGACGGGCGAATGGGCAATGATTTTTTCGAAATCAAGACCATTAGCCCCATGAAGTCTAGTGATACCGTTCAAGTTAAGCGAGCTGGCAATTTTAATAAGTTACTGATCGTCAGAATAAGCGAAGAATTTCAATTTAAATCTAAAATGATTGAAAGAAAAAATCTAACCAAAGGTACTGGGAAGTTCACAAAGGCTTCATGGAATAGCGATGATGGCCCTAACAAGTAGCTCCGCCGGACAAAATACTCGCTGCGCTCGCATTTTTCCGGTGAGCTAGGCATTAAGTGTACAAATGGCACGGAAGAAACATAAACGCATTGATTCGAGTTACTACGCAGTAGCCTTCATCGATTTAATGGGGCAACAGGAGCAGCTGCGAGCTCTCAAAAGTCTACCTGATTCTAAAAACACCGAAGAACATGAGAAGTTCGTTCAGGCACTAAAGAATACTTACGGTGCCGTGAAGTCGATGCGTTCTTCTTTCAACAAATTCTTTGGCAATTTTGAAAAGAAGCGCACACCGCCAAAAGGCCTGCCGAACGAGAAGAAACAGATTTTTAAAGAGTTAGTATCTAACCCGATACGATTTCATCAATTCTCGGACTTCGTGGTTGCTTTTTTGTCCTTACGAGCGGATCGAGGTGCCAAGCTACCTATTAGTGGTATTTACGCGATTATTGGAGCCACGGCAGCTACGTCGTTAACCTCCCTCGCTTCTGGCCATCCCATTCGTGGTGGTATCGATATTGGAATCGGTATTGAGGTCAAGCACAATGACATTTATGGTGCGGCGCTAGCTCGTGCATATGCGCTCGAGTCACACGTAGCAAATTACCCACGAGTGGTAGTAGGTGGGGAGCTACAGTCGTACCTACAGTACTTGGCAGAATGTACTGAAACAGATGAAGTCTCACAAGTCTCAAAGGAACTGGCGAAGCACAGTATGGAATTTTTAGCTATTGACGATGATGGCTACCCGTTTATTGATTTTATCGGGCCGGCAATGCGACGCGAAATGGAGGCTTTTGATGATGGTCAAGAGTTAGTTCGCCGAGCATATGCATTCGTTCTTGAATCTTCGAAACAGTTCCAGGAAAATAAGAATTCGAAGGTAGCTTTCAAATATTCATTGTTGCGTAAATATATAGAGTCAAGGCTTGAACTATGGGGTATCAACACTTAACAAGCGTAGCCAGGTCGTTGTTCAGCAGAGCTGTCTAAAATACCTGAACGAAAGTGCAACGTTCTTTCGTGGTTCGCGTTGCAAATAAAAATAATAAGGCAAGGAACATCATGGAAGTTAAAGCCGATTTAATAGAATTAAAAGCATTTCGTGAATATGCTCTAGCGTTCCTCCGTGCGAGCTTCATTCAAATAAATACCAATCATCAGCAGTTGTTCAATAGCGTGATATTGGCATCGAAACCTGCACCCAACAAGTTGTTCAAGCCGTTCGCTACGCTCACTTGGATGCTGTCGCGTCAACACCCTTTAACATAGCTTTATACAAATAGATAAATGGAATTTCTAATTAATTTAAGTGTAAATATAGCTTTCGTACTTGGAACGATTTTGCTGTTTCTAAGTATATTTGTTCTTCACACATATGAAGCACAAACAAATAAACGTCCGCCATCAATACAATTCTGGCCATTTAATAAAGAAATAAAAGAACATTACCCAGAGCTATCCAAGCTGGGCAGAGCCTTACAAATAGGCGCAGTTTTGTGTACTTTGCCATATTTAACAAAATTAATAGTACTAACATAATAAGTAGCTCAAATCGTTCGCATTCACTCACTGGAATGCCCCACCGCTGCACGGCTCCGCGCCCCTAGGCAAAACGTTATACAAACATGAAAAGGAGTAGCTACATAGTCATGACTTTGAGCATTTCCGATATATTAATGGCACCGTTGCAGGTACAGGTGGTGCCCACCGCCGTCCAGTTTGGATTGTTCGCCATTTTGGGGGATTCGGAGAAATAGATCGAGGAGGTTCCGGCCACCGCGGCACAGTACCCGACCATCTGGAGGCCCTGCTGAACACCTGTGGGGCCGTGGGCCTGGACCATCGCCGGGATGACAAATTCTCCAACTCTGGTAATCCCCCAGTTATTCGGAGCGTTGTTCGTTCTGAACCTTCTGCTGTTCGATCCAAATAGTAAAATTCCGTGTGCTGGGTTCACTGATAAAGCAGATCGGTGAGGCTGGATTCACGATTATCAAATCATGTCCCCTGACGCAGCGATCGACTTTGGTAGTGGCCCGGAAATAATTTCTGAGCCTGTTCGCGGCTTGTGTTACTGGTTTTTGGGATTCTATGTGATACCGCAAGGCGAAGAATTCAGTGGTATTGTTGCCGAAGTATCTGTAGTTCCATCTTAAGTGCGCGCGCGCGAAGAGTTCATAGTGAGAAATGTCATTCACAATGAATGCCAGGTAGCGCATGATCGGTCAAGCAACATTTCTTCTGAAAAACTGTGGTACCGTAAGTTGCCTAACAAACGCATGAACGCGGAATTGCTAACAACGGCGTTTTTTTTTGCTCTGCTATTAGTCGTTGCCTTTCTAGTGTCAAGCGGGTTTTCAGGTGCTAGCCGGTTATACGAGACGTTATGAGCAAATAATTAAACTGAGAGCAATATGATTATGAGACATCGTACTAATTTTTTATTAATACTGTTTAGCTGTTTTTCTTTCGTTCTTTTCAGTGCAGGCACAATCAATTCTGCCTATGCGGAACAGAACACCACCCCAAACACAATTCACGGCAAGGTAACGGAGATTTTAAAGAACTCCGGTTACACTTATGCCGAGATTGATACGGGCAAAAAGAAAGTGTGGGCCGCCGGGCCAAACACCCCTCTTAAAATCGGCGATATGATCGGCTTTTCAACAGAGACACCCATGGAAAATTTCCATAGTAAATCCATGAAGCGTGATTTTCCCATTATCTATTTTGTAGGCGGTTATATCACTGGTAAAAAATCTTCGGCGAGCAATGCTGGAGGAATGGCTTCAGCGCACAGCCAGATCAAACAGAAACAAGCAGCCAAACCTGTTACAGGCATTCATAAAGTAAAACAGGGCCATACTATCGCTGAGATCCATGCTCAAAAACAAAAGCTCAGCGGAAAAACAATACGTCTACGAGGCAAGGTCACTCGATACACCGCCAAAGTAATGGGAAAAAACTGGCTACATATAAAAGACAGTAGTACTGCGGATGATCTGACCGTCACCACGGATAGCACAGTGGCTATTGATGACATAGTTGTCGTTGAAGGCAAACTTACACTGGATAAGGATTATAGCTACGGCTATTTTTATCCTGTTCTGCTAGAAGATGCAAAGATAACGAAAGAATAATTATTAAAAAGTGGGGACAGTGCATAACAAGCGTTCAAGCGGGACAAATAACCCTTAACTGCTATGGCTGTTTTAACTTACACTACTAATCACTATTTCCGGAATTATGTAGCAGTTGCAACTGCTACATAATTCCGACTATTTCAAATAGGCAATATATTTGAAACATGAGCGAAACTAGAAAAATATTTAAATACCAAATATGGCACTTCATCTCATTAATAATCATAATCTTTGCCATCAACTTATATCTAAACAATGACACTGAGATATTAAGCGGAAATTTATGGGGTTTAACTACAAAAACATGGTTCTGGTTGGCAATTGCAATTCCCATTATTCATCAAGTTTATGTTTGGGGTGTCTGGCGGCTTGAGCTTTACCAAAGAACATTCACAAAACGCTATGGCCTAAATCTGTCGTTTAAAATATATGCCACAGGGTTTTCATTACTATTTATAAGCCGGCTGATTACAATAATCATTCTGGCGTATAGTAGTAAAGGCACTCTAAATATAAATCCGATGCTCAGTTATGCTTTAGCAGTACTAATAACACCTCTAGTAATATTCCTTTTTTACTCGGTAAAAAATTACTTCACTATTAAAAGAGCATATGGAATTGATCATTTCGATAAACACTACAATGAGCCCTATGTAAAAAAAGGGATATTTAAATATACTGATAACGGGATGTACGTATTTGGCCTAATGATCCTTTATTTGCCTGGATTATTACTTCTATCGAAAGCGGCAATTTTAGCGGCACTATTCAACCATGTTTATATTTGGGTTCATTATTATTTTACTGAACGACCTGATATGCTGGAGATATATGGTGATACACCATAATAAAGTAATGCATAACATTACGCTCATCCAGGACTTTAGCGCTAACGCGCCTATCCCTGTAAGCTTAGTCGTTAAGCACCTCAATAAATAGATCACTCACTAGATACCTTGATAAATGAGAATCACCCAAAACATATTGGTAACTGTAGCTGTATTATTTGGTCTTTTAACCATTTTTGCAGGCACTCGTGTCCTTCTAGGGTCAAATCCGGGGTATATCGTTTTCCGACCGCTACTAATCTATAACGCAGCAATGGGTATTGTTTATGTCGCAGCAGGTATCATCGCATGGCGCAACATCAAACAAGGCATGTATGTCGCAGCTACTATATTTGTTCTCAACCTCACCATGCTGACAGCAATCTTCTTTCTATACACAGAGGGTAACTCTATTGCTGTTGAAAGCCTTCGCGCTATGTCTTTACGAACCGGAGTATGGTTCGCTTTGTTTGCTGGGTTTTGGTGGTTATATCGTAGCAATAAATTAGACGCTTTAAAGCCAGATGCCTAACAGGTCATTTAAGCGTGACCTTCGCTAACCTCAAACAAAGGCCTTAACAAAAACAGCCAGATCGATGTTTATTTTATTTCACCTACAGCTAGATTCCATAACGCGCCTGCTACAATCGTTATGCGTAAAATAATATGGAATACCAGATGAAACAAATCTACGAAGACGGAACATATCTTGTAAATAATCCTTCATGGCATGAAGCTGACTCGCCGTGGAAGGCCAGGCAAATAAAAAACATAATCGAAAATAACTCTCTGATTCCAAATAGAATTTGTGAGATTGGATGTGGGGCTGGAGAAATACTCAAGCAGCTGTCAGAGCACTATACTGACGATGTGGAATTTGTCGGATACGAAATCTCACCTCAAGCATTTAAACTATGCAGCACGAAGACCAAGGACAATCTATCCTTTAAACTTTCCAATCTACTTGAGGACTCTGATGAACATTTTGATATTGTAATGGCAATTGATGTTTTTTGAGCACGCTGAAGACTATTTTGGCTTTCTAACAAAGTTGAAAAAAAAGGCAGAATACAAGGTATTCCATATCCCACTTGATTTATCAATTCAAACTATTCTTCGTTCTTCTCCAATTATCAGAGCAAGAAAATAGCCGGACATATCCACTATTTTACAAAGGAAACAGCACTGGAAACTCTAAAAGATACTGGATATGAGGTTCTTGATTATTTTTACACAGGAACCTCTCTGGAATTACCAAACCTAAGATGGAAGGCTAAACTATTAAAATTACCCAGGAAGCTTGCCTTTTTGGCAAATAAAGATTTAACAGTACGGGTATTGGGCGGCTATTCACTTCGTGTATTAGCAAAATAATTAACCCAGATCATCTCTGATTAATTCCTGAAATCGGATACCGCCGACCTATTGATTACCCTTACACGCACGCTTAAGCGCGTACAAAAAAAGAGCCACTAAGAAGTGGCTCTAAACAACCTCACAACAAATTGGCCTACAGATACATCCTGAATCAGCCTTCTGTCGCCGGGGGGAGGTATTACCTTTTTACGTTGTCGTTTATCTCGCCATCGTTTCTGGCGAAGCACTCTGTATCTGAATTATCATCCATCTCGCCAACGGGACGACAGAAGGTGTACTTAAGCGGGTCACCTACCCAGGCCTTTCCAACTTCACCGGCGGTGCCACTGGGCAAGGTAAACGGGAGTGTAACTACCCAGCCTACTGCACCTATGGCAGATGCCCAGAGGGTCATGGGGCGGACCACAGCAGCATCTGCAACCATCTCACCGGTTTCTGGCACCTGACCATTACTATAATTACTGCCCGTTTCGCGGGCGGTACATCCAGTTACTGCCAGAGAACCAATCGCTATGGTTGCTGCCACTGCAGCAGCCGCTAATCTAATTTGAGCCATAGTAACTCCCCCTTCTTAAGCATCCAGTTTGTTATTGCCGTTGGCAAAAATAGTACAGATACCGCAACTCTATATCCTCAGCGGTTTTCTGGAGCATAGGACGAATATAATTACTTGTCAATCAATAAGTTTCGCTACTTCTTTAATTATCTACATAAGATTATTGACGTAACATGTGATTTTGAGCACCAGATCACACTCTGTTTCTAGCTGTAATCAGACCTGATCCCTGGCAATGGGGATAAGGCGTTGCAGCAGCTCGGTGGCAAACCTGTACGCATGCGGCTGCTTGGAACCACGTGGGCCTGCGATATTGAGGATTGAAACATCGTGCTCCTGCAGCCAGGCCAGTATTTGCTCTAGATTCCGGTCTGACTCCAGGTCCAGCACCATGCAAGGACTAGCATAGCCATTTGCCAGCACCTCGGTGAGGGCGGTACCACCCTCAAGGTCTCCCAGATTGAGAATCAAGGTTGCATCAGAGTCCCGCACATTCCATTCAGTGCGCACCCGATAGTTGCTGGAAGGGGTCTCTTGCAGTGGATAGTGGGCGGCAATTTCGCCATCTTCGGCCAATCTTCCCTTGGGACACCAGCCGCCACAGGGCATGCCAAGTTGCAGGGCAACGTCCAGGGCGGCGCGGTCCACCCCGGTCTGTCCTCCTGAAACTATCTTGTGCAAGGCCACAGCGCAGTCCTTTTGTTATGCGGTATCTAATCAGCCCCTGTTCCAGGCATGAAACCGCTCTACCAGTCGCAGCAGTTTTTCCGGGGCGTGTGCCCTCTTCCAGTTTCCAGCGGCATATTTGTTGGCCTCGGACCAGGTTGGGTAGATGTGGATAGTGCCGAGAATCTTGTTTAACCCATAGCGGTGGCGCATGGCACTAATAAACTCCACGATCAGTTCACCGGCATGCTCACCCACGATGGTAGCACCCAGAATCCGGTCTTTGCCCGGCACGGTCAGGACCTTTACAAACCCATGCCCCTCTCCATCGGCGATGGCCCGATCCAGGTCATCCAGTCCGTAGCTGGTAACCTCATACTGAATGCCCTGTTGCTTGGCCTCCTTCTCGTTCAGGCCCACCCGCGCCACTTCTGGCGTGGTAAAGGTGGCAAAGGGTATAACCGAGTAGTCCACCTTAAAACGCCGAAACATACCAAACAAGGAGTTGACCGCCGCATACCAGGCCTGATGTCCTGCGGTATGAGTAAACTGATATGGGCCTGCCACATCGCCACAGGCGTAAATGTTGGGAAAGTTGGTCTGCAGGAACTCATTTACCTCGATGGTGCGGCGTTCACTTATCTCAACTCCCAGTTCCTCAAGGCCAAAACCAGTGGTGTTGGCGACCCGACCAAGGGCCATCAGCACCTGATCAAATTCAAACGAGACCTCTTGCCCCTCATGTTCGGCCAGCAACTCCTTGCGGCCATCCATCACACGGAATGCCTTGATGATGTGGCCGGCCCGAATATCGACACCCTCCTCCAGAAAGCGTTCAGTAACCAGTGCTGCCACATCATCATCTTCCCGCCGCATCAACCTCGGCCCCCGGATTACTATGGTCACTTGGGAACCAAAACGGGCAAAGCACTGAGCCAGTTCACAGGCGATAGGTCCCCCACCCAGCACCAGCAGACGTGGCGGCAGCTCTCGCAGCTGCCACAGATTGTCGGACGTCAGGTAGTTGATTAGCTCAACCCCTTCGATCGGCGGAATGAATGGCCCCGCCCCGGTGGCCACCACAATATTTCTTGTGGTCAACGTCTCCCCGTTCACCTCCACCGTGTATGGCGAGGTGATCTTCGCCTCACCCTCGATCACATCCACACCCAGACCGGTGTATCTTTCCACTGAATCATGGGGCGCCACCTTCTCCACCACCCCATTCACCCTCTCCATCACATCGGCAAAGTTGAACTCTGCCTGCAATGGTTTGAAGCCGTACTCCTGCGCCCGTTTGGTGTGCGCCAGAAACCGGGCTGAGCGGATCATGGCCTTGGATGGGACACAGCCAGTATTCAGGCAGTCACCACCCATCTTGTTCCGTTCTATCAAGGTAACCTTGGCCTTCACCGCAGCCGCAATATAAGAAGCCACAAGCCCACCGGAACCGGCGCCTATAACCACCATATTGCAGTCAAAGCTGGCAGGCTTTGCATACCCCTCCAGGGCGCGACGGGCCTTGATAACAGACAATATCTTCTTGGCAATCAACGGAAATATTCCCAGCAAAGCAAGTGAGAACACTAGCCATGGGGACAGAAGTCCAGACAGGGAATCAATCCTGGCCAATTGGGTGCCAAAATTTACATATATTATCGTACCAGCCAACATTCCAAGTTGACTGACCCAGGCGAAGGTCCAGGTACGGATAGGGGTCAGCCCCATGACCAGGTTTATAACAAAGAAAGGGATGACCACAACCAGACGCAGCCCAAACAGATAAAATGCCCCATCTTTCTCAATGCCCTGATTCAGCGGCTTCAATCGGCTCCCAAAACGATTCTGTACGCTGTCACGCAGCACAAATCTGGCGATCAGAAAGGCCAGGGTCGCACCCAGGGTAGAGGCGAATGAGACCAACACCGTACCCCAGAACAGACCAAATATTGCACCCACGGCCAGGGTCATCATCGCCGCGCCCGGCAGGGACACCGCGGTAACCACCACATAGATCAGAAAGAATATCAGGGCGCTTTGGAATGGATTGGCATCACGCCAGGAGAGCAGGTCGACATGCCTGGATTTAAGGTACTCCAGATTGAGATACTGGCCAAGATCCAGGACAAAGAAGAGTGTAACCAGAAGCAACAGCAGGAGCACTAAACCGACTTTACGAAAATTCATCTCTCTAAACTCTCCCACCGGTTGTTGTTGTGGATCCCTGACACAGGATTATTCTTCATATAAAACGGGCAGCACAACTAGGGCCTGTTAACACTAATCCAATAGGCACTGCTGGGACTATTTTTTCGTCCAGCAAGGCAGAATGAGTGATGTGTAGTGACTCTACATGAATGAATGATAACGCCGCTGGGCGGAAAAATAGCCCCAGCCCTTCGGGTTACGCCTGAAAAAGCGCCACTCGTTGTTGCCAACATGGATGTTGGTAAGGTGCGTGAGCAGGATGCGGTAAGCTTTGCTCGTTGTTCATTTGGAATGACCAAACTACACTCCTCGCGCCTAGATTGACGCTTTTTCAGGCGTAACAGAGCCTATTGGATTAGTGTTAACAGGCCCTAAGATAATCCCTGGGTAATACACGGATCTGTTAAGGAATTTGAAACTGATTTAATACTAGCCTACGAAAACTCGCCTGCACAGTAACAGGGTTGCCCAGAGCGGACTTGAATTACGTTATTGATTTATATGGAGTTGGTGTGCCGGGAATTGAGATCGGTCTATCAGGATTTTTTACCCTTGGCCTTTTCCGCCAGTTCCAGCCAATCAAACTCCTCATTGAGCTGTTCAATCTCGATATTTTCTGATTCAACATGGATCATGATCTTATGCGGAACAAAACCTTTTGGCAGTTGCAGTGGCTCTTTAATGGTCTGATAGTTTTTAAACCCCAGCTTGTAGTTTAGCTTCTGGTCGGAGGTAAGCTTCTCCAGGTTATAGATCTTCTCCTTGTCATCCTCAATCCCAATCAAGGATACGGTCATTACACCAATCATACGCTGTCCATCTATGATGGAGCGGGTAATAGTGACCTCCATTTCAACACTGCCACCCTTGGCTTTTGGATTTAGGCTAATCCCCTTGACCTTCAGCTGGCCACTGAGCTCCATCACCTTCTGCTTGAGCTGAGCGACCTCCTGTACCATGGCCTCCCTCTCCTGCTCCAGTTTACTGGCCTCACCGCTGCTTGCGGCCTCCAGGCGTTTTTGCTCCGCCCTTTCATACTTCGCCATCTTTATCACCAGGGCCAGATTTGATCGTTTCAGATTCTCGATCGCGTCGTCTGTAGTGGCCACCCCATCCTGTTGTGGCTGTGGGTCCAGCAGCACGTCAGACCACTCATACTTTTGCGTCAGCAGGCTGGCCGAGTCATCACCGGTCACCAGCTCCATGGTCAGGGCCTCAGCAGTAAATTTTTCTGGAAGTTGCAAAGTGCCTTTCAGATCCTGCTGCAGGCCAAACACGCGACGGTTATCCTCCTGGACTCCATCATCCTCAGACATGCCAACTACGACTGGCTCACCATCTGTCGCCCCCACCACCTCAAGCTTCAAGGTACCATTCACCGCCCAATCTACACCCTGCTGCGGCTCGATGGTCACGGTGTAGTTAAATATCCCCGGCTCGGTGCCAGGTCTGATTTCCACATCTTTGATATCCAGCCTGAGCTTATGCTCTTCAGCCGATGCCGTGATGGCGGATATATCCTTGATCAGGCTGGTTCGTTCATCCTGTAGCCGACTGATCTCGTCCATGGCCATCTTCTGGGCATTGCTCATCTCCTGCCCGGATTTGCCAATTGCGTCGGCCCGTCTCTTCAGGGCCTTGTACTCTGATCTGAGCTGTTCCAGTTGGCGCCCGGAGTTCACCACCTCTTCAGGCGGATCAATAATACCCAGATCGAAACCATCACGTCCGAACTGATAGACGGCCCCAGTCCAGACCACAAGCAATAGCAGGATTACAACCAGCCGCTTGGGTAGACTGCCTGAGCCATCAATGCTTATCTGTGGTGTTACTATGCGTCTTTTTGATATGGACATATGAGTAAGAGTAAAAAAATCAACGCAAATTATCCAGTTATTGTTGCAAGTTGTTTCTTGGTATGAGAAAAACTGGCCAACTCAGACCTCTACCTGACATCCGATCTTATATTATTTCTCCTGTAAGGATATAATGTTTCGTTTCGTGTCTGAACGGTACTTTTTGCCTCCAGCGTCAACTCGACGACATGTAGGTTTCCAGCGTCTATTTCGTAGGAATTACATCTGGTTACGGCGGATAACGCCTATACTGTCACCTTCAGCATAAACCACATAACATAAAGACATCACCCTGTAGCGACCTATGGAAAAAACCTACGATCCAAAGAACCTGGAGCAGCGCTGGTACCAGACTTGGGAAGAGCGCGGATACTTCACCCCCTCAGACACCGCAGACGGCAGCGACAGTTACTGCATCATGATCCCGCCGCCAAATGTCACCGGCAGCCTGCATATGGGGCACGCCTTCCAGGACACCATCATGGATGCCTTGATCCGCTTCCATCGCATGAAGGGTGACAAGACCCTGTGGCAGGCCGGTTCTGACCACGCCGGAATCGCCACCCAGATGGTGGTAGAACGCCTGGTAAATGCCGAGGGCAAGACCCGTCACGACTATGGACGCGAAAAGTTCATCGACAAGATATGGGAGTGGAAAGAGAAGTCTGGAAACACCATCACCCGCCAGCTGCGGCGCATGGGCTCATCCCTGGATTGGGAACATGAACGTTTCACCATGGATGACGGGCTGTCTGATGCGGTCAAAGAGGTATTCGTACGCCTGTACGAAGAGGGCCTGATCTACCGTGGCAAGCGCCTGGTGAACTGGGATCCGGTACTGCACACCGCAGTTTCTGATCTGGAGGTGCTGTCGCAGGAAGAAAATGGCAGCATGTGGCACATGCGTTACCCCCTCTCCAATGGTCAGGGGCATATGGTGGTGGCCACCACCCGCCCCGAGACCATGCTGGGCGACTGCGCCGTTGCGGTAAACCCCAGTGATGAGCGCTACAAACACATGATCGGCGAACTGCTGGAACTGCCACTCACCGGCCGCAAGATTCCCATCATCTCAGATGAAGAGCATGTGGACCCGGAGTTTGGCACCGGTTGTGTCAAGATCACCCCGGCCCATGACTTCAACGATTACCACGTCTGGCAACGGCATCGCGACGAGGTAAGCGTCAGCGAACAGCGCCATGGCGGACTGATTAATATCTTCACCGTAGATGCTGTCATCCGTGACAACGAACCGGAAGAAGGTGAACTGATCCCGGCAAAATATATCGGCATGGACCGTTACGACGCCCGCAAACAGATCGTGGCCGACCTGAAAGAGCTAGGTCTACTGGAGAAGATCGACGACCACAAGCTGATGGTGCCACGCGGCGACCGCTCCGGCTCGGTGATCGAACCCCTCCTCACCGATCAGTGGTACGTAAAGGCCGGTCCCCTGGCCAAACCCGCCATCGAGGCGGTGGAGAGCGGCAAGATCAAGTTTGTACCGGACAACTGGAAGAACACCTATTTCGAGTGGATGCGTAATATCGAAGATTGGTGCATCAGCCGTCAAATCTGGTGGGGGCACCGCATCCCCGCCTGGTACGACAGCGAAGGCAACGTCTATGTGGGCCGCAACGAGCAGGAGGTGCGCGAAAAGCACAATCTGGATGCCGACTATGCCCTGAGTCAGGACGAAGATGTGCTGGACACCTGGTTCAGCTCCGCCCTCTGGCCCTTCTCCACCCTGGGCTGGCCGCAGGATACCGAAAGGCTTAAGAGCTTCTACCCCACCAGCGTGCTGGTCACCGGATTCGACATCATCTTCTTCTGGGTGGCGCGCATGATCATGATGGGCATCAAGTTCATGGATGATGTGCCCTTCCACGAGGTGTATATCCACGGTCTGGTGCGCGACTCCGAAGGCCAGAAGATGTCCAAATCCAAGGGCAATGTACTCGATCCTATCGACCTAATCGACGGCATCGACCTGGAGCCCCTGGTCACCAAACGCACCACCGGATTGATGCAACCCAAGGATGCGCCAAAGATCGAAAAGCAAACCCGCAAGGAATTCCCAACTGGCATCCCGGCACTGGGGACCGACGCCCTGCGCTTCACCTTTGCCGCCCTGGCCTCCACCGGGCGGGATATCGTCCTCTCCACCAGCCGCATTGAGGGCTATCGCAACTTCTGCAACAAACTATGGAATGCTGCCCGCTACGTACTAATGAACACCGAGGATCAGGACTGCGGCAAGGATAACAACGATTTCGAACTCAGCGTGGCCGACCGCTGGATCATCTCCCGCCTGCAACAGACCGAGACCAAGGTCACTGAAGCCATAGAGAGCTATCGCTTTGACCATGCCGCCCAGGCCATCTATGAGTTCACCTGGAACGAATATTGTGACTGGTACCTGGAGCTGTCCAAGCCGGTACTGATGGGCGAAGAGTTCAGCGAGCAACAGAAACGCGGCACCCGCCACACCCTGGTGCGGGTCCTGGAGACCCTGCTACGCATGACTCACCCCATCATGCCCTTTATCACCGAAGAGATCTGGCAGCGGGTGGCCCCCCTCACAGATGCCACTGGGGATACTATAATGACCCAATCCTACCCGGTGGCAAACGCGGCAAAGATTGATGCCGCAGCCATACAGGAGATGGAGTGGGTAATGCAGTTCATTCTGGGGGTACGCCGTATCAAGGGTGAGATGAACATAGCCCCGGGCAAACAGATTCCAGTGCTACTGGGGAATACATCACAGACAGACGTGAGCTATTTCCAGAATAATCGTCACTATCTGGATTTCCTGGCCCGCACCGAGTCTGTGGAGATACTGGCCCCAGGCGATGAGGGCCCGGAGTCTGCCACTGCCCTGGTGGGGGAAATGAAACTACTTATTCCATTGAGTGGTCTCATCGATAAGGATGCGGAACTGGAGCGTCTAAATAGGGAGATGAGCAGGCTAAAACAGGATATGGAACGGGCTGAAAAGAAACTCTCCAACAAGGGATTCACCGACAAGGCCCCAGAGGCCGTAGTACAGAAGGAGCGCGACAAGATGGAAGAGGCTGCACTGGCCCTCAAACAGCTGGAGCAGCAGGCCGCCAGGATTAGCGACCTATGAGATATGGCACAGCAGGCAATCTGTAAAACATCAATGAAATCATGTAAGTGCAGGAAGCGCCTCCTGATTTCTTCCTGAGTCACACATACCAGACACCCAAGGACACTGTACCAATGTATTTTCGCACTAAACCAACTCAGCCTGCTGATGCGAGCAGCATAAGAGTCAAAATTTTACTGTGTCTGGCGCTACTAATACCCGCCACAAACCTGCAAGCCGTGGGGTTTTCCAACCTCGAAGAGGACTTCTACTCATATAGTCCCCTTGGTTCCCAGATCAAGGCAGTGTTCGACAACAAGAAGTACATGGCCCAGAGTTCCCGGAAGTTTGACTGGGCGCAACTACGTAAATTCTATCGGGCACGCGGCTTCAGCCCGGCCTGGTGCCGTTCAGACGACCACGGCTATAGCGTGGATCTGTTACTGGGTTATCTGGAAATGTCATTTCAGGAGGGGCTAAACCCGGATGATTATGAGATAACCCCAAATGTCAACAACTGCCATCAGCTGGATGATGAAAAGATGGCTAAATTTGACATTGCACTAACCAACGCCTTCTTCAAATACAGCAAGGATGTCCACTCCGGTCGCCTCGACCCACGCACTGCCGATGAAGAGTGGCACATAACTCCAGTTAAATTTAATCCGATAACAACCCTTGAGACGGTCCTCAAACACAACAATCTTAAAGATACCATCTCCAATCTTCCGCCACAGCACAACGCGTACAAACTGTTACGCACCGCCCTAGACAAATACCGAGAGATTGCCGACAACCGATCCTGGCCACAGATCCCACCGGGGCGCACCCTAATGCCAGGAACCACCCACCCCCATATCCCGTTGGTCAGGAGACGTCTGGCCGGTGAGCTGAATGGCGGCCTGAAAGTCTATGGCAGTAACGACCAAGTCTATGATAATCAGCTACGGGTAGCAGTGGAGAGCTTCCAGAAACGTCATGGGCTGGATATGGACGGAGCAATAGGTCCTGGCACCAAAAAGGCCATGAACACCAGTGCCAGGGAGCGTATTCGTCAAATCGTAACCAGCATGGAACGCTGGCGCTGGATGCCGAGATCCCTGGGCGCACAGTACATCCTGGTTAACGTCCCAGGGTTTGAGATGCAGTTCATCAAGAACGAGCAGTCCATGTTAAAAATGCGCACCATTATCGGACGTAAGGACCGCTCCAGCCCCTCTTTCATGAGCTCAATCACCCAGGTAGTATTCAACCCTACCTGGACAGCCCCACAGAGCATAGCGGTAAAAGACCTGCTGCCGCAGCAACAGAGGGATCCTAACTTTTTCGACAGTCAAAACATTGAAGTCTTCATGCGGGACCAGGGCAGCGCCAAATATAACCCGTATGATATTGACTGGTATCAGTTTGATGAAGAGTACTTCCCCTACATGCTGCGTCAGACTCCAGGTCCACACAACAGCCTGGGAAGAATCAAGTTCCAGAGCATCAACAAACATGGAATCTTCCTGCACGACACACCCTATCGCCCCCTGTTCAATAAACGGGTTCGCGCCTTCAGCTCCGGCTGTATCCGCCTGGAGAAACCGGAACAGCTTGCTGCCATGCTATTGGGCGACGGCTACAACCCAACACCAGAGTCAGCCAGCAAGGTAGTGGAACTGATAGAAACTGAAGAGACCATAGAGCATGATCTAAATAAGAATGTGCCTGTATATCTCATTTATATGACCGCATGGGTGGATAAAAACGGTGTTGTACAGTTCCGACCTGACATATATAAGCGCGACCATAAGATGAGCAGGAGCCTGGCTGGTTCTGGGGCGGCAGGCTAATAACCTAGTAAAATATTCAGTAAAACAATAGAGTTAGACCAATTTATTGCTTGACCTTGTAACTATTTTGCTTAAAATACTGATTTAAGGTAAATTACATCACCAGTTTTTTCGCTGGAGAGAGCTTTTACTAAATAAAACGCAGTGTTTATCAAGCAAAAAAATCTCATGTTCTGCGACGCCGCCGTCGACACCTCACGGAGGCGTTTTGTCGCCTGCTCCACCGGCGTAGCAGCAGCCCTGTTACCCAAGGCCTTGATGTTCAGCGAGAATATCATTAAAGATGAACTAGTTGGTCTGGATTTCATCGAAGCCATGCCCACCATCGCCAACGAAATCGTTGTCCCGGAAATGGTTGAATATACGGAGCCACTGGCGGGAGTATTCGAACCAGAAATCCTAGATCTTTCCGAACAACTGACAGGGGTATTCGAACCTGAGATCCTCAGCAATACCAGGCCAGCATCCAAGGTTCGCAGAATAGTCAAGAAGACCAAGAGCAGAATCAAGACCAAAATTGCCCAGCGCACCAAATCCAAGAAGGTCATAGCCAAAAAGAAAAAGAGCTACTCCAGGAAGCGCATACTTGCCTCCAGGGGTGAGAGAAAGATACAGCTGAGAAACCTTCACACCGGTGAAAAGATCCGGGCCACCTACTGGGAAGACGGCAAGTATATACCTGAAACCATGCGTGACATGGCCCACTTCCTGCGCGACCACCGCACTGGTGACAAGCACCGCATAGATGCAGGCCTAATGGATATTCTGCATGATCTGCAACTAAGAATCGGCAGCCGCAAAGAGTTTCATATCATCTCTGGATACCGCTCTCCCAAGACCAACCGGATGCTTAGCTCACGTAGTGGAGGCGTCGCCAAAAGAAGCCTACACATGCGCGGACGCGCCATTGATATCAGGCTCCCTGGCACCGACCTGTCAAACCTGCGTAAAGCCGCCCTCTCCATGCGTGCCGGTGGCGTAGGTTACTACCCACAAGCCAACTTTATTCACGTGGATACCGGGCGTTTCCGCACCTGGGGATAACCCAACTCTAGCCCTTCACCCCTCCCTGCAGTACCATCAGTAATACCTGTTCAACCACCATTAATTGAGTTGTATATGAAACGTATTGGAGCCCATGTCAGTATTAGCGGCGGGGTGGAAAACGCTCCGCTCAATGCCGAGAGCATAGGCGCCAGAGCCTTTGCCATGTTCACCAAGAACCAGCGTCAGTGGCAGGCAAAGCCATACAGCGAAAACAACATCCAGAAGTTTAAAAGCAACCTTAGCCAAATTGGTATAGCAGCCGAGCATGTGCTGCCCCACGACGGCTATCTGATCAATCTGGGCCACCCTGAACCGGAACGGCTGGAAAAATCACGCCACGCCTTTCTAGATGAGATGCAGCGCTGTGAGCAGCTGGGTCTAAAGCTACTGAACTTCCATCCGGGTAGTCACCTACGCCAGATCCCAGAGGAGCAGAGCCTGTCACTGGTGGCGGAATCACTCAACTGGGCGCTGGAACAGACCCAGGATGTAATAGCTGTTATTGAGAACACCGCCGGACAGGGTTCTAACCTGGGCTACAGATTTGAACATCTCGCCAGCATCATCGACGGCGTGGAGGACAAATCCCGCATCGGCGTCTGTCTCGACACCTGCCACACCTTTACCTCAGGCTATGATCTACGCACCCATGCTGACTGCGACACCACCTTCTCAGAGTTTGATTCCATTGTAGGTTTCAACTACCTGCGCGGGATGCATCTGAATGACTCCAAGCCAGATCTGGGATCACGCGTAGACCGACATGAGAGCCTGGGCCAGGGCAAGATAGGATGGGACCTGTTCAGCTACATCATGAATGACGACCGTTTTGACGAGATCCCCATGGTCCTGGAGACCGTAGACAGCGACATCTGGGCGCAGGAGATTGAGCAGCTATACGCCCTGCAAAAATAGCCATGGAGATGCAAGGGATGCCAGGCCCGGCAAATGGCTTTCACCACGAGCACGTGGCAATTATGCTGCAAAGCTATCACCACTGGACCGGACAAGAACTGCTCACCCCAGACAACAACGGTATTAAAACTGCGTGCGGTGCCTTCACCGCCCCATTCGTGGTGGTATCTCATGGAATAGAGGGTGACCCCATATTCAACTATGGCAACGCACTGGCCCTGGAGCTGTTTGAGTTTGAATGGGACGACTTTACCCGCCTGCCTTCCCGCAAGTCAGCCGAAGCCATAAATCGGCAGCAACGGGCTGACATACTGCAACAGGTTGCCGCACAGGGCTACTGCAAAGACTATTCAGGGATCCGCATATCAGCCAGCGGCAGACGATTTCGAATCAAGAATTCCACCCTATGGAATCTTCTGGACCGGAAGGGCGCTTACTGCGGCCAGGCCGCCTGCTTTGACCAGTGGGAGTTTCTCTAACCCTATAACCCACTCCGGTTTGAGCTAGGGTGGTAGACCATATCTAATCCCTGTAGCTTGGGGCAATGGAACTTTTTTGTATAATCCGAGACGAACAGATTAAGGCTTTTATTGAGGGTACATCCGTGTGAGACTTGAGCGCATGCAGAGATCCGCAAAAAGTAGTTTGCATATCATCCTGGCCCTGCTGCTGATTATTGCCCCGTTTCAGATGGCAATGTCCGGCGACATGGGGCCGATGAATCACACCCCTGACACCCAGCAGATGCCAGACATGTCTAATATGGCTCCTGACTGTCAGAACTGTAATACGCCAGATCTCTGCGACTCGAACAGCTGTAGCACCGACTCCTGCTCATTCTGCAGTGTTGCACCAGCATTGATACCGGACCACAGCTTCGGCATTGACCACCCAGCTATAGCACACGGCCGTTTTTTTGATACCACTCCCCCGCACTGGAATACATCTCCCCCCATCCGACCGCCCTGGTCCTGAACCCCACCAAACAGTGCTGAGACCACTGGTCTCACACCCGTTCGGATACAGGGCAGGAGCCTTAGCCTGACGCTGTTTTCCAAATAGATAGAGTCAACCATGTGTTGTTGTGAACTAACAACACATCCGTTGGAGCATACATGAAGAATACTATTACCCTTGGCACTCTGCTCGCTATGGCAACGCTATTGCTTGCCGGTTGTGGAGACAGTGGCAAACCAGCCGCTGAGCTGGCAACCACACCTGTCTATGATCAGAGCCAGCGCTGGTACAGCCAGTCCCAGGTCACCAGAGGAAACACCCTGTTTCAGGCCAACTGCGCTGTATGCCACAAACCGGATGCAGCGGGAACCAGCAACTGGAAGAAGCTGGACGCCAATGGAAAGCTGCCACCACCACCACTGAACGGAACTGCCCACACCTGGCATCACCCACTGTCCATATTGCGCAGGACGGTAACAAACGGAGGTGTGCCACTGGGTGGCACCATGCCGGGGTTCGGCTCCAAGCTAAAGCCACAACAGATCGACGACATCCTGGCGTGGGTGCAGTCACACTGGTCCGACCAGATCTACCACACCTGGAGCGAACGCAACTCTATGGCAGCAAGACGCGCCAACAAGGGTTAATTCACACTAATCAAACGAGAGAAGCAGATGACACACAGCAAACAATTTTCCTGGATCATAACTGGGGCAGCCATTTTTATTGGCGCCATCCTGCTACATCAGAACCAGTCGGTAGCTGCCGACATCGTAGTCTATAAAAGCCCCACCTGTGGCTGTTGCGGCAAATGGATCAGCCACATGAAGGCGAACGGCTTCAGAGTTCAAGAGCACAATAGCCACAATATGCAGCCCATAAAACAGCAGATTGGCGTACCACCCAGTCTGCAATCCTGCCATACGGCAGTGGTTGATGGTTATGTGATCGAAGGACATGTACCGGCTGACGTGGTGGCCAGAATGCTAAAGGAGAAACCGGCAATCAAAGGCCTGGCCGTCCCCGGTATGCCCATGGGCTCACCAGGAATGGAGGGCTCGAGAAAAGACGCCTATGACGTTGTAACCTTTGATCAGACAGGTAGAACAACCATCTACACCAGTAGGTAACCGTATGCCTGATACCAAAGCCACAACTCTATTCAGCCTGATCCTGGTATTGATTTTCACAGCTGCTGCGGCCGCGGCACACTCACCGCCGGAAGGTGCCAGGGTGTTTTTTGTAAATCCAAAAGATGGCGCAAGCATCAGCGGTCAGTTTACGGTGATATTTGGCATACAGGGGTTTGGCGTTACCACCGCTGGCGATGGCGCCAAACGCAAACATGTTGCTGGTCATCACCACCTGCTGGTGGACATGGATAAGCTGCCTGATATGGAGCAGCCACTTCCATATAATCCGCATGTGATTCACTACGATAGGGGTGAATCAGAGGCAAAGATAGAACTTCCAACTGGCCAACACACACTCCAGATATTGCTGACCGATGAAGGGCATGAACCACATAACCCACCACTTTTATCGGAGAAAATCAGCATCACCGTCAAATAATGAGGTATAGATAATGAACCGAACAGCCGGAGTTATTTTAGCTTCCACCCTACCTCTGCTGCTGGCGCCAGACGGCGCTACTGCAATGGGCATGATGATGGACCACAGCCCTTATCGCCATCATCAGGGCATGCGTCCCGGAGGCATACCGACACCTTACAGCAATATGCGCAATCCTCTACCACCATCAGCAGAGAACAAACAGCGGGGAGCACAACTGTTTCAGGCCTACTGCGCCAGTTGCCACGGCCCACGCGGAATGGGGGACGGAGTGGCCGCACGCGCCCTAACCCCCCGCCCCGCTAATCTTGCCAGACTCGCTCGGATGCCCATGCTATCCCGTGACAACTACCTGATGTGGACTATCAGTGATGGCGGGGTGCAGTTCAGGACCGCCATGCCAGCCTTCAAGACAGCCATAACCCAAGATGACCGCTGGAGAATCATTCACTTTCTACGGACCCTATAGAGCAATGCAACACCGGGCATCCATAAAACCACAGACGGCATGGGAGGCATGCCATGGTATTAAACTACCCGCCTTATCCCACCCTGCTGATGCAATGGCAGTGGAGAAGGCGCTGGCAACGGCGCCCGGTGTTATCCAAACTGAAATTTGTTTAGACAGGAAACGCCTACGGGTTCTCTATAATGCGACCATTACCAGTTTCGGAGCCATCTCCGAGACCCTGGAAGATACCGGTTTCCCTCCTGCCCAAGGCTGGTGGCACCGGGTCAGGGGCAACTGGTACGAGTATCTGGACGACAACGCCAGAACCAACGCCAAGTCACCAGCACCACCCTGTTGCAACAAGCCACCAAAATAGTTAGAACGTTCAGAACCACCCGCCAGTTTAACTAATCCATGGAGTCGAGCTACAATAGGCCGATACAATACTATCAGGACACAACAGCCACATTCTGTAAACCAACCACAGCAGGAACTTCATAACAGATGCCATATTATGTCTATAAAATCTCTCCAGAGAACAAACTGGAACACGTTGAGGCCTTTGAGAAATACCGCGAGGCGAAGGTCAAAGTCAACGAACTGCGAAAAACTGAACCAGCAGAGTCAGAGATGATCTGCCGCATGATCCATGCCACCAACAAGTCGAATGCAGAAAAGTTGCTACTCACCCCCCGTGATGAACGCATCATTGGAGAGTGACCGCCTGGCTCCGGCCATATCGATCCTGCTACCGTTTCGCAACGCTGAATCCACCATAGAAGAGTGTCTGCACTCTATCCAGGGCCAGACCTTTGGCGACTACGAGCTAATCGCTATCAACGACAACTCCAACGACGCCTCGGTGACGATACTACAAACACACGCTAGCAACAATCCGAAAATACACATCCTGCACAACCCCGGCTCCGGCCTGGTCCCTGCACTCAACTACGGACTGGAGCACTGTGCATCCCAACTGATCGCACGCATGGACGCTGATGACAGGATGTCACCACAACGCCTGCAACTTCAATATGATTACATGCAGCAAAACCCGAACATCACCGTCCTGGGATCCTTCGTAACACTATTCCCACCAGAGATCATTCAGGCCGGGTTTCGCGAATACATGCGCTGGCAGAACAGCTGCATAACCCCACGGGATATTGCAGACGAGATCTATATCGAGTCCCCGTTGGTACACCCCAGCGTCATATTCCGGCGTGATCCGATTATCCAACTCAGTGGTTACCGTAACGGCCTGTTTCCGGAAGACTATGATCTGTGGCTGCGCATTCACCATGCCGGGCTACGGATGACCAAGCTACCAGAGGAGCTGCTGGAGTGGCGAGAATACCCGGAGCGCACCTCCCGAGTGGATGAGCGCTGCAGTCGTGAGGCATTTGATATCCTGCGTGCATCCTATCTTAGCCGGGAGCCTAGGCTATTGAAACATTGCAATAATTTTGTCATCTGGGGCGCGGGAAGAAAGACCAGGAAGCGTTGCCAGCATCTGCTGGATCATGGTTTGACCCCAAAGGCCTGGATAGATATCGACCCAAACAAGATTGGCAACAGACTCAATAACGTGCCCGTGGTGTCACCGGAGTGGCTTCAAGAGAACTCCGCCCCATTCGTCCTGGGCTACGTTGCAAACCATGGAGCACGTGACGACATTGCCACCCAGCTGCATGGGATGGGATATCGCCGTGGCCACGACTACCTGATGGTGGGGTAGCTGCAAACCGATCTCAGCCTATCGAGTACCAGCCAGACCTGGATTTGGTAAATCATCGTGATGCAACCTTAGCCGTCTTACTTCCTGCCACTAAAGGCACTGTGGAAGGATTGGTTCCTGCATACCCTCTTGACTAGAACGAACGTTCGATCTAGTATTACCCAATGAACCATGTAGCCAACAAAAAAACCCCTAGAGATACTCAGGCGCAGATCTTGTCAGCAACGCTGTCGTTATTTACCGGACGGGGTTACTTCAACACGTCAGTACACGACATTGCACGTGAATCCGGGGTCAGCATCGGTTCAATTTACCATCACTTCAAAGATAAAGAGGGTGTGGCGAGAGCGCTATATAACGACATGGTTGAGCGCATGAGTTCAGAACTCACCAAGATCGAAAATAGCCACCACACAGCACATGACCGTTGCCGTGCAGTGTTTGAACTCCTGTTTAATATTACCCAGCATGAACCTGAAATTATGGAGTTCATGCTCTATTCAAAACACCGTGAATTCCTTCCCAACGAGCAACCCGTCTGCTCATCAAAGCCTTTCGACATCATGAGAGGGTTTGTAAAAGAGGGGATGACCACAGGCGAAATCCAAAAGATGGATTTGATGGTTGCCTCCACCTGCCTGTTCGGCGGCGCAATCAGGATGATTACCTCAAGCATGGATGGTTTGCTCAAGCGATCCCTTTCGAGCTATTTGGATGAAATCTGGATCTGTTCATGGAGGGCTGTTGCAACATAGTCTTTTTTTACCTACAAAATAGAACGAGCGTTCGTTCTATTGGAGTTATAAATGAAAAAACTAGCCATTGTTATTCGTGATGATGAGTATGACAAAATTCTGACCCCACTGGCATTTGCCTATTTAGAAGCATCTGAGGGGGCCGAAGTTGAAATTCTGTTTGTAAACTGGGCGGTACGGGCGCTGACCAAAGAGGGTGCAAAGCAAATAGTAGTTGGTGGTAACCACGCAGATAAAGATGCATGGGTGCGGGGGCGTGTAGCCGATGCCGGCCTGCCTAATGATATCAATACTCTGCTCAGGGCTATTAAAGAGACCGGTGACGTTCGCTATTATGCCTGTAGCCTGGCAGCCAATATTTTTGACGTGAGAAAGGACAACCTGATTCCAGAGGCAGAAGGAATTGTCGGTGCTTCATGGTTCCTGAACGAGCATATGATTAGTGCAGATCACTATCAATACTTCTAAAGGAAATTAAATCATGAATGACCGAATTGAAGTGACAAAGGTCTTAGACACCAGCGGTAAATGTTGCCCAATGCCCATGGTGGAGACAAACAAAACAGTCAAAAAATTAATTGAAGGTAATGTACTGCAGATCATTGCTACAGATCCTGGAACTCAGCTTGATATCCCCTCCTGGTGTAAGCGTACAGGGAACGAACTTATTGCGTCTAACGAACAAGATAATTCTTTCACCTACTATGTCAAAAAGTATGATGCAACCAAAGATGTCTGTGGGGGGTGCGTCTACTTCCCTGCAAACCTTCCCCATAATGCCTACTCCAAGGAAGATTGGATAATGTTACAGAATAAAAGCTGTTCATTTGATTTGTTCCCGGGAGATGAGGAATGTAAGTCGACACGAAAAACCAGCTGTTCCCTCGTCGACCTAGAGAAAATACAAACCCAATAATTTTGTGAGAAAGAATATGAAACACTCCATCGTTAAATCACTCTCCTGTTTGCTACTCATTTTTTTACATACTGTGGCATATGCATCTCAAAACGGGATCAACGATAGCGTCGCCATAGCCGACATGAAAGTTGGAAAAAGCGTTTTCCTGGTAGATATTGGAGATGCAAAGAAATTAAATTTCTATCTTCAAGGGATTCAGGGAACACACAAAACTATGAAAGACCAGGGTGTGACGCCTGACTTTGTCATGGTTTACATTGGCCCTAGTGTAAAGTACCTGACATCAGAACCATCAGCTCAAACAGAAGAGGATGCAGCAGGACTATTGCTGGATATTGAGTCCAACATCGAAGCATTGGCGGCACTAGGTATAAGGCAAGAGATCTGCATTATTGCAACAAAAGCATTTGGCATTAATAACAGCACCATTCATTCCGGTCTTACATTGGTAGGTGATGGCTTTATTTCACTCATCGGCTATCAAGAGCAGGGTTACCATCTGGTTCCGGTATTCTAAGATTAGCCACTTATCTTGAAGGAATGACATTATTGTGGCCCGACAGGGCTACGATAGCCGAAGGGTGTTGCGCCGATCAAATCAGATTATACCGTTAGACAATACCGTATTCTATTTGATGTAAGGTGCAATACCGTTGGTTATTGCACCCTTTGCAGCCTTCACAACCCTCAATCATCTACCACCTGCAAAACGGGTAGTATGAAGAAGGCCCTGGCAGGGGCCAAAATATCCACCCCCATCAATTAGCCTGTGGGAGGCGCGTTCCGCGCCGAAGAAATATGGTAGGCTGATTACCGAGGCCATCGTGGCGAGTCGCCACTCCCGCAGGTGAACAAGCTCATTCTCATACAAAAAAGCGCCAATTGTTCCCTTCCCTAGCCCGCGCGTAGGAATAACAAAGCCTATCAGGGCCTGTGATCAAAGCTTTTTAGATTTGATCTCTAGAATGGTAGCTTGTAACCTTTCGGTTCTGTATGTATTTTTTTGCACATCCACGCCCACCGCCATACGTATAGTAGCCACACAATCTAGCAGAGCCTACTCCACCTCATTTTTGTAAAATTAAACCTGTACCCATTTTAAGCAAAGGTGGTACTTTGCATTTATCACCCTGGGTTCCCTATACGAGTTATTGTCAAAAGTGGTGTTTGGTCCAATTAAATCAAGCGGCGATCTGGTCATCTGATTGCACCTCGATTCCATCTTTGAATTGAACACCCCTGATCACCTTGGCAAGGTAATCAAAGCCTCTTAATTTTCTCCACTTCCCTTGGGCACAATGACCTAGTTTGAACATCATATGCAGCATACCATCACGGGTCAGACAGCCTTTGCTGCGCTTGGTACGATGACAGATTGTGGCAAAGGTTGATTCAATCGGATTACTGGTGCGTATGCTCTGCCAGTGCTGTGCAGGAAAATCATAAAAGGCCAGTAACGCTTCTCGATCCTTTTGTAGACACTGGGTAGCCTTTAGGTATTTGTCTTCATAGGTTTGTATGAACAGATCAAATGCCTTGTGCGCATTGTCCTTCGTCTCTGCCTGCCAGATCTCGTGGATGGCCTGCTTGGCCTTCGTCTGAGAGGACTTGGGCAGGTAGTTCAGGATATTTGCTGTCTTGTGTACCCAGCAGCGCTGATGATTAGTCTTGGGATAGACTTCTTCCAGTGCTGTCCAAAAACCCATGGCACCATCACCAATAGCAAGTTCTGCGGTGTTCATGCCACGCGCTTTGAGCTTGAGTAGAACCTCCCGCCAACTCTGGGTGGATTCCCGTATACCATCCTCAATGGCCAGGAAGTGCTTCTCACCACATGCATTGACGCCAATGATGACCAGGGCACAGAGTTTAGTGTCTTCAGTCCGTAGGCCAGAATAGATGCCGTCTGCCCAGAGGTAGACCCAGTGGTCTTTGTCTAGCGGGGTAGTGCGCCATTGCTGGTACTGCTGACCCCATTCCTGCTTCAGACGTGAGATGGTGCTGGCTGATAGCCCCTGTGCCTCTGCACCAACCAAGACCTTCAGGGCATCTTCCATCTCACCAGTGGAAACTCCTTTGAGATAAAGCCACGGCAAGGCTGCTTCAAGTGTACGGGTTTTCCTCACATAGGGTGGCACCAGTGCAGAACGAAAGGTAATGGGTTCCCCTGTTTTGGATCTGACCTTGGGTATACGTACTGTCACAGGGCCTATCCCTGTCAGGATCTCTCTTTCAGGCAGATGACCATTGCGAACAACAGCCACTTTGCCATTTGGTAGTAGACGATCAGCATAGTGTTCCAACAGTTCTTCCAGTTCCATCTGTACAGCCTGGTGAATCAATTGCTGTGCGCCTGTTCTCAACATCTCTGTCAATGCATCTGTGATCCTGTCTCGATCTTTGAATTCGACAACGTTATTCTTACTCATAGTGGCGTATCCTCTGTTGGTTGCTTTAATGTCTGGTAACATCAAATCAACCAGATACGCCGCTTTTATTCAACTGCTCAAACACCAGATTCAGTTATAACTCTCCCTATACCTGCCAGGGGTACAACTGTAACTCTAGTGGTAAACAATTAGTTTGTTAGAAACTTCCAGAAAGACTCAGATCGGTGTTGTAGCTCATACCAAGGGAGAGAGAATCAGTTGTGGGCTGCAGCTTGATCTGAGTCTTTCTTGAAGCTCTAAACGTGGTATATATTAGTGCCTGGTTAATAATTATGACTCAATCTTGCAGACTACATCAGATAGAACCGTAGACTATACAGTTAAAGCAACATCTGGATCAGCAAAGTAATTCCTGTTAGAACAGATCATAAAGAGCTTAAACCAAACCCATCCTTTATCAGGCCTACCAAGTAACTGCCTTCCCTTATGTCCCGTTGTTTGCTAAGTGATCAAACTGATGTGATTAGACATCGACCACACCGCAAACCAAAGAAAAAAAGGGCCTGTCTACTATTGCAGTAGACAGGCCAATGGAGGGGATCCTGTGTCAGTCCAAATAAAACTACTTAACCAAGCTCAACTTATCTTTCTTACCTTTGCTGGAACTAGAAGATATCTCCTCATTTTTCACCGATTCCAAATCAGCGATAAAAGTATCAGCACGGATCTTGTTCACATCCAATCCCCACTTGGAGAAATTGCTGCTCACCGTATGTTTCTCCTCCAGCACCTTGGAGTTGTAGTGGCCCATCTGCTCACGTGGAAACAGTGCCCGGTTGAGGTCAAACGAAGGCCGAGGCTGAGCATCTACGTAAATAGCGATATCAACCGCCTGCTGTTTTGTCAGGTCTGCCTTGCCCAGAGGCATATTGTAAAGCAGATAAGTCGACAGTTTTTCTGGCTTACTCAGGCCTGCTCCAGTGTTATAAGAGCGTTCACCCCAGATGGGTGGGAACTTGGCTTCAGCCAGCCCTTGACCATCAGACTGATGGCAGGCCATACACTTCTCAGTGTAGAGCTTTTGACCTGATAGGTAGTTGTCATTAGTTGCCACTTTGATCATCGGCAGCACCCACTTCTTACCCCACCATATCTTGCTGTAGTTAGGATTAACCGGCTTCTTGGGGTTCATCTTGATCGGCATTCCGGAAGAGAGCCAGGTGACATAAGAGGCCATGGCCACCGAGGCCTCAGTATCAATAATCGGCCGCTTTCCGTTCATACTGCGCATAAAGCAGTTATTGATACGGTTCTGCAATGTCTGCACTGTTTTTTCCCGGGGTGAGTATGCAGGGAACGAGGTGGCGGTTCCAATAAAGGTTCCCAAGGTCTTGGTCTTACCACCATCCAGGTGGCAGTTGGTGCATTTAAGATCATTACCCACCAGTTCCTTAGTCAAAGGGTGGGTATTGGTATTGTAAATAATTTCCTCACCCAACTTAACCATACGTCCCAGCTCTCCAGGAGGATAGTTTTTTGGGGGATCTGGCAGCTTGGGCCTCTCTACAGCCATCGCAACCATGCTTAAACTTCCGGTCAATGCTAGAATTAGCGCGGTACGTATTCTCATCATCTAACTCCTCAGGTTTAAATTAATTTATCTCTTTTAAAAGTCATTTAGTGATAAGACGGGTGTAAATCAATCCGCTCATAACCATAGTTCAGTGACCTTATTTGGATTTCGACATCAGTCTAAGACAAGATCAGCGGCAGCATAATTGTGGTTAACCACATATTTTTCTGAGCACTTCCGACTACAATAGACAACATGAACCAAATCACCTTCTTTAAAACCCTAAAAGCCATATTTCTGTTGATTGGCGTATCAGCTATCCTGGGCACCACCCCACTCCCGGCCCAAGAAACCATGACCGAACTGAAAGTGGCTGTACTGGCCTTTCGAGGAGATGCCAAGGCAGTGGATCGCTGGTCGGCAACCATGCAGTATCTGAGCGCGACAATTCCAGGTTATAGATTCAAGGCAATACCCTACAATCTCAAAGGACTGGACCAAGTAGTCATTGATGGCAATATCGACTTTGCCATCACCAACGCCGGGCAGTATGTAAGGCTCGGCACAAAATACGGGCTCAGTTGGCTGGCCACTTTAAAATCCCGCCGCCACAAAGGACGGGGACCAGTGATCGGTTCAGCACTGGTGGTCAATTCAGCTTCAACCGTTTATGAGCTAAAAGCGTTAAAGGGACGCAAGTTAGGTGCGGTTGACCCACTGGCATTTGGTGGCTTTCAGATCTATTGGGGAGAGATGGTTAGCCGTGGATATCAACCCACACGCTTCTTCTCCGACATTCGCTTTTCCAACTTCCCTGTGGACCAGCTGACCCAATGGTTAGACAACAGCGAAGTGGATGCCGTGGTACTACCGGCATGCCTGCTCGAAGCGATGGCTGAAGAGGGACGGATTGATCGTGACCGCTACCGTATTCTGGAACAGCAACAACACAAAGGTTACGACTGCCAGGTAAGTACCACTCTCTATCCAAACTGGTCCTTTTCCAAGCTGCGAGAAACTCCCGATGACATCGCCGAAAAGGTAGCCCACGCCCTACTCGCCCTGCCCAATGATTCCCAGGCCGCTATAAATGCTGGCTCACTGGGATGGACAGCTCCCGTCAGCAGCCTGGATATCCATCAGCTTTACCAACGACTAAACATACACCCCTGGCAAGAACCCTGGTGGCAAATTGCCCTCCAGTGGCTGAAACTCAACTGGCCCTGGGGTGCACTGGTCTTCTTCCTTATCCTGCTAGGTTTCCTGCACCATCTCTGGGTGCAGATCCTGATGAACCGACGAACCTGTGAACTGGAAACTATCAATGAAGAGCTGCATCATCAGCAACAACAGCTGGAACACGCGCAACGGGTTGCCATCCTGGGTGAACTCTCATCCGACTTGGCACACGAACTGAAACAACCCCTGGCGGCGATCAACAGTTATGCCGAGGGTGGTTCCATCCGCATTGATGAAAAATTAGACGAGCACGACCTCATAGGCCTGTTAGGCAGAATCAGCAACCAGGCTCAACGTGGTGCAAAGATCATTGAACGAATTCGAGTGTTTGCCAAAAAGGGGGATATCAATCGGCAGCCTACTAACCTCAACACCCTGATTATCGAAACCATCAACTTGCTCGACTACGAGTTCAAACGGCACAACATCAAACCAACCCTTAAACTGCCATACTTGGCGATCATTGCTGCTGTTGATCCTGTTGAGATACAGCAGCTAATAGTCAATCTGGTTCGCAATAGTATTGACGCACTGCAAAATACCAGTGAACCACAATTGATAATCACCATTAAGTGCACGTCCGAAGGCGATATTACCCTCAGCATTGAAGACAATGGGCATGGACTGGGTGAGCAAGATCCAGAGAGCCTGTTTAAACCCCTCCACTCAACCAAGCCCAACGGTTTTGGACTGGGCATGTCCATCTGTCGTCGTATTATGGAAGCGCACGATGGAAGCATTAAAATGGAACCCGTTGAAACGCAAGGCACCCGTGTAATATGCCACTTGAAAGGTGAAAAAAGTGAATGAAGTGTTGGCCGTCCCAATCTATATCGTCGATGATGATGATTCGGTGCGCGAAGCTCTGAGCTATGTGCTGGAGGGGTATAAATTCACAGTCCAGGACTTCGCTAGCGGTGAACAGTTTCTGGAACAGGTCGACCTAAACTCACCTGGCTGCCTGATCCTCGACAGCCGCATGCCAGGACTGAGCGGTCAACAAGTACATGAAATATTAAACGACACTCACTCCTGCATCCAGGTGATGTTTCTTACCAGTCATGGTGATGTACCCATGGCGGTCAAAGCCTTCCGTGAAGGCGCCTGCGACTTCCATCAAAAACCGATAAACGCTGCTGAGCTTGTCCCAAGTATCGAAAAGGCCCAACAAGGTAGCCTTAGGAAATTCCTCCACAACAACTACCTGCAACAGTTTAACGAACTGACCGAGCGTGAAAAGCAACTGTTTGAACTGGTAACCAAGGGGCTCACCAATAAGCAGATATCAGAGACACTCTATATATCTGTAAGAACTGTGGAGGTGCATAGAGCCAAGATGATGGAAAGGTTGGGGGCGAATAATATTGCTGAATTGATCAAGATTGGGGAGGAATTAAAGGAAGAGTCTAATTAATGGTTGTATAGTTCCTCGCCATCGCAGCCATCTAGTTAATGGTTGGTTTTATTGGTCCATGACACGGTTGAGAGTAGTTCGTAAAACCGGGCCGTAACTGTTTACTATGTGGGCAAACCCAACAGGCCGCTTGTGGCCACAAGCGGATATCAGATTTGATCATGCATTACCGATACTCTGGTCATGGGCCGCCTCGGCTTCTGCCAGACCTTGCCTGGTCAGGTTGAAGATGCGGCCAAAGCCCGCCACAAAACGAGCCCGTTCCAATTCGATAGCGTACAGCTTGAAATCCCCCAGACCAAAACTGGCCTTGGAATCAGGATACTTCTCCAGGTATCCAGCCTTGATCTTGGCGTACTCAGACTCCGACTGATCTAACACCCTAGCCACTCCCTGTAAGGACAATCGCGCCAGTGTCTGTGGGTCTTTATCCGATCTGCCTTCCTCACAGACCATCAGACCAACCGCAGGATGTTTCTGGATGTTTTTAGTATGTCGCGCCAGGCCACTGATAAGTATGAACACCCTGGAGAAATCAGCGGCTGGTAGGTAGGTCACCATACTGACCTCAGGATGACCTTCATACATGGTGCCAAATGCTGCCACATGTTGTGTCTTCAACAGATGCGCCAGAACCACTTTTGCCTCAAGATCCATACTACCTCCAGAATTCTCTAGCTTCTATAACCTGCAGCATATCAAACCGCCTGGGTGCAACACTGGCTACTTGTCATGATCTACACGCACATCATCTCGCTCCGTAAATCTCTCACGGATTCGTTCCGCCAAGCCTTCATCATATGCCATGATCAAACCACATACCGAAATTCAATCCATGGGCGCATAGCCACGACGCATGGTGTTCTCGGTAACCGTACGCGGTTCCATGAACTGCAACAGATAGTCCGGGCCTCCGGCCTTGCTCCCTACTCCACTCATCTTGAACCCACCGAATGGTTGTCGGCCCACCAGGGCACCGGTGATGCCTCGGTTAAGGTAAAGATTGCCCACCTGGAACTGCTGCGTGGCACGTTGCAGATTCGCGGGGCTACGGCTGTAGACCCCACCGGTGAGGGCGTACCTGGTGCCGTTGGCAATCTCCAGGGCCTGTTTAAAATCTTGCGCCTTTAGCAATGCCAATACCGGCCCGAATATCTCCTCTTGTGCAACTGGACTTTCTGGACTTACATCTGCAAACAGGGTTGAGCCAACAAAAAACCCTGGGGCATGTTCAGACACATCCAGGGAAAGCACCGGTTTATTAATCTCAGACTCCAGGGCAATAACAGACTCGATACGCTGCTTGGCCGCCGCTTCTATAACCGGACCCAGATCGGTACCGGGCAGCTCCGGCAGCCCGATCCTGAGACTGGCTATGGCATCGATCAGGCGTCGTTTAAAAACTGCGTAGGCAGTGTCCACAACTATTACCCTGGAGCAGGCGCTACACTTCTGTCCTTGATAGCCAAAAGCGGAAGCCACTGTCCCCAGCACCGCCTCATCCATGTCGGCAGAGCCGTCTACGATAATGGCATTCTTGCCCCCCATCTCGGCTATCACCCGTTTCACCTGTGCCTGATTTGACTGAGTGTGAGCTGCCAGTTCATTGATACGCAGTCCCACTTTAACCGAGCCGGTAAAGGCGATGATGCTTATGTGGGGATGTTTGACCAGATACTCACCCACCTCTTCGCCCGGTCCGGGGAGATAATTCACCACCCCATCTGGAACGCCTGCATCCTTGAGCAACTGTACCAGCATTGCCGCCACCACCGGAGTCTGGGATGAGGGTTTCAGGATGGCCGTGTTGCCAGTAACCAGTGCAGCGGAGAGCATGCCGGTCACAATGGCCAGGGGGAAATTCCATGGCGGCAGGATCAGGGCCACACCTCTTGGAGCATAGGAGTAGTGATTGGTCTCACCCATAACGTCACTACTGAACCCAGCCCCCAAACGTTCGGCCTCTGTGGCGTAGTACTCAAGAAAATCTATGGCCTCCACCACATCCGCATCCGCTTCAGACCAGCTCTTTCCCGCTTCAAAAATCTCCCAGGCCGCAAACTCATCTCGTCGCTGTCGCAGTTTTTCTGCTGCACAAAGCAGCAGTTTCACCCGCTCATGCACTCGGCTGTGACCCCATGATGCATAGGCCATACGTGCCGCCTCCACCACCTGCTCTACCTCATCACTAGCGGCCGAACAGACCCGTCCCACCAGTTGCTCGGGTTGCGCCGGATTGATGGAGTCAATATAGATCCCGGTATCCACCGGCCTGCCGCCAATATCCAGAGGATAACTCCTGCCCAAATCTCCTCGTACCTTCTCTATGGCCCGGATAAAACCTGCGCGCTCAGCCGGGTCGGTAAAGCGCCGCACCGGTTCATTGCTGAAACCAACCGCTGCCGGCATCTCCTCTGCCCCCATCTCGGAACTGTAGCTGGGATGCAGGATGTGCTCCGACATCTCCTGGGGCAGATAACCAAGATGGAGAAACGACTGACTGGATGAGTTTTCCAACACCCGGCGCACCAGGTAGGCCATGCCGGGGAGTAGCTCCCCAAATGGCGTGTAGAGGCGCACCCGGTAACCCATCTCCACCAGGGCGCTACGTAGGGCTTCCCCCATCCCGTACAACATCTGAAACTCAAACCCATCCTTCCCGGTGCCACTCTCCTCAGCCAGGGCCATGGCCAGGGCCATACTCCTGACGTTATGGGTGGCTACCGCCGGACGCAGTTTGGTATGGGCCTGAAACAGCATGTTAAGGCAGAGTTCAAATGACCTGTCGGTCTGATGTTTATGCAGCCAGACCGGAAGCGGCCAGCCTTCCCGTCTGGAGAGAATCAATTCCTGGTCCCAGTAAGCGCCACGCACCAGGCGAATTGTTACCGGCTGCTCCCTGGAATCGGCCCACTCCAGCAAGCCATCAAGATCATCAATTGCCTCACGTAAATAGCCCTGAAGCGCCAGACCACCACCGGCCCAGGTAACAAAATCCGGTTCCTGCATAACTTTCTTAAAGGCATCTAGAATGATTCCCTTAAGATCATACTGCTCCATATCCAGACAGATGGACACACCACTCTTTTTCGCCTGCAGCAGCAGAGGCCGCAGACGCTCCAGCACCCCGTCAACCGCCCCATCCGGGTCACAGGCCAGCATGCGCGGATAGAGAGAAGAGATCTTCAGCGAGAGGTTTAACTCACTCCCATCAGCGCCATGTGCATGGGCAGTCAGGTTATCCAATATCTTGTTGTAGCTGGCCAGATACTCCTTTGCCTCAGACTCACTCACCACCGCTTCACCCAGACGATCCAGTGAAACCGCCAATCCTAAGGCGGTCTGCCGATCCAGAGTCGCCTCTACATCTTTGAGGGTGGCGCCACCCAGAAAACGCTCCGCAAGTGCTGCAGCTCCATGGCGAATTACGGGCGCAATCAATTTGGCAGTCATAGCGTTGTGGGAACTGGCAAACAGTGCCCGCAACGGTTTAGGTAATGGCAGCTCATCCTTAGAAAAATATTCATGCAGATGACGCAACAGTTCCTGATCACTGCGCAAAGCCGGAAGCACATCGATAAACCGCAGGGCCTTCACCCGGAAACTTTCATCTGCCATGCTCTGTTCCAGGAGTTTATTTACCCAACGTTCACCACCACCCTGCCGGGCTTGAATCTCTTCCGCCCGGGCGAGGATCTCCCGCCCCAGTTCCAATACCCTCTGCTCAAGATCCTGACTAAAATGCATTTTTTGATTACTATTATGACCCTGCATTTAAAACTCCTTTCCTCTACCAAGTATAGAGGCAGTGTCAATTATCTTTGGCACTTTTTATTTTAGGGGCGCTCTGGTAAAGCCAGAGAAAATGGCAGCACATCCATGTGCTGCTGGAACCTCTGAATTAATCAGAGGTTCCTTAGATCTTATTCTTTGGTATGGAGTTTATGGCCTAAATGGATTTCCTGATGTGATACAAACTGTCTACACATGGGCTCAGGTACAACTATGTATTGCACATCAGTAGTAGTTGGTGCGGTTGCTGACAAAACCCAAACACTCTGCTCAATCATCCGGAAGATATCCGCAAAGCTATTTATTCAACCAATGCCTCTGAATCACTCAAAAGCGTGATCCGAAAAGTCATCAAAAAACACAAGCTATTCCCAAGCAATGACATGGTAAAAAATGTGATTTACCCAGCAACACAAGAAGCTTCAAACAGATCAACCATGGCAATCACACAGAATTATTTATGGGCTATTAGGTAACTGAAAAGCTCAGCATCTTGGTCAGAGATATCAATAATCTGAAATCCCGCCCAATACCCCTTCTCACCCACTGCCGGCTCACTCCACAGACTCTCGGCTCCGCAATCAATTGTATCCCGGTCCATGATGGGGGTGGGAAAAAAGAAACGGAACTGAAAAACCATATTTGGTTCTATCTCATACTCCCGCGCCACCAACATGAAGCCACCACTGCTAATATTTGCCAGGTGACCAGCTGTCTGGCCACGAGGCAAATCAAGAACCTCGATCAGTCCCGAGACGGGTTTCCTTTCAGAGGTTCTTTTATCATTCATTGTTAATGCCTTGAGGCCATGGTTTTTACTGGTCCAGTTGCCCGTTCCAACATCTCTTTTATCGACTGCATGGCAAGATTGAAGAATGACACACTGGGCGGATCTATAATTTTTGCTGTCTCATTTGCCATCTCACTCACCAGATTCTTAAGTGGCTTGACCGCAACCTGGATACCACTTCTGTCAACGAACATATATCTGTTACTCAGAGGGCTAAACCACGAGAGCTTGGCTCTTTTCTGTTCCCCTGTCTCATCATCGATAAATTGAAACCAGGTGCCAAATTCTGTATTGCGCAAACGCAGCGCCATAACCTCTTCTTCTGAAGTAAGAGCTGCGTCTTCCACTTCTGTTATTACGTCATCTATACCTTCTTCGATATATTCTTCCAGGGTCGTTACCTGCGCAGGCACCACGCTTTCAGATTGTGGTTGTTCCAGATTCTCCGGCACATCCTGGTCGACCGTTACTTTCTGACTAACTGCTACCTCCTGTTCTATTCCAACTTCCTTGGTTACTGGCACCTCCTGATCTGCCACAGCCCCGGTTTTTACTTCCGCCTCCACTTCCACAGGCTCCTGCTGATAGCTCAACAGTAGATCAAACAAACCCCTGGCTTCCGGCTCATAGTAGTCACTGACAGATGCCAGACCCTTTTCAATCCGGCGTTTTAGTGCCGGAAATATCTCACGCAGCTTCTCTCGCTTAGCCGCATCCTTCGGTGCACCAGTGGCCCATAGAAGTGTATCAATGATCATGATGGTACGGCTCCATGCGTCGGTCTGTTCTGCATTGGGGTTGCGCACCAGCATCAATGTCATCCGGTACATCCATATGTGAAACAGGAAACGCTTTATGGCTATAGGCGGTTTGTGGTTACCGATATGCGCCACGATTACGCTTTTGGCCTGTCGCCGTGCTGCCTCCAACCGGTCGCGGCCACGCTCAGCTTCACGCGCTCTCTCCTCAGCCGCCGTTGCTTTCTGCTCCAGCACACCAATATCATTCTGAAGATCCTGCATAATCTCAGAGAACAGGCTAATGTCTTCCCTGAACTCATGAATTATTCTTTCAACCTGTCTCTCCATCGGGTAGTAGACACCTTGCTGGAGCTGATTCTCATCCACCCAGTTGCGCCCGGCATCCAGCATCAAATCAAGCAGCCTGCGGGCAACGTGCTGTTCATCTACAAGGAAATCCTGGTCGATAATCGCTACCTTTAAGAATGGTGTATGTAGATGGCTTATCAGCGCCTTGACTATGTTTGGCAGTCCGGCGTCATTCAACACGTACTCGAACAACATGCCCACCAGTTCAATGGTGTCTAGGTCAACCGTAGGTATCTTGCGACGCTCCACCCCGCTGAACAGTTGATTCTGATCTTCAGATGGGTTGTGCTGGTACTGCTTCAGAAGTGCGGTATCCACCTGAAAATCTTGATCATCATATCCACCCAGTGATGATACCGATTTGTACTCGTTACTCAGAGTGGTTTGAATATCGCCAATCGCCGCCACCAACACGGGCTTGGTGGTCATAACAACTGGTGGGACATTGGGATTCAGCTCCGGGTGCATCTCATACAGGGGATCGTTCTGGCGCCGCATGGCAAGCAGACTACATATAGAACCAAAAATTTCTTCTCCGACTGAAACCCCATGCCTTCCACTTCCAACCGATCCACCAACACCCGCTCCGGGGTATGTGGCAGATTGTTGTTGACCTGAGCCTGCCGGTACAATGTGTCCGGTTCCGGGATCCAGGACGGTGGCCTGTTCTTCTTTCTCGGATTCGGAATGAGGCACCTTGGGCGCCACGATTTTTAAATTGGGGAAGATGCCGGCGTCAGCCAGACGCTCATTGTACTTTTCATAGACGCTGTCCATCTCCTGCATGACATACTTTTCAAACAGAAAGAAGAGAACCAGGTTGATATCCATGGCAAGTTCAAGCGACTCGATTGCCTTGCTGAATGAATACACCGAGTGCAGTGGTCCGGCGGGTATATCAAAATCATTAGGCTTGGTGCCACCTCGTATGAGTGACAACCTCTGACCCAAGGCATAGAGCTGGTGAAAACAGCTGCTTTTGGATTTATCTACAATGTTCTGGATTGCCACGAACTCCTCAACGGCATTCCTGGAAACCAGTTCCAGTTCGGTCTTGCCCGAATACTCGCGCGGCACATTGTCGAACATATCGGCAATATGTCTGCCAGCGGCAAAATCACCGAAGCCTTTGGAGATAAGTTCACGGTAGTCAAATTCCAGATCTGACCTACTGCCTGTGATCAGGGTGGCGGCATCGATAAACCGACGTTGAAACTCGTTGGTTTCAGCCTTGTCGGCAAAATCCCACAGGGTGTCATTGACGTTATTGAATAGATCATCCAGCTGCGCAGTGAAAAAAACCAGGGCAATATCACGACACTCAAGCAGAGCGTTCCTGTGACTTTCGTCCAGGATTACGGGAGCCTCTGTTGCCGCACTTTCCATATAACAGTTCCTTGTCTAAAACCAAAGGTCTGCAACCCGCAGGCCTGTACATGATTACCCACCCAGAAGATCCTGCTGCCTGTATAACCAGATCCCCTGGTGCTGCAATAAGCACAACATCAATCAAAGATATGAGGTGAAGCCTTTATTTCCAGAACAGATAAAAATCTTGTTATATGTACTCCCCTGATTGAGTGGCCCAGATAATACCCTATCAATATAAGGACTTATAAAAATCCTGATAGTTCATGAATCTGACATTTATCAATATCCAGCATCTGCCAGGGTAACAAAATATCACCGTATTAAGTATAGGCAATTTCCTAACGAACTGGCATTTCGGTCTCTGTGAACATCGCCGCCACCTCAGCATTGGTCTGGCTCTGCAGGGCCTGATCAACGGTCTCTTTATCCAGATGCGGCGCAAAAGCGTGGATGAAGTCATACTGATACTGACGCAGAAAGGTCCCGCGCCTCAGGCCAATCCTGGTGCTACTGCTGCTGAACAGGTGACTGGCATCCAGGGCACACAGATCGGTATCGATCTTCTTGTCATAGGCCATATTGGCGATAATGCCGATACCCAAGCCCAGTCGCACGTAGGTCTTGATTACATCGGTATCTGCCGCTGTTATCACCACATTGGGACTCAGACCCACGCCGTTAAAGGCCTTGTCCAGTTGCGAACGCCCGGTAAAACCAAACACGTAAGTGATAATCGGATATTCAGCAACCGCCTCAAGGGTCAGACTCTTCTCCTCTCTAAGCGGATGATCACAGGGGGTGATAATACAGCGGTTCCAGTGATAACAGGGAAGCATCACCAGATCATCAAACAACTCGATGGCCTCGGTGGCGATAGCCAGATCAACATCCCCATTGGCCGCCATCTCGGATATCTGTAACGGCGTGCCCTGTTGCAGGTGTATGGCCACCTCAGGAAAAGATTGGCGGAAGTGCTTGATGATATTGGGCAAGGCGTAACGGGCCTGGGTGTGAGTGGTGGCAATGCTCAGGCTTCCCCTATCCGGTTCGCTGAACTCCCGGGCAGACTGTTTGATGCGCTGTTCCGAGGCCAGCATCTCTTCGGTCAACGCCAATATCTGCTCTCCCGCAGGCGTAATGCCACTCAGTTGACGCCCTGAGCGTTCAAAGATCCGCACTCCCAGCTCCTCCTCCAGTAGCCGTATCTGGGTGCTCACCCCCGGCTGGGAGGTGTACAGGGCCTGGGCAGCAGCCGAGATGTTGAGCCCCTGTTTTACCACCTCATGAATGAAACGCAGCTGTCTTAGTTTCATCTTATTGTTCCTGGGGCCTGTTAACACTAATCCAATATGCACTGCTGGGACTATTTTTTCGTCCAGCAAGGCAGAATGAGTGACGTGTAGTTACTCTACATGAACGAATGATAACGCCGCTGGGCGGAAAAATAGC
>CAZVME010000005.1:0-73608 GCA_964628835.1 uncultured Gammaproteobacteria bacterium | reverse complement strand
CCATCGGAGTCACTCTGTGCTTGTCCTTGTTGGCCGCCCCGGGGCTGCCCTTGGGCCTGGCGGTGTTCTCGGTGGCACTGCAGTATCAGACCCTCTCTGTCACCGATATTGTGGCGGCGCAGCAGGGCGGCATATTAAACTGGACCCTGTTCACCAACCCCATTGCAGTGACTGCGGCAATGTTCTCTTTCCTGGGTTCCATGATGCGGCCACCATTTGACGTGGTACTGGCGCCCCAGGAGATCCCCATCGGTCCGCCCACCGAGTATCACTCGTCCTATCTGGCTCTGATGCAGACCAACCGGGTAATCTTCCCCGTCGCCAAGATCGTGATCTACATGAATCTGTTTTTTGGTGGCGCCGCCAACTGGCCGGTGTTTTTCCTCAAGGTGTTTTTGATCTACATGGTCTCGGCCTTTGTCGGCGTGGTGTTCCCGCGTTTCCGGGTGGAACAGTCGATCCGCTGGTTCCTGATCTGGGCCTTGCCGTTGGGCATCCTGGCCATCGTACTGGTATGAAGTTATGAAAGAAGAACTGAAGAAACGAACAATCAAGGGACCGGATGGGTTCGAGTTTGAAGTGGACCCACTACAGGACTACTACTGTGAGGCGCCGCCCACGGTACAGCCTGCCGCCTACCAAGAGATTGTGGAGAAGATATTCAACTGGGCCCGCTCAGAATCACTCTGGATCCTCGGCTTTGGTACCGGCTGTGGAGCCATCGAAATGCGGCCACTGATGACCCCACGCTTCGATGCCTACCGCTACGGTGTACAGTGGCGCCCCACCCCACGCCAGGCCAACCTATTTATCATCTCCGGTTACCTGTCGACAAAAACATTGAAGCGGGCCATCCGTTCCTATGAACAGATGCAGAACCCAAAATACGTGATCGGCCTCGGCTCCTGCACCATCAACGGCGGCATGTACTGGGACTCCTACAACACCATCAAGCGGCTCGATGACTACCTGCCGGTAGATCTTTATATCGCCGGCTGCATGCCACGCCCCGAGGCGCTACTGGCGGGTTTCGAGGAGATGAAGAAGATTATCCGGGCTGGCAAGGCCGAAGGTGGTAATCAATACGCCGAGAACTTCGACTGGTACAAGGCAAACCAGAAGAAGGTTATACACGACTGGGATATGCCTGAGCACAACTGGTAGCTATAGATGCGTGAACTCTACGACAATCTGCAACAACTGTTCCCCCTGGGCGAGCCCACCGAGCAACGGCAGGATCTTGCGTTTATCACCGTGCAACAGAAACAGCTGCGCCCACTGCTGCTGCATCTGCGCGACCGGGAGGGCTTCACCCACCTGGTCCTGCTAACAGCGGTGGACTGGATAGAGGAGGAGCTATTCCAGCTCACCTACCTGCTCAATGATCGGACCGGAGCGCGAGATATTGGTCTGCGCGTGATGCTGCCCCGCAACGCTGCGACCATGGATAGCATCCACGACATATGGCCCACCGCCGCGACCTATCAACGGGAGCTGCGCGAGATGTTCGGCATCGATTTCCCGGACAGTCCCGGAGTAAACGATGAATTTATCCTTGAAGGCTGGAACGATATTCCACCCTACCGCCGCGACTTCGACACCCTGAAGTATTCTGAGGAAAACTATACCCATCGCCCAGGCCGGGAGACCAAAGATCCGGCTGAATACATGAAAGAAAAACTCTACCCGGATGAGGGCTGACATGCTGTACACACCAGACCGCAGCCAATACCCCGAGGAAAAAGCCGATGGCAGCCTCGACATCGACCTGACTTCGGGCAAATACCTGAAACTGTGGCAGGGGCCACAACACCCCGGCATCACCGGCAACATGTCGGTGGAACTCACCGTATGCGGTGATGAGGTAGTGAAAGGTACGACCCACGTGGGTTACCTGCACCGTGGCTTTGAAAAGCTGATGGAGCGACGCAGCTTTATCCAATGCTTTCCCATCGTCTGCCGCATCTGCGTACCTGAGCCTGATTTCAACGAATACTGCTACGCCGCCGCGGTAGAGGAACTCGCTGGCATCCAATCCCCCGAACGAGCCGACTGGATACGCACCCTCATCCTGGAGATGGGGCGCATCAACAGCTACCTGATGTACCTGGGCGGCCAGGCCGGCAGTTTCGGCATGGGAGTGATCGGCCAGTGGACCACCTATGCCCGCGACCTGATGCTAGACCGCTTTGAAGAGCTGACCGGCGCCCGCATCTACCATATGTTTATCCTGCCCGGAGGGGTGCGCGGCGATCTGCCGGATGGATTCGGAAAACGCATGGAGGAGACCCTGTGCCAGATCGAGGACATCCTTGAGGATGTCTACGAGACCATGTTCTGCAACGCCGTATTCAAGAAGCGCGCCATTGGTCTTGGCCATATCGACCCGGATCTGCTTGAGTCATATGGCGTCACCGGACCCACCGCCCGCGCCGCTGGCGTGGCCAAGGATGTGCGCCTTGACCAGCCCTACCTGGTCTATCCTGAGCTGGAGTTTGAAGCGGTGGTAGCCGAAGATTCAGATACCTACGCCCGCGCTGATGTGCGCCGCTGTGACCTACTGGTATCCCTTGACCTGGTACGGCAGATACTGTCCAAGATGCCCAACGATGGCCAGCTCATGGCCAAGCTGCCCAATGTCCTGCACTGGAAGATCCCACGTGGCGAGACCTACATTCGTGGCGAATGCTCCCGCGGTGAATACGGCTATTACCTGGTCACTGACGGTAGTGGCTTTCCACGCCGGGTCAATGTACGTGGCCCCTCATACACCCATGCGGTAGCACTGCTGGAGCGGCTGATCGTAAACGTCAATATTTCAGATGTGGCCGGACTGATGGTCTCGCTGCACACCTATCCACCGGAGATTGAGAGATAACCATGAGCATACGTGACGTCCTCTCACCCTTTACCGCGTGGAAATACCTGTTCCGCGACCCGGTGACCATTGCCGACCCGCTCAATGAGCGTCCCGGTGCTGCACGTTACCGTGGCTTTCACCAGAACGATGTACAGTCCTGCATCGGCTGCGGCACCTGTGAGACCATCTGCCAGAACGCCGCCATCGACATGGTGCCGGTGGAGGAGATCCCCGCCGAGTCAGGTGATTCAGGCCTACGCCCCCGCATCGACTACGGTCGCTGCTGCTGGTGCGCCCTGTGTGTGGATATCTGCATGACCGGCTCACTCACCATGTCCAACGAATACAAGTGGGTGGAGAGCGACCCAGATGCCTTCCGTTTCATACCCGGCGTCGACAAGAAACATTGGGACGATGCCGAGCTTGGCTACAGACGGCCCGAGGGCCACCGCCTTACTCCCTCACGACGGGTAGAGATGAATGAACGTGAGCCGGATGAACGCATCAGCTCATTTGCCGAGATCGTGGATGGATATTCCCTGGCGGATGGACTACTTGAGGCCGAGCGCTGCGTCGCCTGCGGCCTGTGTGTCGCCACCTGTCCGACCCATATGTCGATTCCGGACTATATCGCCGCAGTACGTGATGGCGACTACGAGCGGGGCCTGGCCCTGCTGTACGAGACCAATCCATTTTCCGAGGTGTGTGGACGGATCTGTACCCATAAATGTGAAACCGCATGTGCGGTGCAACACGAGGGCGAACCAGTGGCAATCCGCTGGCTCAAGCGCCACATCACAGATCAGGTGCCATACGAAAAATACCGCGAGATCGTGGGCGACCCAGCACCGGCCAGCGGCAACAGGGTAGCCATCATCGGCTCCGGTCCTGCCGGTCTGACCACCGCCTATGATCTGGCCAGGAAAGGCCATGAGGTGGTGGTCTACGAGGAGCGGGAAAATCCTGGCGGCATGACCCGTTACGGCATCCCTGAATACCGCCTGCCTTACGATATGATCGACCGTGATATCGACCTGATCCGCTCCATGGGGGTGAAGATCCACTGCAACAACCGTGTGGGTTCGGATGTCTCCATGCAGCAGTTACAGCAAGAGTATGACGCAGTACTGTTATCCATCGGCCTGCACCTGGGGCGCTCCACCCGGATACCCGGCTCCGAGCACCAGGAGGTCACCAAGGCGGTGGATCTGCTACGCACCATCACCGATGGCGAAGAGATCGAAGCACCGCGCCAACTGGTAGTGATCGGCGGCGGCAACGTGGCCATGGATATCGCCCGCAGTATGGCCCGTCTGCAGAAGCAACAACATGGAGAGGTCAATCTTACCGTTACCGCACTGGAGGATTTTGACCACTTCCTGGCCGACCCGGAAGAGGTGAAGGAGTGCCGAGAAGAGGGCATTGAGATCCTGGATGCACGCGGGCCACAGGAGATCATGATCGACAACAGTGGTAACCTGACCGGGCTAAAGAGCTGGGGGGTTATTTCCATCTTTGATGACCAGGGCAGGTTTGCCCCCAGCTACGATGAATCAGATGAACAGGTTCATCTCGGCGCGATGGTGATTGAAGCCATCGGCCAGATGTCTGATGTAAGTCTGTTGGGAGAAGAGCTGACAGAACAACTGGAGTGGAACCGGGGACGCCTCACCGTGGACCGCGACGGCCGCACCTCTGAGACCTGGCTGTGGGCGGCCGGTGACTGTGTCAAGGGTCCTGACGTGGTGCATGCAGTGGCGGATGGGCACCGGGCTGCCACCAGTATTGACAACTACCTTAAAACCCAGAGTGAGTATCAGAAATGAGCAAAGACCCATCCAGCGGTTATGCGCAACTGCGGTCCAGGAAGACCCTGGCCGAGATCCTGGATGTTGCCATCCGGTTTGAACGTTCCGCCCGTGATTTCTATGCCACCCTTGCCCCCAAGGTAAGCAAACAAATACGTTATCTGGTACAGGAACTGGCTCTGGAGGAACAGCACCACTTTGAGCTCTTTACACAACTTCGCGCCCGTAGTGACATCGAACAACAACTGCGGGAAATGGTGGAGACCCCAGCCAGCGACAGCAAGTTTTCCGACGCCATCCAACTGCCGGAACTGGGAGATAAACCAGACGATCAGGAGGTACTGCAGTTTGCCATGGGACGGGAACAGGCCGCCATGGAACAGTATCGCTCACTGGCGCAATCCACCACACCCGGCCCGATCAAGGATCTGTTCATCTTCCTGGCTGACGAAGAGACCCAGCACAAAACAGAGCTGGAGAAACTCTACTATGAGGTAGTGCATAGCGGCGGTGTATGACCGCTGCCATGGCGTGGGTCTGAGTAATTTCAAACAGTTTTGCCTGGTTGTTGCAAACATTGGAATGAAAACCATGCCCCAAGGCAGGCAGTAGCTAAATCATCCTGATATATAGCGTCCTGAATCGGCTGATCAACACTATACAGTCCCGCCCAACCACTTGATCCAGAACACAACGACAGGTCCGCATCGCAGGATCCTGCTCTTCTGTGAACTAGCCAATAAACCAGACCTCAGCAGTTCTAGCTTTGAGGGACAAACTCACCATGCGGCCAGGACGGGGCTGAGATCGGCTCTCCCAAGTTAGCCTCGACCAACCTTTCGCGCGCCTCTAACAGACGCCCCACCAGTCCGGGCTCCACCTTGGCGTACTCTTCCGGTGATTCAGAACGCTTCACCACGATCCCCAGCAGTTCGGTGATGGCGTTACCAACAGAGTTCTGGGAAATAGTAACAATCAACCGTCCCTTATCGTCACGATACAGGATCTGCTTGTAAGCAGGACGCCAACGAATTTCGTTGGCGAATTTCGGGTCTTGAATCACCTGTTCACGCAAGTCACGGGCCACCCTCAAGAACTGACTGTTGCCCAGCAGCACATCGTTTATCTGACTGGGAAAACTGGCATCATCCGGCACCTTCGGATCGCCGGTTGCCACCAATGAAAAGAAGGTGCGATAGAAATCCAGAAACCCAAGCAGCACCTGTTCGTACTCATACCAGAAGTATTGGTCCTGCAACTTCTCAGCGCCGCCTAGCACTTCCCAATTAGGCAGCCCCTGGGGATAACCGGTAAGCTCAAGACTGCAATCATCCGACGCCAGGGGGGAGAGAATCTGCAGATCCAGCACCTCCAGAAACTCATGGTACACATCACTCAGATGGCGCAGGAACAGACTATGGTGTCCACTATCTGTAAGGTTTGGATTATTCGGATTGGCGTGATCCGCCTTGACCAGATCCTTGATGGGAAACACCATGAAATGGTTGTGGATCATGCGAATACTTGGCACACCCGGCTTATTCAACGGCCAGGTGGAGTCCAGGCTGGCCTCACCACACAGAACCAGGTGTTTGGCAGGGTCGGGGTATTTCTCCAACATATAGTCACACAGGATCTGAGTCATCCTGTTCCACACCTTCTTCTGATCCCGTGTCATGTGGTCACGTCGCACCGGACGTCCGAGCGGATCCAGAATGCGGCGCGAGGTATCCAGAATTATCGAGGTGTCAAACTCAGTGCTGTGCCCGATAATCTTGCGATACATGAGGAGGTTTTCCGGGGTGCGGAACAGCCCATTCTCTTCGGCCAAATTCTTCAAATTACACGGGCTATTGAAGAACTCAACGGGCGCCATACCTTCCGGTATGCTAAGTGACATCTTTGGATGTGGCGTAACAATCTCACGTGGTGCTGATTTCATCTACTTCTCCTTCCACGACCTGCAAACAAAGTAGTGACCTACACAAGTCAGGACACTCTTTGTCTGGGTCATCCGCATTGCGGGCAACAGCCAAAACTTTTTTGTTAACCTAGCTTCCTGCCAAGGCAGGCGGTTAACACAAACTCACGCCAGATGTTTCTCTGCTGATGTAACCATCACCATTTGTACTACGAGTTATCGAGCCTGAACCGAACGGTCTTTTCCGCCTTGTCTCCAATAAAGGAGGTGAACTCAGAATAGTTCTCATACCCCATCTTGACGGCATAATCTGCTATCGAGGCTATCAGGGCGCGGGTAGTGGCAATCTCTTCATGGGTGCGTCCACAACCATCGCAGTGAGTTCCACCTTCTGTGCAGTTATCCTTTCCACGACAAGGACTGAATTGCATATCATCTCTCCTACTGTTTAATCGGATGGCTGTACAAGCTCGACCCATAATCTGATCGGCGACAATACACCGCTGCCATCTTCGCAAATAATATTCCCACGCATAACCAAGAAAACATTATGCCGACATATTTATAGATTATTGCCTAACACCAGGGCAACAATGCACCTTATTAGTGCTACCACTGGTGCAGCGTGACAATAAGTTGGGGGGAGTGTTTGTTTATCAGCATGGCCCCTGCATCCAACTTCCATTCGAGTATAAAACAACTCAACGCACCAGGGCCGCACCAACACCACGAGGATCACTAGCAGCCTTGACGGTACCGGTTTTTTCATTCCAGAAGATAGCCTGCATGTTGCCGTAGCTTCGTGACAACGGTTGCAGTCTGTGCCCCATCCGTTCCAGTTGTGCTGACTCCATCTCGGTCAGGGCGCCTGGTTCATACTGTATCCGGTCCGGTAGATACTGATGATGAAATCTGGGGCGTGTAACCCAGGCCTCAGGCTGCTCCCCCTGTGCCAACTCCAGTATTCCCAACAACAGCATGGTTATGATGCGACTGCCACCCGGGGTACCCAGGATCGCCACTCCATCTTTGGTTTCCACAAAGGTGGGAGTCATGCTGGAGAGCATGCGCTTACCCGGAGCAATGGCATTGGCCTTGCCACCCACCAACCCATAGACGTTGGGCACCCCTGGCCGGGAGGAGAAGTCGTCCATCTCATCATTCAGCAACACCCCGGTGGCTGGAGACACAAACCCGGAACCAAACGGATAGTTGATACTGAGGGTGGCGGCCACCCGGTTGCCTTCCCGGTCGAGGATAGAAAAATGCGTGGTATCCCTGCCCTCCTCCCCTTCGGTCCGTAACTGTTGGGGCAGTGAAACACCGGCCTGATCCAGGGAGATATCCCGCGCCAGACCAGTGGCATAGAAAGGGTGAATCAGTCGTGCCACCGGCATGGGAACAAAATCAGGATCACCCAGATATTTAGCGCGATCACGGTAGGCGCGCCGCATGGCCTCTACCATCAGGTGTATACGCTGGACTGGGGCCAAGGCCGGAAGATCATAGCCTGCGAGGATATTCAGCATGGTCAACAGCACAACCCCACCGGAGGAAGGGGGGGCAGCAGTAACTATCCGCATACCCTGGTAACTGCCACGCACCGGTTCCCGCTCCACCACCCGGTACTGCTGAAGATCCTCCAGGGTCCAGATGCCGCCGGCAGCACGCACATCCTTCACCAGGCCAGCAGCAACCACGCCTGTATAAAAGCCCGCAAACCCATCCCGGGCTATGGCCTCCAGGGTAGTGGCCAACTGTAGTTGCACTATCCTGGTCTTGGGTGGCGGTACCTCACCGGCCTGGAGAAACAGTTTGCTGGCAGCGGCTGATTTACGCAGGGCCTGCAACCGCCAGGTGGCCATGCGCCGGTAGTGCTCATTAATGGCAAAACCGGAACGCGCCAGCCGAATGGCCGGGGCCAGACTGGCGCTCAGTGGCAGGCGACCATACTTTTCAGCCATGTGCACCAAGGCCGCTGGCTCTCCTGGAATTCCCGCCGCCAGAGGCCCATCGATAGAGAGCCCTGGCACCACCTCACCAGCCTGATCCAGATAGAGATCAGAGCTGGCGCTCAGTGGCGCACGTTCCCGCCCATCCACCATGGTTTCAAATCCGTCAGCGGCACGGTGTAGCAGCCAGAAGCCGCCACCACCGATCCCAGAGCTGTATGGTTCCACCACCGCCAGAGCGGCGCTCACCGCCACTGCCGCATCGAAGGCGTTACCACCTTGGGACAGGATCTCATGTCCAGCCTCAGTTGCCAGAGGATGGGCCGACGCTATGGCAGCCGGCGGCCCCGCAATAACAACAGGTGCGACAGAAAACCCGAGCAGCAGAAAAACAAAAAGGCCCCACCAGGGGGCCTTTCCGCAAACCACATGAAAGGTCTTGGTCACTATCAGGCTGTCAGTTTCTCAAACTTGGCCGTCAGTTCCTCTTCGCTCTCTTCGTTATCCGGGTCTTTAGGGATGCAGTCTACCGGGCAGACTTCAACACACTGTGGCTCATCGAAATGGCCCACACACTCGGTACAGAGAGCGGGGTCAATTACATAGATCTCATCGCCTTCGCTGATCGCCTCATTTGGGCACTCGGGAACACACACATCACAGTTGATGCATTCGTCTGTAATAATTAAAGCCATTTTTTAACTCCTGATTTTTGGGGGTATATTCCCCCTAGTCACGTTTACAATACCTAGCAATCAGCGAACCCGCCCCGCCAGGGCACTCACCACCACCGGGTGGACAAACTCTGAAACGTCTCCGCCCAGCGCTGCTACCTCACGCACCAGACTGGACGAAATATATGCGAATTGCTCGCTCGGCGTAAGAAACACCGTCTCTATATCTGGCGCCAAACGCCTGTTCATCCCAGCAAGCTGGAATTCGTACTCAAAGTCGGACACCGCGCGCAACCCTCTCAGGATCACGCTGGCCCCACATTCGCTGGCAAAATTAACCAGCAGAGAATCAAACTCTATGACCTCAACCCGTTCATGTCCAGCCAGAACCTGTTTGGCCATGGCAACCCGTTCATCCAGGCTAAACGCCGGCTGTTTACCAGGGTTTGCCGCAACCGCAACCACCACCCTGTCAAACAGCAGTTCAGCCCGGGCGACTATGTCACTATGGCCGTTGGTTATTGGATCAAAGGTACCTGGATAGAGAGCTGTAGTCATGGGTCATGTCTTATGGTTGGACCGATAATATTGTCTGCACCCGAGATGTCAACCAAATTATCCCTAAATTCTCCTGAAATTGGTCGGTATTACCAGATTGATGGACATTTATCAGGCAAATGGCTCTTTATGTGCCGGCCAGCCCCGCAACCATACAACCAAGGGTGATTATAGACCAGTTAGGACAGAAAAAATCCGTGGAAGCAAGTGCGGAAATACAGGCCATATTTTATCTGCTGGAGTAGAGGAAATACTCCACCTGACCAGCTCTTTTCTCCTTGAGCTGCCGCCAACCCGATGGCAGTTGCGGCAGGCCTTTGGCTGCATCGATTTCAATGTATAGCAACGTATCCGGCTTTAACCATCCCCCCGCCTCAAGCTGGTAACATACCTGCTGTAACAGCTCATCGGCAAAGGGTGGATCCAGAAATACGATATCGAAGGGTTGCGGTGCGGCCTGCAACCGGGTGAGGGCATCGGCCTGCTCCACCGAGGTTTGGTTCAGGCCCAACAAGGCGATGTTTTGCCGCAGTTGATCCACCACCACAGCTGAACGATCCAACATAAGCACCTGACCAGCACCCCGTGAAGCCGCTTCCAGGCCCAGAGCGCCGCTACCTGCAAACAGGTCCAGGCATTTGGCCCCTGGTAGGCTGGTCTGTAGCCAATTAAACAGGGTCTCGCGGATGCGGTCTCCCGTGGGACGCAATCCGGGGATATCTGGAAAGCCCAGCTTACGTCCACGATGCTCCCCGCCAATGATCCTGACTTGGTTGCCCCGACGCACGCTTCTGCCCATGGTTACAGGCTAACTCTTACCATTACCCACCACCACGGTCACAAACCGCTCTGGGTGTACCCGGCGTTTGAAGGCGTCCATGATCTGCTCCTTGGTCAGGGCGTTGATCTTGCCCACGAAGGTGTCCAGGTGATCCAGTGGCAACTTGTAAAAACCCATCATGGAGAGATACTCCACGATCTTGCCATTACTGGCGATACTCAGGGGAAATCCGCCGGTGATGTTCTGTTTGGCCGCCTGCAGCTCTTTATCTGTGGGACCACGTTGGATGTAATCCACCAAGGTCTTACGCATCACCTCCAGCGCCTCTGTGGCCCGCTGGTTTTTGGTCTGCGCCCCCAAGACAAAGGGACCGTTGGCGCGCATGGGTGAAAAATAGCTGTAGACACTGTAAGAGAGGCCACGTTTCTCACGCACCTCATCGCTCAGGAGCGAAACCAGCCCGCCACCACCCAGGATGTGGTTACCCACATACAGCGCGAAATAGTCAGGATCACCCCGCTTCATCCCCGGCTGTCCCAACAGGATGTGGGACTGACTGGAGGGGAACGAAACATTCTGGTCCGACGCCTGCTTCAGGACATCCACCGCTGGCAGCTTGGGGGCAGCGGCGCCGGCTGACATATTTACGGTGAGCCGATCCGCCAGGGCCTCCGCCTGTTTCCTGTCCAGCGCACCCACAATAGAGATGGTGGCATTTTTGGCCACATAGAAGCGCCGGTACTGGGCCAGCACATCATCTCGGGTTATGGCCGTAAGAGACTCTTTGGTGCCACCACTGTGAATGGCGTAGGGGTGAGAACCAAATACCCGGCGCATGAACAGCTTCTTGGCCACACTACCCGGGGACTGCTCCTCACGCTGCAACCCGGCCAGCATCATCTTGCGATTGCGTTCCAGGGCATCGGCCGGAAAGGTTGGTGCATTCAAGATCCCGGCCAGGGTGGTGACACTGGTATTAAAGGCCTGCTCTTGCGTGAGAGTACGCAGTGAGACCCAGGCCATATCCCGCATGGCACCACTACCCATATTGGCCCCCACCGAATCCATACGCTGGGCTATCTGGTCCGCACCCCAATCTCCCGCCCCCTCCGTGAGCAGGGCATTGGTCAGCTGCGACAGCCCGGACTTGTCGCCATCACGGGAGCTGCCGGCATCAAACACCACCCGCATATCCACCATGGGCAGATCGGGGGCAGGCACATACAGTACCCTGGCCCCATTTGCAGTGCTCCAACTCTGGATGGCCGGACCCGACCAGACACTGTGGCTCATCACGGCCAGGACCAGAAAGATAATGATTTTTTGCATTGGACTTATGTTATCCACCATGACGACCTCCGGACACTGCGCGCAGCTGTTGTTTATTCTCCAGCGGCAGCGGCTCCAAAACCGCCACCGTGAGGCGATCATCCAGCAGATATTTCTGCGCCACCGCCCGCACCTGTTCTGCAGTTACTGCTCGCATATTGGCGGTGTATTCATCGATTAGTTTCCACTCCAGTCCGATGGTCTCCAGGGTCCCGATCTGCATGGCCTGATAGAACACCGAGTCCAGCTCATACACCTGACTGGCCACCACCTGGGCCCGGACCCGCTGTAGCTCCTCCTCACTCACCAGCTCCTGTTTCAGCAGCTCGATCTCAGCCCGTAGCGCCTGCTCCAGGTCATCTACGCTCTGGCCCTTGGCCGGGACCCCGCTCATGCTCAACATGCTTGAGTACTTGGAGAAGGCACTATAGTGCGCACCTGCGGTGACTGCTATCTCCTTGCCACGGATCAGTTTCTTGCTGATACGGGAACTGCTGCCCCCATCCAGGATCGCCACCAGCATCTCCAAGGCATAGGGTTCCCACTTCTGGTCCGCAGTGGAGATTACCGGAGTCTTGTAACCCAAGGCCAGATAGGGCTGGCGGGCGGGAGCCCGTACGTTGGTGCGGATCACGCCGCGCTGGGGCGGTTCACGCAGAGGCTTGAGTTTGGGTATCTGCTCCGCCTTGAGGGGACCAAAATACTTGGTTGCCATCTCCAGCACCCACTCCGGATTAACATCACCCACCACCACCAGGGTGGTGTTATTGGGCGCGTACCAGAGCCGGTACCAGGTTTGCAGGTCCTCTACCTGCAGATTATTCAGATCGTTCATCCAGCCGATCACCGGGTTGGCGTAGGGTAGGCTGCGGTAGGAGACCGCATAGAACTGCTCCCGGGTCAGGGAGTTGGGTTTATCTTCGGTGCGCAGACGGCGCTCCTCCTTAACCACCTCCACCTCTTTTGTGAACTCCTCCGCTGGCAGCAACAGGTTGCGCATGCGGTCTGCCTCCAGCTTAAAAGAGATCTCCATACGATCGGCGGACATGGTCTGGAAATAGGCGGTGTAATCCCGCCCGGTAAAGGCGTTTTCCCGCCCGCCATTGGCGGCGATGATGCGGGAGAACTCACCCGGCTGAAGCTTCTTGGTACCCTTGAACATCATGTGTTCCAGCACATGCGAGATGCCAGTGATACCATCCGGCTCGTAGCTGGCGCCCACCTTATACCACACCTGGGATACGGCAATCGGCGCTCTGTGGTCCTCCTTTACAATCACCTTCATGCCGTTGGAAAGCATATATTCAGTGACCGCGCCGCCCTTAACAGAAGGGGCTGGCCCACTGGCTACAGCACCATCAGCAGCCACCACATGGCTAATGAAAAACAGGATAAACAGGTATGCAAATCTCATTTTTATTCCTTACGGGAGAAACTAATACTAAAAGCCGGTAGAACTTGCGGTCGATCCGAGCGAAAATGCACATATTCCGTCTGCGAAGACAGCGACATTTTTACGCTTCCCGGTGCAAATACCCAAATGGCTGACGTTAACAGCGGCAATTGGGCGAACCAGATTAACGAAAAATGACTCTGTACGCACATTATCCAGGGATATAAATAAACCGGCTACCTGGAAATGAAAGACAAACAGTGATGCCAATGGTTCCAGAGAACAGAGCAAATGTTTGGATTTGGGAAAAAAGATAAGAGTAAGATCGATGCAACCACAGTTGCGGACCAGCCAGAAAAACAGGGGATCATCTCCCAGCTGAAACAGCGTCTGGCCCGCACCAGGCACAACCTCACCGATGGCCTGGCCAATCTGCTACTGGGTCAGAAGGAGATAGATGAGGATCTACTGGAGGAGCTGGAGACCCTGCTGCTGCTGGCCGACGTAGGTGTAGACGCCACCAGCCGCATCATCCACACCCTGTCAGAAAAGGTGCGGCGTAAAGAGCTGTCTGATCCGGCCATTCTGAGCAAGGTCCTGAAACAGGAGCTGGAACAGATCCTCGGCCAGTGCGATACCCCGGTGACTGCACCCCAGGCCGGACGGCCCCAGGTGATCCTGATGGTCGGCATCAACGGTGCTGGCAAGACCACCACCATCGGCAAACTGGCCAAACGCCTGCAGGAGGATGGTCAGAGCGTAATGCTGGCAGCGGGCGACACCTTCCGCGCCGCCGCAGTGGAGCAGCTCCAGACCTGGGGCGAACGTAACGATATTCCGGTAATAGCCCAACACACCGGCGCGGATTCCGCCTCGGTGATCTTCGATGCACTCCAGGCCGCGACCGCACGCAGTGTTGACGTACTGATCGCCGACACCGCAGGCCGACTCCACACTAAGACCAACCTAATGGATGAGCTTGGCAAGATCGCACGGGTAATGAAGAAAATAGACCCGGACGCACCCCACGAGGTGATGCTGGTGGTGGACGCCACCACCGGCCAAAACGCCCTCAACCAGGCCCAGCAGTTTAATCAGACAGTGGGGGTCACCGGCATCACCCTGACCAAGATGGATGGAACCGCCAAGGGCGGCATCCTGTTTGCCATCGCCGACAAGCTGAAGATACCGATCCGTTTCATCGGCGTGGGAGAGGCAATAGAAGATCTGCGCCACTTTGATTCACAGGAGTTTGTGGATGCCCTGTTTGAAACCTGAGGGGGTTTGACTCACAATCACAAAGCGTGAGCGCATCCGCAAAAAAGGTGCTGGCGGTACACATGCAGAAAACATTACCATGAATAGTGGCAGCTAATAGGTTATAACATTGGCTACTTTTTATCTGGACCGGGCCTGACACCAGCCTAGGGTCCAACAATTAGATAAAAATATAACTCCGATAAACGATGATCCACTTCGATAACGTTATCAAACGCTACGCCGGCGGGTCCGAGGGGCTCAGCAACATCAATCTCCATATAGATAGTGGAGAGATGGTATTTCTTACCGGGCATTCAGGCGCCGGCAAGAGTACGCTGCTGAAACTCATTGGCCTGCTGGAACGCTGCACCAGTGGTCAGGTACTGGTGTCGGGGCGCAACCTTTCGCGCCTGCGCGGTAGTCAGATCCCCTACCACCGGCGCGAAGTGGGAATGATCTTCCAGGACTACCGGCTGCTGCCAAACCGCACCGTGTTCGACAATGTGGCCATGCCGCTGATTGCGGCGGGCGTGGGCTATACCGACATCGGACGCAGGGTGCGGGCAGCCCTGGACAAGGTGGGACTACTCAGCAAAGAAAAGAGCTATCCCATAGCCCTCTCTGGTGGTGAACAGCAGCGGGTCGGCATCGCCCGCGCCGTGGTCAACCGCCCCCCGCTGGTGCTGGCCGATGAACCCACCGGCAACCTGGACCCGGATCTCTCCCGGGAGATCATGCAGCTGTTTGAACAGTTCAATCAGGTTGGCGTCACCCTGCTCATCGCCAGTCATGACCTCGACCTCATTTCACGCATGAACCGGCGCATCCTTACCCTGGGTAAGGCGCGACTGATACATGACAGTCAAAACCCGAGCATTTCGGGATGAAGAAGAGACGCAACCTGAACAAGATCCGGGATCTGACCGGTGCCCACAAAGGACATATCAACATCTGGGCCATGCGCCATCTGCAAGCACTGCTATACAGCCTGGGAAGGCTCAGCCGCGCCCCGCTCTCTACCCTGATGACGGTAACGGTACTCAGCATCGCCCTGGCCTTCCCCACCGGCCTGAAGCTGCTTCTGGACAATGCCCAACGCCTCAGCGGCAGCCTGGACAACTCCGCTAACATATCTATCTTTCTCAAGCGGGATCTGGATAGCGCCAAACTGGACGCCATCGCAGCACAACTCAAATTAAAGAGCAGCGTTGCAAGCGTACAGTTAATCACCCCAGAGCAGGCCCTTCAGGAGTTTCGCCACAACTCTGGTTTTGCCGAGGCGCTGGATACCCTGGACAACAACCCGCTACCAGCGGTGATGGTAATCGCCCCCACTGCGGCCCACGCCACACCCGAGGGGGCCGAGGCGCTGTTGCAGGAGCTGAAACTGATGTCTGAGGTGGATATCGCCCAGCTGGACCTACAGTGGGTGCGGCGTTTTCAGGCCATCACCGAGATAGCTGCCCGCGGCGTACTGCTTCTATCAACCCTACTGGCCCTGGCGGTGCTGCTCGTCATCGGCAACACCATCCGCCTGGAGATCCAGAATCAGAAGGATGAGATCGAAATAACCAAGTTGATCGGCGGAACCAACGCCTTCATCCGGCGCCCCTTCCTCTATTCCGGCTTCTGGTATGGGCTGTTTGGCGGGGTGCTGGCCTGGATGCTGGTCAGCCTGAATCTATGGTTACTGACAGAGCCGGTGAAGAAACTGGCCGGCCTCTACCATAGCAACTTCCAGCTTACCTCCATCGACCTGCCCACCCTGATGATCCTGATCCTGTCCAGCGCCCTGCTGGGACTGCTCGGATCATGGATAGCCGTGGCGCGGCATCTATACGCCATAGAGCCGGATTGAGACAACAGACACCCTTACAACCCGCGTCAAACACACATATGTAACTGTATTACATGATATATATTCATTTCAACGCTATTATCCGGGCCTGAAAAAACAGCCGAAATATGGATGAACTTTTCTTATAACTGGCACTCAAAGCGGAGAGCTGGCACTCTATAGTCAAGAGTGCTAATATAATTGCATACAAAACTACTGGGTTATTACATGAGCAAAGAACTAGCCATTCCCATCAATCTCTCCACCGGCAGCATGGATGCCTATATTAGTGCGGCCTATCAGATGCCGATGCTGACCGCCGAAGAGGAGCACGATCTCGCCGTACGCCTGCGTGATGAGGGTGATCTGAACGCAGCGCGCACCATGGTGTTGTCGCATCTGCGCTTTGTGATCCGCATCGCCCGTGGCTACTCCGGCTATGGTCTGGCCATGCCGGATCTGGTGCAGGAGGGATCGGTAGGTCTCATGAAGGCGGTACGCCGCTTCAACCCGGACATGGGCGTACGCCTGGTATCCTTCGCCGTACACTGGATCAAGGCTGAGATACACGAATTTGTGCTGCGCAACTGGCGCATTGTCAAGGTAGCTACCACCAAGTCCCAACGCAAACTGTTCTTTAACCTGCGCAGCTCCAAGAAACGTCTGGGCTGGTTTTCCCAGGAAGAGGTGGAAGAGGTTGCAGCAGCCCTTGGGGTGAAACCCGAGACCGTGATCGAAATGGAGAAACGTCTGAGCAAGGTTGACGTTGCCTTCGACGGAATAACCACGGGCTCAGATGACGACAAGACACCGGTAGCACCCGCCGCATATCTGCCGGATATGCGTATGGAACCTGCTTCTCAGTTGGAGCAGGTGGACTATGAGCAGAGCGAGAAAAACCAGCTCTACTCCGCCCTGGATGGTCTGGACGAGCGCAGCAAAGAGATTCTTACTGCACGCTGGCTGTCTGAAAAGAAAGCCACCCTGCATCAACTAGCCGACCGTTTTGGCATATCAGCCGAACGCATCAGGCAGATAGAAAAACGCGCCATGGAGAAGATGAAGACCGTCCTGGCCGATTAGTTCACTCTAAGTTACATACATAAAAAAAGGGGCGTTATTCGCCCCTTTTTTTGTGGCTATTCCCTTGAAATAGATGCGCCCCTTTTTCCCCGTTATTCGTCCTAGAAATTAACTGTTAGGGCCACTAGCTTGTTAAAGCTCTAGTAATCATTTGTGTAACTTGCTCATTAGCATTTAAATATATTAACTCCATATCAGAATGCTGTAGTTTAAAAACTCGAAATATTTCATCAGCAAAAGCTTGGCCTATTGTCTCAACCTCATCAAAATCGAATATAACTGTTCTAAATTTTTCAACTCTAACCAGTAATCTTTTTGCTTGTGACCTTGATACAAGTTTATCGTCGCCGTACTGTGTTAGTCGTACAGGTACAACAGTTTTAGTAAAACCATATTCATCACCTGAAGTGAAACTATCAAAAATACGCTTTGATGTCCTAGCAGTATTATTAGATAACTCCATAAAAACACCTGTGCCAGACTGGAACTTTTGGCGTTCTTGAATCCAGTCTTCTACTTGGTCGTGCTTGTGTGAAAAATAAACACCACCTGATAAAATTGCAAAATCATCAAACATGCGCGAACTAAAAAAAATCCCTTCACCAGTATGGTTATCAGGATCTGTCGTCAACTTACCTTTCGCCAATTCTAAAACTGAGTGTCGCTCATCACTTAAATTTAATTCACGCTGAATTTTCTTAAAAATCCCTTCACCATTATCATAAATAACTATTTCTGTTGTAGTAGCGGTTTTAGTGACCCGTATATGTACTTGTGTGCCAGATGAATGGTCAATAGCATTATTTAATATTTCAGTAAAACCATAATGCCAAATATCTATTACATTGTCTGGCAGATCATTAATAAATTCTGATATATCTGAACGCCATACTACATCTTCTGCCAACGCACCTTCTAATGTATAGATATGTTCCCATTTAACAAGTGGGTGCAAGATATAATGTTTGTTCCTAGTCACCCCTCTCACCAATAGTGAATTCTGCTCAACTAGGCGTTTAATATGCTTGTTTACTGCTTGTCTGGAAATATCGTACGCACGCGAAGTTAGTGCAACTATGTCTTTTGGGTTATGCTCAACATTGTCTAGTATAAATTGGCGAATATTTTCACCTCTTTTGCGAACACCTACCATAAATCAACGCCTTATTTGTCAACCTTACGACAAGCTATTGTCAACCTTATAAGCTTTATTGTCAACCATATCAAATAATAGGGAACAGACCACAGTTTTAATGGTAACCCTGGACACCCAAAGATAAACAATGAAACTGGGACAAAGGATTTGTTCTGCAATAAATAAGTGGAAACCGTAGTCTACCCCCTATTATCCTCGTTGCCCTATGGTATAGCGGTTTCCGTTTTACCCCAAAAAATTTAGGTACCCACATTTTATCTATCACCGATTTTCTCTTGGTGTATTTCGCACATACAAACTATGCTCCACTATTCAAATAATAGACACGTCGGCACCAAAAAAGATACGCTCAGCATATGCACACTAAACAGTCCATACGAAATAAAATCAAAGCCTTATCAAAAAAGCTGAGAGGCCTCAGGGCCTTTATCTGGAGACGGCGCCTTACAAACACCACGGTGATCGGCATCACCGGGAGCTGTGGAAAAACCAGTACAACACAATTTCTCCACCATATCCTTGCCCAACACGGCGCCTGTCATTTAGGGATTAATTATAACATCCCAAAAGTGGTGATAAAAAACATCCTTAAGGCAAAAAAAACAGACCGCTTTTATATCCAGGAGGTCAGTGGCCACCAGCCTGAAACAATAAATAAAACAGTTAGACATTTATCCCCGAATATTAGTGTAGTCACAACCATAGGGCAGGATCATTACACAAACTATCGCACACTTGAAACCGTAGCACATGAGAAGGGTTTTTTAATTGAGAATGTTAGACACGGCGGCACAGCGGTATTAAATTTTGACGACCCCCATGTTGCAGTCATGGCAGACAGGACATCTTCACGCGTCCTGACCTTTGGGATCAACGAGGGCGCTGATGTCCAAGCCAGCAACATATCCGCCACCTGGCCAGACCGTCTTTCACTAACCGTCAGTTATCAGGGTACAAGCGTGCAGATTGACACCGGACTATTTGGGACATTATGGGTAACGTCGGTTCTGGCAGCGATTGCAGCCGCTTTGGCTGCCGGCATCTCGTTAGCTAAATGCGGTCACGCACTGCAAAATATTCAGCCCGTCAACAGGCGCCACTCATTGCACCCTATCCCCTCTGGGGCCTGGATAATATCTGATTGTTGGAAAGCACCTTATTGGGGAGTTTCTCGAGTCATACAGCTGCTCTCTGATGCAAGGGCGCCGCGCAAGACCCTGGTAATTGGTTCCTTTTCTGATACACCAGGCTCAAGCAGTTCCAAGTACCGTAAAGTAGCATTGGAAGGTCTTAAGGTTGCTGATCGAGTGGTTCTTGTGGGAGCTACTGCCACATATGTTCGAAAGATTATGACCCAGAAAAACAAAAATCGCCTGTTTGCATTCGATTCCATACAAGACGCTGCAAATTTTATAGCAACTGACACCATAGCTGAAGAGGTGATTCTAATTAAATCAGGCAGTAAAGAACACCTGGAGCGTCTATACCACTCACAATCTGTTTCATGGCACTGCTGGAAATCCCCCTGTAGATTTCCTGAGGACTGTATGCAGTGTGACGATAATGGATTAAACATCGAATAAACTTGAGTTTCAGCAGAGCAAACTAAACTTACGCAGCATAAATCCGAAAATACTGGTTAGCGCATATTTAAAATGAATTATTTCACGCTGCCTTCGATTACCACAGGCTAGCAGAGAACTTCCGCCAATGCCGCTTCCAGCGCAGGCGACGCTTGCGCCACTTCGCATACCAGCATGCAAGCCAAACCGGGCGGTTGAGCTGTTTTTCCAACGCTCTAACCATGGGCGAACCACCCTTCCCCATGCGTTTATAAAGCTTAATATTATCCTCGGCATAGCACCGCGTGCGTAAAGATCTATGAAGGGCACCAGCAATCAACTTAGGCGACAAGGATAGGTGGAAGGATTCCGCACTATCAAGTGCGCCTAACGCATCCAGGGAGGTCATGGTACGAAGGCACTTCTCGCAGCGGCAACAGTTGTAAGCGCCTTCAACTTTCTCCCAGCATACACGCAGGTGCTTTAACGCCAGTGGTTCTTGGGTCAGCCTCTCGACTTTATCGATCCGTTCTGCATCACAGGCGTCGTGTGCGATTGAAAGTAACTCATCCGAATAGAGTGGATCGGATTCAAACGTTGCACCCCATGGCAACTGGCGTAAAATACTGTCTGCCCCTGGAATTATAACTTTACTGATATTTCCTGCCAGAGATCTGGCAACTGACGCCAGGGCCATGCCATGCCCATGTTGTGCCCAAGACCCAAAATCCTGAATTACCTTACCAAGATTACTTTCCACCTCAACAAAATTAATACCCAACTCCGTTGCCACCGTTTTTCCCATCGAACTAATGGCATCACGCCTAGGCCAATCATCCAACCGCACATCAAACCCATAGATATAGATTATATCTGTCAGCTGATGCTTGAATTTCGTTAGGGTAAAAAAAGAGTCGACACCACCAGAGAAATAGCTGGCGACTCTACTGGATTCAGAAGCCACCCCGGTTACAAGCTGATCACAGGTGATCTCAACAACCTGTAACGATTCAAAATGTAACGCATAATACGCCACAATCTGCTTTACACCGCTGAGATAGGTTTTAGACAGCTGACCGGCTACATGTATGGGCCTGCCAAGACGCATGCCAGCCAGCAGTGCCAGTGGCAATGCCGGTTCCAGCCCCAGGCCCTGCACCACCTCCCGCCCCTGAATAAACACATCGTAGTAACGATCACCGAGATCAACCCGATAATCCAAACGAGTTATCTCCTGTGATTCAGATCGGCCTGCATGATTCAGTTGTTTAACGTGTATGGTCATGGTGATTAGGTCTTCTTCAGCACTTATCTGGTCCGCATTAGCAACCAAGACTAACCCCGATAGATACGATTAAAAGCTTGCGCAAACCCCTCTCGAATCTCTAACTTTATAGACTCAATATCCAGCGGTTCAGGCGACCAATCGATCCGCTTGGACAATTGGATGTTCTTGAGTTTTGCCAACCAGCCGCTTTTGTGCACATAGTTGATCCCCACCAGGTCATTAATGATCTTGACGCGGTAATCATCCCGTTTACCGGCATCATATAAAAACACCACGGGAATACCCATCGCGATACATGGCATCGCACAATGAATCTTTGAGGTAATGACCAGGCGCGCCCGATCGTGGTACTGCTTGACCAGCTCTTCTGCCATGGCCAATTTTATGCTGGTATCGGTAATGGGCAGTCTTACCTTTGCTTGATCAACCACAATCGCTTCACGCCGGATTTGCTTTGGAATTGCATAACGATCTGCTTTCGAGATGCCGGCGATAAACACCTGCCCATCCTCGGGCTCAGTGCTGCGACGCGGCAGTGTCAGTGTGACACAGCGACTGTAGTAAACCTCAATACCGTATTTTGATAACGCTTCCATGGTACCAAGATCACGGCAACCTATCGGCTGCCACCTCTTAAGGTACTCAATACCCTCAGGTGAACAGATGACACCCCTGGATTGCGGTGTAACGTGAAACGCATAAAATACAGGACTGACCGCTGGCGACGGCGGCCAATGGTTGCCATTCATAAAGAACCCGTTCATTGGCACAACACAGGGCTCATCTACGCTATCAAGGGCCTCTCTGGAGACGTAACCATCCACATGGGGAAGCAACCGACTAACCGCTATGGTCTGGATATCGTCCCCCAGGTTAATCGATCGCGAGAAGATGTCTCCCGTGTATTCCAATGCACATATCCGCTTCATAGGTAACCTGCCATACTCATTTCAACCTAGACCGTGTCTTGTGACCAAGCTTTTGGAAATATCTCTTGGTCTGCAACCATTTAATCTGGAGAGGGCTGCGTTGATAAATATCCCTCCACGCCCGGCACACCGCATCATCCCCCAAACCGGCCGACTCTAGTAATCCAATATTATCCTGAACAAACCTCGTGGCTGACTCTTCAAATATGATCAAACTTTTGATCCTGTCTGGATCAAGACCAACAGGAAATGTCCGAAATCGACCCAATTGGCCATGAGCATATAACCCCGTCATGGTGCGCAGGCACTTTTCGCAGCGCCCGCAATTGTAAAGGCCATTGATCTTAGCGGTGCAAACCCTGAGATGTTTTTGGGCAAAAGCACTGTCGGCAATGGCTGACACCTTCTCAGTTCGGCTCGCCTCACACCCATCATGCACAATCGCCAGGTCCTCATCTGAAAACAGAGGATCAGTATCCGGGTGAGAAGCCCACGGAAATAGTTGCGTCGTAGGGAATGAAGAGGGAATGTATAGCTTATCCAGATACCCACTCAACAGCCTTGCTGCACTGCCCAAACCAAAACCATGGCCATGCAATCCCCACCGACCATAATCCCGAAACAAACGAATGGAATTGGTCTCCAGCTCTATAAAGCGGATACCTGTCTCCTGTTCCAACTCACGTCCCATCTTCGAAATGGCTTCGCGTTTGTTGGTGTCTGTCAATCGAACATCATAACCGTGCACAAAAACCAGGTCGGTAATTTCATCCTGATGCTTTTGATAGGTGTAAAAGGAATCCACGCCACCGGTAAACATGGCGCCTACTCGACCGGTGGCACACGCTGGAGTGACAGCAACCTCATTTCCAATAATCTTGATCGGCTGATATTTTGGAAACCACTCACAAAATATCTCCATCAATCTACGCTGATTCTCTAGAAACGTTGCTGATATATTGCCAGGCAGTTCGATATCAAAACCCAGCCGCATCGCCGCCAGCAGCATCATGCTTAGTGCCGCGTCAGAACCACCTGTTAATTCAACATCATTTGAGGAAAAATAGACTGGATGGTTTTTCGCCGGAAAAGCAAACTCATACTCAACTCTACCCGACTGGATTGTCGCTGCAGGTAGTTTCAATACTCTAGGTTTTTTCAGGGCCATAGCGCATACGCCTGCTTCAGAGCTCTTGCAATGGTCACCTGACAAAATCCAACTGCATAAACATCATTTATTTTCCGCCTCTACCAGAATATGCGTCAGCAACTTCTATTGGATTTAGCCAGCATACGTAGATACTTACTGAAATAGCTGGGGCGCAAGGCAGTCAAAGGCCGTTTCATCAATGCCTTATGATAATAGGATGCCGCCTCCCACTTTGCCCCCTCTTTAGAGAACAGGCGAAACAGCGACAGACATTTACGCACATAGAAATAATCTACGTAGCGCATACACTCTGCCGGTAATATATCTGGATTAAACAGATGATTAACCACCTGAAACCCTCCTTTACGGGCCAGGGTGGTATCTCTGCGGCGGCTATCGACATGGTGAAATATTCTGGCTATAGGCTCCGGGATCGAATAACAGTCAAAAGTAGCAAGCGCCTGGCCAAATACTGGGATATCTTCAGCCTGCGGCAGATCTTCAGTGTATCGGATCTTCTCAAAAATCAAACGGTTCATTGCAACCGCACCATTGACCATACTGATTTTCTTGGTCAAATAGTCCAGGAAATTTTTCTTTCGGACACTGCTTAAACGCTTTATCTTATGGTATTTCTGCGAACCATCATCATGTACGGCATAGTGACCACCAACCAACATGCCGGCATTCGGTTTTGCTTCAGTTATAGGCCGAAGATAGTCCAGCGCCCCCTCTACCAATTCATCATCCGCATCGAGAAAGATCAAAAATTGCCCACGGCTTAGCTCCACACCACAGTTTCTGGCAGCAGAGGCCCCCGCTTGCTCCTGACGGTGATAGCGCAGTCGAGTGCAATCCTGATCATTCAGGTAATCTTTGACTATGGAGTCGGTGTCATCAGTTGAGCCATCATTAACTACGATAACCTCATAATCTTCACCGGGCTGGGAAATTGCCGAATCTAACGCTCGCACAAGAAACCGCGCGTAATTATAGGAGGGGATGATAATGCTAAATCTAATCCCAACATCAACCGTTGGGTTACCCATCATAGCCCCGCCACACCCATGGTGTTGTGGAGCATCTGCTCTGCTTGGTGGTTTGCTTTTCCGGTAGCACAGAAATTTCCATATACTCTATATTCATCAAGCGCTGATATAACCCCGGTTGTTTGCACTGCCGCAATCAATACAGATCGGTCAAAACAAATAAAAGGGGGCGAATAGTGTAAAATTATACTATCTGCAAGGATACGCGTCGATTGCATTTGCCATGTGAAAAGAATGCCCCATATTTCCACAATCAAATCCAGCCTACACCTTCTTTCATTCACTGGAATTGAGCAATCCGTACCTGAAACCTGTCCAAATAATCCTGTTGCCGGTTAATATTTTGAGGTAGAGCGCCAATGAAACAATGGCACCATTTTATTTAGGGTCTGAGTTAAATTACGCAACACATGGAAATTTCACCTCAACCCCGGTGCATAATAACCCTGATACAATCTAACAAATCATCTCATAGTTGAGAATTCTCAATGCAGAAAAGACACCCCATGTGATCCAATACTCCTGACGGTCGGCATTAGGCAACCCAAATCAGTTTTGATCTGGATTTGGTCTATCGCCACCGACATCTCCTCCTTTGGTTAGGCCGCTAACACTTTTTAGCGGCCTCCTTTTTTTCTGAAGTTCAGCCCCGACGCCCAGGTAGGACATCGGCCAGCTTGGCATCCATCTCCCGCAGCAGCTTCTCCGTAGTCTCCCAGTCAATACAGGCGTCAGTCACCGACACCCCGTACTTCAGCTCGGACAGGTCGGCCGGAATCTTCTGATTTCCTTCATTCAGATTACTCTCCAACATGATTCCCATAATGGATTTATTACCGCCAACAATCTGCCCCACCACATTCTCAACCACCAGGGGTTGCAGGTGGAAATCTTTGTTGGAATTGCCGTGACTGCAATCCACCACGATATTTTCCGCCAGCCCGGCTTTACGCAGAGTCTCCTCACACTGGGCGATATTCACCGAGTCGTAGTTGGGCTGCCCGCCGCCACCGCGCAGGATGATATGGGCTGCGGCATTACCCTTGGTCTGAATTACAGCGACCTGCCCGGTATTATCGATACCAAGAAAGTTGTGCGGCTGGGAGACAGATTGCAGTGCATTTATGGCGACTGTCAGGTTGCCATCGGTGCCGTTCTTGAAGCCCACCGGGGTGGAGAGGCCACTGGCCATCTCACGGTGGGTCTGGGACTCGGTGGTGCGCGCCCCAATGGCAGACCAGGCAAACAGGTCAGACAGATATTGGGGGCTGATGGGGTCCAGCGCTTCGGTTGCCGCCGGCAGGCCCATCTCCGCCAGGTGCAGCAGCAATCTACGAGCGGCATGCAGGCCCTCTTCGATCTGGAATGAGTCATCCATCTTGGGGTCGTTGATCAGACCCTTCCAGCCCACCGTGGTGCGGGGCTTCTCGAAGTAGATACGCATCACCAGATAGAGAGTGTCAGACAACTCATGATGGAGTTTTTGCAGCCGGTCGGCATACTCTATGGCTGCATCCACATCATGGATAGAGCAGGGTCCGGTCACCACCAGCAGACGAGGATCCTTGCCGGTAAGGATATTGTCTATGGTCTGGCGCGCCTGCCACACCGCCTCATCGCCCTCCTCGCTGTTGGGCATATGCCGCTTCAGTTGTGATGGTGCCACCAGGATACGCTCGGCCAGCACATTGGTATTGTATAGGTTGTGCATACTCATACTTCACTCCGCAAGATTCTGGAAACAGTTGCCGTACATGATACGAAGTTTCAGATCACAAACAAAGTGACGGGACGCGGAGATATCAGACCAACTGCAACCTGTCTGCAACCGCTTGGGCGGTCGGTTGTGACATATGCGGGACTATGCCAAGGCATGGGACGCCGATCTCCTGTTTCAGGGTGGCGATATTGGCCTCCTGTTCCAGCATCTCCAGGTGCACCATATTCGCCACCCAACCGGCCATCTTGATACCACTGTCTGATATGGACTCGGCACTAAGCAGGGCGTGGTTGATGCAACCCAATTTCATCCCCACCACCAGGATCACCGGTAGATTCATGGTCAGCGCCAGATCAGAGACCGCACCATCACTTCCCAGCGGCACCCGCCAGCCACCCACACCCTCGACAACCACCACATCGGCCTGAGCAGACAGCTCCCTGTGGCACTCCATAATCCGGCCAAAACTGATATCCACTCCAGCCTGGAGTGCAGCCAGGTGGGGAGCAATGGGTGGTTCGAAGGCAAAGGGGTTCACCAGATCATACGCCACGGCGGTTGAGGCCTGTTGCAGAATACGCTCGGCGTCATCATTGCGCAGACCCTCCTTGCTAGGCATGGCGCCAGAGGCGACCGGCTTCATCCCCAGGACTGAAGCCCCAGACCGCTGCAACAGCTGCATCAGCCCCAGAGTGATCTCGGTCTTGCCACACTCGGTATCGGTTCCGGTAATGAAATATCCTGTAGCCATATTACATCTGTTTAATATCACTTATGGGGACAGTGGCTACACCCTCCTCCTGGATCTGGTCTGGCACCCAGGCGTGACCGTAGATCACCTCATAACTGGCCGGCAGCTTGCCATCGGTACGGAACTGTTCATAGGACTCGCGCATGGCCAGCATCCGGCTCTTGCCGGTGAGGCCACGATTGCGGTCGCGGTTTACATTGTGTGCACCCAGCACCTTCAGATCCTGCATCAGACCATCCACCTGGTCATAGGTCAGTACCATGCGGTCCACATCTATCACCGGCTCGGCAAAGCGGCTGTTCAGCAGGGCATCACCCACATCATGCATATCCAGGAACTGGCTCACATGACTACCACCGTCGGCCTCACTCCAGGCCAGGCGCAGCTCCTTCAGGGTATCCGGACCAAAGGTGGTGAATGCCACCAGACCACCGGGACGCAGCACCCGCATAAACTCCCCGAAGGTGTATTCCAGGTCGTTGCTCCACTGCAAGGCAGCGTTGGAGTAGATCAGGTCAACCGAGTTATCAGCAAACGGCAGCTGTTCCAGGTCGGCACAGACACAACGCGGGCGACGCAGCCAGGAGCCGCGTTTGCGGGTCTGCAACAGCATGGGGAAGGCAAAGTCCAGGGCGAATATCTGGGCCTTCTTGTAGCGCTTGGCCAGTTCTGCCGTGGCCACACCGGTACCGGAACCAATATCCAAAATCACCTTGGGCTCAATCAGCATCAGTTCCAGCCGCTCCACCAGGCGCTGACCGGTCTCCCGCTGCAGCACGGCCACTTTGTCATAACGTTCCGCCGCCCGGGAGAAGGCGTTGCAGGCCTGTTGCTTATCTATATTAACCATCAAATATCACCGATAAAATTTGTTAACAGTTCCAGGCATCTGGCCTGGTCAGACAACATGGGCAGGTGTGCCGCATGTGGGAAAATATGTATCCAGGCCTCGGGCAATAATCCCTGCAGATCTTCAGATACCGCCACCGGCACCAGCAGGTCCCTGCGTCCCAGCAGCCACATACTGGGACAGTGCAACTCGGTCAGATCGGCGCGCAGATCCACATTCAGTAACAGATCCAGCCCCGCCGCCAACGCCTGATCATCCGGCTCCGGGCGACTGGCCAACCCCTGGCGCAGGGGACGCAGCAGTTTGCGCATCCCGGCATCACCGTGGGCCTGCAGCAGTAGAAAACGCTCCAGGGCCTGGGCGTGGTCGGCCTGGAGCTCAACGGCGAACCGGCACAAAATATCCCGCTCCATGGCGTTTGGCCAGGCATCACTCTGGGCAAAGCGTGGGGTACCGGCAATAGAGACCAGCCCCTGCACCCGCTCTGGCACCAGCACTGCTGCCCGCTGTGCCAACAAGGATCCCAGCGACCAGCCGATCCAGATGGCGCGCTCAGGCACCACTTGTAGCACCGCATCCAGCCACTGGTCCAGCTCGGAACAGCCCGGGTCATATTCGCTATGGCCATGTCCCGGCAAATCGATCAGGGTGAGACGGAACTGCTGCGACAGCGGTTGGATCAGCGATGTCCACACCGCACTGTTCATGCCCCAGCCATGGATCAGTACCAGATCACGACCCTGGCCAAATGTTTCAGTATGTAATTGCATCGGGTTAATATTGTGTGGATCTCTGAAATAGTCCGTACATCTCCAGGACAACAACACTCTCGTCAAGAACGCAAAGTTAGTCTTTATTATCACCTAGTGTCTGTAATTATTTTCTTAGCGCCTTTGCGCGAAACACTTCTTATGTTTCTGGACCAGCAGTAAGTTAAAAATAGTAAACACTATGCCAACGCCTCCAGCAGCCGGTCCACATGCTCATCGGTATGATTGGCACACAGGGTCACGCGCAACCTGGCGCTGCCTTCCGGAACCGTGGGTGGCCGGATGGCACTCACCAGTATGCCTTGTTTCTCCAGGCCTTTGCTCCAGGCAATGGCCGTTTCCGCAGAACCGGCCAGCAGGGGTTGGATCGGGGTTTCGGACTGCATGAGGGGCAGACCCAACTGCTCAGCACCAGTGCGAAATCTCTGTATTAGCTCCTGCAGCCGCTCCCGGCGCCAAGACTCTTTATGCACCAGCCTGAGGCTGGCGCGGGTGGCCTCAGCCACGGCCGGAGGCGATGCAGTGGTGTAGACATAACTACGGGCATCCTGGATCAGGGTCTCGATCAACTCCTCTGATCCGGCCACAAAGGCGCCGAAGGTGCCAAAGCCTTTGCCCAGGGTGCCCATCAGGATGGGTACATCTTCCACCCCAAGTGAAAAATGCTCCAGGCTGCCAGCACCAGTGGCTCCCAGCACCCCCATACCATGTGCATCGTCCACCAACAGCCAGGCCTCTCGTTTACGGCAGAGAGCGGCTAGCTCAGGCAGAGGGGCAATATCTCCGTCCATGCTGAATACCCCATCTACCGCCACCATAGCCTCGCCCTTCTCCTGGCCCCTCTCCTGGCTCTGCATCTGGCGCTCCAGGACTTGCACATCACTGTGGGCAAAACGTCTAAAACCGGCCCGTGACAACAGGCCGCCATCGATTAGCGAGGCATGGTTGAGACGGTCCTCATATATATTGTCGCCTCGTCCCATAAGGGCCGTAATCACCCCCAGGTTGGCCATGTAACCGGTAGAGAACAATAGGGCCCGGGGACGATTGGTAAACTCGGCCAGCTCCTCTTCCAGGGTATGATGGGCCTTGCTGTGGCCACTCACCAAGTGAGCCGCCCCACTGCCGACACCATACTTATGCGCCCCCTTCCGCAAGGCTGTAATCACTTTGGGATGGTTGGCCAAACCCAGATAGTCATTACTACAGAAACTGAGCATTTTGCGGCGACCCATCACCAGTTCCGGCCCCTGGGGACCGGACAGCATGCGACGACGGCGATACAGATGCTCGCGCTCACGTCGTTCCAGTTCTGGCTTAAGTGATTTCACTGTTATTGCTCGAGTGTGCCCCAGGGACGCATGGATTACGTTCGGCTGGTATTTAATAAAACTGTAGCTGAATCAGGCCTGGACGTTTTTCTTGGCGTCCGGCAACTCTTCCATCTCTTCAAAACGCATGCCCAGACGCTTAAACAGCTGGCGGTCCCGATCTTCATCCGGGTTGTCTGTGGTGAGCAGTCGATCACCATAGAACATGGAGTTGGCACCCGCCAGAAAACAGAGCGCCTGCATCTCATCATTCATCTCGGTGCGACCGGCAGAGAGGCGCACGTTGGACTCGGGCATCAGGGTACGGGCCACCGCTACGATGCGGACAAACTCAAACGGGTCCAGGGCCTCGGTGCCATATAGCGGTGTACCCTCCACCTGCACCAGCATGTTGATGGGTACAGAGTCCGGGTGTTTGGGCAGGTTACATAGCTCCCGCAACATAGAGGCGCGATCCTGACGGGACTCACCCATACCCAGGATGCCGCCGCTGCATATATTGATGCCTTGGGCGCGCACATGCTCCAGGGTGTCCAGACGATCCTGGTAGGTGCGAGTGGTAATCACATTACCGTAGAACTCGGGAGAGGTGTCCAGGTTGTGGTTGTAGTAGCTAAGCCCGGCACCACTCAGGCGCTTGGCCTGACCCTCATTCAGCATGCCCAGGGTGACACAGGTCTCCATATTCAGATCATGCACCGCATCGATCATATCGATGACGCTGTCCAGGTTGGTATCGGTGGGGTTGCGCCATGCCGCCCCCATGCAGAAACGGGTGGCCCCGTTGTCCTTGGCGGCTTGGGCTGTCTCTATAACCTGATCCAGCGGCATCAGCTTTTCGGGCTCCAGCTCGGTGTTGTACTTGGAGCTCTGGGAACAGTAACCACAATCTTCCGAACAGGTACCGGTCTTGATGCTGAGCAGGGTGCTCACCTGCACCACATTAGGATTAAAATTCTCACGATGTATGGTCTGGGCCTTAAACATAAGGTCGTTGAAGGGCAGGTCCAATAGCGCCTCAATCTCCTCCTGACTCCGGTCGTGCCTAAGATTTGTGCTGCTCATAGTGTACAAATTCCTCTATTATTCCCAACCAACGGGTGCCATACTGCCCCGCAAAAAACAGGTGGCCCATAGTAAGGTATACATAGCCGATGTCAACTAGAAGGGAGTTTAGTGGTTTACAAATGGATCAATTACATACAGTCTAGGCTATATCCACCTATCTGCCTGCTGTGCAGTTCCACCAACACTAGCGGCATGGACATCTGCAGCCCCTGCCTGGACGAACTGCCACACAACCAACACTGCTGCCACGTCTGCGCACTACCGCTCCCCCCACACCATTCTGGCAGCCTGGTCTGCGGCAACTGCCTGAAACAGGTCCCACTATTTGACCGTTGCCATGCGGCCTTCTCCTATGGCTACCCGATCTCAAACCTGATTAGTGCATTCAAGTTCTCCGGTAAGCTGCAAAACGGCAGATTACTGGCCAGCCTGTTGATCAAATCTATCGAGGCCAAGCAACTCCCCATACCAGATCTAATACTGCCGGTACCGTTGCATCGGTCTCGTTTGCGGGAAAGGGGCTTTAATCAGGCGCTGGAGCTGGCGCGCCCTCTGGGGCGGCATTTTCATATCCCCGTGGACACCCGCAAATGCAAACGCATCCTGGCAACCAAGGCGCAATCAAACCTGGACAAGAAGTGGCGACGAAAAAATGTCCGTGGGGCATTCAAACTGACTCAAAAACTGGAGCATTCGCATGTGGTGATACTGGACGATGTGGTCACCACCGGCAGCACCGTATTGGAACTTGCCAGGATACTGAAGCAAGACGGGGTGAAGCGAGTCGATGTCTGGGCCCTGGCCAGGACCCCTTAGTGGGCCATACCACTCAATGCATTTCAGCGGCTAAGGCCCCTTCTTCACAACGCACTAACACCCTGAGCCTCGACATCAGCAAACACCCGCCAGCACGGCCCGTTATGTAAGTTTTTGGGTTTGGCAGCCTTAGTCTCGGTGAAGGTAAAAAACACGAAAACGAAGAGTACTATAAGTAGCGTAGCGTAAACCACTCGTCACCAATTGGCACCTCAACATTGCCAAATCGCATTGCGGCTGAGGAAAATGCTCGTATCATTTAGGTGAAGCGTGAGATAGAACGTGGACGCGATCTTTGCGAGATAAAGCTTATCGGACCCGGCGGCAGAGCGTACGAATTAAAGGTCGACGCAGCAAGTGGTGAAGTGATTAACCGCGACTAGCCGGAGAACAGGATATATACAGTGATAAAAAATAAACAATCACTTCGTTCGTTGATAGCTTTTCTTGTGACCTGGGCCTTTTTGGTGCTTACCGTCACTGGGATCATTCTCTACATAGTTCCTCAGGGCCGTATCGCCTACTGGATCCACTGGTCGTTTGCCGGTCTTGATAAAGAGCAGTGGGGCTGGGTACATATGATGTTTGGCGGCATCTTTATTGTCACCGGCGCACTGCACCTCTATTTCAACTGGAAACCGTTCAAGAAATACCTGGCCGAACGGATCAAGGGAGAGCTAAACCTGAGCCGTGAGTTGGTGGCATCACTACTACTCACCATGATCATAGTGGCGCTCTCCATCTACAACCTGCCACCTGCCAGTTGGGTATTTGCCCTGAACGACGCTATAAAAAGCAGCTGGGTTACCAGCCCCGAAGTGGAGCCACCGTTTGGCCATGCTGAAGAGATATCACTCAAAGGTATGGCAAAACGCATGCGATTGAACCTGGATGACGCAGCCAATGAGCTACGACAGAACAACATCAGCTTTGATCCGGATGAATCACTGGATACTATTGCCCGCAACAACAACACCACACCGATGGTCATTTTTGGCCACATCGGCAAACACAGGGAACAGGTAATACCAGCCAGCAAGAAACAGTGGACCCCCGAGGATATCGAGGCGGAATTTTCCGGCACTGGTCTGGGACGCAAGAGCATTGCCGAGCTGTGTAAGATAGCCGGGGTGGGCCTCAAAACCTGCCTGACTCGTTTGCATGCCGGTGGCATTAGCGCAACCGCCACCGATGGTATTCGGGACCTCGCCGCAGCGCATGATCACAATCCCATTGATCTGTTAAAACTTCTTTTGATCCCTAAGAAATAACTCTACGCACCATTAGATTAGCCGTGGTGAACACGCCTGATTACAGTGAATTACTGGATCATTTATTGCCAAAATTCAAAAAGGATTTAGGTTATTCAATAGAAGTTTATAGTGGAAGTGACGCCTATAAGAAAGCGCGGCAGAATGAAGCAGACATTGTGATTCCGCATTACGGCAAGCACCAGGTGGAGAGCTTTAGTATTAGGTGGCTATGGAATTAGGACAGGTAAACACCCAAGGTGCTGAGGCACTACAGAAATATCTGTTGGACCATAAAACCCAGATTAAAATAGCAGAGTTTCTGGTAAAAGGTATAAACAGGCAGCTCTGGTGGCCTGCTGGGCGAAATAACTGAATCATACGCAGCTTTCCCTCTTACCAACTCGTTACGAGTTGCAGTTACAAGTTAAATTCACCTAGTTAGACCAAAAGGTTATTAAACACAAAACCAGCGATAACGGCCATGCTGAAAATCACTGCCAGAAATGCCAGTAAAAGGGGCCAGTAGAATAGTTTCTTAAGAAGGATCATTTCGGGCAAGCTAGCCCCACCGCTACCAATAACCAGTGCAATAATTGCCCCCATGCTTACACCTTTCGCGACAAATGAGCCAACCAGAGGAAGCAAAGCTGTTACTCGGATGTAGAGCGGAATTCCAATCAGCGCGGCTGCGGGTACTGCTACCGGATTGTCTGCACTGGCCACCTGGGTAAAAAAATCTGCCGGGACGAAACCGTGTACAACTGCACCAATAAACATGGCGACAACCATGTATGGCATCATGGTACGAAAGAGTGACCAGCTCTCCTGCCATGCTTTCTGCCATATTGATGGCTGTTTTTTTATTACACCTGCGCAGCACGATTGCTCTTGACTGTCCCCGCATCCGGCAACAGAAACAGATAGTTCAGGTTCCAACATTTTCTGCTTTATAAACCGATCAAATCTAAAATACTGCAACATATATCCGGCAAACACAGATGTCCCAAGCGCTAGCCCTGCGTACCAAAATGTAGCTTCCAATCCCAGGACAGGAATGAAAAGCGCAATGACAATAGGATTTAGTAACGGTGACGTGAACAAAAAGGTCATGGTAGGGCCAAACCCCGCCCGCGCCTTCAGCAGCCCAATCAGCATAGGTATTGTTGAACAGCTACAGAATGGCGTCACCGCACCAAGTGCAGCTGCAGTTAGATACCCACGCCCTTTTCTGGAACCTAGTAATCGCTGTATTTTCTCTGCAGAGAGCTTTTGATTGATCAGTGCAACTAAATAACTGATGACTATAAATAGCAACGTAAGTTCGACAAATAACTGAACAAACATTTCTGCACTATTCATAAGCATTAGTTGAACTTCCGGTTTAAACAGAAAGCTATTGAGCCCATCCATACAATTCACCACATTATTTGATATTTCTAAGAATATAGAAATAATCTATCACACCCATTTTGCCTGATCAATATATTTCTAGTAATATCGAAATATATTGATCACCGGATAATAAATATGCAGGTAGATATTGCTGCAAAATGCTTAGCTGAATTGGGTCATGAGACACGTCTGAAGATATTTCGATACCTAGTTAGAGGTGGCAAGCAAGGTGTACCTGTCGGAGAGCTGCAATCTGCTCTTGGGGTCCCCGGTTCTACGCTGTCGCATCATATAACTCGCCTGGTTTCCGTTGGATTGGTTGTCCAGCATAGAGATGGAAGGACTCTTTATTGCGTTCCGCAATACGGTGCGCTTGATGGGTTGATTGAATTTCTCAAAGAAGAGTGCTGCATCAACGAGTATACGTAGTAGGGCACTTGGGCGTCTTCCAGCCTACATTGTAAAGCCCTGGCAACCGCCTGCTTTGTGTCAGTAGCCGACATGACCAGACACTTATAAACCTGCCCGGCAGTTGTGTAACTCATATCCTAGTCTGGCCAGTTAACGACTAGCCCCCTAGAGTAGCCTCATATAATTGCCCATTATGTTAATCCCATTGTTTTAATTTCCAGTCAGCTGGAATAAAAGGCTAATTCACCGAATTTAGTCATGGTTGAACATCGACCAAAGAATGCGAAACTTATCAAATGGACTTAATAAATAGCTATTCCCAACTCCCAGGGCATTTTTACGCACAAATCCAAACCGCCCCTGCCCTCAATCCCGAGTTGATCGCCTGGAATAAGGAGTTGGCTACACACCTTGGCCTGAATGATCTAGATACCGACCAAGTCAACCTAAAGGGCATTTTCAGTGGCAGCGAACCTTTGCCCGACGGCAAGACCATTGCTATGGCCTACGCTGGCCATCAATTTGGTCACTTCGTACCCCAACTCGGCGATGGCCGGGCCGCTCTGCTGGGGGAGGTCATCAGCCCGGCAGATGGGCGCCGGTACGATATCCAACTCAAGGGATCGGGACAAACTCCTTTTTCCCGAAGCGGTGATGGCAAGTCATCGCTGGGACCGGTAATTCGGGAATACCTGCTCAGCGAGGCCATGCATAGGCTGGGGGTGCCGACCACACGTGCTCTAGCTGCGGTCAGCACCGGTGAGGCGGTGTTCCGCGAAGCAAAAGAACCGGGCGGGGTGCTTACCAGGGTGGCTTCCAGCCATATCCGGGTGGGTACTTTTCAATTCTTCGCAGCACAGGGTGACCGGGATGCGCTGGAAGAACTAACAAACTACGCCATGGCTAGACACTATCCAGATGCGGCATCAAGCGACCATCCGGTACGGGCCTTCTTTGCCGAAGTGGTGGAAGCCCAGGCCAGGCTGATTGCCCACTGGATGAGCCTTGGGTTTATTCATGGCGTAATGAACACTGACAATACGGCAATCTCAGGTGAAACCCTGGATTACGGCCCCTGCGCCTTCATGGATGAGTTTCATATAGACAAGGTCTTTAGCTCCATCGATCAATACGGCCGCTATGCATACAGCCAGCAGGCGAATATGGCACTGTGGAATCTGGCGCGGTTAAGTGAATGCCTGATAATGCTGGAGGGAAAACAGGAGGACTATGGATCAGCACTGGATCGATTCCAACCACATTTTGAAACCCATTACTTAGCCTTGATGAGCAAAAAACTCGGCCTCACCGAGAACAACGCGGGCAACCATGATCTGATCACCGCCTGGCTGCAACACCTACAGGACAGCCAGCTGGATTACAGTCATAGCTTCCGGCAACTGGCGGTGCAACTGGATAGTAACGCTGCTCCCGTATTCGGCGAATTTGAGCCTAGATGGCTCCGGCGTATACAAGATCAAACTGGTGGCCGTCAAGAAGCCGCCCAGCTGATGGCATCTAGCAATCCTGTTGTAATCCCCCGAAACCATCAGGTAGAGCGGGCCATTCAGGCCGCTTTTCAGGGCGATTTCAGTATATTTAACGAACTGGGGCAGGTGCTTGCAGAGCCTTTTACCGTACAACCAGATCTCGCACACTACTGTGAACCACCCCTAGCGCATGAACGAATTGCCAAAACATTTTGCGGCACATAATGCACAAACAAGTAACTTTTTACCGTGAGGGGTCGCTCCAGCAACGGTAAGGCTTTATCTTGCCCGATGTGAACCGCGAAACCTTTCCACCTATCTGGCGCCAGATTATCTGGTTGCTGGCACTCCAGTTCTCCTCCAAGAATTCCTAATAGATATCCACTGGAAAAATTGGCCTGGTACAGTTAGCTCAGCGTTAAATGTACTCAGGGCGTTCAATGTATATCAGCAGCTAACGCCCTCTCTTCATAACGCACTAGCATCCTGAGCCTCAACATCAGCAGAGCACCCAGCAGCATAACACTCGCAGCTATGTAGAGACCCACATTATAACTTCCAGTCTGTTCCGCCAGCACGCCGGTAATGGCCGGGGCCAGGATCTGGGCAACACCATAGGAGACGGTCATCTTCCCCATCATCTTGGCAGGTCGGGTGGGATAGTAGCGACCGGCCATGGTAAGCACCAGGCTGACGATACCGATAAAACTGGCGCCAAACAGTGCAGCACCAATAATTGCCAAGGTCAGGCTGGACCCCACAACTGGCAGCAGGATCCCCACAATCTGAAGCAGGAAGGCGGCGATCAATGCGTTGATATCACCGACTCTACAGGCTATCAGATCCCAGATAATACATGCAGGCATCGCAGCCAACCCCAGGACCATAAAGGTCCATGCGCCCCTGCCGGCCAAACCAGGTAACTGGTCGATTATGGCCACAATAAAGGTGGCACTGACCACATAGCCTACACCGGCACAAAAATAGGCCGCCATAAATATCCTGAGAAAGTTCCGGCTTGGTGGTGTGTCCAACATCGACACACCACTACGAGTCAGGGTAGTGGTGTCAGGGCGCGGCAGCCAGACCCAGGCCGGGATTAGGATAAAACAACCCGCTAAGGTAAACAGTAACCACTGCTGACTCCAATCGAAATAATGCTGCATCAGCTCAACAGCGACGGCGCAAAGACCGATACCCAGGCCAACCCCACTAAAATGGATACCCAGTTCACTGCGATAATCGTGACGTATCAGCCAATTCAGGATCAAGCCCGACCCCAGGAGCAATCCAGCCGCACTGCTCAGACCGGCAAAGAACCTTAGTGCGGCCCACAACCAGACATTCTCAGTTAGACCCATACCGGCAGTGGTTACCACCGCCACCACCAAACCAATACGATACAGCCGATCCTTGAGCACCAGATCACTGATGGATGCAGCAGCAATGGCACCACTGAGATAGCCCATATAGTTGATAGCAGCCAACCAGCCGCCCTCAGACACACCCAACCCTGCCTGCTGCTGCATCAGAGGCAACAGCGGGGTATAGGAAAAACGTGCGATACCCAGCATGAGAATCAAGCTGAGAATGCCCGCGCTCAATACCTTCAATCGCTCCAGATGATTCTGCATGAGATCTCCTTTGCAATGTTACAAATGAAGATATATGCTCCTACATATCTTTACTAGTGATATTTTATGATTGCATTGTTCTGTTCTGGAGAATGTTTATGGAATTACAGTCTCTACGCACCTTTCAGGTCGTGGTTGAAGAGGGCGGGATACTCTCCGCCTCGCGCAAACTCAATACGGTGCAATCCAATGTCACTGCTAGAATAAAGCGCCTGGAACAAGAGGTGGGCACAAAACTGTTTTACCGCAAGGGGCGAGGTCTGGAATTGGCCCCATCCGGGCGGGTACTCCTAAACTATGCGCGCCAGATCCTACAACTGGAGTCCCAGGCCAGCATGGCAATACACCAGGTTGGCGAACAGACCGGTGAGTTGCGTATAGGTGCAATGGAAACCTTTGCTGCCCTGCGCTTACCCATGGCATTGAAAGCCCTGCGCCAGACCCATCACGGATTACAACTACGGATAGAAACAGATACATCATCCGCACTGATTAAACGCGTGCTGGAACATAAACTTGACTGTGCCTTTGCCGGTGGCCCGGTGGAACACCCTGACCTGATCACCACCGAGATATCACAGGAAGAGCTGGTACTGGTGCATTCCAAGCACAGCGGGTGCGACCGACTACCCCTGATCCTGTTTCGTGAAGGCTGCGCCTACCGCGCCCGTGCCATGGCCTGGCAACATGAGTGTGGACATCAGGTCGATGAGGTAATGGAGTTCGGCACCCTGGACGGGATTCTGGGCTGTGTAGCCGTTGGCCTGGGCTGCACCCTGATGCCACGCTGGGTAGTAACAAACAATCGTCACTTTGAAGAGCTTGAGATGGTGGCCATTAACCCACGCCTAGCCATGATACCTACCGTAATAGTGACTCATCGTGATGTTATACCACTGAAGGCACTGAACACCTTGGCCGAGACGGTCACTGCGCAATCACTAATCGATTAATTAATTACCCCTGCATACAGTAAAAAACACAGCATCGAACACCGCATGTTTTTATGGCATCTATATTTAGAGAAGAGGATCACATGCTAGCCGTAATCTTTGAAGTTTACCCAACAACAGAAGGAAAGACAGAGTACCTGGAAATAGCCGCTGAACTGCGCGGCTTTCTTGAAAATAGAGATGGCTTTATCTCCATTGAGAGATTCCAGAGTCTTACCGATGAAGGAAAGATACTCAGTCTGTCATTTTGGCGCGACGAGGATGCAATAAAGGATTGGCGTAATCTGCTGGTACACCGGTCAGCGCAAAAAAAGGCAAAAAGGCAAAGATGCCCTATTTCAGGACTACCGAATCCGCGTTACACATGTAGTCAGAGATTACTCTAGAATAGAGAGAGATGAGGCGCCAGAAGATTCAAAAGCGGCGTTAGAGTAACAAGGAAGCAAAACGACTCAAACAGCTGGCCCATTGCAAGCCACGCGCTTAATCAATGCACCTTTTTGTTATTTGGTAAAGCTGGAGACCACGACTGCACCTGACAGCCGCCCAGTTGCTTGGCCAGGTAACAGGCCCCATCGGCCGCATCCATGGCCGCATCAGAATTGGCACAACTGAAGTCCACCTCCGCCAGTCCTATGCTGATGCCAATCACAAACTGCCTACCATCCCATGAAAATTTTTCCTGGCATACCGTATTGCTGATCTCACTGCTTATGCGCAGCGCCACACGCCTGGAACAGTGTTCCAGTAGCACCGCAAACTCATCCCCACCCATGCGGGCCAGGGTATCCCTCTCCCGCATTATGCTGCTCATCTTTTTGGCCACCCGCCGCAAAAGTTCATCACCAGCCATGTGCCCCACCGCATCGTTCACCGACTTGAAATTATCCAGATCCAGATACAACAACACATGTTCCTTGTGCTGCTCTCTGGCGGTCTCAACCGCCCGCTCCAGTCGGCGTTCAAACTCTCTGCGATTCACCAGACCGGTAAGTGGATCATGGCTAGCCTGATGTTCCAGAACCATACGCTCCGACTGCTGTTTGGTTATGTCATGAAACACCACCACCGCTCCAACATTGCCCTCATCTTCATCCAGGGGGAAGGCGGAGTACATCACTGGAAAACTGGCACCGTCCCCACGCCAGAAACAGTCTTCATCCACCACCACCCCCTCTCCGTTACTCAGAGAGGAGAGTATCTGGCAGGCATCGGGCTGGCACTGCACCCCGTTGGAATCGGTATGATGAATCAGGTTATGAATATTCTTGCCCAGAATCTCACTGCGCTTGAAACCAAGCATGGCCAAGGCGGCATCATTGATAAAGGTGCAGATGCAATCTCTTTGGATACTGAAGATCCCCTCACCGGCAGACTCCAGCAGACGCTGTTTCTCCCGGCTTACCCTGCGCAACTTGTTCATAATCTTTTTCCGCCGCAACACCTCCTCCTTGAGTGGAGCGATAGCCAGTTTACGCAACACCACCCAAATGGACACAGTCATCGTCAGGAACAGAAAAACAGATATAACAGCCAACTCCAGCAGCAGAATATTAAGGCTGTCAGTCACCTCAGATATATCGGCAGTTAGCTCAAGCACTATTGCCTGTTGATTCCCCAAACCCACTTCATACACAACCTTGATACTGGATGGACCGGAGGCGGCACGTTGAAAACCGGCAATCAGACTGCCTTCACGGTTTGATATCTTCAGCCCTACCACGCTCTCTTGCTCCATACCCCACTGCGCGGCCAGTTTTCTGATTGCAGCCTGGTCACGTTTGAGAAAGGCATCCTTGGAGAGCATGGCAAGCAGTCTGAGCTCCTGCACACGGGATTCACGAAACCCCGTATGCAAGGTACTCTTGTGGTGCAGATAGATGATACTGTCAGAAATAAGCAGAAACATACTCAGTACCGCAACTATTACCAGCAGCGTTCTACGCAAATACTGTTCCCGGGCAAACTTCACCGCGCTATCTCCGGGATCATAGGGTTTGCCAAAGAAAAACCACAGGTGTACCGCCCACACCCAAGCCAGTAAATATTGGAATTATAATGATCAGAAAACATCGACTCATGCAGAACCAGTTAAGTTAGCAAGATCAGGAGCAATCGCTGCAACTGCTCCAGGGTTCATACTTATCTGGCATCCCGCCTATAACAGAACCTTTTCCTAGGGCCACTTACTAAGGGCCAAACCACTAGCCACACCAGCCGACCTGCAGTTCAAGACGCAGATGCAACGTCTCGGCCATCGTGGAGTTAACCAGAGGCCCCTTGTGGTAATTGTGGTACAAATTCGGCTGATTTAAAGGATTTTTCTTTTTTTATTGGCAAACACCGCCAGAGGGCGGAAAATAGCCGCTTCAACCAAACAACCAAAATAAGGGTTCTATTCATGCCGCAATTGAAACTGGGGGTTCCAAAAGGGAGCCTGGAAAAATCTACCATATCACTCTTTGCCCAGGCCGGATGGGATATTCAGATTAGGTCAAGAAACTACTTTCCAAGCATCAATGACCAGGAGATCAAATGTGCCCTAGTGCGATCCCAGGAGATGGCACCCTATGTTGCCAATGGCACCCTAGACCTGGGCCTGACCGGTCATGACTGGATTCTGGAGACCGAGTCAGAGGTGGAGGAGATCTGTGAGCTAGTCTACTCCAAGAGTTCCGACCAGCCATGCCGCTGGGTACTGGTGGTGCCACAGGACTCCCCCATCCAGTCGGTGGAAGACCTGCAGGGCAAGAAGATCTCAACCGAGCTGGTGGGTTTCACCAAACGCTATCTGGAAGAGCGTGGCATCAAGGCTGCGGTTGAATTCTCCTGGGGCGCCACCGAGGCCAAGGTGGTGGAAGGGCTGGTGGATGCGGTGGTGGAGATTACCGAGACCGGCAGCACCATCAAGGCCCATGGTCTGCGTATCGTATGCGACCTGCTACATACCGAGACCCGCCTGATCAGCAACAAGAGCGCCATGGCCGATCCCTGGAAGCGACAGAAGATTAAGCAGATCGCCATGTTGTTGCAGGCCTCTCTCATGGCGCGCAAAAAGGTGGCCCTGAAGATGAACATACCAGCAGCCAAGCTGGAAGAGATCGTTGCGGCCCTGCCCAGCCTGAATGCCCCCACGGTGAATCACCTGTTCGACCGCGAGTGGCTGGCCATAGAGACCGTGGTGGACAGCAGAAAGGTGCGCAGTCTGATACCACAACTGAAATCCATGGGTGCCGAGGGCATTCTGGAGTATGAACTGAAGAAGATGATCTAATGAAAAAGTGGCCTGACCACGGGGTCAGGCCACTTTCTGGTTCAGAGGCATTTGTTATTAACCCGGCCCCATAAACTCCCCAATCAGACGAGTTAGATTTCTGGTCAGATGCAGTTCAAACCCATCTAGTTCCTGCTCAAAGACCTCTAGATATTTAGCTGCCTTGTCATGGGACAATTTCCTACCATTTATCATGTACTCCATCTCTGGATTAGATTTATCGTGCCTTGGAACTATCTCCCAGTGGATATAATCCGAGTCCAGTGATATCAACTCCTTTTCGGCAAACTTAGAGAACGTCTCAACATGTTCTTCGCCCTTTGGTCCCAGTAAGCCTGCCTCAACCCGGAACAAAACTGTCAACTTCTTATCGTGCGGCAGTGGTAGATTGTCTTTCATCGGTTTTTCTTAATTACCTTAAACAACATTACAGCACTAAACAGCAACATCTGGATTGAGACTGTAGAGTCCGGTGAGGCTGGCCTGACCCAGGATGTGGCCTTCAATCTCCGCCAGCACCTCCGACCCTTCGAAGGCGCCAACAACCGGACAGGACTCGATATCCAGCGCATAGATGGTAAACACATAGTGATGCACAATAGAGTCATTCCAGGGTGGACAGGGGCCATCATAGCCAAAGTAGTTTCCACCCATATCCTGATCACCGGCAAACCATCCGGTGTAGCCATTTATTCCGCGTCTGGAACCATGTGGTCCCTGGGTCTCATCCTTTCCCTGCGGCGTGACCCCATCAGAATCAGCACCGGTCTCCAAGTCGATTACAGTCGCCGGAATATCCACCAGCACCCAGTGATAGAAATCCTTCCGTTCCAGATCAGCAGGCACCACCCGGCCCTCCTGATTGACATCACCTGCCATGCTCGGCACATCCGGGTCGTGACAAATAAGCACAAATGATTTGGTACCCTCCGGCGCGTCAGCCCAGGAGAGTTGCGGGCTCATGTTATCAGAAAGGGTGACGTGGGCCTCCGGCTCCGGACCACAGAAGGCGTGTGCAACCGGTACTGCCTGCCCATCGGTAAAGCTGCTACTGGTTAGTTTCATTATCGGCTCCTCATTATTCTGTTTACATCCAGCACAAGTGGCGGTCGCATGGGATCGGAGTCAATTCATCTGATATTATCTTGAGTGAAACCACATCTTTTTATGAATTGACCCCGCCCCCTCAGGTAAAAGTGTAGTCAAGCACCAATCCAATAAATACACTGACGCCAAGCCAGTTATTATTCAGAAATGCCTTGAAGCAACCCTCGCGCGTGCGCTTGCGAATCAGTTTTTGTTGATAGAGTGCAAAACAGGCGGCGCCCGCAACCCCAAGCCAGTAGAAGTCTCCCAGCTCACTCTTGTTTCCAACCAGCAGCAATATGCCCAGCATGGCGAGTTGCAGCAGGCCGATCATAAACCGGTCATACTCCCCAAACAGGATGGCGGTGGACTTTACCCCAATACGAATATCATCCTCCCGGTCCACCATAGCGTATTGGGTGTCGTAAACCAGGGCCCAGATCACGGTGGCGATATACAGCAACCAGGCCGCATGCGGGACGGTTTCGGTTACCGCCATGAAGGCCATGGGCACTGCCCAACCGAAGGCCATACCCAGAACCAGTTGCGGCAGGTTGGTGTAACGCTTCATAAATGGATAGATGGCCACCAGCACCAGGGCCACCAGGGACATGGCGATGGTCTGCCAGTTGAGCAACAACACCAGACCGAAGGCCAGCAGGCACAACACCACAAACACGGCAATGGCCTCTTTCGGAGTTACCACGCCGGTGGCAACTGGGCGCTGACTGGTCCGCTCCACCTGACCATCAATATTACGGTCGGCAAAATCATTTATGGCGCAGCCGGCAGAGCGCATCAGGGCCACCCCCAGGGTAAAGATAACCACCATCTGCCAGGGGGGGGGTTCCCTTGGCCGCAATCCACAAGGCCCAGAACGATGGCCACAGCAGCAGCAGGGTGCCGATGGGGCGGTCCAGCCGAATCAGGTTGGAGTAGTTGGCCAGCCGTTCCCAGATCATGTGGCGCCCAATGCTGGCAGGAACAGCTCATTAACCAGTAGAGGCGACCCGGCCAGATGAAACAGGGTACGGCGTCCCCAGAGTTCATCCGGCTCGCTATCCAGACTGGTGATTGCGGAGTGGAACAGGTTATCTCTTTTATCTATGCGCGCCATCTCCATCACCACTCTCCGGGTACACGGATCGGCAAACAACACCTCTCCCAATGGTTTGGTTCCCAGCATGGTAAGACGTCGTGCCGGACCCCGCAGGCTGGCCACCGGGATCACGGTGCGCGCAAATACCCAAGGGGTCTCATCACACAGCAGCTCCACCTCTCTTATGATCGCGGTTTCACCCCGGCACATCCCCAGTATCCGCCCTTCGCTATACAGCGGACGACCACGCCCCTGCAACCGCAGGCGAACGCGGAATTCACCTGTGCAGGTCCGCTTGAGACGCGCCGTGAGCGAACCGGTATCACTCAGCCAGTCATAGATGTCGGTTGGGACCCGGGAAAGCCTGAGCTGCCGCCCCGCTATCCAGTTGGGCTCATGCAGGGCGGATTGTGATACATAACGATTCAACAGCAGGGATTCCTACAAAATCAAAGCCGTTATTATGGCACAGTCGCCCAGATTATTATTAACCCGGTAACCTTATAGGTGACGCTCAGGTCTTCAAGAAGATGTCAGGGCAGCTTTTTGGCGCCGGCCAGTCACTCCATGTGGGAGGATAATTCAGGCATCGATATAGCGACCACGATCTGCTATCCAGCGCCGCATCAGCGGCCCCACATTTTCAGGGCTGTGTTCCAGCATCAGTTCAGCCGCCTGCTGCACCTGGGGCAGCATGGGCTGATCCCGCAGGATGTCGGCAATGCGGAACTGCATCTCCCCGGTCTGCCTGGTGCCAAGCACCTCACCCGGGCCGCGCAGCTCCAGATCCTTCTGGGCAATGGCAAAACCGTCATTGGTTTCACGCATCACCTTCAGCCGCTCCTGGGCGTTCTGGGAGATGGGTCCGTGATACATCAGCACACAGTGACTTTTGGCGGTGCCACGTCCGATACGCCCCCGCAGTTGGTGTAGCTGGGCCAGCCCCAGGCGCTCCGGGTTCTCGATCACCATCAGACTGGCATTGGGTACATCCACTCCCACCTCGATGACGGTGGTGGCCACCAGCAGATCCAGTTCGCCCTGCTTGAACCGGGCCATAAGGGACTCCTTCTCCGCCCCCTTAAGACGACCATGGATCAACCCCACCCGCAACTCCGGCAGGGCCAGCTCCAGTTGCGCGGCAGCGTCCTCAGCGGCCTGACACTGCAACGCCTCCGACTCCTCGATCAGGGTGCAGACCCAGTAGGCCTGGCGTCCCTGCTTACAGGCGGAAAGCACCCGCTCCACCACCTCACCACGGCGGGAGTCTGGAAGCACCACCGTGCTTACCGGCTTGCGTCCCGGCGGCAACTCGTCAATCACCGATAGATCCAGATCGGCATAGGCGGTCATGGCCAGGGTGCGCGGAATCGGGGTGGCGGTCATGATCAGTTGATGCGGCACACTGGCGTCCCCACTGCCCTTATCCCGCAGGGCCATGCGTTGATGCACCCCAAACCGATGCTGTTCATCGATGATCACCAGGCCCAATTTGTTGAACTCAACATCCTCCTGGAACAGGGCGTGGGTGCCTATGGTGACCTTGGCGCTGCCATCGGCCAGAGTCGCCAGTATCTGTTGTCTGGGCTTGCCCTTATGCCGCCCGGTCAGCCAGGAGAGATGCAGACCCAGCGGCTCCAGCCAGGTGCGTAAACTCAGCAGATGCTGCTCCGCCAACAGTTCAGTGGGCGCCATCATGGCCACCTGATAACCCGCCTCCACCGCCTGCAACGCCGCCAAGGCTGCCACCACCGTCTTACCGGAACCCACATCACCCTGGATCAGCCGCATCATGGGGTGCGGCTGCTGTAGGTCATGTCTAATCTCACGCCCCACCCGCTGCTGCGCCGAGGTAAGCTGGAACGGCAGTTGTTGCAGCAGACCCTGGGCCAGCTCTCCGGCTCCTGTCAGGGTGGGCGCCAGGATCTTGCGCTGCTCATGGCGCAGCTTACGCAGACCCAGTTGGTGGGCCAGCAGCTCCTCAAACGCCAGTCGCCGTTGCGCCGGATGTCTGCCCGTCAGCAGCAGGTCCTGATCCGCCTCCGGTGGAGGTCGATGCAGATAGCGCACGGCAGCACTCAGATCAGTGAGCTTCATCTGGCTCAACAGCTCTGCTGGCAGCCACTCGGGAAGACCGTTGGTGGTCTGCCCCAACAGGGCCAGCGCCTGTTCTGTCATGCCTCTCCAGGTCAGCTGATGCATACCCTCGGTGGTGGGGTAAATCGGGGTCAGGCTCGCCTCCATCCCTGCAGCCTCGATATCATCCAGACGCTGGTACTCAGGATGGATCATCTCCAGGGTGGAGGGGCCTCGGCGCACCTCACCATAACAGCGCAGCCTTACCCCTCGCACCAGCGCGGATTTTTGCGCCCCGGAGAAGTGAAAAAAACGCAGGGTGATAGATCCGGTGCCATCGGCTACCCGCACCAGCAGGGAACGGCGGCGTCCGTATTTGATATCGCACAGTTCAACCGTAGCCTCGATTACCACCTCATCTCCCGGACGCAGACTGCCGATGGGGGTGAGGCGGGTCCGATCCTGATAGCGCGCAGGCAGGTGAAACAGCACATCCTGTACCGTGGATATCCCTATCTTGTTGAGCCGCTCCGCATTGCGCGGACCAACCCCTTTCATGGCCGTAACCGGCAATTCATCCAGGTCATTGTTGTTATTTTCCAGACTCAAATCAGACGGCTCCTATGCCGTGGCAACAGATACGGCTCATGCGGACCTGTTTACACCAACCCTTACGCTCAGCGGCCATGATATCTTTCTTTTCAATCCATCCCCACCCCACTCCTGCGCCAGCCTAGGGCTTATCCCTGCCACCGGGCACTTCCCACTGCTCTCTGTATAACTCTGCACCGCAGACCAGGTGCGGAGATAGCCCAGAAGATGTTCCAGGGTCCAGTAGGCACTCATGTGAAACCGTGGTAGCTCCAGCTCGGCAAACGGCATAACCAGATCTCTATAGCCCCGCTCCACCATCCCTCTTTCATCCGACCAGAACCCTTTAAGGGTGCGCCAATAGAGATCACCCACCACGGCATCGATCATAGGTGTAACCCGAAACAGGTTATAGGTCCACACCGCCAGAACACCACCGGGTCTCATCACCCGCTGCGCCTCCTGCATAAACCCGGGCAGATCAAACCAGTGCAGGGCCTGGGCCACCGTGATCAGATCAACACTCCCACTTTCCAGACCAGAATACTCGGCAGGCGCCACTCTATACTCCACCGACGAATGGGACCGGGCCTTTTTAATCTGCTGCGCACTTGCATCAGTGGCAATAACAGCAGTGAAATCCTGGGCCAGGGCAACGGCGGCCTGCCCACTGCCAGTGGCGCAATCCCACGCCAACTCATTGGACGGCGCAATGGAGCAGAGGTAGCGAAACAGCTCGGCAGGATACCCCGGCCGAAACTCGCTATAGCTCCCGGACATGTTTGAGAAATGATCTTTAAAACCATCATCAGTGGTCATAACGCCTCCAGTACCACTTAGTACCACTTAAGCATAAGTGCAACCCCGGCCATGATAGGATATAAACATATCATGCCAATAATCAGAAAGATTAGCACTCGAGCCAGCGCAGCGGTCATCACCTGCACCACCCTGCTCACTCTCATCCTTTCCAATAGCGTGGTCGCTTCAGGCTTCGATGTCATCACCATGAAAAACGGTGACATCCATAACGGCACTGCTGCCCTGGAAAGATACAGTATAAAAACCAGTTACGGCGTAGTTTCCATCCCCTATCAATTTATGCAGCGGCTATCCCCCGGCGGCAAAAAGGGACATGATGAGATAGTGACCAGTTTCGGTGATCGCTTCAGCGGCAGGATCAGCGACCTGGAGATCACGGCGCTACGCCAGATCGGACCCGCACTACCACTGACAGTGTCAGACATAGCCAGCATCGAGTTTTCACCCCAACAGCAAACCACCAATAATGACTCCCCCCCGGACGGCATCGAGCTGACCAACGGTGACCGCTTCAGCGGCTGGATTACCAGCAACAACTATCTACTCAAAGGCGCTGCATCTATTCAAATATTCAATCGTAAGCAGATTCACATTATCGATATAGATTCAGTCATGGACCGCACGACCAACCTGGTACAGGTCACCACCAGTAGTGGAGAGATGATTCAGGGCGAACTGATCACCGACAGCGTCAAGGCCAAGACCAGATACGGGAGCAGCCTCAATCTACCACTGGTGGAATTGAACACGCTGGCGTTTGGAGTAAACCATGTAGCCCAGGCCGCCAATTTCCACTACCGCAGAAAGATAGACCCATCCACCACCACCCAAGACCGCATGGCCGATGGCACTCTGGCCCCAGTGATGGCAAAGCTACCCGCAGGCCAATACCGACGCGGAGACCTGCAAGGTGATGGCGATGGCGATGAAAGACCGCCCATCGGTATCAAGCTCAAACCATTTGCCATGGGTATATTCGAGATTACCTTTAATGAGTATGGGCTGTTCTGTGCCGACACCGGCCGCAATCTGCCGGACGACGAGGGCTGGGGCCGTGGCCGCCGACCAGTAATTAATGTCTCCTGGGAGGATGCCTTGGCTTACACCCAATGGCTCAGCCACAAGACCGGACACAACTACCGTCTGCCCAGCGATGCCGAATGGGAATATGCCGCCAGGGGCAACAGCGAAACCCGTTACTGGTGGGGACAGCAGGTGGACAAACCACGCGCCAACTGTGAGGGTTGTGGTTCCATCTGGGACGGCGAAAAGAGTAGCCTGGTTGGCCGGTTTTCACCCAACCACTTCGGCCTGCACGACACCGCCGGCAATGTATTCGAATGGGTGGCTGACTGCCTGCACGACGACTTCAGCCAGGACCCCACAGACGGTTCGCCGGTAGACCGCCCTCAATGCGGCAAGCGCATTATCCGCGGCGGCGCCTGGAGCTTTCCACCCAAGGAGGTGCGATCTGCCAATCGCTGGCGCGACTTCCCCACCCGGCGCAGTGACGACACCGGATTTCGGGTGGCGCGGGATATGGAATAGGCACGGTATCTAAATCATACAACAATTGATGTTGGCAGAGCTGTGCCATACAAGTAATGCGTAGAAGCATCCCGCCTATCGCAACACACTCCCAATAGGGGACAGACCACGGTTTATCGGTTAGATTATGAAAAAGCAGATGATCATGGAGGATCAGCATATGCCAAGAAGACCACGGACCACCCTCCCTGGAGTTCCGTTACATATAATTCAGCGTGGAAATAATCGTCAAATCTGTTTCTTCTATAATGAAGATTATCAGTTTTACCTTGGGTGGTTAAATAATTATGCCCAGGATATCTGTTGAACTATTCATGCATATACACTAATAACCAATCACGTCCATCTACTTCTCACACCTGAAATCTCAAATGGAGCCTGCGAGTTAATGAAGAAGTTGGGCCAGCAAAATATCCAGTATGTCAATCGCACTTATAGGCGTAGTGGCACTCTCTGGGAGTGCAAATTTCGTTCTTGTCTGACCCAAGAAGAAAGTTATGTTCCGGGCTGCTATAGATATATAGAGCTAAATGCTGTGTCTGCTTGTATGGTTGGGCATTCAGCAGAGTGTCGCTGGTCAAGCTATAGAGCTAATGCACAGGGTGAACACTCTATGGTAGTGACGTGAAAACACGCAATGCAGAATATCGAGGGCTATTTAGGCGCCATCTAGGTTCTGGCCTTGTAGATGGGTTACAAACAGCAACTAATGGTAACTATGCGCTAGACAGTTCACAATTTCAGGAGCAAATCGAAACTGTTCTAGGGCGGCGGGTTGTTCCAGGAAAATCAGGACGCCAGAAGGTTAGACATGGTATCCAGTAACTGGAGTTGTTCCGCGATGGGTAAACCGTGGTCTGTCCCCGATTTTCCCGGTGGTCTGTCCCCGATTTTCCCGGTGGTCTGTCCCCGATTTTCCCGCTCACCCGGTTTTCGCGATATCTACGAAGTGACGACTAACAAGATAATGTTAAGAGGCGTTATGCGTGAGAGAAATTGCGCATTGTGAAATAATGATATTTTTGCATACTTTAAAAAACATAATAAGAAAATTAGACATATATTCTCCATACCCAGTGGGTTATCGATTTATTATGTCAAAAAATGAGAGAGGCATCTTTGATGGAATAATAAATAAATCACGGAACTACCTTGAGTTTGGATTAGGTGGCAGCACTATCCGGGCACTACAAAAATCAAAAGCGAACATTTATACGGTTGATTCAAGCCTTGAATGGATAGCATATATGCGCCAATACCTCATTTTTAGGTATTTTGAGAATAAAAGGTTATTTATATTTCCTGTAGATATTGGCCCAACTTGTAAGTGGGGGCATCCAGAATCGGATGACTTTAAAAATAGGTTTGACTCTTATTCTTCTAATGTTTTCAAACTAATTGATGCTGAGAGACTAGACTTGGTATTGGTAGACGGGAGATTTAGAGTAGCGTGTACTTTGAAATGTATTTTGGAATGCCACAATAATGATGATCTCAAAATACTGATTCATGATTTTTGGAATCGGGAGCATTATCATGTAGTACTTAAATATTTAGATGTAGTGGATAAAGTTGATACCACAGGTATTTTCTCTATCAAAAATAACACTTGTTTAAAATCAGTGATGGAAGATTATAAGGCTTATAAAACTAATCCAAGATAAAAAAGTACTAAATAATAGCCAATATGAACAGAGCGGGCAGCAAGAACTCGCTTATGCTCGCCATCTGCTACCGGCGTTATAAGTAACCATGGGGCCTGTAATGACGAAACAGTAGGGGCGGACCGAACCTCCCCGGTTTAACGGATATTTTTAATCAGCGCCAATGTTCGCGCTATGAGTGTTCGATGACTAGAAAACAAAAGGAGCAAGACCATGCAACAACAGGAAAAACTCAGGTATCTGCAAATCGCTCTTTATGTATTTGGTGCTATTTTCATTGTAGGTGTCCCAGCAATGATGTGGATCTGGCCTTCAGGATGGGGATGGACTCCGCCGCAACCAGAATACGAACAAATGATAATGGGTATTTACGTCACATTGGGAATATTCCTGGTCCGCGCTGCGAAAGATCCCATGGCTAATGCGAGTCTCATATGGTTCACTATCTGGTCGAGCATTGTCCATGCCGGAATCATGCTAGCTCAAGCTATTGTTGATGAAACTGAGAAGGCCAACCTAATAGGCGATATTCCAGCCCTGTTTCTGGTGGCGTTTGTCCTGTGGTATCTCATGCCAAAGAGAGCCCGGGCGTAGTAAAGAAACTACTAACAAAGCTCTCCAGCCAATACTGAATATCACCCGGCAAAACGTTAAGCAAACTGAAGAACTCCATGATGATAGAAGAAATAATGAGTAATACAGTAGTAACTGTGGAAATGGATGATTCAATAAAAGAGGTGAAACACATCTTTGAACATACAAATTTCCACCATTTGCTTGTAGTAGAATCAAAACGACTAGTTGGCGTCATATCAGATAGAGATTATCTTAAGTCAATAAGCCCGAATATCGGAACACCCGCGGAAACAATTAAAGATTCGGCCACACTCAATAAAAGAGCACACCAGATAATGTCAAGAAAACCAATTACTCTACAACCAAGCTCGAGTGTCTATGAGGCCATTGATGTATTCAACAAGCATAAAATATCCTGTATTCCAATTATTGATAATGAAAATAGGCCAGTTGGTATTCTTTCTTGGCGCGACATTATCTATTTAATGAAAAATACCGGAGATTAAATTGGTGTTCTACCCTACTTAAAGTGTGCAGATTAAGCTCAGGGAGACAAGAGTAATGCATAACAAAGCAAATCAACATTGACACATTATTCGTTCGCTGCGAACCTCAACAAATACACAGATTATTTGCGCCGATATCCGGGTAGAAAGAGAGCGGCTTTAGCTGACGACACTAACGGATGCGTCCCAAGCATAAGCCAAAAGATAATTGTTGCGGTAATACGCCAATGCAATCGTTCTTTAGTCAGCTAGAAGTGGGATGGTAATCATCCCAAAGGAGCCCATGAGCAGATTTAATCGGGAGATGTTATTTGATCGGCGAGTGTTATGTTATCAACACCTGATTGTTTTAGATAATCACCAAAGCTAGGCGCTGGCTGTGGACGACTGAGGTGGTAGCCCTGAAAACAGCAACACCCTTTTTCCAACAAAAAATGCAGCTGTTCTGCACTCTCCACCCCTTCCGCAACCACTGCCAACCCCAATTTCTGCGCCATGATAATGATAGTCTCGACCAGATTGGCATCATCCGGGTCGGTAATTACATCGCGAATAAAAGATCGGTCTATCTTTATCTCATCTAACGGCAGTCGCTTAAGATATGATAGGGAAGAGTATCCAGTGCCAAAGTCATCAATGGAGAAACGTATACCAAGGTGCTTCAGTTGTTGCATCTTATCGATGATATCGTCAGGATCTTCCACCAATACACCTTCAGTAATCTCCAGGGTCAGTAGTCTTGGGTCGGCCCCTGTTTCGGCCAATATCCGATCTACCTTGTCGGCAAAATCGGGCTGATGAAACTGGCGTATACTGACATTGATAGAGAGGCTATCGAAGGAAGTTGGAATTCCCGCATCTGTCCATATCTTTAACTGGGCCAAGGCGTGCCTGAGCACCCAGGTTCCAATCTCTACGATGTGCCCAGTGTCTTCGGCCAGGGCAATGAATTCACCCGGAGTAACCAGACCACGCTCAGGATGTTGCCAACGCAATAAGGCCTCTGAACCAACAACGTTTCCCTCATCATCCACCTTCGGTTGGTAATGCAGACACAGTTCATCCCGCTCAATTGCCAGCTGCAGATCATTCTGCATACTCAGACGCTCTTCAGCTGCGACCTGCATGCTCGGCAGGAAGAACCGAATAGCATTTTTGCCCGCCTCTTTTGCCCGATACATTGCGGTATCGGCCTGCCGCAGCACGTCGGCGGCGGTCTCATCCCCATCGGGAAACAGCGCTATCCCCATACTGGGGGTAACATAGAGTTCGTGCTCCTGGACTATAATCGGCGCAGTTAACATCTGGTGCAGTTTTTCTGCTCCAGCTTGTGCCAATTCCGCCGCCTGTACGTCATCATCAGATAATTCGGAAAACGCCACTACAAATTCATCACCGCCCAAACGGGCTGAGATATCCTCCTGTCTCAGCCCTTGCTTAAGACGCGCGGAAATCTCTATGAGCACTGCATCACCTACTGCATGTCCTAACGAATCATTGATGGTTTTGAAGTTATCAAGATCGATAAAAATCAACGCTGCAAAGTGGCCATGGCGATTGCAACGCGCCAAGCTATGGTTTAACCGATCCAGCAGCAGTCTGCGGTTGGGCAGGTCGGTAAGAGCATCAAACGAGGCTTGATGTTCGATAATCTCAACCGCTTGCTTACGCTTGGTAATATCACGCGCCAAACAAACCGTGTGCCAATGCCCACCAATTGTGGTGAGTGAAACAGAAAGCTCAATGGGAAACTCGACACCGTCTTTACGCAACGCCACCATCTCGGCGGTATGATCAACAACCTTTCCTCTGTCGGTATTTCGATGTAAATCCAACACTGACCAGATATTTGCATGCAAGCGTTCCGGCATCAGCAGTCCGCGCATGTGCTGCCCTAGCACCTCATCTTCGGCATAACCGAAGATCCGGTTGGCAGCCGCGTTCCAGTAACTAATGAGGCCATCATCATCTATGATAATGAGTGCATCCTGAGCAGCTTCACTGATACTGCGAAACTTCTCCTCGCTCTCTTGCAACGCCTGTAGCCGTGCCGCCAGTGATATTCCCATGCGTTGAAAAGTACGCGCCAGGCTACCCACCTCATTACGATTTTCGAGCACCTCAGGTAATAATTCAAATGTTGGCGTCTTGTCCGAAAACCCCTCAACCTCGCGTTGAAGTTCAGCCAGGGGTTTGGTTAAGCGACGCGTAATCAGGGTAAGAAGAATTACCAACATCAACAGTGAGATTCCAATCAGCATGGCATTAAAAAGGCCAAACCGTGTAGCCATGGCATGAATCTCATCCAGTTGCCATGTGGACAACACCTGTAACCCACCAATCCGCATGAGCAACCGACTACTTAAGATAACTCCCCCGTCCACGGGGTCAACTGCTTCTCCCTGGGCAGACAGCAAGGCGCTATAATCAGCACCGATTGAATCCGTTGCCTCACTAGCCACCACACAACCGGAGCTATCGATCAAGTGGGCCAGATGGTTGTGGGTGTGTCGTCCAACTTTTCCCTGCGCGTCCGACGGGCCAAGCAGATCCTGGGTTGAAATCTGGACCGCAATAATAGCGATATTATTGGCGGTGTGGTCACCATCATCGGACAGCGACCGCGATAGCCATATCCGGGACTCCCCGCCGGGTGTACAGCCGATGGGCCCCGAAACAAAAGTCTGCTCTCCTGCAGACGCTATTGCAGGTTGAAACCAGGGATGACTGGAAAAATCAGCGTGCCGGTAGATAATCCGCCCATCAACGATATCCACCACCGATTTACCACTCCTATCGATAAGGTGCAGGCGCCGGAAGGAGGGACGTTCGGTTACCACTTGGCGAAAATCGTTTTCCACGTGGCCGCGCACATCTTCCGCCTTATCCAACACACCTACCCGTTGAAACATGTAGTAGTCTTCGATCTCTCCTGACGCCCGCAAAGTGGCCAACTCCAGGCCAACGGCATCAACCCGAGCAAGGACACCACGTAGATGTTCTCCGGTATACGTGGTCAAGTGCAGCGCCGCATCCAATTTTGTTTCTTTCAGGCTATGGAGATAAAACAGCAGGGAGCTACCCACTAAAAACACCACCAGCGGGATCAATAAAAACTTCAATAGCTGCCTGCGTAGAGTCACATCGGCCTCATTTACCTGAGGCCTGTTGGGCAGGTGTGTTGCGGGTATTGAATAACTCAAATAACCTGAAACCTTCACTCATGGTAACGGTCCCCTGATCCGAGACTACCTGTTGTCCTGCATCACTGAGCAGCCAATCCAGGAACCCCCTAATTTCCGGCGAAGGACCACCTCGGGTGACCAGATAAAGCGGGCGATATAATGGATAGGCCCCAGAGGAGATATTATCCCGGGTTGGTTTAACCCCATCCAGGGCCAGCGCCTTTACCCGCCTCCTGTTTGCCGATGAGACTCCGGTCACAGCAAATGAGAATGGCACCTTCTCTATGGCCTCTTCCACTTCCGATGAGTGGCGAAAAAACAGGGCACGGGCTGAATAGTCAATTTCGGTGTCACCAAACAGCATCTTCCGGGTCATATAGCCAACCCCGGACAGCTTACCCCCATGCTCTGGCGACTGACTTCGAAATACCGGTACAATACGTTTAACTGGCCCACCAAGCTCACGCCAGTTTACGATCTCACCCCGTAGTACCGACTTGAGCTGTTGGAGGGTAATGGAGTCAACCGGGTTGGAGTGGTAGGTAATAACCACCAGCGCATCCCAGGCAATCTGGAACGTTTGGGTTCCCCGTTCCTTTGCCGACAAATCAGGCAACGGTGGGCGGCAGGTGCCGCCAATGTCCGCATCACCGGCCGTGGTGGCTCGGATCCCCAGGGTTGCCCCACCACCCATTACATCGATACTTTGACCGGTTGCCTCCTTATACGCATGTGCAGCTTCAGTCATAAATGCACGGCGAATGATGGAACATCCTTTAAAAATCAGCGCATCACTCTCATTACCCTCAACAGCAAGCACCGGGGTAGACAGCATACCAATACCCACGGAGAGCACCCAGGCCTGAACAAAGCCTGCCCACAGCGAGGCCAGCCATTTGAACGGAATATGGTGTTTTGTGGTTGATGGTGGGTTTGGCTCGCGACCGCATAAGAGTGCTATTTGATGGGTTTGACTGCACCTCACCTCGCATTTCATTGCTCTCATTTTGAACATATAGATTCTCACTCCGGCAATTTGAGTGGATAACGACCAAATACTCATGGGCCAAGGCTCCCTGCAAAACTCAATCATGTATGGTTAATCGCAATCCAGCTAAAAGTGGGCGCTGTTTCCAGGGAAGAGCAAGAACTCAATATGCGGTTATAATGTGCCGCAACCCTGCGGTTTACCCTCTGCACTCTAGTGCTGCCTGCATATCCACTAGCAAGCTATAATTATAATTCTCATGTATCGGCCGGAATGGTAATAACCTTAATTTTTTCTGTGAAAATCAGGATTTAGGAACCAGGTTCCCTGATGTGATATCTCAGAACACCAAGATTTCCACCAGCCGGTTTATGCGTCCACCCATACCTGCAATAATATTTACTGAGAGACCAACAATACGGAGATACCTACATGTCAGTCCTACTTGAATTTTCCATGTTCCCCACCGACAAAGGTGAGAGCGTCAGCGAGTATGTGAGTCAGGTGATCAAGATGGTCCGCGACAGTGGCATGAGCTACCAACTCACCCCCATGGGCACCATTATCGAAACCGAGAATCTGGTGCAGGCCCTGGGCCTGGTACAGGTTGCCTACGATGTGCTGGAGCAGGCCGGCAGCAAGCGCGTTTACTCTTCATTAAAACTGGATATCCGCAAGGGCAAGAGTGATCGCCTGCAAGGGAAACTGAAATCAGTTCAGGATAAGATTGGCAAGGTCAATATCTGATTTGGTTCAATACTGGCGTACTTATGACCTTTCAGGAAAACTTTCAAACCCGAACCGGTGGACGCGGCACCTACGACATCAGCCGCGAGGTGAGACAGATCGTAGCGCGCTCCGGGATTAAGACCGGCATCTGCCACCTGTTCATCCATCACACCAGCGCATCACTAGTGCTATGTGAGAATGCCGACCCGTCGGTACGCAGTGACCTGGAGAGGTTCATGGCGGACCTGGTGCCGGATGGCGACCCCATGTTCGACCACACCATTGAGGGGCCGGATGATATGCCAGCGCATATCCGTTCCATACTGAGTAAGATGGATCTGACCATCCCGGTGACTGCCGGTGGCAGCGCCATTGGGACCTGGCAGGGCATCTATCTGTGGGAGCACCGCACCCAGCCCCATAACAGGAAGGTGACAATTACTGTAATGGGTGATTAAAGCTCCATCACTCCATCCATTTCCACTTCCGCATCCTTGGGCAGGGCGGCAACACCCACTGCAGCACGAGCCGGATAAGGCTCAGAAAAATAATCGGCCATCACCTGATTAACCACCGAGAAATTGCTCAGGTCGGTGAGATATACATTCAGCTTGATCACATCTTCCAGATCTCCACCGGCGGCCCTGGCAACTGCCTGCAGGTTGTCGAACACTCGTCGGATCTGGGCCTCTATATCACCCGCCACCATCTCCATGGTCTCTGGCACCAGTGGGATCTGCCCCGACATGTAGACCCAGTTGCCACTCTTTACCGCCTGGGAATAGGTGCCAATGGCCTGGGGGGCACTACTGGTGCTGATGATCTCTCGACTCATGGGTGGTGCTCCATTTTGGATTAATTATGGTTTCTGATTTTATGTTAGCTAAGAGCACAAATTGGCCCGAGTTCTCAGCACAAAACGGCCGACATTATCAGCCCATCATACGGGTTATGCGCATCACCTCGGGCAGTGCGCGCAATCTCTTTATTATGCGCGCCAGGTGCTTTCTGTTGCGCACGCTAACGGTGAACTCCAGGGTGGACGATAGCCCGTCCCTCTCCTCTATAACCACGTTCTCAATATTCGATTCCATTTGGGCAAAGACCGCTGCCACCGTGGCCAGTACCCCACGTTTACTACCAACTTCCACCCCAACCTCGGTGGTGAACTCGCCTTCGGTCTGATCCATCCAGCGCACGTCCATCCAGTTCTCACCCTGCTTGCGGAACTCACCCAGGTTCGGACAGCCCTGGCGATGCACCACAATACCCTTGCCGGGACTGAACACGGCTACGATATCGTCCCAGGGAATGGCTCGGCAGCACTTGGCAAAGCTTACCACCATACCCTCGGTGCCACTGATCACCAGAGGTTGCGCCGACTGCGTTGGATAGGGTTCTTCATCCTGGTCCAATCCACGGTCGCCGGCAATTCTTCTTGCCACCAGTAGCGCCATGCGATCACCCAGACCGATCTTCTCCAATAGGTCATTCATGCTTTTCAGCTTGAAATCAACCAGCAGTGAATTGATGCCATCTGCTTCCGCCTCTTCAATTGTCAGACCGTAGGCCTCAAGACCACGCTCCAGCATTTTGCGCCCCAGGTCTACCGCCTCTTGGCTCTTCAGGTTTTTCAGATAACTGCGGATACTGGCTCGGGCCTTCCCCGTTACCACGAAATCCAGCCATGAGGGATTGGGCCTGGCACCTTCCGAGGTGATTACCTCCACGGTCTGACCACTGAGCAGTTTGGTGCGCAACGGCACCAGTTGTCGATCCACCCGGGCGGCCACACACTGGTTACCCACATCGGAGTGCACCGCATAGGCAAAATCGATCACGGTAGAACCCTTGGCCAACACCTTGATCCCGCCCTTGGGTGTAAATACGTGCACCTCATCCGGGAATAGATCAACCTTCACGTGCTCCAGAAACTCCATGGAGTTACCAGCCTCGCGCTGTAGATCCAACAGGTTCTTCAACCAGTCAGAGGCGTAGGCATGAGCCACACCGGAACTACCCTCCTCGGCCTTGTACACCCAATGCGCGGCAATCCCGGACTCGGATATCTCATGCATCTCTTCGGTTCTGATCTGGGCCTCTATCAAGACCCCGTGGGAACCTATCAGCGAGGTGTGCAGGGATTGATAGCCGTTGGCCTTGGGGATGGCTATATAGTCTTTGAAACGCCCCGGCACCGGTTTGTACAGGTTGTGCACAATGCCAAGGGTGCGGTAGCAGGTGTCGACCGAATCCACAATAATACGAAAACCGAACAGGTCCACCACCTCGATAAAAGATAGCTTCTTATCACGCATCTTGCGGTAGATACTGTACAGATGCTTCTCCCTGCCCTGAACAATGGCGGCTATGCCTTCATCTTTCAGGCCCTGCTTCAGTCCAGCCTCGATATGCGTCATCAGCTCTTTGCGGTTGCCGCGCATGGTGGTCACTGATTTAAGCAGTACCCGATGTCGCATGGGCCAAGCGGCTGCAAAACAGAGTTCTTCCAGTTCCAGTCGAATATGGTTCAGGCCGAGCCGATTCGCGATAGGGGCGTAGATATCCAGAGTCTCACTGGAGATGCGTCGCCTCTTCTTGGGACGCATCACATCCAGAGTGCGCATGTTATGCAGGCGGTCGGCCAGTTTGATCAGGATCACCCGGATATCCCTGGTCATAGCCAGCAACATCTTACGGATATTGTCGGCCTGAGCCTCGGCATGTGACACCGAGTCGATCTTGGTCAGCTTGCTTACTCCATCCACCAGGTCCGCAATCTCGCTGTCAAACTCTTCAGTGACCTTCTGCTTGCTGGCCGACGTATCCTCGATAACATCATGCAGTACGGCGCCGATAATGCACTTATAATCCAACTGCATCTCGGACAGGATACGAGCCACTGCCAGGGGGTGGCAGATGTATGGTTCACCGGACTTGCGTGTCTGCCCAGAATGATATTGGGCGCCGAACAGATAGGCGCGATACACCTCCTTAATCTGATCCGGTTCAAGATAGGACTCAAGGTAGGTACAAAGATCGGCGATGCGGGAGTCTGCTTCTTTGGACCAGACCTCCCGCTGTGAGGCCTGTTTTACCTGTGACTGCGTCATAAAAACATGTTACTCCACTAGCTAAACTACAATCTATTAACCAGCGATTTTTTATTATCCTGTCTAACCAAATGACCCCTGAGTAAGTGGTCGGTTCCTGAATACGCGGCTATAACTTCCATATTAGTCAAAATGGAGAGCATTCACCACCAGAGCCAAAAGTGGTGAAGTTAATTAACACCTTGGATCAAACCCCGGGAACTTCTGTGTAAATTGATGGTAGCAGATGTAAAAATAATCTTATCCATACGCACCGTAACCTCTGGTCGCTTATATCCGCTGCTCTGAAGTCATGAACAAAAAAAGGTGCAGACCTAAGTCATGCACCTTTAGTGACTGCCTGTTTGTTACAGGCTGTAATTTGCAAACTACCTATCAGCTCTTCGGATCCTGCTTTGGCTGCTCTACTGCGGCAAGCTCCTCACCGGCGGCAATGAACGCCTCTTCTGCTGCTTCCACATCGGTGATCTCATCTTCCTTGGGATCAACGTTATCAGCATTGATCAACCCTTCGGCGATCTCGCGCAGCGCCATAACCGTAGGCTTATCGTTTTCCCATGGCAGCAGTGGCTCCACGCCATTGGCCAACTGCCGGGCGCGCTTGGTTGCCAGCACCACCAGATCAAATCGGTTATCAACGTGTTCCAGACAGTCTTCAACTGTTACTCGCGCCATTCTCTATTACTCCGTGGACCCCTGATCCTGATGAAACAGGCAGGGTAAATTAAACTCAAAGGCGGCCCGGATTTCGGTTCGGACTGCGGAAAAACGCTGTATATTATACTATTTTACCACCACTAACCAGTGGGCCGTAGCTATTGAAAAGCGCGTTTTAGCTTGTAGATCCAGTGGATTACTGGAGATTCCTGCTGACTCATAACCGGGAAACCGAATACCAAGTTATCCGGACTGCCTTAGCCCAGCAGAGTTTTAAGTTGCTGCTGCAACTCCTGGGATTGCCGCTCCTGACACAGGCGCTGAGCAGTAATTATCGCCCGCAACCCCTCCATGGCATGGGAAAATTCATCATTAACCACCAGATAATCAAACTCCTGATAGTGTGATATCTCTGACTTCGCATCCCGCATGCGTCGTTCAATCACTGCCGCATCATCCTGCCCTCTAGCCGTCAGCCGCTGCAGTAGAACCTGTTCCGACGGCGGCAAGATAAAGATGGACACCGTATCCAACAGGTTGGAACGTATCTGCTGCGCCCCCTGCCAATCTATCTCCAGTACCACATCATAGCCCTGCTCCAACTGGGCTAACACCTCATCCCGGTTGGTGCCGTAGTAGTTGTCGAACACATGAGCATGTTCCAGAAAAGAGCCCTGCTGAACCATCTGCAGAAACTCCTCCTGAGCAACAAAATGGTAGTCCTTGCCTTCCACTTCACCCGGACGCTGGGGCCGGGTGGTGAAGGAGACGGAAATGTGCAACTGTTCATCTTGCTCCAGCAACGCCTTAAGCAGGCTGGTCTTACCGGCTCCAGAGGGAGCAGAAACCATATACAGGGTGCCTCGTGACATCGTTTACCTTTGTTAAATTAAGAACATAGTTGGTTCTCACAGATACGCCAAAGACACAAAATTATAGCTCAATTGCTACTAAAGTACTTCCAGTGATTCTCTTGGCGCGAATATTACAAACTCGAACTAATAATGGGGAGGTATTTACTCTATGTTCTGCACCTGCTCGCGCATCTGCTCGATCAGCACCTTCATCTCCACCGCAATCTTGGTGGTATCTGAGTCATTGGCCTTGGAACTGAGGGTGTTGGCCTCGCGATTAAGTTCCTGCATCAGAAAATCAAGTCTGCGGCCCACCGGCTCCTGGCGTTGCAGCACCTGCTCCACTTCCTGGAGATGGGCATCCAGGCGGTCCATCTCTTCATCCACATCCAGACGTTGACACAGCAAGGTCATCTCCTGTTCCAACCGGCCCTCATCCAGCTCTCCGGATAGCTCCTCCAGTCGACTGCGCAGGCGCTCACGGATTCCTGCGAGGACCCCGGGCATGCGCGTTCTGACCAGCGTCACCTGCTCTTGCATGGAAGAGCTGCGTTTCTGGATCAGTTCAGCCAACCTGGAACCCTCTCGCTGCCGGGTTTCGATCAGGCTATCCAGCGACTCCCCGAGCAGCTCCTGGGCGCGTTTCTGTAACGGTGAAAAGTCCTGCTTCTCCGCCTCCAGCACCCCGGGCCAACGCATGATATCAATGGTGCGCGGCGGCACCGCTTCATGCTGAAGACGTCCTATCTCCTTGGCGGCCTCCATGACCTGTTTTGCCAGACGCTCATTCACCTTTATACCTGCGGTAGTATCACTACCAACTTCAAATCTGAGACCGCATTCCACCTTGCCCCGCCCAAGTTTCCTGGCCACCAACTCACGCACACTCGGCTCAATTGCTCTAAACTCTTCAGGTAGGCGAACCGTAACCTCAAGATAGCGATGATTCACCGAGCGCAGCTCCCAAACCAGCCCTCCTAGATCATCCCGATGCTCCTGTCGCGCATAAGCTGTCATGCTACTAATCATTTGTAATCCTTAGCCTTTACACCGGAACTCAGTATGCCAGTGGTTAAATTAATTAAATCACGAATCAGTGTATGATACTAACCCCAAGGGTGGTTATTAACCTGAGCACCTATGTAGCGTAGTAATAGTAGCTGGTTTGTACCAGATTAGAGACCTAACAGAAAAATGAGAGAAGCTCTCCCGCCTGGAACTGTTATTGACTGCTATACGATTATTAAGTTAATCGGCAGCGGTGGCTTCAGCCTCATTTATCTGGCCGAAGATGAGGATACCCAGGACCATGTGGTCATAAAGGAGTACCTACCCAAAAAGCTTGCCACCAGAAACGACAACGATCTCCGGGTATGCGTGACCAGTGAGGAGCAGCGCAACGCACTGAACAATGGACGCAAACTATTCTACCAGGAGGCCAAAACCCTGGCCTCATTGAAACACCCGAACATTGTAAATGTACGCAACTTTTTTCTCTGCTATGACACCGCATATATGGTGATGGATTACGAGCATGGAAAAAATCTTGGCCATTACATCAAGCGGCGCAAGGGTAGCCTTAGCACCACCTTTCTAAAAACCGTATTCCCACCAATCCTGGATGCCCTCAGCCTGATCCACTCCAAAGGCCAGCTGCATCTGGATATTAAACCCTACAACATCCACCTGCGCCCCGGGGGCGACCCTCTGCTACTGGATTTTGGCGCCGCACACCATTTTGCCACCACCAGAAAACGTCAGAACTCACAGGTGGTAACACCCGGATTCTCTCCGGTGGAGCAGTACTATGCCTCGGGCTATGTTGGACCCTGGAGTGATGTCTACGCCATCGGCGCCACCATGCGGGCCTGTATCGATGGCAAGTCTCCCCAATCCGCAGTGGAACGACACGCCAAGGACCTGATGCGACCAGCAGCAGTGACATTCAAAAAGCGTTACCCCACATATCTGTTGGAGATCATTGACTGGGCGATGGAGGTCGATCCCCTGCTGCGGCCACAAAATGCCGGAGATATGTTGCAGGCGCTCATCGCCGAGACCGGGCATACACGCTGCGCCGACGGGGAGTCATCCCTGGACCAACTCCTACGGACTAAGGACAGCCATTCATGAGTAGGACACAGATAGCCAGGGCAACCCTGCAGGGAGACCGCAAAATAAATCAGGACAGATATATCTCAATCGAATCTGAGGGAAGCATCCTGCTGGGACTGGCTGACGGCATGGGCGGACACCCCAAAGGTGAAGTCGCCGCCCAGATCCTTACCGACACCTGCAACTCATTTTTCTTACGGGCGCCAAAACCCATACACAGTGCCAAGGAGTTTCTGCATCGTCTGTTACATAAGGCCCACGAAAACATTACCGCATATGGACTTGAGCATACGCCCGCCATCAAACCACGCACCACCGCTGTGGTGGCGCTGATCCAGGATGGAATAGTGCGCTGGTCCCACGCCGGCGACAGCCGCCTATATATATTCCGTAATGGTGAGACGCTGCATAGAACGGTGGATCACTCCTATGTACAACAGCTGGAGCATCACGGCCTGATCACCTCCGACGAGATGGCTACCCATCCACAACGAAACTATGTGACTCGCTGCCTGGGTGGAAACATCTCATCCCCGGAGATCACAGTCAGCAAGTCAGTCAGGTTAAAGGATGGCGATGTCATCCTGCTATGCAGTGATGGCCTCTGGGCTCATGCCAAAGAACAGATGATGGGAAAACAGTTTTCCAACAACAAACCCCTCACCGACATAATAAACACCCTGGTCCAGAAGGCCGCCGAAGAGGCCGCGCCCGAGAGCGATAACGTATCTGCCATCAGTATGCGCTGGCGCATGACGGAGAGTGCCGCTGAAAAACCGGACAGCCCGGAGCAGCTGACACAGGGCCAACCACAGCAACCGCCTGAGGACGATATTTCTCAGGCCATAGACGATCTTAAATCTGCAATCGAGCAGTTTGAAACCGACAAAACCCAGGAGAAATAATGAGACCAAGTGGCCGTAATCCAGACCAGCTTCGCCAGGTAGTATTAACCCGCAACTACACCATGCATGCTGAGGGTGCAGTTTTGGTGGAGTTTGGGAACACCAAGGTACTGTGTACCGCTTCAGTTGAAGAGCGGGTACCGGGGTTTCTCAAGGGTAAAGGCCAGGGCTGGATAACTGCAGAGTATGGGATGCTACCCCGCTCCACCGACTCACGTATGGGCCGCGAAGCAAGCCGTGGCAAGCAGGGCGGACGCACCCTGGAGATCCAACGCCTAATTGGCCGTTCCATGCGGGCGGCGGTGGATCTGGACGGGGTAGGAGAACGCACCATCACCCTGGACTGCGATGTGATCCAGGCCGATGGCGGCACCAGAACCGCATCCATAACCGGGGCCTTTGTCGCCCTGAGTGATGCCATCAATGGACTGATAAAATCCGGCCAGATCAAGAGCAACCCCATCATAGGAATGGTGGCCTCGGTCTCGGTGGGGATTTACCAGGGCGTCCCGGTTCTGGACCTGGATTATGCCGAAGATTCCAATGCCGAAACCGACATGAATGTGGTGATGAACGACGCCGGGGCCTTTATCGAGGTACAGGGTACGGCCGAGGGACACGCCTTCCACATGCATGAACTACAGTCGATGCTGGACCTGGCCAACAAGGGGATCGGAGAGTTGATCACTATCCAACGCGCCAGTCTAGAGAACTGACCCCCCAGTATTGGACTATTTACTGCCAGCCGCGGCCGACGCGGCTTTACCCTCAACCATGGAGATCATGGCGCGCACCCGCTCTAACGCCTTTGGCTCATCTTCCAACATGGACTCCAGCTTCTTCCAGTGGTTGATGGCCTGGGCAAAGTTACCCTGCTGACTCTCCAGCAGACCACCCAACCAGAGTGCGGTCTGACTCTCTGGCGCCAGTTTGAGGGATTTGCTGATCAGCTCGGCCGGGCGACCCCGCATGTTTCCCTCCTGGACCATAGTTACTGCATCTGCCAGCGCCAGCATTACCGCAGGGTCTTCACCAGACAGCTTTAACAGTGTTTCAAAGGCCTTGGCTGCATTGGCGTGTTGTTCCAGCATCATGTAGGTCCGTCCCAACAGGAACCAACCCTCGGTGTCATCCGGCTTCTGCTTGAGACGCTTTTTGATGCTTACCAGCATCTCCTCCACCGATGGCATCTCGCCCTGCTGCTGGGTGGCCTGCTTGGCAGGATCAAACTCCACCATGGCCGGGGTGCCCAGATACAGATACATGACCACGGCAAGCACCGGCAGCGCCACGGCAATACCGGCCAGGGTCAGCTTGCCAGAGCCACTGGAGATCTGCTCGGGTCCATCCTCCTGTTCCAGGTCCTGCAACAGGGCCTGCTCCAGTTCTATCTTGGCCTGATCGAACTCTTCCTGGGAAATTTTGCCCGCCGCCAGCTCTAGTTCCATCTCCTCTAGTCGTTCCCGGGCAATGATTACATTCTGCTGATCACGGTCAGAGGCGGCCAGCTGGCGCTTGCGCAACAGGGCCGGGGCCAACATGGCCAGGGCGAGCAGAATCATGACTGCGGCAATAATGGTAAAGGTCGTCATACAGTTATTTCCAGGTAAGGTCCCCAATGGGCCAGGCAGATACGGGAAGAACGCATTTGTTATTTCGTGACTTTATTATCCAGCAGGCTCTGGGCCCGGGCGTGCTCTTCACTACTGAGCTGCACCGTGGGCTCTCTGTTGCGGCGGCGGATGAACAGCATAAGAAAAGTCACACCAATAGCAAAGATAATAAATGGCCCAACCCAGAGCAGTGCGGTGGATGGACGGAAAGGCGGACGATAGAGCACAAAGTTTCCATAGCGCTGCACCATATAGGTAACTATCTCTTCCCTGCTGGACCCCTTCTGCACCATCTCATAGGTCTGTCGGCGCATATCCTGCGCCAGCTCCGCGTTAGAGTCTGCCAGATTCTGATTCTGACACACCAGACAGCGCAGCTCTGCAATCAGAACCCGATAGTCCGCCTCTTTTTGCGGATCATCAAAACGGTAGGCCTCAATGCTGGCCAACGCTAACTGCGGTAACAACAGCAGAAGCAGAATACATGTACGTAGCATCACCCTTTCTCCAACTTCTGTAGCAGTGGTTTCAGTTCACTCTCCCAGAGCTTCGGGGTCATGGCCCCGGCCCTCTTCCAGCGAACCACACCCTGCTTATCGATCACAAAGGTCTCCGGTGCGCCGTAGACGCCCCAGTTCATGATAGAGCGGCTATCAGAATCAAAGCCCACGGCAATAAACGGGTTTCCCTTGTCCACCAGAAACTTCTTAGCCGCCTCCGCATCATCGCGCCAGTCTATGCCAAAGATCTTAACCCCTTCATTGTTTGCCAGATGCACCAAAAAGGCGTGTTCACGCCAGCACTCAGGACACCAGGTAGCCCAGACGTTGAGTACCCACACCTGGCCAGCCAGGGAGGATGAGGTGACGTTCTTTGCAGGATCAAACAGATCCGGCAGGACTATCTCCGGGGCTGGCTTGCCGATCAGCACCGATGGGACGTTACGGGTAAAGTTGGGATCTTCACTCATCCGGTGCAGACCCAGCACAAAGATGGCCATGATGACCATGAAGATGCCGAAAGGTATCAGATAACGCGCCTTCATGCCGCCTCTCCAACGGTGTTTGCCTCTGCCTCCAGACGGGCCTTGCGGGCCAGTCGGAAGTAGCGTTTATCCAAGGCCGCTAAGAGTCCGCCAAAGGCCATGAACAGCCCACCCAGCCAGACCCAGCGCACAAATGGTTTATGGTAGATGCGCAGGCTCCAGGCCCCTTCCTTGCCCAATGGTTCACCCAGGGCCACAAACAGGTCACGGGTGAGTCCAGCATCGATCCCGGCCTCGGTCATGGGCATACCGCTGCGATAATTACGTTTCTCCGGGTACAGGGTAACCAGGTATTCGCCATCGCGACTCACAGCCACCTCCCCCCGATCCATCAGATAGTTGGGACCTGCGGAGCGCTCTGCGCCCTTAAACAGGAAGTCATAGCCGCCCAGGTGGTAGCTCTGTCCCTTCTCTATGCGCAGATCCTTCTCGGTGCTGTAGATGGAGGTAAGGGCCACACCCACCACAAACACAGCTATACCCAGATGACCGAACAACATGCCCCAACCGGCGCGAGTGGTGTTCTTGAGAGAACCGGCCAGACCGGCAACGCCCCCCTGTTCCTTGAGCCAGAGCATCATGGTCAGCAGTACCCAGATAGCCAGCACCAGACCCAGAGCCGCACCCCAGGTGAAAAAGGGCAGCGCCCAGATGGTAATGGCAAGGCCGCCCACCACACTGATCAACATTGGTAGAGCCAGCTTCCGAGCCAGCACCATGCCACTCTCACGTTTCCAGCGTGCCAGGGCACCAATCCCCACCAGGACCGCCAGCGGGGCGGTAAGGGGGATGAATACACTATTGAAATAGGGAGGACCCACCGAGATCTTGCCCACACCCAGCGCATCCAGCACCAGGGGATAGAGGGTACCCAGCAGGATGCTGCATGCGGCCACCACCAGGATCACATTATTCAGCAACAACCCGGTCTCGCGAGAGAACAGACTGAAGTGGACTGAACTGCGGATCTGGGAGGCACGCCAGGAGTAGAGCAGCAGGGAACCACCAATGATCACCGACAGGAACAGCAGAATAAACACACCACGGGATGGATCGGTGGCAAAGGCGTGTACCGAGGTCAGGACGCCAGAACGCACCAGGAAGGTTCCCAGCAGACTGAGAGAGAAGGCAAAGATCGCCAGCAACACCGTCCACGCCTTGAAGGCGCCACGTTTCTCGGTTACAGCCAGGGAGTGAATCAGGGCGGTACCTATGATCCAGGGCATGAAGGATGCGTTCTCCACCGGATCCCAGAACCACCAGCCGCCCCAGCCCAGCTCGTAATAGGCCCACCAGCTGCCCATGGCGATGCCGATGGTGAGGAAGCACCAGGCCACCAGCGTCCAGGGCCGCACCCAGCGCGCCCAGGCGGGGTCAACCCGGCCCTCGATCAGGGCGGCGATGGCGAAGGAGAATGCCATGGAGAAGCCAACGTAGCCGAGATAGAGGAACGGCGGGTGGAAGGCGAGACCGGGATCCTGCAGCAGCGGGTTAAGGCCGCGTCCGTCAGCCGGCGGGTCGGCCAGGCGCTCGAAGGGACTGGAGGTAAACAGGATGAAAAGCAGGAAACCGACACCCACCAGCGCCTGAATGCTGAGCACCCGGGCGCGCAGGTTGGGCGGCAAGTTACGCCCGAACACGGCAACGGCGCCGCCGAACAGGCTGAGGATCAGGATCCACAGCAGCAGCGAGCCCTCGTGGTTGCCCCAAACGCCGGAAATCTTGTAGAGCATCGGCTTGGCGGAATGGGAATTCTTGGCGACGTTGACGACGCTGAAATCCGACGTCACGAAAGCGTAGGTCAGGGCGCCGAAGGCAACGGTGACGAAAAACAGCTGTCCGATGGCGGCGGGGCGGGCAACCGCCACCCAGGGCCCGTAACGGCGTTGCGCGCCGATCAACGGGACGGTGCCCTGGACCAGCGCCAGGACCAGGGCCAGGATAAGGGCGAAATGGCCGATTTCGGAAATCATGGCGTCCGCCTACTCACCCTTCCACTGGCCGGATTTCTTGATCGCCTCGGCGACCTCGGGCGGCATGTAATTTTCGTCGTGCTTGGCCAGCACTTCGGTGGCGTGGAAGACGCCCTTGGCGTCAAGCTTGCCTTCCGCCACCACGCCTTGTCCCTCGCGGAACAGATCGGGCAGCATGCCGGTAAAGGTGACCTGAACGGCGTTTGCGGTGTCGGTGATGCGGAAGTGGGTCGTCATGCCGTCTTCGCCCTTGGCGACGCTTTCCTCCTCGACGAGGCCGCCGAGCCGGAAGCGGCGCTCCGCCGGAATGGACTTTTCAGCCACCTCGGTGGGGCTGTGGAAGAACACCAGGTTGTCGCTGAAGGCGTTCAGCATCAGCGCGGCAGCCGCGCCCAGCAGCATCATGCCGAAAAGCACAAGATAGAGGCGGCGGCGTTTGCGGGTCATTTGGCGGCCGCCGTTCCGTTGCGGGTGTCGCTGCGCTGTGCCTGCAGTGATTCCAGCATGACCCGCTCATTCTTGAGGGCAACCCAGCTTTGTACGGCCAGGCCGATCATGATGACCGCGGCGATGCCGAAGGCGGGCCAGACAAAAGCCGCGTATCCCCCCATATCGAGGAATTCTGAAAACGAACTCATGGCGCTTTATCCCTGAACTTGCGCGAGGCGGAGGGCGCGAACCTTCCGCGCCAGAATTTCCCGCTGGGCCCTGAGGATGACGACGGCGACATAGAAAGCCGTAAATCCGAGGGCCATGAGCAGCAGCGGGATCAGCATGGAGACATGGATCGCCGGACCGCCCATTTTAACCACGCTGGCGGGCTGATGAAGCGTGTTCCACCAATCTACCGAAAATTTGATGATGGGGACGTTGACGAATCCCACCAGCGACAGGATCGCAGCGGCCTTGGCGGCGCGCTGCGGATCGTCGAAGGCCTGCCACAGGGCCATATAGCCAATATAGAGGAAAAATAGTACGAGTACGGACGTCAGGCGGGCGTCCCAGACCCACCAGGTACCCCACATGGGCTGACCCCAGAGCGACCCCGTGGCCAGGGCGATGAAGGTGAATCCCGCCCCGATCGGCGCCGAGCCCTTGGCCATCAGGTCGGCGACCGGATGCTTCCAGATCAGGCCGGTGGCGCTGGCGATGGCCATCGAGGTGTAGACGAAGAGCGCCATCCAGGCGGCCGGCACGTGCACGAACATGATGCGCACGCTTTCGCCCTGCTGATAATCGGCCGGTGCCACGAACAAACCGAGGTACAGGCCGACGGCGATGAGCACGACGGCCAGACCGGCCGTCCACGGCAACAAGGCGGAGGTCAGGCGCAGGAAGCGCGTGGGGTTGGCGAAACGGTGTAGGGTCTGCATGGCGGCATTTATATCGCTGTTTCGGGGTGTTTAGGCAAGTCCATTAGATGCGGCCAAACGACGCGTGTAATTGATATTTGTCAAGTTGACGGACTATTCAAGGTTCAATCTCAGCGCGGCCGCCGCGCCCCAGGGGCAAAGTGCTACGGTACCCAGCATCATGGCGGCCAGGACCAGGAGATGCGGGCGTTCCGAGAGCCCGCCGATGGCCGCGTCGATGGCCCCGACGCCGAAGATCAGCACCGGAATATAGAGCGGCAGCACCAGAAGAGAAAGCAACACGCCGCCGCGCCGCACACCTACGGTCAGGGCCGCCCCGATGGCGCCGATCAGGCTCAGTGCCGGCGTGCCCAACAGCATGGCGACGACCAGCGTCACATAGCCGGCCGGTTCCAGGTGCAGCAGCACGCCCAACAGGGGGGCGACGATGATCAGCGGCAGGCCCGTGGTCAGCCAGTGCGCCGTGCACTTGGCCAGCACCGTCATCTCCAACGGCATCGTCCCCATGGTCAGGAGATCGAGGCTGCCGTCCTCGAAATCGGCCTGGAACAGGCGGTCCAGCGACAGCATCGAGGCCAGCAGGGCCGCGACCCAGAGGACGCCGGAACTGATGCGCTGCAGGATGTTGATCTCGGGCCCGACTCCCAACGGGAAAAGCGTGACGGTCAAGACGAAGAACATCACCACCATGGTGCCGGCGCTGCCCTGTCTCAGTGCCAGTTGAACGTCGCGGCGGACGATGCCCAAAAACCGGTTCATATCGTCCGCGCCTCATCCAGCCGCAGCACATTGCCGTCCTCAACGCCGAGGTCGATGTGGGTAGCGACCATGACCATGCCGCCGGCGGCGCGATGCTCGGCGATCAGGCCGGCCAGCAGCGCCACGGCGTCGGTATCCAGCGAAACGGACGGTTCGTCCAGCAGCCACAGCGGTTTGCGGATGGCGGCGATGCGGGCGATGTTGAGCCGCCGGCGCTGTCCGGCCGAAAGATACCTTCCCGGCACGTCGGCGATCCGACTGAGGCCCAGGCGTTCCAGTCCAAGGGCGGCGTCATCGCCGGGATTGTCGCTACCTTCGAAGGCCGCCCAGAAGGCCAGGTTCTCGTTCACCGTGAAGGCCGGTTTGACGGCGTCCAGGTGGCCGACGTAATGCATGCGGTCGCGGAAATCCTCGATCTCGCCGGGTTCTTTTTCGTCGCGCCAGATCAGCTTCCCCCCGGCCGGTTTGAGAAAACCGGCGGCCAGGCGCAACAGGGTCGACTTACCGCTGCCGTTGGGCCCGCGCAGCACCAGGGCGTCACCGGCGGCGACCTCGAAGGACAAGTCCTCGAACACCAGGCGTTCGCCGCGCACGCAGGACAGATTTTGACCGGAGAAAGTCATTTGCTTGTTCGTACGGCTCCACCCCCATCCAAACCTTCCCCCATCAAGGGGGAAGGCTTTTAGTGGCGCGATAAAACTCCCTCCCCCCAGCGTGGGGGAGGGCCGGGGTGGGGGGGCGAATCAGAAAAACTTCCGAATCACCGAAATTGTATGCAGGAGTTCACTATTCGTATGTGCGCACGTCGTCAATAACTTTGCCGTCGTTGGGCAGGCTGCCGGGGGCGACGAATTCGACCTCGCCGCGGACCTTGCAGACAGCCTGAATGCTTTCCGCGACCGCCTCGGCCAAGCCCTCCGGCGCGCCCTCAACTTCGCATTTCAGGGTCATGACATCCTTGCCGTCGGTGCTGTCGACGACCAGCCGGGCTTTTTGGATTTCACCGTGCCGGGCCGCCGTCTGGTTGATCTGGGCGGGATGGACGAACATGCCCTTGACCTTGGTGGTCTGGTCGGCCCGTCCCATCCACCCCTTGATGCGCCGGTTGGTCCGGCCGCACGGGCTTTGACCTTCCATCACGGCGGAGAGATCGCCGGTGGCGAAGCGGACCAGCGGGTAGGCTTCGCTCAGAATGGTCACCACGACCTCGCCGACCTCGCCGTCCGGCACCGGATCGCCGCTGCCCGGACGCAGGATTTCGACGATTGCGTTCTCGTCCATGATCATGCCTTCCATGGCGGGCGACTCATAGGCGATGCTGCCCAGCTCGGCGGTGCCGTAGCCCTGCAGGCAGGTGACGCCGTGATCGTTGATTTCCTTGCGCAGGCTGGGCGGCAAGGCCTCGCCGCCAACGGCGGCTGAGCGGTAGGACGGCTTGAGGCCGGCTTCCGCCGATTTGTCCAGGAGGATTTTGAGGAATGACGGCGTTCCGGCGTAGGCCGCGGGTTGCAGGTGGGCGACTGCGGCAATTTGTTGCTCGGTGTTGCCGACGCCGCCGGGAAAGACCGGGCAGCCGATGGCGCGGGCGCCAGCTTCCATCATCATGCCGGCCGGCGTCAGATGGTAGGAAAAGGTGTTGTGGACGATGTCGCCGGGACGCATGCCGGCGGCCCAGAACCCGCGTGCCATGCGCCAGTAATCGGCGATGGCCCCGCTGGGTTCGTAAATCGGGCCGGGGGACTGGAAAATCTGGGCCACCTGGCCGACCGGAATGCCGTTGAGCCCGCCGAACGGCGGTTTGCCGGTCTGGCGTTCGACCAAGTCCGATTTCCGCGTGACCGGCAGGGCGGCCAGGGCTTCGCGGGAGATGACGGCCGCCGGATCGACGTCCTTGAGAATTTCGCCGAAATAGTCCGAGTTCGCCTTAGCGTGGGCGACCTGGGCGCTGAGCGCCGCCATCTGCTCGCTTTCCCGGACTTCGGGCGCACGGGTTTCGAGCTCGTCGTAATATTCGCTGTCGGACATGGT
>CAZVME010000004.1:0-85370 GCA_964628835.1 uncultured Gammaproteobacteria bacterium | reverse complement strand
CTTTTGGGGACTTGGATGTCCCAAAAGGCATCACGAGATCAAAGACTCGCTTATAAGAATAAGAGATTCAAACATAAAGCGTTGATCTGCCCAACATGCAACAACCATCGTACACAACCATATGATTTAGCTTGGGGAACATTGCATAAATATTTGGCTGAGAATTGGAAGGATCTTTCCAGTAGTACCAGATTTGATTTATCTAATGTCTTTCCTGGTAGTATCAAGCGTTCTATGCGTGATGTTCACCTATTTTTCGTCAAATTGTTTGGGTGCACAATAAAGGAAAATGACATCCCCATTGATATTGACCCATTCTCTAAATCGCTACTACGTAGAAAGGCTCATCAAGAGGTATACATTTCAATCGGCCCAACAATGGGTGAAGTGGAATCAAAGTTCGCCGGGCGTACAGAAGTAATTGCATGTAATCTAGGTGGTAGGTGTGTATTTGCAAGCTGGTTTTATATTGTAGGAGAGGTATCAGTTAACGTCATATATTCTACTGTAGGTGCAAAATACAGAACATTGTCAAAACCTTGGTATCCGAGAAATGTAAAGAAAGTATTTAGGTTTGCTGACTTTGAAAAAACATAACCAAAACAGCAATCAACAAACTACACTCTGGTTCGTGGTTTATCATTGCTGTAAACGTTAGTGCTATGATTGCCTGCAAACTTACGGGAATACGAGGAAAAGGAGTTAAAGCTCACATTGTGCCAAGGGCTTTCTATGAGTTGCCGTCGCAATTGGAAGGCCCAATACGCCTTATGAGCAATGTGGAAGGTACGTTTCCAAAAAAGCTGCCGGTTGGGATATATGATGATTCTATAGTAACAATTGAGGGAGAGAATTTATTTGGGGTATGGGACGACTACGCGGTAAAAGTCCTTATTGAGGGTTGGGGCCATTTTCAGGAACTTGTAGCAAGTGGCGAGGTTCTCGCTTGGCAATTACCTGATTACGACTATTCACTAATAAAGCTGTTCGCTTTGTCTGTACTATGGCGAGCACATTGTTCACAGCATCCCGCATTTGCAAAAGTCCAATTAGGTCCTCATGAGAGTGTTGTCCGGCAAATGCTTCTAGCAAATGACCCTGGTTCGCCTAAACAATACTCGGTGAACATACTCAGGTGGAAAAGCCAAGAATTTGGTCCAGTGCTCATGGATCCTTTTGCGGAAAAATACAAAGGCGTTAATTATTATCGAATCTACTGTGGTCGCTATGTTTTATACGTAAAAGTGGATAAACGGAGCACAATTGCGGAGTTCAAAGAGTTTCAGCTTGGCTATCAAAAAGAATTGTTTCTGATAGCCCGTGAGCTACGGAAAAGCAAAGAATGGCCAGTAATGCAAAAAGTTGCGAAGAAAAACGCGCTAATAATACCGTAAATTCGGATACATTTTTTGTTCGCTGCGCTTTCATTACAAATACACCGGTTACGGTTGGCGCTCCACCTTGTTCTAGTTTACTGGCTATATAAGTAATTGTTAACGGTCTCTTTTGGTCACACAGCGGCCTCATTAGGCTGGCAGTAATTGTCAGATCTAGTCTGAGTTACTACAGTTAATATCCCACGGAATTTGACTCTGTTGCTATCGCCTACGGCAACTCTGTGCTGCAGCTGCATGAGTGCAGATGTTTCCGATATAGATCTAGATCCTCAGGGCGGTCCACGTCCCATAGCGTCTCTAACTCCACATGGGTGAATCCCAACCGGTGTAACTGTGCTCTGGTTTGGCCGCATACCAGATTCGTGCCCCAATCTATTTTAGTAAACAGCATGGGGCTGAACCGGCGTAGTCCCAGCAGAACGTAGCCGCCATCTGCGGCCGGTCCGATTACGGCGTCAGCGTCATTCTCCAGTCCCTGAAATGCAGCTGTGAGATAGGCTAGGTCCAGTGGCGGAGAATCGGTGCCGATGATCACCGCCTGGGAATGGGTGCTCAGGGCGGCTTGCAGGGCATTAGCCATCCGTTCGCCCAGCCCATCTCCCACCTGGGTGTGCAGCTCCAGATTTAACCGGGATGCAAGCTGCTGAAAGTATGGGTGTTGCCGGTCAGGCGCACAGTGCAGCTCCACCGCTGCAATCATGTTTTCTGTCACCAGTTTTAACTTCTGTTCCAACAGCTCTTGATGCAGTTGAGCCGCGCCGGTCTTGCCTAGAGCCGGTATCAGTCTGGTCTTGACCTGCCCGGGATCTGGCGCCTTGGAAAAGATGATCAGCTTGGAGTCAGGAAATAACATTTCACGAGTGGTATCTGTTGGCCAGAGTTTGAGGTGAGGCGCCCAGGTAGTAGGCAAGTCGTAGCCCCCACATCAAGATGATGGTAGTGAAAACACCTTGCTGTTCCCAGCGTCTACTTGAGGTTGTCAGCTGCTCCCGCATACACATGGGTTGGCTCAACTGTTTCAGCTTTTTGCTTAGGGCAATGTCTTCCATCAATGGAATTTGATCGAACCCCCCAATCTTATGGAAGGTCTGTGCCATAATAAAAATACCCTGATCGCCGGTGGCTATACCGGAGATGCGCGAGCGCAGGTTGATCATGCTCTCGATGATGCGGAATATTCGACGGGATCCAGATAGGCGGACATTGAATCTCCCCCATACATGCTTGCCTGCCGTAAGGCTAGCCATAAGATTGGTGTGTGCGTTGGCGGGAATCAGGGTGTCTGCGTGCAGAAACCATAGAGCCTCACCAGATGCAGCTTTGGCCCCATGGTTCATCTGAATGGCGCGGCCTTTGGGTGAAGATACTATTAGGTCCACCAGTGGTTCGGCCAGATCTGTGGTGCCGTCATGGCTGCCGCTGTCACTCAATATAACCTCATGCCCCTCACTGCGTAGTGGTTGTAGTGGCGCGAGTGTCTGCGTAATACACTGTGCCTCATTGAGGGATGGGATTATGATGGATATCTTGATGGCCAATCCTTTTTTGGTCAGACGGTCAATGGGCAATACGTGGCTTTATCAGAGCTTCCTTGGAGTTTACTCGGAAAGTGAACCGCCACAGCTGCTGCCACTACCAGCGGTGCAACCGTAACAGTGGTCGGCAACAATTATCTTGTTGTTGCCGATATCCTCCTGCAATAGATGGTGCAGGTGCATACGCGGGTGGCCATTGAACTTGAGCGGCAGGTTCAGCATCTGGTTGAAGTCGCAATCGTAGATGTGGCCCTCCCAGTCGACACTCAACAGATTGCGGCACATGACGGTCTCCAGGTTTTCATCCTGGTGTGATGTTTTCAATAGTTGCATATATTCATCGAACTGTCCGTTAGACAACAGGGTGCTGCCAAAGCGTTTGATTGGCATATTGGTCAGGCAGTATAGATTGTTGAATACGATGCCTTCCCGCTGCAACAGCTCCCTTTTATAATCCTGCAGCAGGGCCTGCTGGGGTGGTGGTAGAACCGGGCCTGCCGGGTTGTAAGCCAGGTTCAACTGTAGATCGCTGTCCTGGTCGCCATAACCGAGTGAGTTAAGTTTCTTCAGCGCCTGGATGCTGGAGTCATATACGCCATCTCCACGTTGTGCATCCACATTCTCTTCCAGATAACAGGGCATGGACGCAACAATTTCTACCTTGTGCTGGGCCAGAAATTCAGCCATATCTTCATAACCACCCTCGTTCAGGATGGTCAGGTTGCAGCGGTCAATCACCTTCACGCCTGATGCGGTTGCCTGTTGCACCAGATAGCGAAAATCCTGGTGCATCTCCGGCGCACCACCAGTTATATCCAGACTGCTCACCGAACTGCTCTTCAGCACCTCAAGCAACAGCTCGACGGTTTTCCGCGTCATCATCTCTTTGCGCGTTGGTCCTGCGTTTACATGGCAATGCAGACATCTTTGGTTGCACTTGTAACCCAGATTGACCTGGAGCGTCTCCAGTTTGTTGCGGTGTATTTCAGGAAAGCCGCTATTTAACAGAAGAGGGAGGGTGTCTTGCATTAGTTGTCGCCTGCAGTGCTGAGATGAAGGTTATTTATAAGGTCTCGGATCTGTTGCCAAAATTAGACGCTTGATCACTGGGTTAAGTTCCGATTCTTGTCAGTGGTTCTCTTTATGCTCTGAAATGTCGTTGATTGCCTGGTCGATCATTTGGTCAAGATGGTGGTCCAGGGAGTGCCTCAGTTCTGACTGAATCTGCTGCTCCAGATTAGTGCTCAGCTTTTCCACCACTGCCTTGGCTATACCGCCGGCAATAGCTTCCAGATCCTGTTTGATCTGTGATCTTAGCTGTTCCCGTAGCAACTCATATTGGATGCCGGTATCCGGTGGAGATTGATCTGTTGTTGCTGTCTCTGGTGCGGCTGCGGTATTTTTTTTGGTTGCGCGTTCTAATGAAGAGTCCGGCTCTATTTTTGACTCTTGCGCCAGCTTGGAAAAATGCTCCTCCAGCAGTTTTGGATCTTCTGGTAGTTCAAATGTGGAGTTTAGGTTGGACTCATCCTTTTCGGTCAGTGGTTTAACCGATGGTTCGGGGATGCTATTAAATGTGATCTCTGTATCAAAACTGTAATCCTCTTCCACAAATACCACTTCTTCCAGGATCGGGATGCCCATACTGTCCAGTGCAATCGGTTGTTCATCCGGGGCTGGTGACTTTCCCGGTTTATCCCTGCCAGACTTGTTTAGCCAGTCATCACTCATGGTCTAGATCTCGTGTGTGTTGAGGGGGTATCCACGGTCACGATAGAAACAGTAGCGGCTGCGTCCGCTCTTTTTTATCTCTGTGTCATGGTCAATGAATTCAGCCACCCGGTGAAATCGACTGAAGAACTGCGGTACCTCTGTGGCCAGATTGATCAGTACGTCGTGCTCTTCTCCGGCTTCTCCACCATGCCCGATCAGAACTGGATTGTGTTCCGGGTCTGCTTCATCGGCCAGGCCGTGCGGTATGAAGCTGTCCTGGCGAAAGGTCCAGAGCAGACGATCCAGGTGTTGTGATTCGGCATTGGAGTTGGTGTGTAGATATACCCGACGTCCCTGTTGCCATGCCTTGCCTGCCAGTCGACAGGCCATGCCAAAGCGGTCACCGGTTGACTGCTCAGTTAAAATATAGAAATCCACCTTGGTCATATTGAGGGCCTGTTACCCGTCCAGACGACAGCGTTTCAGCAGCAGTTGGGTGAGCAGTGGTACCGGGCGTCCGGTGGCCGATTTGGTGGAACCGCTGGTCCAGGCGCTTCCGGCTATATCCAGATGGGCCCATTTATAATCTTTGGTGAAGCGGGAGAGGAAACAGGCGGCTGTGATGGTGCCGGCCCATCTGCCGCCGATGTTGGCAATGTCGGCGGTTTTACTGTCGATCATCTCCTGGTAGTCATCCCATAGGGGGAGCTGCCAGGCGCGGTCGCCGGTCTCAATTCCAGCGTCCAGCAGTTCCCTGGCCAGGGTGTCGTTGTTGGCCAGCAAGCCGGAGGCGTGTTTGCCCAATGCCACCACGCAGGCTCCAGTCAGGGTGGCTATATCGATTACTGCGGCGGGTTGAAACCGCTCGGCGTAGGTGAGGGCGTCACAGAGTATCAGGCGTCCCTCTGCATCCGTATTCAATATCTCGATTGTTTTGCCGGACATGCTGGTGACAATATCTCCCGGCTTATTGGCGGCGCCGTCTGGTAGGTTTTCCGAGGTTGGAACTAACCCAATCAGGTTGATGGGCAGCTTTAGATCCAGGCAGGCAGACATCACACCCAGGACGCTGGCGCCACCACACATGTCGTACTTCATCTCCTCCATGCCGGCAGATGGTTTCAGGGAGATGCCACCGGCATCGAAGGTCAGGCCCTTGCCCACCAGCACCAGGGGTTTGGATTTTGGTTTGCCGCCACGGTACTCCATGACAATCAGCTTGGCTGGTTGTCGGCTGCCCTTGGAGACAGAGAGTAGGGAGCCCATGCCCAGTTTCTCCATCTGGGCCTCTTCTAATATCTCCACCTTGAGTTTGCGTGACTTGCGTTTCAGGACATTGGCCTGGTCAGCCAGATAGGATGGGGTGCAGATGTTTCCGGGCAGGTTGCCAAGATCCTTGGCTTTGTTGACACCGTTGGCGATGGCCATGCCGTGGTCTATGCCTTTTAGCGCCTTCTTTAACTGCCTGCGGTCAGCCAGCATAAGGGACAGTTTTCGCAGGGGGCGTTTGCTGGTGTCTGCACTACTTTTGCATTGGTTGAAACTGTACATGGCCTCTTCTGCGGCCAACACCGTATCCCGGAATATGGAATAGATGTTACTCTCTTTGGGCGTGAGAGATGGCAGGCAGGTGACGGCTTCGGTGGCACCGCCATCCTTAAGGGCTGATACCGCCTTGCCCATAGCCTTACGGTAGGCAGCCATGGTGAAATCTTTCTCTGCTCCGCAGCCAATCAGCAGTATGCGTTTGCATGGCAGTTCCCGGGGTTGGTGCAACAGTAGGCTCTGTCCCAGCTTGCCATCCATGTCACCACTCTTTAGGAGTTGTCGCAGTTGGCCGTTGCAGGCTTGGTCCACGCTGTCTGATACCGCTGGTAATTTACGCTTTTCAAATACGCCAAGTATCAGGCAGGCGGTGTGTTGGTTGGATGGAACGCCGGATTTTGCTTCAAATTCCACAATTGCTCCCAGTTATTAACTAATGGTTGTCCAGTTATCGGTTCTCTATCATGTCATTTTTAGATAGGATGCATACTAGTCTACAAAAAACGACAATATTTGCCACTGCCATCATTGCAACCGCAGCACACCACCGGTTTCAGGCTGTATGTTTTTAACCCTTTGAATTGAGGCTGTAACCGCTGATCAAACCATGATTTCGATTATCGATCGCTATATCCTGCGGGAAGTCATCAAGTCGTACCTGGCTATTCTCACTGTGCTGCTTCTGATCTTTACCAGTAACAGCTTTATCAAGATCCTGCAGCGGGCCGTGTCTGGCACTATCAGCAATGATGTCCTGTTTCAGCTGGTGGCCCTGAAATCGGTGAATATACTCGGCACCGTTATACCGCCAGCCTTCTTTTTTGCTGTTCTGTATGCCATTGGACGGATGTATCGTGATAGTGAAATGACCGCCCTGGCCAGCTGTGGTTTTGGTTTTCGGCGGGTGTTCCGTTCCGTAACCTATGCAGCCTTGCCGGTATCCCTGTTTGTAGCCCTGTTGACCCTGGCGGGAATGCCGTGGGCTGAACAGACATCAGCGCAGATCTATGAGCGGCAGAAGAAAGAGGCCGAGATGGGAAATGCCGTGGCTGGGCGTTTCAATGAGTTCAAGAGCGGTAAGGTGCTGTTCTTTGCCGAAGAGATGTCCAGCGACAAGACCCAACTGAAGAATGTGTTTGTGCAAAATCGGCAGCATGGCGAACTGGGCCTGGTTACTGCGGCCAAGGGACACCAATATGTGGATGAGGAGACCGGCGACCGCTTTATGGTGTTGCAGGGTGCCCATCGCTACGTAGGCAACCCGGGGCAGGCCGAATACTCTATTGGGGATATGAAAGAGTTTGGAATGCGTATTTCCAAGAGGGAGAAGGATGCGGTTGTTACTCAGAGAAAGGCGTTGAGCACATCCTTTCTAATGAGCTCTCGTAAGAGGTTGCACAAATCCGAGTTGCAATACCGTTTCTTGTTGCCACTGTCGGTGTTTGTGTTCTCCCTCGCCGGGGTGATTCTGAGCCGCTCCCTGCCACGCGAGGGTACCCATGGTCGTATTGCCCTGTCGATTCTGTTTTACACCTTTTTCCTTAATATGCAGGCGCTGTCTCACAGCTGGATGCGGGATGGGATTACCCCCATGTGGATGGGACAGTGGTGGGTGTTTGTTGTATCGCTGTTACTGATCTGGCTGCTGTACTATCTGCGGTCTCAGCAGTTTGGTCAGGTCAATAAGTGGCTGCTGCAGAGGATTGGCCGGTGAAGTTGCTACAACTGTATATCGGTAAAACGGTGCTGGTAAACATCACCGTTGCCCTGGTGGTGTTGTTAGGTCTGGTGTCGATTGGCACTTTCGCCGGCGAACTGGGTGAGGTGGGTGAGGGTAATTACCAGACCTGGGATGCATTCGTATATGTGGTAATGATAGTGCCGCGTAGAGTTTACGAAATATTTCCGGTGGCGGTATTGTTGGGTAGTCTGATCGGGTTGGGTGGATTGGCGAGTCATTCCGAGTTGATTGCCATGCGTGCTGCCGGGGTCTCCCTGCGGGATATTATATTTTCCGCCCTCCAAGCCGGCGTCCTGATGATGGTTGGAATTGTGATTATCGGCGAGCTGATAGCCCCCAATACCGAGCAGTACGCAGAGACCATGCGGGCATCCAAACTGTCTGATCAAATCACTCTGAAATCTGAGTATGGGTTTTGGGCCCGGGACCGAAATACCTTTGTTAATATTCGCAAGATACTTCCCGGGGCCAGGCTGCAGGATATCTATATTTATGAGTTCACTGGTGATCGGCAACTAAAGGTGGCCAGTTATGCCGCCTTTGCCCAGTATCGTGATGACCGCTGGTTATTAAATGATATCCAGCAGTCGGAATTTACCTCTAAGGGTGTGGTTAGTAGAAAGATCAATCGTGCAGAGTGGCAATCCATGCTGGACCCAAGTTTGTTGAGTGTGGTGGTGGTGCGTCCCACCATGTTGGCAGCCTGGGGTCTGTATAAGTACATCAGCTTTCTGCATGGAAATGGACAGACGGCAATACCCTTTGAAGTGGCATTTTGGAGCAAGATTATCTCTCCAATAATGACCCTGGTAATGGTGTTTCTATCGGTGCCATTTGTGTTTGGCTCCCTGCGCAGTGTGGGTATTGGTCAACGAGTGTTTGCCGGCTCCATTATTGGAACGGTGTTTTTTCTAATGAGTAAAATTTTGAACCATATGGCGGTGCTTTACGAGCTCAATCCGCTGTTTGCAGCGTCATTTCCGGCGCTGGTAATGCTGGCTCTGGCGGCATGGCTGTTTCGCAAGGTGCATTGACCCGGTTCAAGTCTCAGCTTTGGTGGTTACTTTTTTCTTCTGGATCATTACCAGTCTGGTCTTGGACAGGCGGTCATGCCAGGCCAAGTTGTCCCGGTCCACCAGCACCCAAAGAAACCCCAAGCCCAGTGCCGCCCAGGAGAGTATGGCGCTCAGGTAACGCAGTAGTGCATCTCTGAAATTAAGTCCCTCTCCGTCATCACGCACCACCCGCAGACGCCAGGCACGCATCCCCAGGGTCTGGCCGCCGCGCATCCAGAACAGGATGTGGAAGCCGGCCATGATGCAGAACAGATAGGCCAGGTAGAATGGGTTGAGGCGCAGGCTCTCCTTATCCACACTGTCCCAACCCACGATCAGATCCAATGGAATCACCACCAGTGTCATGGCCATTAACAATACGGCCATGACCAGAATGGTGTCATAAAACATTGCAGCAAGACGCCGCATCAGGCCTGGAGTCGCCCATTGTTGCAGGTCAGGTGTGTCGTTACTTTGCATCGGCTGGTACTGGTGGGTTGGGTGAATTGGGAACCAGCGCCACCTCGTCCTGGTGTTCGATCCTGGTGAAGACCTCGGCGAACTGCCGGTTGACCGTGACCTGGAAGGATCCTTCTTGCAGCAGGTAGGATTTGTCATGCAGTCTCTTTCTGAGCCAATGCAACATCGACTGTACATCAGTTACCGTTTCCGGTAGTTCAATCTCCTCCGACTCCTTGCCGATTTTTTTCACCAGGTAGTTGAAGTAGAGCAGCTTGATCTTGCGGGGGTCGGAGCTAACGTCCTGGTTACGGCTGATCCCGGACTGCTCCAACCGCTGGAGATACTCCTGCCAGTTTTGTTCCTGGTTCTTGCCCAGTTCGTACAGGGTACCCCAGGAGTAGATGCCGGTATCGTGGCCATCATCAAACACCAGCTTTACCGCGTACTGACCCTGGGGCTCTATCTGCTCGATATTTACCTTCTCCTTTCCGGTCACCGGCAACTCCATGGAACGTACCTCTTGGGCCGGGGAGAACACCCGCAGATATTCGCATGGCAGTTCAAAGCCCGCGCCATCGGAAAATTCCACCGACAGAATCCGTGACTTTCGGTGCAGATTGATGGCAGTTGGGGTTACACTTGGGACCTGTTCTGACATGTTGTATCTCGATGTTGCTTCTCTGGTTTGGTGCAGGATGGTTACATAGCATCTGTGTGGGTTCAACCTAAATCCGTAGGTCCAGATTCATGTTTACGTGCTGGGCCGTGCGCCGGATTGAGCATGTTCCAGGCCCGTCAGTGCATTGATTCAGAGACGCTCCTAGCCCACAATCCCCAGCACCCGCTTGCGAAACTCAACTTCGCAATCGGCGGCGATCTGCTCGCAGGCCGCTATATCAACCCCTTCCAGACCCTCAATGGCGGTGGCGGTTACATGCGGAATGTAGTCTGGAGCCAGACGCAGAAACTCCAGCATGGCCTGATAGGAACCGTCCATGGCGGGCAGGCAGTGGCGGTTGTACACCTCCTTATTTTGGCCGTTCAGGGAGATGGAGAGGGTGTCCACATATCTGCCAAGCTCCGGTAACACGTTGTGTTTGTGCACCAGGTTGGCCAGGCCATCGGTGTTGATACGCACCTTGCCACCATGTTCCTTGATATATCTGGATACCTCCAGCAACACCTTCAGACGCAGTGTGGGCTCGCCATAACCGCAGAAAACGATCTCTGCATAGGCTGCCGGATCACCGATGGAGGCGATTACCTCTTGGGTGGATGGGCGGTGGTCCAGGCTGAGATCATATTCGTGTAGATCCATGTTGCCGCAGTTCTTGGGACAAAAGGAGCAGCCCAGGGTGCAGCGGTCAGTTATATTGAGGTAGAGCCGGTCCTCTATCTGATAACTTATCTGGTTCACTATGTTCTCTTCCCCAGTTCCGGGCCGAGGTTGGCGCAGAGCTGCTTGAATTGTGTGTAGCACTCATCATTCATGGCGTCTTTGCCATCGGCATAGATAAACCCCACCGGTTTATTGCGCACGAAAATCGACATGCAGAAGAAGCCGCGCTGATCGATAGATTCGCGCACATCCTCCGGTATCATGGGGAGGAATTTTACGCTGTTATCCGGTTTTAGCCAGAATCCCTGCTGCCTTGAAAGCAGGATGGCGAATAGATTTTTCCCTTTAATATCAACGGTAAAATTGTGTAGTCTGGAATGGGAGTCAGCGCCCATAAGATGGCCAACCCCGGCCTGTTTCTGGTCTGGGCTGAGCATGACAAACATGACCCGTTTCAGGTGGAGCTTATCTCTCAAGTTTCGCATCAATTTGGTCAAGTGGCCCTTCCATTCAGTTGATACCATTGCCCGTACCGCCTTCCTGGCAGGTTTTTCTATCTTGGGTATGGGTTTAGGTTCCGATTTCGGTGTCGGTGGGGTTACAGGCGGTGGTGTTGGTTTTTCCTCCACTCTTTTCTGTGGCTTTGCCGCCGCTGCCATGGGTCGAGCTGGCGGCTGTGTTGCTGGTCTCGGTGTGGGCTGGGGCGTTGGTTTTGTGGCCGGTTGTTGGATAGATGCCCCCTGTGGTTTCTTCGCCGCCCTCTTGATTGGCGCTTCTTTGAGCTTTGTCTGGGCCGTCTCTGGGGTGGGGTTCACCTCCTTCGGAGTGTGTTGCAATATATGATAGGCAGGCACCGGCAGTGGCATTCCAGCAAGTTGTCTGGCAATGATTGCAGCCTGCGAGTGGAGACGCACCAAGGTGCGTTCCCCGGTCTCGCGTCTGAAATCGGCCAGGAATTCTATTAGCTCATTGATTTCTGGGGAGTACCAACTGAGGGCTGAGGCCCGTGCCAGTGAGTTGGCCAGCACCACTCCCATGGGTCGTGGCTGGCTCTGCCAGGCGCGCTCCATGGCTTCGACGATTAGTGGGGATAGATGCCAGACCCGGGCTAGTTCAGTACTCAATTGCTCCAGGGTGAAGCCAAGCACAGAGTGGGATGCCGAACCATAGTCAGCCCCCTTTGTTACCACGCGGTGTATCTTCTGCATCGCCTTGTTGGCGTAGGTCCAGAGCGCCATCTCTGCGCAGTTGTACAGCAGCGCAGCGTGTCCCATCTCTTCCGGGTTCTTTTCCCCGCGTTGTGCACCCATATCCTGGGCATAGATAGAGGCGTGGACGGCACGGGAGTAACAGTGGTAAATCCCGGACTTGGCCGCATCCGGCAGATTTTTGTCTAACACCGGCAGGGAGTTTACTGCCTGCTGTACTGGTGCCGGACCCAGCATGGATATAGCATGGGCGATGTTGCTCACCGGTCCGCGCCTGCTGCCAGAGATGACCCCGAAACGGCGGTAGAGATCCATGGTAAATCCCGGGTCGAGACCAATAACCTGTTGCAGGGAATGGTTATTGGTGTTGGGGTCATCCAGCAGCAGCTGTACCCGTTTAACCGTTACGGCCAGGGCCGGGAGAGGGCGCTTGGCAAGGTTGGCGACCAACTCGTCGAGAGTTATTGGCATATCTTCTACTATTGTTCCAAAGAAAAATATCAGGCCAGGATGAAAACACAACACGATCTAGATGGGAATAGTTGTTCCACACCCGAGCCCACTGGCGAGTTGGTGGTGCTGGTGCATGGTATCTGGATGACTGGGCTGGAGATGAGCATGCTCTCCAGACGATTGCGGTACAGCGGCTTTATCACCAGACGTTTTTCCTACCCTTCGCTCAGATCCGCTCCGGCGGAGAATGCCGACGTCCTGTATCAGTATATCAAACAACAACGGGCAGAGCGGGTGCATCTGGTGGCCCACAGCCTGGGTGGCATTGTGCTGCTGCATCTGTTCGATCGATATACCGATCTGCCTCCGGGGCGTCTGGTGCTGATGGGATCGCCGGTGCAGGGCAGTGCAGTGGCACGGCGTCTGGATGGCAGCACTCTTACCCGTGTCCTGCTGGGGCGCAGCGGGGAGCGCGGTCTGTTGGGAGGTGTGCCTGAATGGAAGGGTACGCGGGACCTGGGGGTGATTGCCGGTTGTGATGGTTTTGGCGTTGGTAGTGTGATTGGTGGCTTGACCGGTCCCGGTGATGGCACTGTGGCTACGGCGGAAACCAGGCTCCCTCAAGCCAGCGACCACTGCCTGATCCCCACCGGCCATATGGGCATGGTTATCTCACCGGCCGTGGCCATGGAGGTGTCCACTTTTCTACAAACCGGACGATTTTCTGGAAAGCATGGGGTTTTCGGCGCAAAAAATGGGTAAAACGTATGTCCTGACATCCCCTGGGAATGATAGACTTTAGCGCAATATTTTAATGTGACTGAGGGTGTTTCATGGCTGGACATAGTAAATGGGCCAATATCAAACATAAAAAGGCCGCTACCGACAAAAAACGCGGCAAGGTCTGGACCAAGCTGCTGCGGGAAGTGACCGTCGCGGCCAAGGAGGGCGGTGGGGATATCGATGCTAATCCCAGACTACGTTTGACGGTGGACAAGGCCAATGGGGCCAATGTACCCAAAGACACCATTGATCGGGCCATCAAGCGTGGCGCCGGTGCTGGCGAAGGTGAGGATTACGAAGATATCCGTTACGAGGGCTATGGCCCAGGTGGAACCGCTGTAATCGTCGACTGCATGACTGACAACCGGAACCGCACTGCATCTGAGGTGCGTCACGCCTTTACCAAACATGGTGGCAATCTGGGGACCGACGGTTCCGTGGCCTACATGTTCAATAAGCAGGGCATCATCAGCTACGCACCAGGAGCCGACGAGGATGGCATCATGGAGGCCGCGCTGGAGGCTGGGGCCGATGATGTGGTGAGCAATGATGACGGTTCTATTGATGTCATGACCTCGCCAGAGGAGTTCACCACGGTAAATGACGGGATGATCGCCGCCGGGTTTCAGCCGGATAACGCCGAGGTTACCTTCAACGCCTCCACCACTGCCGAGATGGACCAGGATACCGCAGAAAAGCTTATGCGCATGGTGGATACCCTGGAGGACCTGGACGACGTGCAGGAGGTATATACCAACGCCGAAATCTCGGATGAGATCATGGAGGCCCTGGGTTAGTGAGCCGCAGATATAACCTCTTGGCCTACGGAGTAACCCACTGATATGCGTCGCATTCTCGGTATCGACCCAGGTTCACGCATAACCGGCTATGGGGTGATTGAGAGCGATGGCAGAAACAGTGTGCACATAGCCAGTGGTTGCATCAAGCTGGGCAAGGGTGAATTGCCGGAACGCCTGGGAGAGATCTTTCGGGCGGTGTCACAAGTGATACAGGAGTACGCCCCTACCGAGATGGCGGTGGAAGAGGTATTTGTCTCCAAGAACCCATCCTCAGCGCTGAAACTGGGTCACGCCCGGGGTGCGGCGGTCTGTGCCGGTGTCATGGCTGGACTCGAAATAGCCGAGTACACCCCACGCCGGATCAAGCAGGCGGTGGTGGGGACCGGGGCCGCGGACAAGGAACAGGTGCAGCACATGATCAAACTGATCCTGCAACTAAAAGAGAAACTGGCTGCGGATCAGGCCGATGCCCTGGCGGTGGCTATTAGCCACGCCCACTCCAATAGCACCTTGCTCAACATCAAGGCCGGGGGGCGTAGATGATAGGGCGGCTGCGCGGTGAGCTGATCTCGAAGAATCCCCCATCTCTGCTGCTGGACGTCAACGGCGTGGGCTACGATGTAGAGTCCCCCATGTCCACTTTCTATGACCTGCCCGCGCTGGGCAAGCAGGTGGTGCTATTCACCCACCTGGCCATCCGCGATGATGCCCACGTGCTATATGGCTTCGCCTCCGAGTCGGAAAGGGTCCTGTTTCGCGCCCTGCTCAAGGTAAGCGGCGTGGGGGCCAAGATGGCCCTGGCCATCCTCTCCGGCATGAGCGCCGATGAGTTTGCCTCCTGTGTGCAGTTGGAGGACACGGCCGCCCTGGTACGCCTGCCAGGGATCGGCAAAAAGACCGCAGAACGCTTGATCGTGGAGATGCGCGACCGCCTGAGTAAGTTGGATCTGGCCCCGAGCGGTGCTGCGTCCGCAGGTAGATCCCAGACGGTGGAACACAGCCCGGTGGCCGATGCGGTGGGTGCCCTGATTGCGCTGGGTTACAAACCCAATAATGCCAGTCGTATGGTGCGGGCCATTGAGAGCGAAGGTCTCTCCAGCGAAGAGATTATCCGTGCTTCACTCAAAGCGGCTGTTACTACATAAGTGCAGTGTGCGCCTATAAACACCCAGGTTTCTCTCACAAAGCTGCAAAGGAAACCACTATTAACACTTTGATAACAATGAGTTATAACTTTGCGTTCTTGGCGTCTTGGCGAGAGTCATTTTTTGTCAGGTGAATATTAAATACATGCAGATAAGACACTATGTCAGGACATGACCCAATAATAATCCCGGAGGCCGGCTCAGATGATGCCGCTGTAGACCGGGCCATCCGCCCGAAAAGCCTCAGTGACTATGTGGGGCAGCCCACGGTGCGGGATCAGATGGAGATCTTTATCCAGGCGGCCCGCGGGCGGGAAGAGGCCCTGGACCATGTGCTGATCTTCGGTCCTCCGGGGCTGGGTAAGACCACCCTGGCCCATATCGTGGCCAATGAAATGGGGGTGGGTCTGCGCCAGACCTCTGGCCCGGTACTAGAAAAACCGGGTGATCTGGCGGCCCTGCTAACCAATCTTGAACCCAATGACGTGCTGTTTGTGGATGAGATCCATCGTCTGTCCGCAGTGGTGGAGGAGGTGCTGTATCCGGCCCTGGAAGATTTTCAGCTGGATATCATGATTGGTGAGGGACCAGCTGCCCGCTCCATCAAGCTGGATCTGCCCCCGTTCACCCTGGTGGGCGCCACCACCCGAGCTGGTCTTCTTACCTCGCCCCTGCGGGATCGTTTCGGTATTGTGCAGCGGCTGGAGTTCTACTCCACCCAGGACCTGACCCATATCGTTCAGCGTTCATCCGGGATCATGAACATTGAGATCGACGACGCCGGAGCTAGTGAGATTGCGCGCCGCTCCCGGGGTACCCCGCGTATCGCCAACCGCCTGCTGCGTCGGGTGCGTGACTATGCCCAGGTCAAGGCGGATGGCCGCATCACCAAGGAGGTGGCTGATCTCGCCCTGGCTATGCTCAAGGTGGATAACAACGGCTTTGACAACATGGACCGCAGATTACTCTCGGCGGTGATCAAGAAGTTTGACGGTGGACCGGTGGGGGTGGACAGCCTGGCTGCGGCCATCGGCGAGGAGCGAGGCACCATCGAGGATGTGCTGGAGCCGTATCTGATCCAGCAGGGGTTTCTGATGCGCACCCCCCGCGGCCGGGTGGCCACCCGGGCTGCCTATCTCCATTTTGGACTTACCCCGGTTGCGGGCGGGGGCTCTGGTCTGCCTGAAACCCCGGATATGTTCTCACCCGAGTAACCCTCCAAGGCGGTTGGTATCACGAATATACGCCATGTGAACTGCTTCAACGTCCGATTAAAGTGGTTTTATCACCGGTTTGGCAAAAATGTTGCCAAATCACTGGGGAATCCCTTTGTAGGATAGGTGAAATTATTAGACAATATGCGGCTATTAAATCGGTACAAAAATTAACTAGAAAGTGGATTAACCCCATAGGCGCTTCCATTGCGTTTGTATGATAGTAAAGCGTGCGAATGGTCACTGTTCCCAGGTAAAAAAAGCTGGACAATATTCAACAAACTCCATGACTGAAAAAAACACATCTGCCAAGGAATTTATCTGGCCAATCAGGGTCTACTACGAGGATACAGATTCTGGCGGGGTGGTGTACTACGCCAACTACCTGAAATTCATGGAGCGGGCCAGGACCGAGTGGCTGCGCCATCTGGGGTTTGAGCAAGATTTACTGGCAGAAAACGAAGGGATCATCTTCGCTGTGAGACGAGTGGAGATAGATTTTGTCGCACCTGCCAGATTCAATGATGCGCTGGAGGTGCGCGTGGGGATAGTTGAACGCAAGAGAGCGAGCATGATATTCAGGCAGGAAATTACAAATACCAGCAGTGGCGCCACCCTTTGCAGTGGCAAAGTTCAGATAGCCAGCATCGACGCAACTAAATTCCGTCCCCGTCCCATACCCGAAACTATCCTGAAGGAGCTGCCGGATGCAGTCTGAGCTATCGTTTTTTCATCTGGTACTCAATGCCAGCCCACTGGTGCAGCTGGTTATGGCCTCTCTGATGCTGGCCTCGGTCATATCCTGGACCATGATCTTTGATCGCTCTCGGGTGTTGAAGAAGGCGCGCAAGGCGGCAGACGCATTTGAGAAGCGCTTCTGGTCCGGTGGCGATATGGGGGAGCTCTACAGTCAGGTCGGTGGCAATGAAGCCTCTGCCGGTATGGCAAATATCTTTCATGCCGGATTTCAAGAGTTTACCCGTCTGCGCAAGCATGCCGATATCGAGCCCATGGCGGTGGTGGAGGGTGCCAGACGTGCCATGCACGTTGCCATGAGTCGGGAGATGGACGGTCTGGAAACCAATCTATCCTTCCTGGCAACCGTGGGTTCAACCAGTCCTTACGTGGGGCTGTTCGGTACGGTGTGGGGGATCATGAACTCATTCACTGCCCTGGGCAATGTGAAGCAGGCCACTCTGTCGCTGGTGGCTCCCGGCATTGCCGAGGCCCTGATTGCAACCGCCATGGGCCTGTTCGCCGCTATCCCGGCAGTGGTGGCCTACAACCGGTACTCCAACGATGTGGAACGGCTGAATAGTCGCTACGAAGACTTTCTGGATGAGTTCACCACCATTCTGCAACGGCAGGCGCATGTCTAGAGGTTTATACCAACCCAGTAGTTGCCGGGGCAGTCTATGAGCCGCCAGAAGAATAGTCGTCGCCCCATAGCAGAGATCAATGTGGTGCCCTACATCGATGTGATGCTGGTACTGCTGGTGATATTCATGATTACCGCACCACTCCTGACCCAGGGAGTGAAGGTGGATTTACCACAGGCTGATGCGGAACCGCTGCCGCCAGAGGCGGATGATCCGGTGGTGGTGTCGGTGAATGCCAAGGGCGAGATGTTTATCGACATTGGCGAGGGCAAGAATGATCCGGTGGAACCTGAGATCCTGATGACCAGGATTGCCGCGGTGCTGAAGTATCGCCCCAAGACCCCGATCATGGTGCGGGGAGACCGCGCCGTGGATTATGGTCATGTGGTCGAGGCCATGGTGATGATCCAAAGGGCGGGAGCGCCAAATGTGGGTCTGATAACGGAAATTCCGGAGAACTAGGTGTTTCAGATTCTCAAACAGAATCCGCTAGCAGCGGCCATAGCGATCATTATGCATCTGGCCATCATCCTGTTGATGATCTTTGGTCTGGATTGGTGGGAGCAGCCGGAGCTGAAAAAATATAAGCCGGATGTGGTGCAGGCCAGGGTGGTGGATGCAGCCAAGGTGGATGCAGAGGTCAAACGGCTAAAACAGGCAGAGAAGAACAAACAGGAGAAGGCGGTAGCGGCCAGGAGCAAGGAGATCAAACGACTGGAGGATTTGCGCAAGAAAAGCAAAAAAGAAGAGAAACGCATTGCCGACCTGAAGAAGAAACGCAAGGTGCAGGAGAAGGCGGAGATCAAGCGTAAGGTCGAGGCCAAACGCAAGGCGGAAGCGAAAAAGCGCAAGGCCGCCGAGGTTAAAAAGCGTAAGGCCGTAGAGGCGAAAAAGCGCAAACAGGCGGAAGCAAAAAAACGTAAGGCCGCCGAGGAGAAGAAGCGCAAGGCTGCGGAAGCGAAAAAACGTAAGGCGGCAGTGGCAAAGAAGCGTAAACTGGCGGAACGGAAGAGGGCTGAGGCCGAGATGCGGGCTGCCATGGAGGCGGAAAGGAATGCCAGTGAGCTGGACCGCTACCGAGGGTTGATCCAGCAGGCGGTAACCGCCAGTTGGCTCCGACCGATTGGTATCGGCGATGGATTGAAGTGCACCTTGCGTATACGCATGGCCGCTGGCGGCAATGTGATAGCGGCAGAGGTGGTGGCGAGCAGTGGTAGTGGCGCCTTTGACCGCTCAGCCCGGGCTGCGGTACTCAAGGCCGATCCGCTGCCGGTTCCAAGCGGGCGACTATTTGAACGATTTCGGGATATAAATTTTGAATTTGCACCAAGTGGGGGTAACTAAAATTACTATGAGAAAGATTCTACTATCTGTTCTGCTCTACCTGGTGCATCTGCAAGTTGTGGCTGCGCCTCTTACCATTCAAATTACCGAGGGCGCTCAAGGTGCACTGCCCATAGCCGTGGTGCCCTTTGCCTGGCAGGGCGGTGGACGGGGACCGAGTCACGATATCTCTGAGATTATCCGGGCCGATCTGGCGCGCAGTGGTCTGTTCAACCCCATGCCAGTACGGGATATGTTGGCGCGCCCCAAAGATGGCAAGCAGGTGTCGTTCAAGGATTGGCGCGTACTCAAGATGGAAAACCTAGTGGTGGGGCAGGTGCAGTCCAATGGGGCTGGCGGTTATCTGGTACGGTTTCAGCTGTTTGATGTATTCAAGCAGGAGCAGCTGGCAGGCTACAATGTGCCCACCAGCGAGCGTGATCTGCGGGCCACGGCCCACCATATTGCAGACATTATCTACGAAAAGATCACCGGCAAGCGCGGCGCGTTCTCCACCAAGGTGGCCTATGTTACCTCCATCAACAAAGGTGGTGGCAGGCAGAGTGTAGTGTTGCAGGTAGCCGATGCCGACGGGTTTAACCCCCAGACCATCGTCACTTCCAGTGAGCCGCTCATGTCTCCATCCTGGTCACCTGATGGGCGCAAGCTGGCCTACGTATCGTTCGAGGGCAGAAAGGCATCGATCTATGTACAGGGGGTGTATACCGGAAAGCGCCAGAAGGTGGCATCGTACAGGGGTATCAATGGCGCCCCGGCCTGGTCACCCGATGGCAAAAAACTGGCCCTGACCCTGTCCAAGGACGGAAATCCAGATATCTATGTGCTCAATTTGCAGCGTCGCTCACTGCTGCGTCTCACCAAACACTATGGGATTGACACTGAACCCGCCTGGTCCCCGGATGGCAAGCGTGTGGTATTTACCTCGGCCCGTGGTGGGCAGCCACAGATCTACCGGGTTCCGGCGTTTGGCGGCAAGGTCCAACGCGTCACCTACAAGGGCAAGTATAATGCGCGCGCCTCGTACTCTCCTGACGGAAAGACCATGGCCATGATCAACAGAAAAGGTGGGTCCTTCCGGGTTGCCCTGCTGGACCTGAAGACGAACGCGATGCGGATTTTGAGTGAAGGACGGCTGGATGAATCCCCTAGCTTTGCACCTAATGGCAGCATGGTAATATATGCCACCAAGGTCAAAGGCAAGGGGGAGTTGGCAGCTGTCTCTGTAGATGGAAATATTAAGCAAAGGCTGGCCCTGCAGGCTGGTGATGTGCGCGAGCCTGCATGGTCCCCGTTTAGTCGATCAAATCAGAGGAATTGACAGAAATGAAATTGAAAATGGTAAAACTGATCCCTGTGTTGGCCACAGTGATAACACTGGCCGGCTGTTCCAGTATTCCTGGCCTTGGTGGAGATCAGGATGGAGAGGATGGCGCGCCAGTGGCTGAGGCCGGAACCGCTGGGGCCACCGAAGGTGGCGCCTGGACGGGAAGTCCTTTGGATGATCCAAATAGCCTGCTCTCCACCCGGGTGATCTATTATGGCTATGACGTCAGCGAGATCCAGACCGATTACCAGGATGTTGTGGTAGCCCACGGCAGCTATCTGGCGGCAAACCCAGAGGTCAGGGTGACGGTTGAGGGCCATGCGGATGAGCGTGGCTCCCGTGAATATAATATTGCTCTGGGTGAGCGTCGCGCCAATGCCGTTAAGCGTCTGTTGTTGGCGCAGGGTGCCTCCGAGAGACAGGTTACAACCATAAGCTATGGTGAAGAGCGTCCTGCTGATATTGCCACCAACGAGGCTTCATGGGCCAGTAACCGCCGTGTGGAACTGGCTTACTGAGTCTGAGGGGTAGAAAGGTATGAGAGTATTGGTTGGTGTTTTGGCGGCAGCTCTGGCTGCGCCGGTTTGTGCGGTGGATTTCTTCTCTTCGGAAAGTGATGACAGGAGATCACCCAAAAAACCCTCGCTGGAACAGCGGGTGCAGTTGCTTGAGCGTCGCATCAACACCATCTCCAATATGGTGTTGCGTCTGGATAGTCTGCAACAGGAGATGCAGCAGTTGCGCGGCGATGTGGAGGTGCAGAATCATGCCATGGAGAGTGTGAAGCAGCGTCAGATCGACCTCTATACCGATATTGATCAGAGGATCTCCCGGCTTTCCGGGGAGGCTCCTGCAGGGCAGTCGATGCAGCCTGGCGCAGTGCCGCCTGCCACTGCTGCACCTCAGAAGAGTGTGATGCAGCCAGGAGCTGCCGCATCTTCAGGTCAGCCCAGTTGGCAGTCCACTCCCATAGCTTCTGGCAGGGCTCAACCCCCAGCAGCAGCCATAAATCCAGGAGCTGCGCGGCCTGCCGGTGTTCAGGTAAAACCACAACCGACACTGCTTCCTCCGGTAGTGAGTTCCAGTACCCGTGCAGGGAGAGCTACAGGACAGCTGAACAGCACCTCTGTGGCGGTTGCTCCACCAGTAAGAAGACCGGCTGTGGCGCCACCCCAGGCGTCGCCTGGTGAAAAGTCCAGCTATCAGAAGGCGTTCAATCTGCTGATGGATCGGAAGTACGATCTGGCCCAGCGCTCATTCAGATCATTCCTGAAGCAGCACCCGCGCAGCAGACTGGCGGACAATGCTCAGTACTGGCTGGCAGAGGCAAACTATGTGACCAGGAACTTTGATACGTCACTGGCTGAGTTCAAGAAGGTGGTGCGAGTTTTTCCCAACAGCCCCAAGATATCAGATGCATTGCTGAAAATCGGTTATATCCAGTATGAGAAGAAACAGTGGGGAGCAGCGCGTAAGACCCTGGGCGGTCTGGTGAGTCGTTATCCCAATTCTACCGCCAGTCAGTTGGCCAAAAAGCGTCTGGACAAGATTAGGAGTGAGGGCCACTAGGCAGAGTCTACGCTGGCTTCAGTTGACAGGAGGGGCATACAGATGCCCCTTTTCTGCTTTATGGGTACTAAATGAATGGGTTGTGCATCCGGGCTGGGTTTACTTGCTATAAGTAACAATAGGTTATGTCGACACTGCAGATAACCGAGATATTCTACTCCCTGCAGGGGGAGTCCAATACGGTGGGTTTGCCTACGGTGTTTGTGCGACTTACCGGTTGTCCGTTGCGGTGTGGCTACTGCGACACCGAGTATGCCTTCAGCGGTGGGAAGCAGCAGGCGCTGTCTGAAATAGTGCGCCAGGTTGCCAGTTATGGGTGTAAGCGCGTAACCGTAACCGGTGGTGAACCATTGGCCCAGAAAGGGTGCCAGAGACTTCTGACCATGTTGTGTGATGCCGACTATCAGGTGTCACTTGAGACCTGCGGTGCCGTGGATCTCTCTGGGGTTGATCCCCGGGTGGTGAAGGTGATGGATATCAAGACTCCAGGTTCTGGCGAGGCAGAGAAGAATCTGTTTTCGAATATCCCCCATCTTTCCAGCGCAGACCAGATAAAGTTTGTGATCTGTGACGAGGAGGACTATATCTGGTCGAAACAGCTATTGGAGAGAGAGGGGCTGGCCCAGAGATTGGAGCTGATCATGCTCCCGGCGTTTGGGCAACAGGATGCAATGGAGCTGGCCGAGTGGATACTTAGAGATCGGCTGCCGGTGCGCTTTCAGATGCAGTTGCACAGGCAACTGTGGGGCGATGCCAAGGGTAAGTGAAGCTGGCCTTCCCGCAAAAATATATATGGGTGACACTCAAGTCGGATATTGACTATAACCCTATTTGAATTCGCGCAAAGTGTGCTAACAAAACCATCTGAAGTTATTTGCGGAATAAGTAATAACTTTGCGTTCTTGGTGTCTCTGCGAGAGTTAATTATTAACCTGAATTACCCATAGATTTTGTTGAACAGCCATGAATAAGATGACAGTAAGAGCATGAAAAAGGCGGTAGTACTGGTTTCCGGCGGACTGGATTCTGCCACAACCCTGGCCATGGCCAGGGAGCAGGGGTTCGCCTGCTATGCCCTAAGTATGGAGTATGGGCAGCGCCATGTGGTGGAACTGGAGGCGGCAAACCGTGTTGCATCCTCTCTGGGTGCACTGGAACATCGCACCATGCCGATTGCCCTGGATAGGATTGGCGGCTCAGCTCTTACCGATATGTCCATAGATGTGCCGGAGGAGGAGGGATCTGGAATTCCCGTCACTTATGTACCGGCGCGCAACACAATTTTCCTCTCCCTGGCCCTGGGTTGGGCCGAGGTGCTAGGGGCAAGTGACCTGTTTATAGGGGTGAATGCGGTGGACTACTCCGGATACCCAGATTGCCGACCGGAGTTTTTACGCGCCTTTGAACAGATGGCCAATCTTGCCACCAAAGCCGGAGTAGAGGGTGCTGGGTTCACTATTCATGCGCCATTGGTGAGTATGACCAAGGCTGAGATAATAGGTGAGGGGATGCGTCTGGGAGTGGATTATGCCGCTACCGTCTCCTGTTATCAGGCTGACGGTGCCGGTAGGGCCTGTGGTGTCTGTGACTCCTGTCGCCTGCGGAGCCAGGGGTTTCAGGATGCCGGGGTTACCGACCCCACCAGATATCAGGTAAAAGAGAGTATCTAGCCTCAACAGGTTGGCCTGTTCTATGCCTGTGTGGTATCTCCACAGGGAGGTAATTTAGGCCTAAAGCCTGGTTTAACTGACTAATGTCAAGCGATTGGTTTGCCCATAAAATTAGGTTGCGTGCGTATAGATATCCTTGGCTGGTTAATCCCCGGTTTCCTGAGGTACATTAACAAAGTTATACTATTATAAAATGGTTATAAGATGATTTGCGGAGGTATCTTATGGAGCTAGAGATTACAACACAGGTGTTACTGCTGGGAGTAATCCTGGGAGCGGCCCTGGGGGCAGTGGCCAACGGTACTGGTTTCTGCACCCTGGGTGCGGTGTCAGACTGGGTGAATATTGGCGATATGCGCCGTATGCGATCCTGGTTCCTGGCCATTTCAATAGCAATCATAGGGATCGTGCTGTTGGAGTCAACCTCACTGATTGATATATCCGGGGGGCGCCCTCCGTATCGCAGCAGCATGTTTTTATGGCCACGTTTTGTCCTGGGTGGGCTTATGTTCGGCGTAGGCATGACCCTGGCTTCCGGTTGCACCAACAAGCTCCTGGTGCGCGCCGGTGGCGGTAACCTCAAAACCATCTTCACCTTCGCAGTGGTTGGCATATGCGCCTATATCATGACCCGTACCGATTTCTACGGCATTGTATTCTACAGCTGGATGGTCCCCATAAGTGTTGATCTGACGGTGTTCGGTATCCCGGATCAGAGCCTTGGTACCATCCTGGGTTCTATCTTAGGTCTGGAGGCCCCAGCCAGCATGAATATGTATGTTGGTTTGGCTCTGGCAGTTGTCTTCCTGTTTATTATATTAAAATCAAAATATTTTCTGACCAGTATGGATCAGTTGATTTCAGGTGTTTCCATTGGGCTTCTCACGGTCATTACCTGGTATGTAACTGCAGGCAGCATGGGCCAGGAGTGGGTGGAAGCGGCAGAATTCATGGAGTTTCCGCCACCAGCCGTCGGACCGCAGTCCTTTACCTTTGTGAACCCCATGAGCGAGACCATAGTTTTTTACGAGGAAGGAATGAATCTGGACCTGGTCACCTTTGGCATGAGTACTCAGTTTGGCGTGCTTTCCGGCTCTTTCATGTACGCCATTTTCACCCGCAGTTTCCGGTTTGAGTGGTTTGCCGATAAGAGTGATTTTATCCGCCATATCATAGGCGCAGCTTTGATGGGCGTAGGTGGCATCCTGGCAATGGGTTGTACTCTGGGACAGGGTATTACCGGCGTTTCTACCCTGGCGCTGGGCTCATTTATGGCCCTGGGCAGTATAATTATTGGCAGTGCGCTGACCCTGAAGGTTGACTACTACGGAATGGTATATGAGGAGGAGTCCAACTTTATAAAGGCGCTGCTTAGCAGCATGGTGGACCTGCGTATGTTGCCTGAGAGGATGAGAAAACTTGAGGCTGTATGATACTACTTTGACAGCGAGCAAACGTCCGGTATAATCACGCGCTTTAATCAGTACGGGTCGTTAGCTCAGTTGGTAGAGCAGTGGATTTTTAATCCATTGGTCGCAGGTTCGACTCCTGCACGACCCACCATATAAATCAAGCACTTACAAAACTTGTAAGTGCTTTTTTTATGTCTGCTGTCAACGAGATGCTGGATCTGGATGATAAGGTCGATGCCCACACCCTCTATAGTCTGGTAGATACCGCCCTCTATCGTGTAAAGGAATCTGGTAGGGATAGGGGAGAGGTGTGAGCACTGGTCTCTGTTGCAAAGGGATAGTTGGAACCAGTGCTTTTGCCTGCGAGAGAGGGCTATGAGATCATCCGTAAGATCTAATTTGGCCTCGTTGGTCAGGAGTGGCTTTAAGATCGTAAGTCCTATTGGACTAGGCTTCTTTATCCCATCTGAGCCAACTTTTTGGCCGGAGTCCGTGTTTGATGATTCATTCTCTAAAAATGGGTTATCCTCTTCATCCAAGGTCCTAGGTATGAAATCGCCTGTTGATAAACTTCTGAAACGTCATCAGGAACTGACTCACTCTGAGATGCAAAAGGTGGTCTCCCACGTGCAGCGGGAGTCTGGTGACTGGTTTCTCAATACGGTGATGATTGATGGCTACGATGTCCCCTTTAAATACAAGCGCAAGCAGCAGTATCGGAATTTGAAGGGCAACAGGGTAAACCTCACCTATTATCCAGATACTGAAAAGGTGGCCGGGATGGATATGGAAGTGATGCGGGTGGTGCGCATAAAGGTTGCCTGATCTGTATACCATCTTTGGATATATAAGGTTTAATAGTATCCCACTGCTGTCCCGTTAACTAAAATCAGTCATACCGGGCTTGACCCGGTATCCAGTAAGTCTTTAAAAAACCTGGATTCCGGATCAGCACAAACCGCTGTCCGGAATGACGGAACTCTTTTTTGATTTTCATGTCTCCCAAACTTCTATACATCCTTCCGGCCTTTATCAATAAGGTTTCTAATCAAGTTTACCAAAAGTTAACGGGACAGCAATGATAGTATCCAGGAAAGCCATGTCTCCATTGTGGCTTGATAATATTTGCAAAATAAGTGAATCTGGGGGCAGTAGATTTATAACTACAAAGAAGTAGTCTTGGTAATTGCAGGTGTTCATAGATGGGTGTGCTGTCATGGTGGCCCCATTGAAGTGTGGACCAGATTACCGCGCGAATCTAATCTTCATAAAGATAAATGGTGGATCATAGCGTGAAAGCACTCCTGTTGATTCTGGCTATATTTAGCACTTCGGTGGCGGCGGAGATATCTACCCCTAAGGTTTGGGGTTATGGCACAAAAACCTGCACAGCTTATATCGAGACCTACGGAGCCTGGGAACAGGGGAAACAGGAGCAGGTGTGGGAGTACTTTCGCTATCGGGATTGGCTGACGGGGTTTATTACTGCACTGAGCCTGGCCACCGGTATTGATGTTATGCACGGGGTAAAGCCTAAAAGCGCCATGCGGCGCATCAATCTCCAGTGTGAAGAGAATCTTGGCCAGGATTTCTATACCGCAGCATCAGAGTTTCTGCGGATTATTGGATCAACTGGTAGTGTCGGTAGTGATGATGTTGGACTAGAGCCAAACTGATTGCACCTATTCCAGCATTTGTGACAATGAAGAGTTCGCCACATCATATTTCAAGTGTATTTGGTTTTATCCTGATTCTTATATCCAGCTCCACTTGGGGGCAGGAGAACCACCAGCCCCATATTGGTATCCACGAAATCCAGTTGCCAAAGTTAAGTGGCAGTTGTAGCCCGGGCTATAACATCCATAGTTGGGTTGATTTGGACCACAGGGGAGTTCAGCGATGTATCAAATGCCTTCCAGGCTACAGCGTTGGCCCCATCTCAGCCTTAGGTCCATTCGGTTGGGGTAACGCGCCCTTTACCCACTATCGCTGCATCAAGTGCGATCCTGGATTTTCAATCGGGGAGATAAAGGGTAGATCAGGCTACATGTACTGGAGATGTGTTAAGCAGTAAAGTTGCAGGGTCAGGCTAGAGATGTCAGATATTTTGCTATGCGGCCATGTTGGTGTTAGAAGAAAAACGAGATAATCCACAAGGAATTTAGATGCGACTGATTCGGCTGTTAAAGAGCGATATCGCCAGAGAGGTAGCGGAGTGGATGCGGGAGGTATGATCCTTTCAAGTGAGTATGGGATTGAGGCGTTTTTTGCGCCCAAGGAAAAAGCGCTCAAGCTGGAGGAGGATCTACGTGATGGAGGTGTCACAGTGCTTATGGTTTCGGCTGGAGGCAAGGCGCGGATAAAGGCTGTAGTTGCCGAATAGTGATGTTATAGGGTCAAAATAAACCCTCTTCATCAATCAAATATTGGGTTGGCGTCGCTATTGTGGGTTGGCATGCCCGGAGTTTGATCTATATCCCACAAAACCAATCCAGGCTATATTTACCAGAAAATGTGCGGGATAATCGTTGACTAAGGGATAAATCCAGATATAATCCCACTCAGCTTGAAAGTACGACTTATATTTATGCACACCATTTCGATGTCCCATCTTTAGTACCTCGTCCTGTTTTCCATAAGTAATAGCAACACTTTTTTAGCACAACGGCCTGATCGTAAGAAAAGGTTTAATTACTCTTGTATACAATAGGAAGATATTATGTCTACTACTACTGGAACCGTTAAATGGTTCAACGAAGCTAAAGGTTTTGGTTTTATCGAGCAGGAATCCGGTCCTGACGTATTTGCTCACTTCAGCGCTATCTCAGGCAGCGGTTTCAAGACCCTGGTTGAAGGCCAGAAGGTTGAGTTTACTGTAACTCAGGGCCAGAAGGGTCCTCAGGCAGAGAACATCGTAGCGGTCTAATTACCGGATCGTTATCTGGCCCGCATTGTACCTAATGCCGGTCAGTCTCAGGCCCTTGGGTTTGAGTGTAGAGAAGGGCAGGGCCTGCAAGGTCTTGCCCTTTTTTATTGGTTGGTTGTATGCGCTGCTTCTATAAGTGGTGGCGCTGTGTGATGGCCCAAAATACTAGTCGTAGATATGGTCAGTTTTAGCGGCCATGATGAAGTCATTCATATGCAGGCCACCTATCTTGTGCGTCCACCAGCTTACGGTCACCTTGCCCCATTCCAATACAATGGTGGGGTGATGATCCTCTTTCTCCGCCTCTTTGCCCACCTTGGCAGCAAACTCCATGGCGCTGACAAAATTGGGGAACCGGAACGACTTTTCTAATTGGTTGACCCCGTGTGGCTGTTTTACACTCCAGCCATCCAGCGCACTCAATAAGCTGTCCATCTCATCTTGCGACACCATGGGTGCGTCTATGCGACAGGCTTCGCAACTTCCTTCCGTTAGTTTGTTCAAACGAATCTCCTCCTGCTTAAGATTGAGTAAACACGGGGAGTATTCGCGCCGGTTTTAATGGTTACTCCCAGAGACTCAATTCTGCTGTTCATCCAAGACCTGTATCCTGCCCTCTTTTATACGCACTGGAAATGTGGCAATGGGTTCGTACGCAGGGGGGCTTAGGGCCTCACCACTTTTTATACTGAAGTGCGCATTGTGACGTGGGCATATGATCTGGTCACCTTCAATCTTGCCCCCCATCAGGTAGCCGCCGTCGTGGGAGCATATGTCCTCAATGGCATAAAATTGTCCATCCAGATTAAATACAGCTATCTCCGCGTGCTCCAGATCCGCCATCTCCCAGTTGCCTGGAGTCAGCTCGTCCGCCCTGCATACATCGATCCATTTAGACACTTGGCGCCTCTTTAAATCGGAGCTTCCTTAAACAGATTAGTCCATACTGCGCAGATTGCTAGTGGTCAGAATATACCCAGTTGGAGCTTCCCCGCGTCAGATATCCTGCTCTTGTCCCAGGGGGGTTCCCATATAAGTTTTACCCGGCAATCGGTCACCGCCGCAAGCTGCTGTACGGCTTTCTCCACCTGTTGTGGGAAGGTCTGTGCCACCGGGCAAGCGGGAGCGGTAAGAGTCATTTTGATCTGTACCATACCTTGGTGTTTAACCAGCACCTCGTATACTAGACCAAGATCATAGATGTTGATGTTCAGTTCCGGATCCTGGATTTTTTGCAGACGCTCTATCACAGCTTGCCTGATTTTATCTGTGTTGTCTGGGTCGGGTCGCCTCAGGCGTGAAAAGAGGGTAAACGCAGTCACGTCCTCATCCTGTGCCAGTGGCGTCTGAAGCGATATGAGATGGTTGTCCCAGCGTCTGTTCGGTACTAACCGTATCCTGGATGCCATGCAGAGCCGCATGCATGGTGTGCCAGGCCAGGGTTGCGCACTTCACGCGCATAGGATACTGCCGAACGCCAGCCAACACCCTGAGTTTTCCCACCTGTTGTTCTATACCTGGGTCAGGCTGATCCTGTGAGAGGAGCTGGCGCATGGATTCAAACAGCTGTTCTATCTCAGCTACCGTCTTGCCCATGATCGCGTCTGACATCATGGATGCCGATGCAGTTGAGATGGCGCAGCCGACGCCTTCAATCCCCACATCCATTACCACCCCATCCTCTACCACCAGGTAAATGCTGAACTCATCCTGGCATATGGGGTTAAAACCATATCCGTGACAGTTTGCTCCTTGTGGCCGCTTGTCAAAATTATGCGGGTTCTGGTTGTGGTCGAGTATCATAGCTTCGTAAAGCTCTCTGAGATCAGCGGTTACACTCATCTGTTAATACCTCTGTGTTGATCCAGTCGTTGCCCCAGGATTTCCTCGACGGCTGTACGAACCGGCTCCAGTTCGATGTGCTGAATAACCTCGTCCAGGAATGCCTTGATCAGTATCTGGCGGCACTCATCTGGATCTAATCCACGGCTGCGCAGATAGAACATGGCGTCCCTGTCCGGTTGGCCAACAGTTGCTCCATGTGAGCACTTCACGTCGTCTGCATGGATCTCCAACTGGGGTCTGGCATCCGCCTCGGCCAGATCCGATAACAGCAGATTACTCACCGACTGATGGGCGTCGGTTTTTTGTGCATCAGGGTGCACCAATACACGGCTGCTGAAAACGGCGCGTGCGCTATCCATCAGCACCCCCTTGTAGCATTGGTTGCTGCTGCCATGCGGTTGTTTGTGATCAATATGGATGTGATTATCCAGATGCTGGTGTCCCGTAAGCAGATACAGGCCGTCCATATTGGTGCTGGCATCCTCGGCGTCTTGTTGGATCCTGGTTTCATTACGTACCATGGCGCCACCCAGGGCCAAGGAGCAGGCGCTGTATTGGCTGTGTGCCGCCTGGTGCAGATAAAGTTCGTCGATATGGAATCCACGCGCCCCATCCTGCATGATGCGATAGTGCTGGATGTTGGCCCCAGGCTCCATGGTGATATCAGTGACCGTATTGCTAAGATAACGTCCGGCGCCAATGGCTACATGGTGCTCTATCAGGGTAAGCTCGCTGTGATCATCAGCCAGGATAAGATTGCGTAGGTTGGACATGACCGGCGTTTCTCCGGCGCTGGTGACAAACAGCAGGTACAGCGGATGTATCACCTGCACACCGGCTCCAATTCGGATGCAGACGCCATCTGCCATAAAGGCGTTATTCAAGGCCATAAACCCGTTGCGGGGTCCTGGGGTATCTGTCAGAAACGGTTCTATGGCGTTGGGATTCCACGTCAGCTCTGAGGCCAGAGTGGAGATCTCCATATCCTGTTCCACCGCATTCAGGTTAGATAGGTGTTGAGAGTAATAGCCATCAACAAAGACCAGGCGGTTTGCCTCCAAATCGGGTGGTAGATAGGCTTTGATCTGGTGCAGTGATAATTCGTTTGCATCACGGTGGGAAGGAGTGAAGATCTGTCTGGCAATGGGGCGGACATTGGTGTACTTCCACTCCTCTTCACCCAGTTCCGGGAAGCCGATCCGAGTGAAATCCTGCACCGCCTGACGGCGGGACTGCTCCAGCCACTCCAGGTTGCTTCCAGGCAGGCTACAGGCCACATCTTTAAATAGTGCTGCATACTCTGTGGCTGGGTTGGTTTTCATGGCTGTATACCGGTGGCTGGCTCATCTACCGGTGGTTGTTCTGTAACCCACCCGTAGCCATGTTTCTCCAGCTCCATGGCCAGTTGCTGGGTGCCAGAGCGGACTATGCAACCAGCAGACAGCACATGTACCCGGTCGGGTATTACGTAATCGAGCAGACGCTGGTAGTGAGTTACCAGTATGAAACTGCGTTCTGGGCTGCGCATGGAGTTGACCCCACTGGCTACAATCTTCATGGCGTCTATGTCCAGCCCGGAATCGGTCTCGTCCAGAATCGCCAGTTGCGGTTCAAGCATGGTCATCTGCAAGATCTCATTGCGTTTTTTTTCGCCCCCGGAAAACCCCTGGTTCACTGCGCGGCTCAGAAACTCTTCCGGCATCTCAACCTGGTCCATCTTCTCTCTGATCTGGGCGAGAAAATCCATTGCATCCAACTCATCCAGGCTGTTAAAGCGCCGCCGGGCATTGACTGCATACTTGAGCAGATTGATATTGCTCACACCAGGGATCTCCACCGGATATTGAAAGGCCATGAATATGCCCATGCAGGCCCGCTCCTCCGCTGGCAGCTCCAGCAGGTTGACCCCCTGGTAGCTGATGCTACCTGCAGTCACCTGGTACTCCTCATTCCCGGCCAGTACATTGGCCAGGGTGCTTTTGCCGGAGCCATTGGGTCCCATGATGGCGTGTACTTCACCTGGTTGTATCTGCAGGTTTATGCCGTTGAGAATGGGTTTCTCTGCGATGCTTACATGCAGGTCTTGTATATTCAGCATCTCATTACTCCAAAAGTTGGTCCGGTATGCGCTATCCAACTGCGCCCTCAAGACTTACCCCAAGCAGCTTTTGCGCCTCCACTGCAAACTCCATTGGCAGTTCCTTGAGTACCTCACGACAGAAACCGTTTACGATCATGGAGACGGCATCCTCTGCTGTCAGCCCTCTCTGCCGCAGATAAAACAGTTGGTCATCGCTGATCTTTGAGGTGGTGGCCTCATGTTCCACCTGGGCGCTGGGGTTCTTGACCTCGATATATGGAAAGGTGTGTGCGCTGCATCTATCCCCCAGGAGGAGTGAATCACACTGGGTGTAGTTGCGTGCATCCCGAGCCCCCTTGGAGATCTTTACCAGGCCCCGGTAGGCGTTGTGTCCATGCCCGGCGGATATGCCTTTGGAGATGATGGTGCTGCTGGTGTTTCTGCCCAGATGGATCATTTTGCTGCCGGTGTCCGCCTGTTGGTAGTTGTTGGTCATGGCTACGGAGTAGAACTCACCAACGGAGTTATCACCTGTGAGTACGCAACTGGGGTATTTCCAGGTGATGGCTGAGCCCGTCTCCACCTGGGTCCATGAGATCTTGGAGCCAGCGCCACGGCATTCACCGCGCTTGGTGACGAAGTTGTAGATACCGCCGCGCCCCTCGGTATCACCGGGATACCAGTTTTGCACCGTAGAGTATTTTATTTCGGCGTTCTCTTCCGCTATCAGCTCCACCACTGCGGCGTGCAATTGGTTTTCATCCCGCATGGGGGCGGTGCAACCTTCGAGGTAACTTACGTATGCACCCCGGTCGGCAATGATCAGGGTGCGTTCGAATTGACCAGTGGATTTTGCGTTGATACGGAAGTAGGTGGAGAGCTCCATGGGGCAACGCACGCCTTTGGGCACGTATACAAAGGATCCGTCGCTGAATACTGCGGAGTTTAGGGTGGCAAAGAAGTTATCCCCGATGGGGACCACCGATCCCAGATATTTTTGCACCAATTCAGGGTGGCTTCTTACTGCTTCAGAGAATGGGCAGAAGATGATCCCCATCTCTGACAGCTTGTCTTTAAAGGTGGTGGCAACAGATACACTGTCGAAGACGGCATCCACTGCAACCCCGGACAGCATCTCCCGTTCCTCCAGTGGCACTCCCAACTTCTCATAGGTCTCCAGCAGCTTGGGGTCAACTTCCTCCAGACTCTTGGGTGCATCTGCATCGCTCTTGGGTGCGGCAAAATAACTGATCTTCTGATAGTCGATAGGTGGGTAGCGCACACTTGACCAGGCTGGTTCCCTGGAGCCCTGCCAGTGGTGATAGGCTTCCAGTCTCCAATCAAGCATGAACTGTACTTCCCCCTTCTTATGTGAGATCCAGGTGATCACATCTTCATTCAATCCAGGCGGAAGGCTGTCGGCTTCAATATCGGTGATAAAGCCGTGTGGGTAGGACTGCTTGACCAGGCTCTCGATCTCCCGGTTGCTGTTGCTCATTACTATCTCCGTACATACATGTATCCACGTCGCAAGCCCCACCCAAAAATTGGCTGGCCGATGTGTCCCTGTGCGGGTACCTGCCAAGTCGCTTGGAGAGTAAGCATAATGACCAAGCAAAATACTCAAGTACTACGTTCAATACTACACCAAAATATCCTGATTTCAACCCGATGCGGATGCCTTATGGGTAGGAATTAAACGCCTTGTTTTGCCTGGTGAATTCTTGACTAAAGAAGTGGGAATACTATATTCAGGGGTGTACGGATGGGATTACAACGCTAAGATCAGGCGGTAAATAAGGGCCGGATCTCTCCTGATGATACGGTGACTGCATGAACATACCTCGCCCCCAAGCGGGCCAGAGCGGGACCTCACACCAGTTTATGGACGACTCTTTCAGGCAGAGAGGGTTTTTGCCTGCGGCAGATCCTGAGATCAGGTTCCCCAGTGATTCGGATCTGGCCATGCTGGATGAGTTGGGCCGGGACCTGCCCAGCCTACTGATGGATGGAGGGTTCCGGCGCTATGCGCGCAACCTTGAGCTGCCGCCATGGCCGGATACCTGGAGTGGCTACGGATTTCTCCCCATGCTTCGCCTGTACTATCTGCGAGTTGGATTTCTGGCATCGGCCTATGTGAACCAAGTGGGTGAGCCGGTGGAGAGAGTATTGCCGTCCAACATTGCACGACCGCTGGTGGATGTGTGTCAGCGCCTGGGGCGGCCGCCAATCCTGAGCTACGATGGTTACGCCCTGTATAACTGGAAGAGATTCAACCAGGAGCAACCCATAGCCCTGGGCAATATAGATACCGTGCAAAATTTCGTGCATCTCTATGATGAGCACTGGTTTATCCTGATCCATGTGGAGATAGAGGCGCTGGCCGCCGAGGTGTTGGATGCGGTGGCGGAGGTTGCACAGGCCACTCCTGATCGGCTACAGGAAAAAGTGAATATCTCTTTGGCCAGGATTGCGGCATCGGTTAATCAGCAGGCTGAGGTACTGCGACGCATTCCGGAGAAGATGGACCCAGCCCTATATTTTCGCACTTTCCGCCCCTATATCCGTTTCTTTGAGGATGTGCGCTATGCGGGGGTGGATATGCCGCCGATGCAGTTTCGGGGCGAGACTGGAGCCCAGAGCAGTATTATGCCGCTGTTGGAAGCATTTCTTAAGCTACCACATAAGCCCAGCATTCTGACCAGCCATCTCGCCGATATGCGCAACTATATGCCCCAGGCCCACCGTGAGCTGTTGCAACTGGTCGCGGCGATGGAGCCGGTAAAACAGCTGGCGGAAACCGAGCCATTTAACAGCGTTTTGGAGGCCATGGCTAACTTCCGTGAGATCCACCTGGGGTGGGCGGAGAAGTACATCAATCGGCGTACCGATGACCCACGAGGTACAGGGGGGACACCCTATATGCAGTGGTTAAAACAGTTGATCGATGAGACCAGGGCATACATGCTGTGAGCCTGTGGTGTTTACAGATGTCTCGGGTACCAACATACCGGTCTGGAGAGGTGGGCCAGGGTGCCACTGCGTGAACAGAGCCAGGGACGCTTGACCTCTATGGGCCATTTTGCCGCCGGATTACACAAGGCCGCAGCGATGAATGTATCTAGGCGGCACTGAACCGTACTCGGTTCGAAATTGAGCAGTCTCGCCTCATCCGGGTCGCGGGCATTAAAGTTGGGCTTCTTCTGACTTTTTCGGAATGCCACAAAGCTGCTGAGTCCAAAGCCACCCATGGTGCTGCGTATGCAGATTTCGATCTCACTCGTGCTGCCGTACGCATCGGTGCAACGATGTTTGACGATCTGAGGTGCCCTCGGTACAGCGGAGAAAACGCCTTGCTGCATATTGGGAATAAGGCGGCGCATACAGGCCGACGCTGCGAAGTAGTCTGCCTGGCCCTCGCTTGAGTACCTGGAGAAGATTGGTGGTCCACCCAGAAAGTGCCCGATCTCGTGACACACTATGGTGGCAAACGCCTCCTCTGTTATTACCGAATGGCGGGCCACGGCGCCACTTATGGTGATGACGGCGACAGTGCCACGGTAGTCTTCCTCATACCGGGCCGAGGCCTCCATGCGTTCACTGTCCCAGTAGCCATTAATACGCAGGAGCTGTTGCTTTGGTTTGAAGTCGGGTGCGTACAGACGCTGAAGGTGTTCCAGGATCTGATCGAATTTGTGGCGCTCTATGGTGGCTGTTGCGGTGCTAGGCAGGATTACTACGAAACACAATATTATAAGTACCGGATAATATTTCCTCATATATCAAACCCATGCAGCCAGGATATGAGGTTAGACCATAGGAAAATATATTTGTTAAGTAGGAATTATTTGTCTGCGAGAAACAATAACCATAGTTGAGGCATGGTAGAAAATTGCCAACGGCCAAAAAGATGGTGTTTTGTCTAGGGTAGTAGGATTGTTGATCCTACGGTCTGACCGTTCTCCAGGGTGTGCTGGGCCAGCGCTGCATCCGCCAGAGGGAATTCATGATTCACCTGGATAGATATGTCACCGGCGCTGACGTGTTTAAACAGCGCATTGGCCAAAAACTGCTGCTCTTCCGGGTCATCAACATAGTCAAACAGGGAGGGGCGGGTCAGATAGAGAGATCCCATCTGAGTGAGAAGCAGGGGGGGAAAATCTGGAACCGGTCCTGATGCGTTGCCGAAGCTGACCAGCATGCCGCGCTTCTTCAGGCTGCGTAACGAGATGTCAAAGGTGTCCTTGCCCACCGAGTCATATACCACATCAACACCACGACCTGAGGTGATCTCTTTTATTGCGGCAGGTAGATCTATCTCCCGGTAGAGCAGTACCTCATCGCAGCCATTTTGCTGGGCAACATCAACCTTCTTGGCGCTGCCAACACTACCGATTACCCTTGCCCCTATGGCCCTGGCCCACTGGGTGAGTATGGAGCCCACACCACCGGCCGCCGCATGCACCAGGATGGTGTCTTGCGGTGTAACCGCATAGGTCTTGAGCAACAGGTAGGCTGCGGTCATGCCCTTGAGCATCATGGCGGCGGCAACCTGGGATGAGATGCCATCAGGGAGTTTGATCAATACATCTTCCGGCACCAGGTGGGCCTCGGAATAGGCCCCCAGGGGGCCGTTGACGTAGGTTACCCGGTCGCCAACTTTGACTCTGGTGACGGAACCACCCACGGCAGTAACGGTTCCGGCCGCCTCTTTGCCGAGTCCGGATGGCAGTTCCAGGGGGTAGAGGCCGGAGCGGTGATAGGTGTCGATGAAGTTGACCCCGATGGCCTCATGTTGCACCAGCACCTCGTAGGCGGCAGGTGGCTGCAGTTCGATCTTGCGTAGTTGCAGTACTGAGGAGTCACCATAGCTGTCGATGCGAATTGCTTGAGTCAATCTGATCACCATTTGGTTTGTAGGATATGAGAGAAGTCGATGCAAATATGCATCAGCACAGTTACAAAATCCACTGGCAACTACAGCAGGAGCTTTCTGATATCCGACAGCTCGTTGCTGAGATGGCTGGTGAATCTGGCCCCGTCGGCCCCGTCTATTACCCGGTGGTCATAGGAGAGGGAAAAGGGCAGGATCAGACGTGGAACAAACTCTCCATCCGCATATACCGGTTTGATTGCAGCCCTGGCCACGCCGAGTATTGCCACCTCCGGGGTGTTGATGATGGGGGTGAAGCCGGTGCCGCTGATGCCGCCCAGACTGGAGATGGTGAAAGTGCCACCCTCCATGTTTGACTTGCCCAACTTCCGTTCGCGGGCCTTGGTGCTGAGTCTCTCCAGCTCTTCCGCCAGTTCGAACAGCCCCTTCTGTTCCACGTTCTTGATTACAGGGACCACCAGGCCAACCGGTGTATCCACGGCAAAACCCATGTTGTAGTACTTCTTCAGGATTAGGTTTTCCCCACTGGGATCCAGGGAGGAGTTGAACTGGGGTAATTTCTTCAGGGCCTTGACGCAGGCCTTGATCATGAATGCCAGCAGGGTGAGCCGGAAACCTTGCCCTTTTGCCTCCTGCACATGTTCCTTGCGGAACGCCTCTAACTCAGTGATATCCGCCTCGTCGAACTGGGTAACATGAGGCGCCTTAAGCCAACTGCTGTGCAGGTGGGTCCCGGAGATGGTCTGGATCTTGGATAGGGGCTGGGTGTCGATCTCTCCAAATTTGGAAAAGTCTATGGCCGTTGTTGCAGGAAGGATCAGCCCTGGTCCCGGTCCACTCTTCCGCTTGGCCATGATCGCCTTGACGAATACCTGCACATCCTCTTTCAGGATGCGGCCGCGTGGCCCAGTGCCCTTGACCTGTGTGAGGTCTACCCCCAGCTCCCGCGAGATGCGTCGTACCGCCGGGCTGGCATGAGGGTTGTGCTTGGTTTTAGCGCCATCTGGTGGTACCGGCGGTGAAGCCAGCTCCTTGTCACCGGCGCGTCGTGGCTCCGGTTCTGGCTGGGGCTCAGGTTGTGTGGCTGTTGTTGCGGGTTTTGAAGGTTCCGGTTGCCCGCTGGCGCCTTCAACTTTCATGGTTAGAATCACATCACCTTCGGAGACCTTATCTCCTGTGGATAGTTTCAGCTCCTGTACCACGCCAGTGTGAGGAGAGGGGATCTCCATGGCCGCCTTTTCGCTCTCCAGCATGAGCAGGGGGTCTTCAGCCGAGACTCTGTCTCCGGGCTTAACCATCACCTCTATGATATCGATCTGGTCGAAATCGCCCAGGTCCGGTACCAGCACTTGTTCTATACCAGCGCCGGTTGCAGGCTCTGCTAGCGCACTCTCTTTCACTACTGGGGCACTCTCCTGTGCCACCTCTGTAGTAGGCTCACTACTATCGCCCTCAACCTCCATGGTGAGGATCAGGTCGCCCTCGGAAACCTTGTCGCCGGCTGCTACCTGTAACTCCTTGATGATGCCGTTGTGGGGGCAGGGGATTTCGATGGCTGCCTTCTCGCTCTCCAGCATGAGCAGTGGATCTTCTGCCGATACGCGGTCACCTGGTGCTACCATTATCTCGATAATATCGATCTGATTGAAGTCGCCCAGATCTGGAACCAGTACTTGTTTTAACATTTGTTGTCAGGCTCCTTGGTTAAACTGTGGTCGGTTCCGGCTTTTCCGGGTCAATGCTATATTTACTGATCGCCGCGGATACCTTGCTTGCATCGATATCGCCTTCTTCAACCAGGGAAGCTAGCGCAGCAACTGCTATGTAGTAGCGGTCCACCTCGAAGAACTTGCGTAACTGCTCTCTGGTGTCGCTGCGGCCAAAGCCATCGGTGCCTAGTACACAGTAGTTTCTAGGTACGAATTGTCGTACCTGATCGGCGTAGATCTTCATATAGTCAGTTGCCGCGACCACTGGGCCATCATGTCCTTGCAGACACTGCTCCAGGTAACTGATGCGTGGGGTCTGTTCCGGATGTAGCAGGTTCCAGCGTCCGGTGCTGACGCCATCACGCCGCAGCTCGTTAAAACTGGTTACACTCCATATATCTGCGGTGACATTGAAATCGTTCTGCAGCAGTTCGGCTGCGGCGATGGCTTCACGTAGGATGGTGCCACTGCCGAAGAGCTGTACCCGTGAGTTGTCACGCTTGCCACCGTCTTGCAGCAGGTAGATGCCCTTGAGAATTCCATCTTCTGCTCCTTCAGGCATTGCCGGATGTTCGTAGTTCTCATTCATCACGGTGATGTAGTAGAAGACACTCTCCTGTTTCTGATACATGCGCCTGAGGCCGTCATGAATAATTACTGCCAGTTCGTAACTATAGGCCGGGTCATATGAGACGCAGTTGGGAATGGTGGAGGCAGCTATGTGGCTGTGCCCATCCTGATGCTGCAGGCCCTCACCGGCCAGGGTGGTGCGGCCAGCGGTGCCGCCCAGCAGAAAACCGCGGGCCTGGATATCACCGGCCAGCCACAGCAGGTCGCCGATGCGCTGAAATCCGAACATGGAGTAGCTGATTAAGAATGGGATCATGTTTACCCCATGATTGGAGTAGGCGGTTCCTGCGGCCAGCCAGGAGGCGGTTGCCCCGGCTTCATTTATGCCCTCGTTCAGAATCTGGCCCTTTATATCCTCTCGGTAGTACATGAGCTGGTCGATATCCACCGGCTCGTAGAGTTGTCCCACCGATGAGTAGATGCCGAGTTGGCGGAACATGCCCTCCATGCCAAAGGTGCGGGCCTCGTCCGGGACTATGGGGACAATGTTTTTACCTATATCTTTGTCGCGGGTAAGGGAAGACAGTAGTCGTACTGCAGCCATGGTGGTGGACATCTCGCGCCCCTCGGTGCCACTCAGCAGAGAGCCAAAGGCGTCAACTCCAGGCACCTCCAGTGGTTCCGCCTCCCTGCGCCGTGCCGGCAAGTAACCACCCAGGGCCTGTCTGTGCTCGGTCATGTACTTGAATTCAGGGCTGTCTTCATCAAAGCGGTAGAACGGAGTCTCTGAGATCTCGTCATCGGAGATGGGGATGTTGAAACGGTCGCGGAACGCCTTCAGCGCCTCCTCGCCCATCTTTTTCTGGGAGTGGGTAATGTTTTGGCCTTCGCCGGCCTCTCCCATGCCGTAGCCCTTTACCGTCTTGGCCAGGATTACCGTGGGCTGACCCTGGTGTTTTACTGCGGCGGAAAATGCGGCAAATACCTTGTTGGGATCATGGCCGCCACGGTTCAGACGCCAGATATCTTCGTCAGTCATATTGGCGACCATATCCAGCAGTTCAGGGTATTTTCCAAAGAAGTGTTCTCTGGTGTAGGCACCGCCACGTACCTGGTAGTTCTGGTAGTCGCCATCAATGGCCTCTTCCATGCGGCGTTGCAGGATGCCGTTTTTATCCCGCGCCAATAGTGCATCCCAGTAGGAACCCCATACCACCTTGATTACATTCCAACCGGCGCCGCGGAATACAGCTTCCAGTTCCTGAATGATCTTACTGTTGCCACGTACTGGACCATCCAGGCGTTGCAGGTTGCAGTTCACCACAAAGATCAGGTTGTCCACCTTTTCGCGAGCGGCCAGGGATATTGCACCCAGAGATTCCGGCTCGTCCATCTCGCCGTCTCCCATGAAAGCCCACACTTTACGACCTTGGGTATCCATAAAGTCGCGGTTTTGCAGATACTTCATAAAGCGGGCTTGGTAGATGGCCATCAATGGCCCCAGTCCCATGGATACGGTGGGGAACTGCCAGAACTCCGGCATCAACCAGGGATGGGGGTAGGATGAGAGGCCGCCTGCCTCCACCTCCTGCCGGAACTTATACAAGTGATCCTTGTTTAAGCGCCGTTCCACATAGGCGCGGGCATAGATACCAGGCGCCGAGTGTCCCTGGAAGAACACCAGGTCGCCGCCGTGTTCATCGCTGGGGGCGTTAAAAAAATGATTGAAGCCAACCTCGAACAGCGTGGCTACAGAAGCGTAACTGGCAATGTGTCCACCCAGGCCATCAAATTTGCGGTTGGCCTTTACCACCATGGCCATGGCGTTCCAGCGCACTATGGCCTTGATGCGCCGTTCAATGGCATTGTTCCCTGGATGGCGTTCTTCAGCAGATGTGGGGATGGTATTGATATAGGCGGTTTTGGCTCTATAGGGGAGATATGCACCAGAGCGACGCGCCTTTTCGATCAATCTCTCCAGCAAGTAGTGGGCGCGCTCTACTCCTTCATGTTCCAGAACTGCTTCTAGGGCATCCAGCCACTCTCTAGTCTCTTGAGCATCGATATCTGATTTTTCTGACATTATTAATACCAGGTTGATTGTCTGAATGGGGCTCGAAAGCCCCAAATTCACAGCTGATTATTGCTGCTGTAACTATCTGCGCTTTTAGTTAGTTAATTACATAACAATAGTTAAAAAACGTATTCTTGATGGGTATGGATGTCCATCGCGGAATATAGATAAAACAAATAATTACAAGCATGTAGATTAAAAAACGAAATTTGTATATTAAAATGACGCGCAGGTAAATAAAGCTAATCGCTCTAATGGCGGTTCTGTTTCCAGTTCCTGAAGATAGGTGTCCTCCAAATAACTAGTTTAGGAAGTGCTTGCATTCCTAATAACCTAGTATAATACTAGGTAGTAATTCGGTATGAATAAGTGGATTGGTGCAATATGTATTGGTCAGGAGGTAGATATGTTTAGAAGAGTCTATTTTCTCTCTCCCGATGTGGAGCATGCAGAGTCGGTGGTGGCGGAGCTAGGGCAAACGGGAGTTGCTAGAGGTCAGATACACGCCATGGCGCGTGAAGATATCGATATCTCAAAACTGCCACCGGCATCAGAGGCCCAGAAACGGGACCGGGTGTGGTTGGTTGATCGTCTGTTTTGGCGGGGTGATCTTGCGGTGTTTGCCCTGGCCCTCTTGGTCCTGGTGTTGACCGCTTACTTTGGTCTGTATATCTGGGCGGCCGTGGCATTGGCCGTAATGGCGGTCTGTTTCGTACTCGGTGAGATCTTTGCAACCAAGGTGCCGCATGTGCATCTGAGTGAGGTAAGGGGTGCCCTTGCCCGTGGTGAAATCCTGTTGATGGTGGATGTTCCAAAGCAGAGGGTAGGTGAGATAAATAAACAGATCAGTCGGCATCACCCCGAGATAGACCGAGGTGTGGTTGGTTGGACTATCGAGGCCCTGGGGACCTGATGCGTTTGTTATGGTCGCTGTTTGGAACTGAAATTATATAGGTGGTTAGTATGAATGATTGGGTACAGGGTCGGGTAGTTAATAATGTCCGGCATGCCGGTGGACTATTTGTGTTACAGGTAGACGCGCCGGTGGAGCCATTTCTGGCTGGTCAGTACACCAAGCTGGGGTTGAACATAGAGGATGAACTGATTGCCAGACCCTACTCAATGGTCAATTCACCCACACAGAGCATGTTGGAGTTCTATTTCAATACCGTCCCCAATGGTGAATTCACCAATCGTCTTAAAGAGTTGGATGATGGCGACGATATTCTGGTTTCACCAGTGCCTTTTGGGACCTTTACCCTGGATGAAGTGCCAGATGCCGAGGAGCTCTGGCTCATGGCCACCGGCACTGCAATCGGTCCGTTTATCTCCATACTAAAGACCGATACGGCCTGGGAGAGGTTCTCCAAAATTGTGTTGGTGCATGGGGTGCGTGAGACCAGTGATCTGAATTACCGGGATGCCATTGCTGAATTCAGCGCCCGTGATGCAGAGAAATTTTCCATGGTCCCATTTGTGAGCAGAGAGAAGACCAACTTTGCCCTGACCGGGCATATACCTGATGCCATAGAGAACGGAGCACTGGAACAGCGGGTTGGTCTGGAACTCAGGCCGGACAGATCTCAGGTTATGCTCTGTGGTAATCCGGGGATGATCAAGCAGACCAAACAGGTGCTGGACGCGCGTGGCTTGAAAAAGAACCTGCGGCGTAAACCCGGACATGTAACCACAGAACACTACTGGCAGGATGATTAACCAGTAACCAGTCACGTAAAACCTCACATAGACGCTACCTCAGGTTATGGAATCTCTGAGTTGTTTAGAGCTTCCATAATTATTGGGTTTTTTTTCTGGCTTTAATACCCAAACATCTATACCTGTATTGAGTGGTATGGGAGACTAACCAATAAACATTGGCTTCTGTGTGCGACCGGTTTTTGGCCGGTGGCGGAAGCAGTTCCGGTTGTCACTACTGATTATGCAGGAGTTGTAGATATGACGAATAGCATCAAGGGTACAAAGACTGAAAAGAATTTGTTGGCTGCATTTGCTGGAGAGTCCCAGGCAAGAAACCGATATACATATTTTGCCGCAGCAGCAAGAAAAGAGGGGCTGGTTCAGATCTCCCATATCTTTGAGGAGACGGCGAACCAGGAAAAGGAGCACGCCAAGAGGTTCTTCAAGTTTTTAGAGGGTGGTGAGGTTGAGATAACCGAAACCTATCCAGCCGGAAAGGTCGGCACCACCATGGAGAATCTGCTACATGCTGCAGCTGGAGAAGAGCAGGAGTGGACAGAGTTGTATCCAGGGTTTGCCAAGGTTGCTAGGGAAGAGGGGTTTGAATCGGTGGCCCAGGCATTTGAGGCGATTTCCGTAGCCGAGAAACAGCATGAGAAACGCTACCGGAATCTGGCTGATAATCTTCAGGCAGGAAGGGTCTTTAAACGTGATGGTAGGGTGGTGTGGCGTTGCAGAAATTGCGGCTACCTGCATGAAGGGGATGAGGCCCCGGAGCGTTGCCCGGCATGCGTGCATCCTCAGGCTCATTTTGAGCTGTTGGCCGAGAACTGGTAACAGACCGGTTTGGGTTAATTACAAGGCCCGGCTGTTGTCGGGCCTTGTTTTTTATAGCTGAGTGGAACCCTGATACTTAATCACTTTTTAACCATGGCTCCGACGATTATCCCGCCTATCCCTAACTCCGCCACGGTTGTGAAGAACCAGCTAACCGCGAGCATCAATGGTATCAGCATATAAGCGTAAGAGCTGAAGGCAATCACTCCTGAGGCTAAGCCGAATATGGCTCCTTACTTTATGTCGGCGGCCAGGGATTTCTCCTTGACCGGGAGTCCGTAAATCAAAACAAAATCGCTGGAAAATAGCAGGGTGATAATGCACGTGAGGAGCATCTTTATCTCTGCTATGGGACGCACAAAGTTGTGCAGTGGCCGCATAGGTGGGCTGAAGAAGTATGCTGTGAATAACAAAATCCATAATGGATCGTGAGGAAAATCGCAACTATCGCTAATGGAAAGCGCTTGCCTATTTGTATAGCTCCTCGTTATTAACTGCAACAGCTGGTGTGTGTCTACATGGTAGGTATCTTCAGCTCTTTGACTGCGGCGTCCAACTCAGACTGGTTGAAGAATTTAACCCTTATGCCGTGATCATCCTGCTCTAGTTTGGCGATTCTGTCGCTAATATTTTCAGGTAGGGCTTCAAAGCTGTGTACTCGATACCAGTCGTCCTCTCTGGTGAGAACGCGGCTGGTTTCTAGTGCTGACAAAATCTTTGATTGTTCGGATACCATTTCTTGGTTTGCCACTGTTTCTTTCGGTTCCATATCTTTAGGCTCTCGTGGTGAGCTGTTACCTAGCTTAGTCTAGGAGGGGATAATAGCATGATAATAATTTTCAGCTGGAAATGAATCGATATGGCTCGTTCCGCATATACAATCTTGTATTTACTATTTGAATAATCTAAAAATAGTATTACTTACGGTCCAGAATGGTTAAAAAGTGGGCATCTAATAGTTCGTGGACTGGATGTCCAACTGCTGCATGGGCTATGGCAGGTTACGCAAACATTAGCTATGCGTAAAAGTGATGTATTAAATAACCACCAACAAATGTATAGGCAAGCATTATGAAACCAAGAAAAAGCAGTGTTCTTATTATCCTCATAATGGGGGTATTGTTTGCAAACAGTCTTGGGTCGGTATTTGCTGGTGCTGGCTCTGGTGCGTCGGCAACTGGCGAGACAAAGACCTCAAAGCAACCCATCACAATTGGATATGAAGTTGTTGCTGGAAATGTCTTAGTGGTGAAGGGACTGGATGGATTTGCGGGTGGGAATGTTGCTGTATTACCAGGGGCAGATGGCCTGTTGATTGTGGATGACATGCTGCATGGTTTTGAGCGCAAATTGGAACAGGTATTCAGTGCTGTCAAGAGATGTGATGATTGCGGAGATCTGAAATATATTATTAATACCCATTGGCATTCAGACCATACTGGTACTAATGAGTACTTTGGCGGTAAGGCGGTTGTTGTCGCCCATGAGGCGGTGCGTTTCCTGCTGGCGGATAAACAAGAGATAAAATCATTAGAGAAAGTTGTTCCCGCAACCAAACCGACTGGGCTGCCTGATATTACATTTACAACAAAATCCTCGGTCTATTTTAATGGCGAGGAGATTGAACTGACGCACTTTCCCAAAAGTCATACATCTGGTGATATTGCCGTTTACTTCAAGGAAGCGAATGTGCTGCATTTGGGAGATCTGTATTTCAGTGGCATGTTCCCGTTTATCGATCTGGAACATGGCGGGAACGTCCAAGGCATGATTAACAGCATTGAGGCAGTTTTAGAACAGTATCCCGCTGATACCAAAATTATTCCTGGGCATGGTGTGGTTACGGGAATGACGGAACTACGGGTCTTTTTACAGATGCTGCAAGAGACCACCAAAACGGTGGAAAAGTCCAAGAAGGCTGGGATGAGCCTGAAATCTGTGCAAAAACAGGGTCTCAACAAGCGCTGGGCATCCTGGGCATGGGATTTTATCAGCACTGACACCTGGATTGCGCTTGTTTATAATAGTTTGTGACCTTTGCGGCATATGGGTGGCCTGGCAATATGTGACGGCTATGATAGTCATCCGCGCATGATTTGATTTGAGGTTCCTCAGGCCGCGGCAGAGCTGGACCGCCTTAATGCCTGTATGCGTCTGGGCACGGACTTGCTATGTCCCTCGGCTTTTTTGAGATGTTCCATAAATAGTGTGCTCTGTTCCTGGCCCACCTGGCCCAGAAGTTTTCCGAAGATGATGTTTACCTCGCCAAGTTCAAGTTCATTTGTGGTGTCGAGTGCCTGTTCTAATGAAAAGCCGTGGATGCTTTTCTCAAGCACCTTCAGGTCATGCAGGGTGTTGGTTATTTCTGGATCACTAATGTTGGGAATAAACTTAATTGATGGTGTTAGCTCTACGGTGTAATAACACAGTAACATCAGACGTCCATGCTCTATCTCTTCGTTGTGCAGGTCCGTGAACAGGGCGTGGGCTGCCGCATGTGATTTAAACTGCTCTGCCATACGTTGGTAGACTCTGGCAACACGAAACTCGATCAATGCCGATAATTTGTAGGCATTGCCCACCGGGCCTGGCATGGGTATTCCTGTGGAGGCGTACTTGTTGGTCAGGTGCTCAAGCAGGCCTTTCTTTTTGTTGAATAATAAGCCTAAGTAAACACCCGGCCCGAACAGTCGAATGATCTTTCCTGGGTGTCTAATGCAGAAGTTTCTTGTAATGATGGTTTCCATGGCATTCCATTTTCTGGGTTTGATATGCAACTTACCTGCTGGGGTCGAGCTGCTCATGTCTACATGTCTGTAGGAATCTGATCCTTATGTGCTGTCCAGAAGTTCGCGGATTCTTGTGGTCATCTCTTCGCTACGGTATGGCTTGACCAGCATGTTCTTTCCATATTGTTCAAACATTTCGTGGTCCAGGTCCTGGGTGAAACCGGAGGCCAAAAGAATCTTCAGCTGTGGATGTTGTCTTTTTGCCTCTTTCGCCAGGTCAAACCCGTTCATTCCACCGGACATGATGATATCGCTGAACATGAGAGCTATATTGTGATTTTGTTCCAGCAGTTTGAGTGCCTCGGTGGCGTTGTGTGCGGTCAATACCCTGTAGCCAATCAGATTTAGTGATGTCTTGGCGATAAGGGCCAGTTCTATTTCATCATCCACCACAAGTATGATTTCATTGTTGGTGGATGAGGGCTGATCTGATGTGATAGTGGTGTCTGGAGCCGTGGTGCTACGAGGTAGGAGTATCTCTACCTTGGTGCCTTGTTCGGGTACGGAAGTGATTTTAATATGGCCATCTACGCTTTGGGTGAAACCATACACCATGCTAAGCCCAAGCCCGGTGCCTTGTCCCTGTGGTTTGGTTGAGAAGAAAGGTTCATATACGCGCTCCAGGATATCTTCCGGTATGCCAACTCCATTATCACTGACAACCAGTTGTACATAATCTCCGGTTGCTACATTGTAGTGGTCTTCAATATCGTTCTGGTTCAGTGTGATGTTTGTAGTTTCAATGCAAAGGTCGCCGCCATTGGGCATCGCATCCCTGGCATTGATTGCCAGATTGATCAGGGTGTCCTCTAACTCACCTGGGTTGATGGTGGTAAGCCAGAGATCATATGCCAGTGTCGTCTCAACCCTAATGGATGCAGTAAGGGATTTCTCTATCATCTCCAGTATGTCGTTGATGACGTAATTTATATTCAGTAGTACGGCCTCTGTGGGGGCGTGGCTGGAGAAGGCCAGCAGGCGTTTGGTGAGGTCAGAGCCGCGCAGCGCCGCGCTGAGTGCGGATTCACATCGCCGCATTGCAGGGCCACTGCCAGCAACTTCAGCCTTAAGCATATCCAGATTGGCAACGATGATGCCCAATAGATTATTGAAGTCATGGGCTACACCACCGGTAAGTTGCCCCATGGCATCCATCTTTTGGGCTCGTTGTAGATCTGACCGCAATCTCTTCTGCTCTTTCTCCGCCTGGATGCGTTGGGTGATGTCCTGGCCAATTATCAATAATCCCGTAGTGTTGCCATCACTGTCGGTTATGGTTGTGTCATACCACTCAATATCCAGTTTATCTTCCGCTTTGGTGCGAATCTGATTGATATTGCCCTTGGTGTGAATGCCCTTTATGGCCGCTTGGAATAGGATCTTGATCCTTTCATGGTCCATTGCCGGAAGAAAAGTGGTGAACCAGTCTTTGCCTTTGACCTCCTCCAGGCTATAGCCTGATATATCTTCCAGGTATTGGTTGAATCGAATAATTTTACCTTGTGTGTCTAATACCAATACGATTGCCCGGGCCAAGTTGATTAGGTCTTCAGCAAAATCCCGCTCGGATCTCAGTTCCTCTTCGATCCGCTTTCTATTGGTTATGTCCTGAATGAAACCGGATATTTTGTCAGTCTTGCCGTCTGTGCTTGTGCTAGGGAGCCCGCGGCACTCCACCCAGCATTCACTCCCATCAGGTCTGCTAATGCGATACTCCATGTGGTGCTCTTGGCCGGTATTCAAGCTGTTTCTGATGGATTCCTGCATGCTTGCGTATTCATCACTACGCATAATGGATTTAAGTGTCTCATCGTCTGATGGCATTGATGGGTCCAGACCGAAGATGTGATAGACCTGATCAGACCACTGCGCACCACTATTGTCTGCTGATAATGACCAGTGGCCAATGTTTGCGTGTTCTTGTGCTCCACGCAGACGACGCTCACTCTTTGCCAATTCCACTGTGCTGCTGCGGTACCGCCGGTGTACTTTTAACAGCAGCAACAGCAGGACGATTATGTAGACTACCAGTGTTCCAAGACCCAGAGCGATGCCATGTCTGGCAATTAAGTTGGCCCAGGCATTTTCTGTGGTGGTGGGTTTGTAGATGAGGCCATCTATGCTACTGCCTGGTTTGATGAAGCCATGCTCCTCCAGGGTGTTTTTGATCTGTTTCCAGCGGGCTGGGTTCATGTGCCCAAGGGTGACCAGTAGTGGTTGGATCAACTCCCGGGTGGCGTGAGCCTCAAACGCCAGATGTTTGTAATTCATCCTCTGGCTATTATATTTTTTTTGAATCAGGTCAATGGCTTCATCCTGGTGTGTCAGGGCATAATCCCAACCCTTGAGGCTGGCCTGCAGAAATCTATCAACTCTTTCTGGATGTTGTTCAATCTCTTTTTCGGTGGTTACCAGGACATCACCATAGAAATCCACGCCATACTTGATGGGTAAGATATAGCGTCCGGCAACACCAGCCTGCTCCAGGCTGAATCTTTGATCGGTTACATAGGCATTGAATACATCTGTCTCTCCCTGGATCAGGGAGTTCACATCGAAGCTGGAGGGGAGCTGGGTGATGTCTGCTGGTTTTATTCCGGCGCTTCTGAGTGTGGCCTGGAGTGCCGCATCCTGACTGCCAGTGCCCAGCATTACCTTGCGCCCAGCAAAATCTTCTACACTTTTGATACCGGAGTCTTCCCTGACCAGGAAGCCGTAGGCGCTGTGCTGAAAGATCGCACCAAGTGCAACTACAGGTTCTCCCAATGCCCGGTGGATTACGATGTCTGAGCTGGTTACGGCGTAATCAGCGTTGCCAGCAAGCATGGTAGCAGTGGGTGATTTGATTCCACCGTGTGGTTGGATGGTTACATCCAGGCCGACCTCCGCGTAATAACCCTTTTCCAGTGCTATGTAGTAACCGGCGAACTGGAATTGATGTTTCCATTTTAGTTGCAGGGTTAGCGGTTCACCGCTTTGTTGTGCGATTGTTGGAATTGGTAGCAGGCAGAGAAACAGAAGCACAATCCAGGCTCTTGCTGAATTAGAGTTTATGTATGACTCTGTTGTGGCTGGCATGCTATATCCGATTTACTGCTTAAAGATCTGCGTCCATGCCAGGTCCTGAGTTAGATAAGACTATCGTTCGAATTATAATTATTCGAACGATAGTACGCTTAGCAACTTAGATTAATCAAATAGATCGATCAGATGTGCGTAACCCTCCTCGTTAAGTTTCTCTTTGGGTATAAAGCGTAGTGCTGCAGAGTTGATGCAGTAGCGCTGTCCGGTTGGGGCCGGCCCGTCATTGAATATATGCCCCAGGTGTGAGTCAGCGTAATAACTGCGCACCTCGGTGCGGGGCGGCATCATCATGAAATCTTTATGCTCTGTGATGTATTTCAGGTCTATGGCTTTGGTAAAGCTCGGCCAGCCGGTTTTTGAGTCGTACTTGTCCACTGAAGAGAATAGTGGTTCACCACTGACTATGTCCACATATACGCCATCCCGTTTTTCGTTATGGTAGTCATTGTGGAATGGCCGTTCAGTATTTCCATGCTGGGTTACGTTATATTGGGTGTTGGTGAGTCTCTTCTTGATCTTCTGGTCTGATGGCTTATGGTACTCGTGTCTCCTGTGGGCATCTGCAGCAACGTCGACCTCTTCATCACGCCAAGTCTTCTGTAGAAAGATCTCTCTCCCAGAACCGTAATGATACATCTTGTATCTGGCCGGGTTTTTTGCTGAGTAACCCTGGTGATGCACTTCAGCCGGATAGAAACGTGTTGCAGGAACTATATCGGTGTCCATAGGCCTGATATAACGCGCTGATTTGTCTAACTCATCCCGTGACCTTTCTGCAATCTCCCTCTGGTTCTCGTTATGGTAAAAGATGACCGGTTGGTACTGTGGCCCCCGGTCAGAAAACTGACCATGTCGATCTGTAGGATCAACCTGGCGCCAGAAGGCCTCCACTAACCCTTTGTAACTGACCATTTCCGGGTCAAAATGCACTTCTACTGCTTCTATATGTCCCGTAGCGCCTGAGCATACCTGCTCATAGGTTGGATCTTCCGCCTGCCCGCCGGTGTAGCCAGATATGGCATCCACAACACCCGGGATCCCCTTGAAAGTAGCCTCTACGCACCAAAAACAGCCTCCGGCAAACGTGGCCTTGTGGGGTTTCTTATTCATATTCTACTCCTCTGATAGAAGTTCCTTGATCTGGTTCAGCCGCATGTATGCCCTGACCTGAAGGCAAAAAATATACGCACCCATACCCTATGCTGTATTAACCTCTTGGGTCATGCGGTAATAACCGACTATACCATTTAACTATATATTATATTCGGCGTGGTGATTACTGATTGATATCAAAATAATGGTTGACAGACTATCGACTAAAATGACAGAATAGCGACAAGTTTGATGGTATATGAACAGATGCGTATTTGGAATTAACTCTAAGTTAGGAGAAGAAGTCATGCCTGTAATCAATCGTTACGTAGATATTGATCAAGTGGAGAAAGATGCCAAGAAGGACTACATTGATCGTCACTCCCCATTCATTCACTGTGCTGAGAGCGCCGCCAAGAATCAGGCCTTTGCCGTTACCGTGAAGATGGGTAACGAGTATGCACATCCTGATGATATGGATCACTACATAAAATCCGTACAGCTGTACAATGGTCAGACCCTGCTGGCTGAAGCCAGCTTCCCTCCCGGCTCTATGGGTGGAAATGGCGCCAAGGGTAATGCCGAGGTAACCTTTAACGTGGTTCCAACCGATGATGAGCTGAGCCTAAGTGCCATGTCCTACTGCACCAAGCACGGCCTGTGGGAGAGTGACCCAGTGGCTGTGAAGGTGCATTGATCCAGAAACAACCAAAACAGTAAACGGTTGGTATGGCCTGGACTAGTGGGCCTGCCAGCCAGTTGAAGCAAGCAAATAACGTACAAATAACATATAAATTAGGAGAACAGTAAAATGACCGTATTAGTTGCTAAAGAGGCCCCGGATTTCAAAGCCCAGGCTGTGATGCCAGATAATAGCTTCCAGGAGATATCTCTTTCAGACTACAAGGGTCAGTATGTGGTTCTATTTTTCTATCCTCTGGATTTTACCTTTGTCTGTCCCTCCGAGATCATTGCCTTTGATCATCGTCTCGAGGAGTTTAAGAAGCGCAACGTAGAGGTCATCGCCGTCTCCATTGATTCACACTTCAGCCATCTGGCCTGGAAGAATACCGAAATCAATAAAGGTGGAATCGGCAATGTACAGTTCCCAATGGTTGCAGATATCGATAAGTCGGTCACCGACGCCTATGATATGCGAACCGGCCCAGGTATCGCCCTGCGTGGTTCCTTCCTCATTGACAAGGAGGGTGTAGTTCAACACCAGGTGGTGAACAACCTCTCCCTGGGACGCGATATCGATGAGATGCTGCGTTTGGTGGATGCCCTGCAGTTCACCGAAGAGCATGGAGAGGTCTGCCCGGCTGGATGGCAGAAGGGCAAGGCTGGTATGAAGGGTTCCACCGACGGTGTGGCCAAGTATCTGGCAGAGAACCACGCCGAACTCTAAGCTTCAAATTGGTTAGCAGCGGGTAGCCTGGGGTCCAGGCTACCCATTGAATCAACCTAACCAAGGTTTGTCCTACTATATTAATAGACACTCGAGTTCCCACATACTATTGCGAGAAAAGGAGATCATGAAATGAAATATAGAGTGTTTTTCATTTTGCTTCTCGGCTCTTTACTCCAGCCAGCTGCAGCATTGGCGGACGGAATGGCTGCCGGGGTCACCGATGTCTCCATCAAGAAGTTCAAGTTTATACCCAAGGAGATCACGGTAAAGAAGGGTTCCAAGGTGCGCTGGACCAACCAGGAGCGGCGGCAGTATCACAGCGTCTGGTTTAAAGATGCGGGCGAAAAACCATCCGAGTATTTTTTTCCGGATGAGACCCACGAACGCACTTTTGAGACGGTGGGGACATTTCCATATACCTGCGAACCCCATCCAGAGATGTTGGGAGTGGTGAAGGTGGTTGAGTAGCCAGAGTACCCAAGGGTTAGTAATGTCAGAGTCAACAGAAACAACAGATTTGAATGCGCTCATGCATTCGGTAATCCAGCGTGTGGCCACCGGACCGGAACTTAGCAAAAGCATCTCCACCGAGGAGGCGCATTTGGCTACACAGAGTATCCTGGATGAGGTGGTGGACCCGGTACAGGCCGCCATCTTTTTCATTGCTCTGCGTATGAAGCGAGAGACCCCTGAGGAGAATGCAGGTGTCTTGAGTGCCATCCTTGATGCCACTGAGGAAGTCGTGGCCGATGTGGATGACCTGGTCAATCTGGTGGATCCGTTTGGTGGTTTCAACAAGTGTCTGCCAGCTTCCACCTTCCTGCCTGCGGTGTTGGCAGAGTGTGGAGTCAATTCGATGATTTTGGGACTTGAATCGGTGAGCCCGAAGTTTGGCATCACGCATCATCAGATACTGCGCAGCAAGGGATTGGCTGTGGATCTATCGCCACAGGTGGCCGCTGGGCGTATTGCCGATCCTGACATAGGCTGGTCCTATCTGGACCAGAGCCAATTCTGTCCCAAGCTGAATGCACTGGTTGGGCTGCGCAACATGATGATAAAACGTCAGGTGCTCACCACAGTGGAGGTGCTGTCCAAGCCGCTAACTGGACGCAAGCGCACCCACTTCGTGACCGGTTATGTACACAATCCCTATCCACCCAAATATGCGGCCCTGGCGCGCCATGCCGGGTTTGATTCCGCACTCCTGATCAAGGGTGTTGAGGGTGGGGTAGTTCCGTCCCTACGCCAGGCTGGAACCATTTATAGCTACACGGGCGATGCTGAACTTCGGAAGTCAGGCATAGATCCCAAGGAGTTAGACATAGACCAGAATGTACGCATGCCCCCGATACCGGATGCAGCTATGCCGCAAGAGACGGGGCAGGATACAGCGTGGGGTCTGGCCGTAGCAGCGGCAGTAGACGCCGGGGTTGCAGCCTTGCAGGGTCAGCACGGGCCCACCTACGACGCCCTGGTATACACTGCAGCCATCACTCTCCATCACCTGGGACGGGTTAAATCCATGGAACATGGGGCCAGGGCAGTGCGCAAGGTGTTGGATTCAGGCCTGGCTCTGAACCGTCTGTGCTGACATGCACTATCCACAACTATTGGAGGGACGCCTGCTGCGTCGTTACAAGCGTTTCCTGGCAGACGTGGAGTTGCAGAACGGTGAGTTGGTAACCGCCCACTGCCCAAATACCGGCTCCATGCGCAACTGTTGTGATCCAGGCAGCCGGGTGTGGTTGTACGACTCGGACAATCCCAAGCGCAAATTGCGTTACACCTGGGAGCTGGTGGAGGTGGTCGGGCGTTACTTGGCCTGCATCAATACCCAGCGCGCCAACCACCTGGTGAAACAGGCAATCCAGGCAGGTGTGGTTAGAGAGCTTGCCGGATATGAGCAATTGCTAAGTGAGTGCAAATACGGCTTGGAAAACAGCCGCATTGACCTGTTGCTAAAGGGTGAGGGGCGGCCTGATTGCTATGTTGAGGTTAAGAACCTCACCCTATTGCAGGGCGAGGAGGGTGTTGGTCTGTTCCCGGATGCCGTAACCACCCGTGGGCGCAAACACCTGCGTGAGTTGATGGAAGTTGTGCGTCAGGGCGAGCGTGCGGTGCTTTTTTTTAATGTGGCCCATACCGGGATCAACCAGGTTGCGCCAGCCTGGGAGATTGACCCGGAGTACGCAGCAACCCTGGCTGAGGCGGTGCAGAGTGGGGTGGAGGTGTTGGCCTACAGGGCGAGGATTACCCCGGACCAGATCGAGTTGCAGCAGCGGCTAGAGTTTGATCTGAAACCACCCTGTTAGCTGATAAGAGTCTGGTTAATGTTATGTTGAAGTCAGGTACTATCTGCGTATCCAAAAGATGGGAGCGGATGGGGTAGTTTATCTACCTATAAGCGCGCTTATGACAAAAGTCATAAATATATTGACAATTGGTGGAATATCCATACATTGTAGGCCGTTCTTTTCAGAACGACGTGTAAACCAGTGCCCAACCGTTTCGCTGGGCTGGAAGACAGGGTGCTTTACCGGTTTATGCGTGCTTTAATTTCAGCTGAAGTGATATTAATAGTTGGGGAGAGATGGCCAGGATGGTTTTGGGCATAATGGAGTTGTGCCCTGTTGATTTAGATGTAGAGTGACTAGGTCTATGCAGGGGTTCCACTCTGCAACCTTAAATATAAGCGCTTAGCGTAAATAATAGGAGAAAATCCGTGTTGGAAGCGACATTGGAACAGAAGTACAACTATTCGGTTGTACGTTGGTTCACGATCATGTCCGCGGTCTATCTGGTAGTTGGGGCGCTGGTGGGGGTGTATATCGCCTCGGAGCTGGCCTGGCCCATACTCAATTTTGATAGCCCATATTTGTCATTTGGCCGTCTCAGACCACTGCACACCAATGCGGTTATCTTCGCCTTTGGTGGCTGTATCCTGATGGGCACTGCATTCTACACGGTACAGCGTACCTGTGGCGTGAAACTCTGGAGCAACAAGATGGCCTGGTTCACCTTTTGGGGTTGGAACTTGGTTATCGTCTCCGCAGTGATTACCCTGCCGCTGGGCCTCACTCAGGCCAAGGAGTATGCGGAGCTGGAGTGGCCGATTGATATCGTCATTGCGGTGGTGTGGCTCTCCTATATGTTTAATTTCATCATGACCATTGTGCATCGCAAGAGCTCGCACATCTATGTGTCGAATTGGTTCTTCCTGGGCATGATGGTGATGATTACCTATCTGCACGTGGTAAACAGCCTGGCTATTCCAGTGGGCCTGTTCAAATCCTACTCTATCTTTGCAGGAGTGCAGGATGCCATGATCCAGTGGTGGTGGGGCCATAACGCAGTGGGATTCTACCTGACTGCCGGTTTCCTCGGCATCATGTACTACTTTGTGCCCAAGCAGGCTGGCAAGCCGGTATTCTCCTACCGACTGTCGGTGATCCACTTCTGGGCCCTGATGTTCGGATATGTGTGGCTGGGTGCGCATCACCTGCAGTACACCGCTCTGCCGGACTGGACCGGTTCTCTGGGTGCCGCGGTATCTCTGGCCATGATTATCCCATCCTGGGGTGGTGCAGTGAACGGTATGATGACCCTGTCTGGTGCCTGGGACAAGCTGCGTACCGATTACGTTTTGCGCTTCCTGATCATGTCCCTGGCCTTCTATGCCATGTCGGTGTTCGAAGGTCCGGTGATGTCTATCAAGACCGTGAATGCACTTTCTCACTACACCGACTGGACCATCGGCCACGTACACTCAGGGGCTTTAGGTTGGGTTGGCATGGTGGGTATTGGCGCCATCTACCATCTGATCACCAAGACCTATCACATCGAGATGTGGTCCACCCGTCTGATCAATACCCACTTCTGGACCGCAACCATCGGCACTTTGGTATACATCGTGGCCATGTGGGTATCCGGCATCATGCAGGGTCTGATGTGGCGGGCCTATGATGAGTACGGCACCCTGGCCTACACCTTTGCCGAATCGGTGGAGGCCATGCATCCATACTACGCCATGCGCGCAGTGGGCGGGGCCATCTTCCTGGCCGGAGCCGTGATGATGCTGGTGAACGTGGTGATGACAGTTTTAGCTGCCAACTCGCAGGGCAGCGTGCAGAGAGCACGTACCGCTGCTGCAACTGCTTAGAGGAGTAACCGAGATGGCACTACAAGAGAGAATGGAAAAAAATATCTGGGGCATGATCATCATGCTGCTGATAGTCCTTTCAGTGGGCGGCATCGTTGAGATCGTGCCACTGTTCTACCTGGACAAGACCTTTGAGCATAACAAGTATCCAGAGATCGTGTGGAAGCCCAAGCCTGGTCAGACACTACAGGACCACAAGCCAGGTGATGGCGTACGTCCATACAAGGCCCTGGAACTGGCCGGACGTGATATCTACCAGCGCGAGGGGTGCTACCTGTGCCACTCGCAGATGATCCGTCCGTTCCGGGATGAGAAGGAGCGTTATGGTCACTACTCCCTGGCCTCCGAGTCCATATACGATCATCCGTTCCAGTGGGGCTCCAAGCGCACCGGCCCGGACATCGCGCGCCTGGGTGGCAAGTACTCGGATGACTGGCACCGCAAACATCTGCGCGCGCCGCGCACGCTGGTACCGGAGTCGGTGATGCCCAACTATCCGTGGCTACAGGAGAATAGGTTGGATGGCAAAACCATCCAGGCCCATATGCTCGGCATGCAGCGTATCGGCGTACCCTATTCTGATGCGGATATAGCAGCGGCAGCCAAAGAGGTGCATGGCAAGACCGAGGAGGATGCCATGGTGGCCTATCTCCAGGTACTTGGCACCATGGTCAAGCTGGATGAGAGCAAGGCCTACCGTGAGTAGTCTGGCAGATTATTTTCACACCGATTGGGCGGCGATGACCACATCTGACTGGGTTGGAACTATCCTGACAGTGGTGATCTTTCTCCTGATGCTGGGAGTATATCTGTACGCCTTACGTCCAAAAAACCGGGAGTTTCTGGAAGCTCAGAGATTCATCCCGCTGGACAATGAAGAATTGAATAACGGAGAGAACAATGGCGGATAACAATCCATTTCCAGGCGAGAACAACACTGGCCACATCTGGGATGATGATCTGCGTGAACTGAAGAATCCACCTCCACGCTGGTGGACTATTCTGTGGTGGGCGTCCATCGCTTGGTTCGTTATCTACGGATTTCTTTACCCCACCTATCCTCTGATCACTGATTCAAACGAGGGGTTGCTGGGTTGGACCTCCATCGGTGAATACAAGGAAGGCCTGGCCGAGGTGGATAAGATTCGAGACAAGTATGAAGTTCGAATCAAGACCATGAGTGCCAAGGAGATCCTGGCCGATCATGAACTGTCCGACTATATCAGCCATGGCGATGGTGCTGGTGCCGGTAAGGTGCTTTTCGGTGATAACTGCTCTGGTTGTCATGGTTCTGCTGGTCAGGGTACGGTGGGTTTTCCCATCCTGGCGGATGATGAGTGGATATGGGGTGGCGGCATCGAGAAGATCGTAGAGACCATCACCAATGGCCGTGGTCCCAAGGCGGTTGTGCCTTCACCCGGTATGCCGGCCCATGGCGCTACCCTCTCCATCAAGGAGATCGGCGGTCTGGCCAAGTATGTGGTTGCCCTGAGTGAGGGCAAGCAAGATCCAAACGGCAAAAAGCTGTTCCTGGAGAAGGGGTGTGTGGGTTGCCACGGTATGGATGGCAAGGGCATGGCCGCTCTGGGCTCAGTCAACCTAACTGACGCCATCTGGCGTTTTGATGAGGCTGATCGCCTCTCCAGCGCCGCTTACACCATTCGCCATGGGGTTAATCAGATGGCAAATCCCAAGAGTCGTGAAGCTGAAATGCCCACATTTGGTGGCCGTCTCTCCGCAGATGAGATCAAGAAACTTGCGGTCTATGTGTATAAGTTTGGAGGCGGTAAGTAGCTCCATATTTGTGGCAGTAGTTTTGCGAGATGGTCGCAAGATGGGTCGGAGTCGATAGTAGCAACTATGATGTTTATTGTTCCATGATTTTGGTGCAATCTACTCCGGCCACTATATATTGGTGTAATTGATTCCGCCCCATGTACAGATGCAGTTTCAATTACCTGCTGGTCCTTCCTTTATTTCCTCTGGTTCATACCCTATCTGCTGTATAATTTATAGACTCATGAAGTGATTGAGATCCAGGTAAAATTGATGATGCGCAATGGTTATCGTAGATGTTATCGCTAGACTATCTATTGTGTGAATGTGATCGGAAGGAGTGATCAGGTTGAGCGATAACCAAAAAATGAAACAGGAATCCGCAGTGGAAGAGCTGTATGCGGAGGCGGTGCACTGGGACGTTAACACCGGTGATGAGACCATACATGCCAAGCGCATCCCGGGTAAGTGGCGTAACGTAAAGTGGTGGTCATATGCGGTCTGGCTGCCGTTCTTTCTGGGACCATACCTGCGGTTGGGTGAGAGGCAGGCGGTACTGTTCGACATCCCCAGCCGCAAGTTTCATATCTTCAATATAACCGTGCTGCCACAGGACTTCTGGATGCTGGCCCTGGTGTTGCTGTTTTTCGCCATTCTGCTGGCCCTGGTCACAGCCACTGCGGGACGGGTGTGGTGCGGCTATCTCTGTTTTCAGACCATCTGGACCGATGTTTATACCTGGATTGAAGAGAAGCTGGAAGGTCCTCCCCAGAAACGCCGTAAACTGGAGCAGGCGCCATGGGGTATGCGTAAGATAGGCATAAAGACGGCGAAGCATTTTCTATGGCTGATTGTGGCGGCCCTAACCGGTATAAGTTTTGCGGCCTGGTTCGTGGATGCATATGAACTCTGGGGTGATATCTTTACCCTGCAGTTGTCGGAGACCGCTGTAATAACCATTGGTCTGTTTATTGCCGGTAGCTATATCCTGGCCGGGTTTCTGCGCGAGCAGGTGTGTTTCTGGCTCTGCCCCTATGCCCGTATCCAGGGGGTGATGGTGGATAGCACCACGGTGATTCCCACCTATGATTTCAATCGTGGTGAACCGCGTGGCCGTATGAAGAAGGGCGAGACCGGTGATGATCGCACCCTGGGTGATTGCGTCTCCTGTAACCAGTGTATTGCGGTGTGCCCCACCGGGGTGGATATCCGTCAGGGCCAGCAGGAGGGGTGCATCATGTGCGCTCTGTGCATAGACGCCTGTGATGCGGTTATGGATAAGGTGAAGCTGCCGCAGGGGTTGATCAGGTATGAGTCTCTGGACGCACTCAATGGCAAGCAGAACTCACCAATACTCAAGCGTCCACGGGTCTGGGTCTATAGCGCTATAGCGCTGGCGGCACTAGCCGGGATCATCTTTGGGCTCAACTCTCTGGATGCGGTAGAGCTGAAGGTGCTGCACTCCAGACAACCACTGTTTGTAATCAAGAGTGACGGCTCTATCCGTAACCGCTACACCCTTAAAGTGTTGAATAAAACCACCTCCGATATGCAGGTGCATGTAACCGCTAGCGGACAACAGGGTCTGGCGTTGACTGGTGTGGAGAAACCGATTGCGGCAGCTGCCGGATCAGTGAGCTCCAGAACCGTATTTGTCAGCGTGCCGAAGCAGGATATTAAAGCCGAGTCCGGTCCGATTCTGTTTCACATAGAGGGCGCAGATGATCATGGTGTGGTGTACAGCTATACGCGCCAAAGCGTATTTATTGGTCCCAAACGCTGATGGCTAAACCAGATTCAGCCTGGCGCAGCCCCTGGGTTATCGGATGGATGACCCTGTTGCTGGTGTTTCTCGTCGCCAACGGCATCATGATTTATCTGGCCCTGGATGGTAACCCCGGTCTGGTGGTGGATGACTACTACGAACGGGGCCAGAACTATGAAAAAAACATGCTCAAACGCATGGCCAATGATCCTGGTTGGGAGATGCAGGTGACCATACCCGGCACTGTGGAAGTGGCCACACCGGTGCTGGTGAATTTTACGCTAAAGGATGCTGCGGCCAAACCGGTGAATAGGGATAAGGTTACCTTTTATGTGTATCGCCCCTCCGATGCCAAGCAGGACTTCTCAGTTCCCATGCAACGCATAGATGATGGTCTGTATGAGGCCAAGGTGAGCTTTCCTCTACCCGGCTCCTGGGATGTGTTGGTGAGTATTGCCAATGAAGGTGGAGAGATCAACTTTCCGCATTGGGTTAATGTGCGTAAGAAATAGCGTCTCCTCAGAACATGTGTGGATAATCTCGCGCAAAGACGCTAATCGCGTCAAGAAAACCGTCTGGAAGTAGTTGTGACAATATTGTACTTTGCGGTCTTGGCGTCTCTGCGAGAGTTGATGACTAGCTTTAAGTACGTACAAACGTTTACTGAAAAAATGAAATAATTGGTTGGCAGTTTCGGTGTTGCTAGTTGAATTTTATGTCTATCCAGTTACAGTGGATGAACGCTTTACGTTTCCTGGATTACCGCTTTTCTCGGCCAGATGTTAGCCTCATTGTGTGAGTAACATGTCAGAACAGTCTCCTGTCGATCCCAAACACTGTTTCCACTGTGATCTCCCCAATCCGCCTGGTGGTGAGGTGCGGGCTGAGGTCAATGGGGTCGGCAGAGATTTCTGCTGTATAGGATGCAAATCGGTGTGTGAGGCGATCCATGCCGCTGGTCTGGAGGGATTCTATAAGCGCACCCCAGAGGGTGAGGCGCTGGCGCCACCACCGGAGATCCCCAAAGAGCTCAGCCTGTACGATATCGATGAAGTACAGGAGGAGTTCGTGGATGCCATGGAAGAATTCCGCGAGATCAACCTGCTGGTGGAGGGTATTCACTGTGCCGCCTGTGTCTGGCTTATTGAGAATAGTCTGCGGCCCCTGGCTGGGGTGGAAAAGGCGGAGGTGAATCTCACCGCGCGCCGCCTCAAGCTTAGATGGAACAGCTCCCGTATTAAGCTCTCAGCTATTCTGCAACATCTGGGTGATGTGGGTTATGCCGCAGTCCCCTATGATCCGCAGCTGGTTGAGGACTCAATGAAGCGCCAGAACCGGCATCTGCTGTATCGTATGGCGTTTGCCGGCTTTGCCATGATGAACCTGTTGTGGATATCCATCGCGCTGTACAGCGGAGCTGACCGGGGTGAGTTCCGTGACATGTTCCGCTGGGTGGGCTTTGCCCTGGCTACGCCCACCTTGATCTATTCGGGTGCGCCATTCTTTCGTGCGGCTTGGGCCGGTCTCAGGCAGTGGCATCTGAGCATGGATCTGCCCATCGCCATCGGTGCTGGCATTACCTATCTCTACTCGGTATATGTCACGGTCAGTGGCGGCGCTGTGGGTGAGGTGTACTACGATACAGTGGTGAATTTTCTGTTTGTGATCCTGGTTGGGCGTTACCTGGAGGCGATCTCCAAACGCCAGGCGGTGGCATCCACCCAACGGCTATTGGACCTGCAACCTCGTGTGGCCATGGTGCTTCGGGGCGGTGAGAAGGTGCTGGTCTCCATTCGTTCGGTAAAAGTGGGTGAACTGGTGCTGGTGCGGCCGGGTGAGGCCATCCCGGTGGACGGTTCGGTGCTGGAGGGGGAGAGCAGTGTGGATGAGTCCATGCTCACTGGTGAGTCGGAGCTTGTTAGCAAGGTCTCCGGTGATCAGGTCTCTGCTGGAACTATCAACAACAACGGTGCGCTGCAGGTTAGGGTGCAAGGTCTACTCAAAGATACCGCGCTGGGTCGTATCATCCACCTGGTGGAAGAGGCCCAAGCCAGTAAGGCACCGATCCAGTGTGTGGCAGATCGCATCGTTCCCTGGTTTGTTGCCATTACCCTGGGTCTGGCCACCATTACCTTTTTCTGGTGGCTGCGCAGTGACTTTGAATTGGCGCTGATGGCCTCCACTGCGGTACTGATCATCACCTGTCCCTGCGCCTTTGGTCTGGCTACGCCACTATCCATTGCCGTGGCCTCCGGGCTTGGCGCCAGGCATGGGATCCTGGTTAAGAACGGCCAGGTGCTGGAGAGTCTCTCCTCCATCAACCATTTTGTATTCGACAAGACCGGTACCCTGACAGAAGGCCGCATGACGGTGACTGCCATCCACATGCCCGAGGGGGTGTGGCGACCGGATGAAAATATACCCGAACCAATGCCAAAACTGCTCTCGGCACTGGCTGCGGTAGAACACTACTCCGAGCATCCCGTAGCGGCAGCTATTGTGGATTGTGCCAGCCGGGTGGGAGTGGATAGCAACACTGCTGTTGCTGGGTTTCAGAGCAGCCCCGGCTTTGGTGTGTCCGGCATGGTGGACGGAGTTAAGGTGGTGGCTGGGAACTCCGCCTGGTTGCAGCAGTGTCAGGTGGAGCGGATTGAAGAGTTTGATCTGGTACAGCGGAAGCTGGATGAGCTGGGTATCGGTTCCCTACACTGTGCCATGGACGGGCAGGAGCTGGCGCTGCTGGCGGTGGAGGATGGTCTGCGCAGTGATGCGGCTGGGCTGATTGCAGATCTGAAACAGGACGGTATCCAACTGACCATGCTCAGTGGTGATCGTAGCCACACCGCAGAGGCTATAGCCGCCCGCCTGGGAGGGATGGAGGTGCTGGCTGAGGTGTTGCCAGAGGAGAAGGAGCGGGAGATAGCCCGGCTTCAGTCAGGTGAGCATAGGGTGGCTATGGTGGGTGATGGCGTCAACGATGCCCCGGCCATGGTGCGTTCGGATGTGGGTATCGCCCTGGGTTCCGGCACCGATGTGTCTATTGCCAGCGCAGATATCGTACTCATGGGGAGTGAACTTAAAGATGTACGCATGGCCTCCGCCCTATCTCGGCGCACCTTGCGCACCATTCGTCAGAATATTGGAATATCCATCCTGTATAATCTGATTATGGTGCCACTGGCCATGGCTGCGGTTATCACCCCGCTGGTGGCGGCCATCGCTATGCCCATTAGTTCACTGCTGGTGATTGGTAATGCGGCGCGTATTCGAACCCTGTTTCGAGGAAGATAAACTATGGAAGTGATCTATGGTCTGATCCCCGGCATGATACTCCTTGGCCTAGTGGCCGTGGGGGTGCTGTTCTGGGCCGCCCGCAGTGGTCAGTTTGATGATCTGGAGGGGGAGGCCAGCCGTATCCTGATGGATGAGGATCTGACTCCAGAGCAGCCAGACCAGATAGATGATGATAAGTCGAAGTAGTTTAAGCATTGGATGTGGCAAATTCAGAAAAGCATCATCCTGTGTCTGGCCTTCTGATTCCAGGTTGAAGTGATACTTATTCCTACCAACTATCCTGAATAATCCCCACAGCTGGCAGACTGCCAGTTGCCTGAAAATTGCGTTTATTTATCTGGGTAATTTACCGGGTCTCTTCGATTGCAGGTGTGCCGAAGCAAGGGCTTGATGTGGTGTTGATCCATAGTAATTTCATTCGTAGACTCGGCAGCAAATTACTTATTTGATCCTGATCACCAGTTATGTGGGCTTTTTCAAGTCTAGCATCAGTTTTAGGGAAAACGGCCGCTACTAAGACTAATTGTAACGAGCGCATCCTAGTTGCATGCATTGGAATATTAATTTTGAGTATTAAGGTTGCCTAGAGGTGTTGGGATGAAATTTATAACATTACGCAGTCTGTCAATTATTCTCATTGGTTTGGGTCTTGCGATGGGTGTCATAGCCTGGCTGGTGTCTGGCTATCTCACTGGCGCAGTAGCTGCTGGAGCAGTCATTTTTATTGGAGGCACCACTGGCTTGCTCGCCTACATGCTCGTACGTCTGGTGGTGGTGTCACAATTGCAAAATTTGATCGGGAAGGATACCAGTTCGCACTCCGCTAAAGTGGATGTTATTAACCGACTTTCAGATTACATTGAGAATCTAACTTCAACAAAGACAACCATTTTAAGACTGTGCTCTGATACTAGTGCAAAACTGGTTGCAGGCATGGATGAGTTGTCAGATGGTGCGCATCGTACCAGCACAGGGACCGGGTCCCAGCAGCATGAAGTGGAACTGGTTGCGACCGCCATGAATGAGATGTCGGCAACCGTCCAGGAAGTAGCACAAAATGCATCAAATGCAGCGGTTGCCGCTACCAGTGCCGATGATCAGGCACAGCAGGGCAAGCAGGTTGTTACAGCTACCATCGAGGCAATCGATAATCTTGCGAACGGTGTTGAGCAGGCATCGGGAGCCATTGATACCGTAGAGAACGACAGTGAAACCATCAGTACAGTGTTGGATGTGATACGCGGTATTGCAGACCAGACTAATCTACTGGCGCTGAATGCGGCTATTGAAGCGGCGCGTGCCGGGGAACAGGGTCGAGGCTTTGCGGTGGTGGCTGATGAAGTGCGTTCACTGGCGGCGCGTACGCAGGAGTCAACCCAAGAGATTCAAGGCATGATCGAACGCCTGCAGAGCGGCACACAAAGTGCGGCTAAATTGATGGCGGATAGTAAGGTGATGGCCAAGGAGGCGGTTGAGCAGGCGGCTGAAGCAGGTAGTGCTCTAGAGATCATAACCGGGGCTGTGGACACCATCAATATGATGAATAGCCAAATAGCTACAGCATCAGAACAACAGAGTATTGTGGCTGAAGAGATCAATCAGAATATTGTAAGGATCTCTCAGGTTGTGGAGGAGACAGCCTCCATTGCTGAGTATACGGCTACAGCATGTATTCAGGTGACAGATACCGTAAGTGGTCTGGAGGCAGTGCTGCATAAATACCATGATAATGGTGGTGGCTTGGATCTTTCTGCGGCGAAGAGTTCGCACATGGCATGGAAAACCAAACTGCGCTCTTTTCTGGACGGTAAAGCGGCACTTTCAGTGGGACAGGCGGTGTCGCATCATGATTGCGCCTTTGGAAAATGGTATTACCAGGACGGAGTTGCCAGTTATGGAAATATTAGTGAAATAAAGCAGATTGAAGATCCACATGCTGAGTTGCATGCATTGATTAAAGAGATTATTCACTGCAAGGAGCAAGGTGACCTGCAGCAGGCTGAAACCAAGTACCTGCAGATCGAACCCTTATCCAAGCAGATTGTGAACCTGATATCAGCCGTGGAACACAAGGCGCAAATGGCCGCAGCTTAGCCATTTATAACCCATCAGGTAGGGGTGCTCTTGAAACCCTGAACATGGCCTATTATGGTGCCGGGTTAATAGTAACCTTGGATTGGAGTCTTGTTTACTCCGGTCCACTTATTAACCCGGTAACCCTAATAGTGTTGTAGTGGCTCCATAACCTGATTGAATCTGGCTGGGTTTACATACTGAAACACCTCCTTGCCCTCCGGGTTTAACGCGATATCTAGCCCACGCTCGGGGTAGAGCCAATGCTCTATGCCAGACTTCTCCCGTATTACTGAATGGGGTTTGCCGAATCTGTTGCTAATCAATTCCTGGTCCAGCTTGGCGGCTGGCAGGTAAGTGATAAGCTCAATCACTGCTGTTGCCACAGTGGCCATATCCTCAGGGGCTAAGGTGACCTTCTTCGAGCCTCCACCCAGTTGGCTGATACGAATGCCGCGTTTGTACATCGCATTCAGCGTCTCAGGTCGCAGGGAGAGACTCAGCACCATGTCGGCTTTGATACCGCTGATATACAGCCGATTAAAATAGGCCTCCAATGATATTTTATCGTTAGGGGAGACAAAGATATTCGCCGTGCCTTCGCTACCCAGTGTGCTGCGAGCGTGGGACAGGGTACTTTTGCCAAGGGTGAGACCGAATACCCTGGAAGAGCCGCTAGGGTCTATCTCAATCAGCCATGGAAGTTTCGGGTTGGGATCTGGGGTTTTTCCACCAGGCGCCAGTATGGCAATGATCAGGGCGATGCTGGTTAGGCCCAAAATAGCCAGGATAGTACTTCTGTCCAATGTGACACCACGGTTCTGTTTTTAGGGTGTTAAATCATACCTTGATGTGCGGTTTTCAGGAACCACCATCGGCCTAGGCCGTTGGCTAACCCCAAGGCACTTGTGTATTTTTATCTCCTTGGTCAAAATGTGCCGTCGCCAAAGGGTGTATGGCGCTAAGAAGCTGTTGGTGATAATTAAATAAATCTGTTGGAAGGCGCTAACCGCCTTTATAAGATTCAACTATTTGCTGCATGGTTGAAACTGCCGCCAGTTGTTGTTGAAGGAGACTAATGAATTCAGCGTTGCACAAACTAGGCTTAGGCCCTGCGGCCGTCATTCTGTTTGCAGTATGTCTGCTTTTTTCCATCCCGGCATTTTCAGATTCGGTTGAAGCTGGCTTTGTGGCCTTTAAGCAGGGGGACAAAGAGCTGGCGTACAAAAACTGGCTTCCCCTGGCCATCCAGGGGGATGCCAGAGCTCAGTTTTTTCTGAGTGTTCTGTACGAGCAGTGGGCCGGTGGTGCTGAAGACCAAAAAAATGCCAAGCGCTGGCTCACCGCCTCGGCCAATAATCGTTTCATCCCGGCTCAGTTTAATCTTGGTAACAACTATCACCAGGGTAAGTACGGGCGGGCAAACAACAAGATGGCCGCCCACTGGTGGCAACAGGCGGCAATCGAGGGCTTTGTGGAGGCCCAGTATTACCTGGGAACCATATACTACTGGGGTGAGGGTATAGAGCTGGACCTGAAGGAGTCCTTCTACTGGTTTGAGAAGGCGGCCAAAAATGGTTCGCAGCGGGCCAGGGCCGCCATGTTGCAGGCGCGAGCCGGGAGAGTGGAACGGGATAAAACCGATGCGGTAAATATTGCTTATGATGACCTCAGAATTGTGTCCAGGTTGTCGGCCATGGCTATTAAGAATATTCAGCTTCCGAGAACCCAGGCTGCAACGTCTGACCAACCAGAAGTTACGGTGGCATCAAAAGCCCCGGTAGCGGATGACGTGCCAGGGCAGGGAGCAACGGCTCCGGTTATGGCGCAGAAGAAGTTGCCGCAACCAACTGAGGTGAAAGAGATAGTGTCCAAGCCTGAGCAAATGCAGGGGTATGATTCTAATTGGGTAGAGCAGCAGCCGGCAAAGAATCGCACCATTCAACTGTTTGCGTCAGGACGTATGCGACACTGCGAGGAGTATGCTGGAACGCTCCGGGAAGATTATCAACTGGAGGCCCACGCCTACGCCTTCTCCCTGAAGCGCCGAAAAATGTGTGCAGTGGTGTATGGAAGTTATCCGGAACTATCTGAGGCCAGGGCCAGTATGCGACAACTGCCACGCAAGCTCATACGCAGCAAGCCATGGATCAGGAAACTGGGCAAACTGCAACGCTTAGCCAGATAGCATTTAATTAGGGCCTGTTAGCAGGCCCCAAGCAACAGCGCGGCCGCTACTCTGCGCCCTTCAGATACCAGGATGTTGTAGGTGCGGCATGCCGCCGGGGTGTTCATTATCTCCACCCCCACACCCCGGTTCAGTAGCACCGCGTACAGTGCCGGTTGCGGGAATTGCTGCTCAGCACCGGTACCCAGGATCACCAGCTGTGGCTCCAGTTCGCTGATGGTGAGGAAGTGATCCTCCCTCAGCTCTGCAAATGTCTGTGGCTCCCAGTCGGTGATAAGCCGATCCGGCATGACGATGACGCTGTGGCGATGGCGGTGTTCATTGATCACCAGCTCACCTTGGTCGTAGGCGCGAACCAGGTAGCTGTTGCCGGGGTCTGACAGGGAAAATTTCATGCCCAGAAGATACATAATGCTGGGAATCGCGGCAAGCTGATTTCAGGTTCTACTATGCGCAGGTGTGCATGGTCTTGGCAGATGGGTGTCCTGTCCCGGCAGTGTTGCAGGAGGTTACGGATAAGCTATTGGCAACAGCAGCCTTTTCTTTGCGGCTATCCGCTTAATTATTTTGACTTTTTGCCGTCTGCTCAGTTACCTTACTCGTTTGTTTTCTGACAACCTAGCCGCAGTAGAGGTCCCAGTGTCCACGCCCGAAATGGAAGATTTCCGTAGAATTAATCGTTTGCCGCCTTATGTCTTTAATATTGTTAATGAATTAAAGGCGGCAGCACGAGCGCGGGGCGAGGATATTATCGATTTTGGTATGGGTAACCCAGATCAGCCAACACCACAGCACATCGTGGACAAAATGGTTGAAGCGACCCAGCGCAAGGACACCCATCGTTACTCCATGTCCCGAGGCATCCCACGCCTGCGGCGCGCCATAACCAACTGGTACAAAAAACGCTATGACGTGGATCTTGATCCAGAGACCCAGGCCATAGTAACCATCGGATCGAAAGAGGGGTTGGCCCACCTCTCCCTGGCCTGTATGGGGCCGGGGGACTCGGTACTGGTTCCCAACCCGGCTTACCCGATCCATCCATATGGCTTTGTAATTGCCGGTGCTGATATCCGCCATGTGCCGCTGGTGCCTGGTGTGAATTTCTTTGAGAAACTGGAGAAGGCGATCACCGACTCCTGGCCGCGTCCCAAGATGTTGGTGTTGAATTTTCCTGGTAATCCAACCACCCAGTGTGTGGATCTGGAGTTCTTTCAGAAGGTGGTGGATATCGCACGGGAACATAACATCTGGGTGATTCACGATCTGGCCTATGCCGATATTGTCTTTGATGGCTATAAAGCGCCGTCGATCCTGGAAGTACCGGGCGCCGAGGATATTGCGGTGGAGTTCTTTTCCCTGTCCAAGAGTTACAATATGCCGGGGTGGCGTGTGGGATTTATGTGCGGCAACAAGACCCTGGTGGCGGCGTTGGCCAGGATAAAATCCTATCTGGACTACGGCATGTTCACCCCGATCCAGGTGGCTTCCATCGCCGCCCTGGAGGGACCACAGGATTGTGTGCAGGAGATCTGCGCCATGTATGAGAGTCGGCGCAATGTACTATGTGATGGTCTCACCGCTGCCGGCTGGCCGGTGGAGAGACCCAAGGCCACCATGTTTGTGTGGGCACCGATCCCGGAGCAGTACAAGGAGATGGGTTCTTTGGAGTTCAGTAAAAAACTGTTGAAAGATGCCAAGGTTGCAGTGTCACCCGGCATTGGTTTTGGCGAATATGGCGATGACCATGTGCGCTTTGGCCTGATCGAAAACGAACACCGCACCCGTCAGGCGGTGCGTGGGATCAGGGATATGTTTAGACGTGATGCAAAGGCCGGATTCAGTGCGGCCGATAAGAGTTTGGGAGAACAAGATTGAAACCGGTAAAAGTTGGTCTGTTAGGTTTAGGCACCGTTGGTGGTGGAACATTCAATGTTCTGACACGCAACGCAAATGAGATAGCGCGGCGTGCAGGGCGTGGGATAAAGGTCACCCATGCTGCAGCCAGAGATCTGGACCCGGCTACCGTTCCCGGGGTGGAAGAGATTGAGGTTACCGATGATGCCTTTGCCGTGGTGAATAACCCGGATGTGGATATTGTCATTGAGTTGATTGGTGGCTATTCGCTCGCCAAAGAGCTGGTGCTCCAGGCGATTGCGAATGGCAAGCATGTGGTTACCGCCAACAAGGCCCTGATCGCACTACATGGAGATGAGATATTTGCCGCCGCCCAGGACAAGGGTGTGATTGTGGCCTTCGAGGCTGCGGTGGCCGGTGGTATCCCCATCATTAAATCCATTCGTGAGGGTCTAGCCGCCAACCAGATTCAGTGGGCAGCGGGAATCATTAACGGTACCGGCAACTTTATCCTCACCGAGATGCGCGACAAGGGTCGTGGCTTTGACGATGTGTTGGCCGAGGCTCAGGCCCTGGGCTATGCCGAGGCCGATCCCACCTTTGATGTGGAAGGGATAGACGCGGCCCACAAGCTTACAATTATCGGCTCCATCGCCTTTGGTATCCCGTTGCAGTTTGAGAAGACCTATACCGAGGGCATCAGTAAAATAACCGGTTCTGATGTGGCCTACGCTAATGCCCTTGGCTACCGGATCAAACACCTGGGCATAACCCGCAAGACCGAGCGCGGCATTGAGATGCGGGTGCATCCAACCCTGATTCCGGAGAAGCGCCTGCTGGCCAACGTAGATGGGGTGATGAACGCGGTTATGGTGATGGGCGATGCAGTTGGCCCGACCCTCTATTACGGGGCAGGGGCTGGAGCAGAACCTACTGCCTCTGCGGTGGTTGCAGATGTGGTAGATGTGGTGCGTGCCATGACGGTGGATCCGGAAAACCGGGTGCCGCATCTGGCCTTCCAGCCGAGTGAACTGTCTGATCTTCCAATACTGGATATGGAAGAGGTGGAGACCTCTTACTATCTGCGCATGCAGGTGGAGGACGCGCCGGGTGTCCTGGCGCATGTTTCCGGTATTTTGGGCGAAGCGGGGATTAGCATTGAGGCCATGCAGCAGAAAGAGCCTGCCGAGGGCGAAACCCATGTTCCACTGGTAATGCTTACCCACAAAGTAATGGAACGCCAGATGAATCAGGCCATTGCCAAGATCGAGGCCCTGGATAGCACCAACGGTGAGATCACCCGTATTCGGATGGAACATCTGGAGGCGTAGGATGTTACTGGCAACAGTCGGTCTGACTTATGCCAAATAACCACAGCAGCATTGATCTTCTGGTCCCAGGGCTTCTGGGTCCAATACCATCCCTGCGCGAGCTGGATATAACGCCCGCAGTGCCCGTGGTGGAAAAGTGTCTGTCCCGAGCCACACTGTCCAACCTCACGGCAACGGATTACACCACTACAGTTTTTGAGCTGTTTGGCCTGTCCCATGAGCAGAATGCAGATCTGCCCACAGCCGCCTTTTGTCGTCTGTCCGATGGAGCGTCGGAAGATACTGGTTTCTGGATGCAGGCATCACCGGTGCATCTGCGGCCAGATGGGGGCGGATTGCTACTGTTTGATGCCGAAGTCCTGGATATTACCCTGGATGAGGCGAACCAACTTGCGGATCTGTTCCGGCAACACTTCAGCCATATGCCGTGGCAGCTAGAGGTTTGTATGCCGCAACGCTGGTATCTGCGTCTGGAGCAACAGCTGGATCTGCAAACCTCACCTTTGGTGGATGTGACTGGCAGAAACATCGACAGCTTTCTGCCACGGGGTGTGGATTCCAGTAGCTGGCACTCCATACTCAATGAGATGCAGATGCTGTTTCATATGGCACAGGTGAACCTGCTGCGCGAGGGTCGTGGGCAGTTGTCCATCAACGGCCTGTGGCTGCACGGTGGTGGCTATTTGCCTGCTGTGGAACGGCAGCCGTATGCATCTGTCTGCGCCGATGCGCCCCTGGTACGCGGTATGGCGTCAGTTGCTGGTCTGGAGCCGACGTTGCTTCCCACGAGCAGTAGTGAACTTGTATCGAATCAAGGCCGGAGTCTAGTGGTGGCGGATATGTTGGAAAGGTCTACGCTGGATGCAGACCCCATGGGCTGGCTAGAGGCCTTAGAGCGGTTTGATCTCTGGCTGAAGCCACTGTTGGATGAAGTGAAGGCCAGGCGTCTTGGTTACATCGATCTCTATCCATGCAATGGCTCGGTCTACCGGGTAGACGCTGCGGCACTACGTCGCTTCTGGAGATCCAAGCCAAGGATTGGAACATATCTCGTCTAGTTCTGATCGTGTACTTGTATTGTCAGTGATTTAACGCTGAGTAACGATATGCAATATTTGTCTGGCCAGCCTTGCTTATACCCAGGTCCTCCAGGGCAAAACCCAGTTCAGTCCATAATATGGAGAGATGGGCCTCGGTCTTATGTTGACCGCGGTGATGACGTCACGCAGGGCCTGGGCTGATTGCTGTTTTCTGGAGGTGCTGGCTCGGTCCAGATTGGCCAGCCAGGAACGGATATGTTTGAAGATATCCCAAAGCAGTCCTGGCGTTAGTATGCATATAGCTACGTCTGGTGGTTGGGAACTACCAGCTTAGGTGGATTGGCGTTCCTCTACCAGTTTTAATGCATCTCTCAGCGCATCAATGCGATAGGCCTTGAGTTGGTGTTTATCGAACTTCTGCACCAGTCCCTGTTTTCTGAGTATTCGGTATACAGATTTCTTGCAGTCTACCAGATAGGTTTCACTGTTGATGGCCCAGGCGTTGTGTACGATATCTTCCAGGGCGCGTACTGAGGTGAAATCTATTTGTTGTACATCAGTCAAATCCAGTATCAGTACATCATAGTCATTAAATATTGCCATGCGTCGCACCATGCTTTTGGCAGCGCCGAAACTCATGGGGCCTGAGATGTGATACAGCAGAATGCGTCCCTGAGCGGATTTAAGTATTTCTGACTCCTCTTCAGATAGAGGTGATTCAGCCTGGGGCTTGGTGATGGCAGTTACCGAGTCCAGTTGCAGGTCAACCATGCGTTGCATGAACACGAAAGATGCCATGATCATGCCGACGGCCACAGCGGTAATCAGATCAATAAACACAGTCATCAAAAATACGGTGAGCATCAGGACTATGCCTGCAGTTGGCACGGTACGCATACGCTTGAGGTAGTCCCAGTCGATGATGTCTGTTCCTACTTTCACCAGGATTCCAGCCAGCAGGGCATGGGGGATATATTTTGCCACCGAGCCTGCCCCCAGGATTATCGCCAGCAATACTAGTGCATGCAGAGAGCCTGAGATGGGGGTCAATCCACCTGCACGTATATTTACTACGGTACGCATGGTGGCGCCTGCGCCTGGCAGGCCGCCAAAGAAGCCAGCTATGGTGTTACCGATACCCTGGCCGATCAACTCGCGATCAGATTCGTGATAGGTGCGGGTGACGTTGTCTGCCACCAGCGAGGTCAACAACGAGTCGATACTACCCAGGGCGGCAAGCATCAGGGCGGATTTGAACATCCCCACCAGCAGAGCAGGCTCAAAGATGGGGAGCATCGGGGCCGGCAGGCCAGTGGGTATGTCACCCAGTACCGAGACTTCACCGATTCGGAATAGGGTTTTGCCACCCTCAGTCATGCTGACGATGTCACCACCTTGCCACAGCACCAGTGCGATGGTGCCAACTATGAGTGCAACCAGTGGTGATGGCAGGATCTGGTTTATCTTTTTCGGCAGGAAATAGACGATGGCCAGGGCAAAGCAGCCAATGATCAGCGGACCAAGCATCGGGTTGGACAGGACATCAGGCAAGGCCTGGATCGATGCGATGGGGCCTGGCAGTGCCGGATAGCCAAACAGGGGTGGCAGCTGCAGCAGTATGATGATTACACCAATGCCACTCATAAAGCCGGACACCACTGGATGCGGGATCAGGTTGATGTATTTACCCATCTTCATGATGCCAAACAGGATCTGCAGAAGACCGCCCATGATCACCACGGTAAAAGCCAGGGCTGCACCATGGGTTGGGTTGTCGGGGAACATGGCGGTATATTGGGTAAAGATAGCGGCCATCACCACCGTCATCGGGCCGGTAGGTCCTGAAACCTGAGATGGCGTGCCGCCGAACAGTGCGGCGAACAGGCCGACAAAGATGGCGCCATAGATACCGGCAATAGGACCGGCGCCGGATGAAACACCCATGGCCAGCGCCAGAGGCAGGGCGACAACAGCAGCTGTCAGCCCCCCATAAATATCACCTCGTATATTGTTGAAGTGGAGTCCGTGAATTATCTTCATTTGTTTGATCTTTTTGGTGTTGGGAGTTTGTCTGATTTATCCGTTTAAAGCGAAAATCACTGGGGTAGATCAAATCAGTTTATCGAGCTAGGCGGATAGTGGGCCCGCTTAATGAGCGCGATAAGCTGAGTTGACCTCCATGCAGAGGTTTGCAGCCAATCAGTGTTAAATACCACATACTCCTTGGGTGATGTGTGCCGTTATTACAACCGCGCGACATAGCTTGACCTGTGCGATGCAGGGTTCATGTTTACAGTTATTACGGGTGGGAGACCTGGGTTGCCAGGGTGTTATCTCCCGGGATTTATTTACCGGGTTTCAGCCGGTCGATCCCCATAAGACGTAGAGCATACTTTTGATAGAGTGGCTCTGTGGTGCCCTTTTTCATATTGCGAATAAAATACTTCTCGAATAAAACCTTGGCCCAATGTACCCAGCGGCCACGTCTGGCCCAGGTGACATTGCGTGGAGGAATCTGCGGCAAGGCGATAAAGGCCGCTCCTACATCTCCCATGTCAGCTAGGCAGAAGGCATTCCAGGTTGCCACCGCTTCCGGCTGGCTGTCCTTGAGGTCATGCCATATGTTATTAACGCTGGCAGTGACCATGGACTCAATCATGTAACCGGTCTTAGGTGTGCCGGTGGGAATTGGTGTGGCCTCCACAGGAGGGATCGCTATGCACACGCCAACACCATAGATGTTCTGCCATTTCGGGTTGCGTTGATATTGATCCACCTTGATAAAACCTCGTGGATTCACCAGGTCCGCACCCACTGCATTTACCGCATCTACACCTTTAAAAGCGGGCAGGATCATGGAGTAGGCAAATGGGAGTTCATGGTGTTCGGTCTCTTCACCCCTACGGTTGTGTTCCACAATGTGCAGCTTGCCGGCTTCTGCCTTGGAGATCTTGGCATTGGTTATAAATGAGATGTGACGTTGACGCATCTCTGATTCGAGCAGGCCTTTGGAGTCACCGACGCCGCCCAGTCCCAAATGGCCGATATAAGGTTCTGAAGTCACAAATGTGATTGGGACCTGATCCCGGATACGCGCACGTCGCAGCGCCGTATCCATGATCATGGCAAACTCGTAGGCGGGTCCAAAGCAGGATGCGCCCTGGGCCGCGCCCACTACGATGGGGCCAGGAGACTGGATAAAGTCCTGCCACTGTTCATAGGCCGCTTCAGCGTGCCCCAGGGTGCAGATGGATTGGGTGTGGCCGTCTGGTCCCAGTCCGTCCACCTCATCGAACGCAAGCTTGGGTCCGGTGGCAATAATTAGGTAGTTGTACTCTATGGACTGGCCGTCGTTCAGAGTGAGTGTATTTTTATCCGGTTCTATGGTGGTAACTGTTGCTGCAATGAAGTTGATCCCTTTCTTCTTTAAACAAGGCTCAATTTCAAATGTTACCTGGCTGCGGTTGCGCCAACCTACGGCAACCCAAGGGTTGGATGGTATAAAACTGTATGTGGGTGATACATTGATAACAGTTACTTCATGCTTGTTACCGAGCTTCGCTTTAATATCATAGGCAGCAGGGAGTCCTCCCGTGCTGGCGCCAATGATCACGATATGAGCCATGTGGTTCTCCTGGTGCAGAAGTTGTTACAATAGAGTGAGCTAAGGTTACGACCGCGAAATACTCTTCGGATAACCGAATATTTATATCGGAAAACTAGCCCACAGTAAAATTAAATAGATTTGTGGGGTCAGTAAGTGAAGATATAATTAGGAGTTGTAGTCCATAGTGGTAACCGCTGGGTTCGTATTTTTTCATATTAACCATGTTGCCTGTCAGCCAGTTGGTATGCAGGCACGTAATCAGGAAAAACATAATGTGTAGTAGGTTCTATTTGTCAGCCTTGATAGGCGTAGTTTTTAACCTGCCAGGAGTCCTGGTTGCCGCCTCCTATGGCGCCGAGTTTGCGGCCGAGGCGATTCGCTCCCTGCCGCAACAGAAGCAGTCTCATTCAGCACGGATGTATGTAGGTAAGGAGGGGATGCGACGGGTGGAGTATAAGGCTGGCTCCAAACAGGTGGTGGAGATCATTATCCCCGTGCGCGGAATCACTTGGCGTCTTGATCTGGCGGCAAAAAATTATATGGAGTTTGTAAAGGCGTCCACGCCGTCACCAGCAGAGATCCAGGCCAATCCCTGTGCCGGGCAGACCAATGTCACCTGTACCGCGCTCGGTCGAGAGAAAGTCAATGATCGGGATGCGGACAAGTGGGAGATCATCACCTCCTTTAAGAACCAGGACATAAAAGTGCTGCGCTGGGTGGATGCCAATAACGGTTTCCCACTGATTCAGCAGATGCCAAATGGTCAGAAGGCCGAGATGCGTCTGGTGGGGGGTGAAAAGGTCAATGGTCGGCAGGTGGAGAAGTGGGAGCTTCTCTCCTCCTGGAACCAGCGTTCCGCCAGTTCCTACCAGTGGTATGATCCGGTACTGAAACTGGCCGTACGTGAGGAGGGTCCGGCTGGCATGGTCAATGAGTTACAGAATATTCAACAGGGACCGCAGCCAGAGCACCTGTTCCAACTTCCCCCAGGTTTCAACAAGATCGATGCACCCAAAAATAGCGGTCTAAGGATCGTGCCGACCAAATAGGGTCAGTTGGGCCGGGTGGGATTTGCTTACGAAGTAGGCCTATTCTGTGGCTTCTTCGGATATGTCATTCATCAGCTTGAGTATCCTCTTCTCAGCCTGGTCTGATTCACCTGCAAGGGATGGTTTTCTGTACGCTACGTAGGTGTGGTTTGGATCGCTGATCAGCTGATATACGGAAACAGTAAAGGGGCAGACGGTGATGTTGCCAGGGTCTGCTGCGGTCATAATGTGCGAGATCATGGAGCTGCAGAACTCGAATGACTCGGCAGCAGAGTATATTCGTTTGTTAAATCCCAGGTCTGAGGCGGTACGGTCCAGCATCTCTTGGATGTGCAGGGTCCCGCTGATCACCAGCCCCTGCCCGATAATGGCAATTTCCAGCGACTCCCGGACCATTTCGTAATCGTCACTGGTTTTATAGGTGATGGTGGTTCCGTTGTCAGTTCCACTTCCGGCGCTAATTCCAGGTAGTGACGCCAGTAACAGAACGTAAATCAGCGTTCTTAGCATGTTTTTCTCCTTTGGTCGGGTGTGAGGTAAACTGGTGCAGGTGGTTTTGAGTGGTCCTGACAAGTCCATGCGGTAGTATATGTTATACGTTACAGAATGCGAAATTTGGTAGCGGCCTCTGATTGAGTAAGCGATGCGTCTTAAAACAAGTATTTTTTTATGGATATTTCCAGCGGTGGTGGTGCCGCTGGCGGCGATGGTTCTTATCGTCACCACCTATAGTGAAAGTCAGTACACCATCAATGTAAACCGTGAGGTGCATAACAGCCTGGATAGTATCATCGGCAATATAGATCGCAGGCTTCTGATCGAAAGGAATCTGGTCAAGGGGTTGGTTTCGGTACCTGCCTTGCAGCGATATATTCCGGTCCTGGAAAAGCACTTTGAGGGGCAACTCCATCCTCAATATGTGCTTCGCACAGAGTGGATAAATGGATTCCTGGAGACATTTCAATCCATCATGCGGGATCTTGGGCCCGTGCGCATACTGGATGCCAATGGTGGCGCAGTGGTAAAAGTAAGTTCCAAGCGGCGGTCAAAATCTCCATCAGGCGAGGTAACTGAGCTGCCATATGTGGAGAAGAGGCCGGCTCCAGGGCTGTTTCTGCAGTCGTTGAAGTCATTGGCTGCGTGGCGGGTGGGGAATATCCTTTACCCGGTATCGGGTAAGGATGGAACCAAAGCCGGTATGCCGCCGCTGATGAGCACCATAGTGCCCCTGGAGAATGGGGAGGGGTTTATTGGTTACTTTGTGGTGGATCCGCCACTCAGTTCACTGGACAGGATTTTGAACAGGTCACCCAGACTGAATAATGCCAGTTTGCTGATTGCCGAACGTAATCCTGGTGATGGCGCACGCGATGGTATGATCCTGTATGACGATACCGAAGGCTTAAGGCTAAACGGAGGCCATGGTTTTACACAGCATCTGAAAGATCAATATCCGCAGCTGTTCACTGAGCCATTGGGTCAGGAATCTGGCTCTATTGATGACGCCAAGGGTAAAACCAGAATATATTTTCGGGAGTATCAGCCATATCCCGGCAAGCCCATAAGCTGGGTGCTGGTTAGCAGGATTGATCTGAATGAGTTGTATGCCCCATTTGAGCGCATCAGGTTTGGCGTTATTGTGAGTATGATCATCGCGCTTATGATCAGCCTGACACTGGCCAAGTTTGGCGCCGGTCAGATTGCAACTCCGGTAAGTAAACTGGCCATGGGCCTGACCGCCTACGCAAATGGTACCACCAGGAAGCTTGATGTGGGAGGTTCAAGAGAGTTGCGCAAGGCGGGTGAGGCCTTCAACTACATGACCCGTAAACTGCATCGAATTGAACAGGAGCGTGACCAGGCGCAGAAGGCCATGGTACAGAGCGCCAAGCTGGTGTCGATTGGGCAGATGGCGGCAGGTATCGGGCATGAAATCAACAATCCCCTGGGTAATATCCTATCTCTGACCAAGCTGATTGAGCGTGAATTGCCGGAAGATGAGGTGCGCCTGCGGGAAGATGTGCAGAAGGTTCGTGAAGAGGCAGACCGCGTATCCAGAATCGTCAGGGGGATACTTAATTTTGCCCGTCAGGTGCCACCGGAGAAGACCCGGATTGAGGTCAAGCCATGGCTGGAGGAGACAGTAGCCCTGGTCCAAAAAGAGGCCATGAAACGGGATGTCAGTATCAAGCTGGTGGCAAATGATGGCCTAATGCTGGATGGAGACCGTGACATGCTACAGCAGGCCATGATCAATCTGCTGAACAATGCCATACACGCGTCTCCCCATGGCAGCGAAGTTATAGTATTGGCTATGGCGGGTGACTCTGTTCTGCAGCTGATAGTGGAAGACAGTGGCAGTGGTATTTTGCCAAAACAGATGGGGAATATATATGACCCATTTTTTACTACCAAGCCAGTGGGTCAGGGTAGTGGCCTTGGGCTTTCAATTTGCCTGGGAATAGTTGAACGACATAATGGTATGCTGGAACTGATTAATCGAAAAAATGGTGGCGTGCGGGCATCAATCTCCTTGCTTTCCTGAGGGAGCTTTGAATACTCTCAAGCACGATTGATTTAGCGTATATATGAATGAAGTTGCAGTGACAGAAATAATGATATGAGTGAAGAATACACACTAATGTTTGTGGATGATGACCCAACGGCAGGAGAGCTGTTGCAACGCTTTTGTGAGGGAACGGCCTACAACAGTCGTATCTTTTACGACCCGAAGCAGGCCCTTGAGTTTTTTCATGAGCAGGGTGCAGATGTGATCATCACAGATCTGCAGATGCCGGGAATGAATGGCATGGAACTGCTGGGGAAGATTAGAAACAAGGACTGCGAAGTGCCAGTAATCATAATTACCGCGCACACCACGGTTAGTAATGCTATTGAGGCGCTCAGACTGGGCGCCAACGATTTTCTGAAAAAACCGTTTGATATGGAAGAGCTTCTATTATTGGTTGATAAGACCATGGAGCGGATGCGGTTGCGCCGGGAGAACCGCATTCTGCGCACTCAGCTTGAGGATGAAAAAAGCACGCAGGACATTATCGGAAATTCCAGCGCCTTGCAGGAGGTGTTTCATACTATCAAGAAGGTTGCCGATGTCCGTTGCAGCGTCATTATTGAAGGGGAATCTGGAACTGGTAAGGAGTTGGCAGCCCGTGCCATTCACAACCTGAGCCGGGTTTCTGATCGTCCGTTCGTAATCATTGATTGTGGTGCGCTCAGCGGCACCCTGTTGGAGTCAGAGCTGTTTGGACATGAGAGGGGGGCATTTACCGGCGCCACCTGCGCCAAGGAGGGGCTGCTTCAGGTTGCACCCGGCGGTACGGTATTTCTCGACGAGATCGGGAATATCTCTGATGCCATGCAGGTAAAGCTGTTGCGGGCCATCCAGGAACAGCAGATCACACGGGTTGGCGGGGTAAAGCCTATCGATATAGATGTGCGTTTCGTGGTGGCCTCCAATCAGATTCTAGAGGATATGGTGAAAGAGGGACGTTTTCGTGCCGACCTGTTTCATCGCATTAACGTGGTGAAGATTGTAATGCCGCCGCTACGGGAACGAATCGAGGATATCCCGCTGCTGATAAAGCACTTTGTCGATCTGTTCGCCAAGCGCTATAATCGTGAAATCTCAGGATTTGACGCAGCTTCTGTGAAAAAGCTAGAACAGTATGATTGGCCTGGCAATGTGCGAGAGCTGCGTAACCTGGTGGAGCACCATGTGGTCCTGGCCGACAGCTCAGAACTGAAGGTGGATTATCTGCCAGAATCCAATCAGGCGGAAGATGTGCTGGACGACGATTTCCCCACCCTGGCCGAGTTGGAACAGCGCTATGTCATGAAGGTAATGGAACGCTACGACGGTAATAGAAAGATGGTTGCTGAGGCGCTGGGGATAGATAAATCCACCCTCTGGCGCAAACTCCAACAATACGAATAAGTTACTTCAGCGTCTGAAAGATCCAGCAAGTTTTCTCCTCTTGCTTCCAGTTGTCACCCACCAGTCATTAGTATTTCAATTCGCAATTACTCGCATTGCAATGTGCAATCAATGAGGTTGCTAGTTGGTCTGTCGCTAATATAACTCGTTGATTATGAAGCTTATGGTGAGTTGGCACTTAAATTGCTTAGTATGTGTTTCAGTTTTAAAGTTAATATCATAATAAGTCTTAGGAGGAAGTATGGAGCAGAAAAACAAATACAGGGCGATAAAAGCCGCTTTGTTGATAAGCTGTGTCGGTTTTGCGCCCATGGCGCTGGCCGGAGCATCTGCACAGATGCTTGCAAATAACTGCGTTGGTTGTCACGGTCCGGACGGCAATAGTGCCGGACCAGCCACCCCAACAATCGCAGGTGATTTGAGAGATAACTTCATCGATATCATGAAGAGCTACAAGGCTAAAGATGGTCGTTATTCAACCATCATGGGTCGCATTGCCAAGGGCTTTGATGATAAAGAGATCGAACTGCTGGCTGACTATTTTGCTGCCAAGAAAGAGTCTGCATCCAATCAGAAAGTGAATAAAAAGCTGGCTGCCAAGGGTGCTAAGATCCACAAGAAAACATGCAAGAAGTGTCACGCTGATCCGAAAGAAGATGACATTATGCTTAATAACCAGTTGAAACCATATCTTCTGAATTCCATGCATGATTTCTCCAGTCTGGATGTTAGCAAGATTGCTTCGAAAGACGTGAAGAAGATGGTCAAAAAACTTAAAAAATTGAAGGCCGGTGATCGTAAGGCTCTTGCCAATTACTACGCCAGCCAGAAATAACAAATCTTTGGAGGATATTTAGAGATGACAAATTTTTCACGTCGAGATTTTATGAAGGTATCCGCTACTGCGGCAGCAGCGGCCGGATTCCCGGCGATCGCTCTAGGGGCAGGTAAGAAGGTTGTTGTTGTTGGTGGTGGTACCGGTGGTGCTACAGCTGCCAAATACATCCGTATGCTGGACCCTTCCGTAGAGGTTACCCTGATTGAGCAGAACAAGAACTACTTCACCTGCTACATGAGTAATGAAGTTCTTGGTGGTGACCGCAAGATGGATGATATCAAGCACGGTTACGAAGGTCTTAAGAAACACGGTGTAAGGGTTGTAATCGATACCGTTACCGGGATTGATCCACAAGCAAAGAAGATCACAACCAAGGGTGGCGACACCTTTGCCTATGATCGTGCAGTTCTTTCCCCTGGAATCGACTTCAAATATGAAGGCATTGAGGGTTATGACGCCAAGGTTGCACAAAAGATCCCGCATGCTTGGAAGGCCGGTCCTCAGACCGCCATGCTGCGCAAGCAGTTGGAAGCAATGAAAGACGGCGGTACCGTTATTATCGCTCCGCCAACCAATCCTTTCCGTTGCCCACCAGGACCTTACGAGCGTGCTTCTCAGATCGCCATGTATCTGCAGGCCAAGAAGCCAAAATCAAAGATCATTATCCTTGATCGTAAGCCAAAGTTTTCCAAGCAAGGCCTGTTTATGCAGGGCTGGAAAGATCTCTATGGATACGGTACAGCTAACTCCCTGATCGAGTGGCACGGTTCCACCAAGGAATCATCGAACGGTGTTGCTGAGGTGGATGCTGCTGGTATGACCGTTACCACCGACTCTCTTAATACTGTAAAGGGTGATGTGATCAATGTCATTCCTGCTCAGAAGGCCGGTAAGGTTGCCTTCATGGCCGGTGTTAATGAGAACGACTGGTGTCCGGTTAACAAGAAGACCTTCGAGTCAACCAAGCAGAAAGGCATTCACGTTATTGGTGATGCCAGCATTGCCAGTAAGATGCCAAAGTCCGGTTACTCTGCAAACTCACAGGCCAAGGTTTGTGCAGCAGCAGTGGTTGGAATGCTGGGTGGTAAGATGGATGGTGGAACCCCATCCTATGTTAATACCTGCTACAGCATAGTTGGCAAGGACTACGGTATCTCTGTTGCGGCTGTATATCGCCTCAATGAAGAGAAGAACCTGATCGGTAAAGTGAAGGGTTCAGGTGGTCTGACACCAATGGATGCTTCAGCTGAAGCAAGACGTCGTGAAGTTGAGTATGCCTATAGCTGGTATAACAACATCACTGCTGACATCTTCGGTTAAATCTCCAAGGCCCCGAGGTTTGGGGCTGAAGCAGCACATGGATGTGCTGCCTTCTTTGACGATTTCTAGTCATTGAAGATTAAGTAGGATATGGAAGATAGCTAGTAGTGCTACCCTGGTTAGGCAATAGCCAGATTAGGGTAAACCCCATTAGTCACGTCTATTGTGCCCGCATCTATGATGCGGGTTTTTTTTGCCCTGATTCTGATGGATATTGGCTTGGGGGAGGACGATTTCGTATTTCGTGTAATCACCATGGAGAACTGCATGGAGGTGTGTATGGTTGTTTCCTTTTAGGCGAGACTGGTGTGTCTGCTATAGCGGTATAGGCAATATCAAGCTTGATTATCTGACCAGTATCAAAGTGAGCTGATACCCAGTTGGAAACTAATGAGGCGTGCTGTAATTGGCGGGTTTAGCGCGGATACGGGTGACACAAGATTAGCTCTAGGGAACATCCTGGTTCCCCGTTTGGCTCAGATGCAAGAAGATACGTTTTTAGCCGTCACCGGGTAAGGTAAACCAGGGGTTTCCGAAATACTGTTGTAGTCTGCGTAACAGCGGTGTGGATGTTGGCTAACTAATAGCCCCGTATCCCACAGGAGCTCAAGGTGGTATCTATATGATCCAGATATAGTTATCTGGTCATCTGGTATGTACCAAACTACCAATAATTACAGTGAAATTTGATTACTGCTTAACTGCGCCGAGTATTTCTTCCACCTTCTGGCGTTTTCGTTTAACTGCATGCTCCATTGCAGTTTTACCTGATTTGTCCTTGGCTGATGGGTCGGCTCCATTTTTTAGTAGGAGTGAAACTACCTCAGCATGCCCACCTGCGGCGGCCTCCATTAGTGCACTTATCCCGTCGTTGTCCGGGTTATTTGGATTGGCGCCATGCTTGAGTAGAAGTTCAACGATCTGCTTGTTGCCTTTCTCTGCAGCCCAGATAAGGGCGGTGCCGCCCTCAGAGGTTTTTGACTCTTGATTTGCTCCGTGTCTCAACAGCACTTCAACGACCTTGGGGTGTCCCTGGTCGGCAGCATGGATCAACGCTGTAATGCCGTCTTTGTTCTTCTGTTCTGAATCTACTCCATGCTTGAGCAGGGTATCTACAATCTTACTCTTTCCCTTCATGGCGGCTGTGGTCAATGCGGTGTCGCCGTGTCTGTCGGCGGTCTTGGTGTTTGCATTGAATGACAACAACTGTCTGACTATGATGTCGTTGCCAACTCGCGCAGAGATCATCAGTGCATCCCAACCAGATCTGGTTGTGTTTGAAACATCTGCTCCCATCTCAACAAGCATTGCTGTAATCGTCTCATGGTTGTGTTCTGCCGCCATGGTTAGCGCGGAACAACCAGCGGTTGAGCGTGCATTAACTTCTGCTCCGTTTGCCAGAAGCACGGCTGCTGTCTGCCAGCCACCCCCCTGAATCGCCCGCATTAGAGGCGTGACACCAAATTTATTTGATCCGTTTACATCTGCACCCCGTTCTAAAAGTGCAATTACCGTCTCGGTGTCGTCAACGGTTGCAGCTTCACGCAGCTCTAAATTCAGTTCGACCGGATCAGCAGAAATACAATTTGAAGTGGTAAATAGTAGAACAGACATGGCAAACAACACCATTTTTGCCGCTGACATCAAACTATAATTGCGACGCATTATTATTTCTCCCCAGTTGCTTCTGCCAACTCTTCTGGAAGCTCTGGCTCATCCGGTTCCTCATGTGCAATGCCTTTGTGGCAATCTATGCAGGTCCTCCCCTTGTCAGTGGCGCTATCGTGTTTCTTTCTGGCTGAACGGGCCTGCTCACTAAGGTCCATGTGATCAAAAGAGTGGCAGTTTCGGCACTCTCTGGAATCGGAGTCCTTCATCTTTTTCCATACGGCGTTTGCCATCTGCCAGCGTCTGGCCTCATATTTTTCCGGGGTGTCGATGGTGCCCAAGATTTCATGGTAGACATCCTTGGCTGCCATTATCTTGGCCCACATCTTGGGCAGGAACTGCGTGGGAACGTGGCAGTCGGCACAGCCGGCGTGAACGCCAGAGCCGCTTTGCCAGTGAACAGACTCTTTCAGTTCCGTAAGGTTCTGCTTCATGCTGTGGCAGCTGGTACAAAACTCTGTTTTATTAGTGCTATCGAGGATAAACCCAAAAAGGCTGGAGAAACCTATTCCCAATAAAAAAACGGCAACTGCAAACAGTAACATCTTCTTTTTTGCAGAGCTGTCCGTTTTCAATTCATTACCAGCCATAATTCACTCCTGTTTTTTATACCTGTACAGCCATAAATATTCAGGCTTTTTTGCTTTATTTTGTATGACACTATTGTCGTTTGATTAGACTACCTTGTTGTCGGTTATAGGTTCAAATTAGTTATTATTAGCGCTACACAGGCACAGCTAATGTGGCTATATAGATACTTACTAATGTACTGTTGGGCGGCGTGCACAGACGCATAATTGCGTCTGAGAGTATTACCGCTTTTCATATTTTGGTGAGTATTGGAAGCTCCTGGGAAAGTCCGGGTTGGTCCAGCCCTTTTCCGCCACTTCTGAGGCTGAAGGCCTAAGCCTGGAGGTGTAGTCTATTACCGCAAGTATGTCTTCATCAGTGAATCTCTTTATTTGATTGACCATCTTGCGATTGGCGTTTCTGCGCTTGCCGTTTTTTATCCATAGCATCTGTCGTAAAAGGTAGTTGTAGTTCTGTCCGTGGATTTTTGGATAGAACTCCTTGGCGTCTCCTTCGCCATTTTTGCCATGACATTTCGCACACTCTTTGGCGTAAATCTTTTCACCCAGTTTTAGGTTAGTTCCGTCTCCGGTGAGGTTGGTTGGCGCCATTTTTAATTGTTCGACATAGGCGGCAATATCAACAAAATCCTGTTTGTTCATTACCATGGGCATGGTGAATGGCACCATGGTTGGGTTGTCCCGGTTTCCCCGTTGTATGTCTATCAGTTGCTTGACTATGACGGTGCGGTGCTGACCGGAGATTTCTGGTGTCGAGCCG
>CAZVME010000003.1:0-100600 GCA_964628835.1 uncultured Gammaproteobacteria bacterium | reverse complement strand
GTGGCGGTATTTACCAATCTGAGCCGGGACCACCTGGACTACCACGGCACCATGGAGGCCTATGGCGCTTCCAAACTGCGCCTGTTCAAGATGCCGGGTATTCGCTGTGCCGTTATCAACCTGGATGATCCGTTTGGGTTGAAGGTAATGGAGCGGCTTCCCGCCGGGGTGCTGGCTCTGGGCTATGGCCTGAACCGGCAGGAAGAGATGCCGGAGCGGTTGGATGGATGGGCCTGGGCCCAGGATATACAACTGGATAGCCACGGCATGTCGGTAAAGGTGCAGACCAGTCGGGGTGATGGTGAGTTCAACACCGCACTGCTGGGACGTTTTAACGTCAGCAATCTGTTGGCGGTGCTCAACGTCATGCTGTTTCAGGGGGTGACGCTGAATGATGCCTTGATGCGGTTGTCCAAGCTGCAAACAGTAGCCGGTCGTATGGAACGGTTCGGTGGTGGTGAGCAACCCCTGGTGGTGGTGGACTATTCGCACACACCGGATGCCCTGGAGCACGCCCTGATTGCGGCCAGGGCACACACCGTAGGCAAGCTGATCTGCGTGTTTGGCTGTGGTGGCGACCGGGATAGCGGTAAGCGTCCGCAGATGGGCGGGATTGCTGAGCGTCTGGCCGATCGGGTGATTCTTACCGATGACAACCCGCGCACCGAGGATGGTGACCTGATCATGACCGATATCCTGAAGGGCATAGGGCGGGCAAAAAGTGTGCTGGTGCAGCGTGACCGCGCCACTGCAATCCGCACTGCGGTATCCGGGGCAGTATCCGGTGATCTGGTGCTGGTGTGTGGCAAGGGCCATGAGGACTACCAGTTGGTGGGTGATCAGCACCTACATTTTGATGATCGGGAACAGGTGCTGCTGGTGCTGGAGGAGACGACGCCATGATCAGCTTCACCCTCTCCGAGTCGGCAAACATCCTGAACGGACAGCTTGTGGGGTCTGATGCCAGCTTCTCCACGGTGAGTACCGACAGCCGGAATCTACAGCCGGGGCAGCTGTTTGTGGCCCTGAGCGGACCAAATTTTGACGGACATGACTATATCTCCCAGGCAGAGCAGAGTGGCGCTGCCGGGGCCATGGTGCAGCAGGAGCTGGATACCACTCTCTCCTGTGTGCAGGTGGCGGATACCCTGAAGGGGCTGTGGCAACTGGCCTCGGCCTGGAGGGCCAGGAGTGGCTCTCGGGTGGCGGCGGTCACCGGCAGTAACGGCAAGACCACAGTGAAAGAGATGCTGGCTGCCATCCTGGTGCAGAAAGGCAGTGTTCTGGCCACCCAAGGAAATCTGAACAATGAGATCGGTCTGCCACTCACCCTGCTGCGGATCCAGGAGCAGGAGTTCGCAGTGGTGGAGATGGGTGCCAATCACCCGGGTGAGATAGAGACCCTGAGCAGGATCGCCTCTCCTGACGTGGCCCTGATAACCAATGCCGGCCGGGCGCATCTGGAAGGCTTTGGCAGCGTGGAGGGGGTGGCGCGGGCCAAGGGCGAGATCGTGCAGGGGCTGGGTCAGGATGGAACCCTGGTGCTGAATGCTGATGATGAGTGGGCCGGGCTGTGGCGGGAGCTGGCTGGTTCCAGGCCCACCTTGAGCTTCGGATTTGATCCGGCGGCCGATGTCTCCACCTCCGAACATGACTTGCGCTCAGAGTGGCGCTCAGACGGGTTTTATAACTGCTTCAGGGTCAAGACTCCGACTGGTGAGTTTGAGGTGGAGCTGGGTCTGGCGGGGCGGCACAACTGCAAAAATGCCCTGGCCGCCATCGCTGTGGCCAGCCTGATGGAAGCTACAGAAGAACAGATCTGTAAGGGTCTGGCCGAGATCAGGCCGGTGGCAGGCAGACTCTGTCCGTTAATGGGTCGGGATGGGGTTTATCTCATTGATGACAGCTACAACGCCAATCCCGACTCGGTGGCTGCCGCCATCGACGTCCTGGCCGGTATCGGCCAGGCGTCAGGGCGGCGTTTCCTGGTACTGGGAGAGCTGGCGGAGCTGGGAGAGGGGGTGGAACGGATCTATCAGCAGTTGGGAGAGTTGGCCAGTGCAGCCGGAATTGAACATCTGTATGCGGTGGGCGCCGCGAGTGCTGCCGTGAACTCCTTTGGAACTGGGGGCAATGGCTTCCAGAGCAATGAACAGATAATAAAAAAATTGGGTAATGAATTGAGGTCAGGGGATATGGTTTTGGTAAAGGGTTCACGCAAGGCGGCCATGGAGATCGTGGTCCACGCACTCAGCAGTAGGGAGGGGAGCTGATATGTTGCTGTATCTGGTTGAATATCTGGCTCAATTCGATGCGGGGTTCAACGTATTCCAGTATCTGACCCTGCGGGCAATTCTGGGTGCGCTCACCGCTCTGATTATCTCTTTTATGGTTGGTCCGGTGATGATCCGCAAACTCAGTTTTCATCAGATTGGGCAGACCGTGCGAGAAGATGGGCCCCAGAGCCATCTCTCCAAGGCCGGTACTCCCACCATGGGTGGGGCTCTGCTGTTGGTGGCCATAAGTGTGAGTACACTGCTCTGGTCCGATCTGGGCAACCGCTACGTCTGGGTGGTGTTGCTGGTGACCCTGCTGTTCGGTGCCATCGGCTTCTATGACGATTACAAAAAACTGGCCCTGAACAATCCCAAGGGTCTGGCGGCGCGCTACAAATATCTGTTCCAGTCCCTGGTGGGGTTGGGTGCGGCCCTGTTTCTCTATTTTACCTCCGAGCAACCGGCCGAGACCCAGTTGATTATTCCGTTTATGAAGGATGTGGTAATTGATATGGGGCCATGGTTTGTGGTCCTGAGCTATTTCGTCATCGTGGGTACCAGTAATGCGGTGAATCTCACCGATGGCCTGGATGGTCTGGCCATCATGCCAACCGTTTTGGTGGCCGGTGCATTGGGTATCTTTGTCTATGTATCTGGTAATGCTGTTATCTCAAATTACCTATTGATTCCATACCTGCCTGGATTGGGTGAGGTGGTTATCTTCTGTGGGGCCCTGGTGGGCTCAGGACTAGGTTTTCTCTGGTTTAACGCCTACCCGGCCCAGGTGTTCATGGGTGATGTGGGGGCGCTGGCGCTGGGAGCTGCCCTGGGTGTGGTGGCGGTGGTGGCGCGCCATGAACTGGTACTGCTGATTATGGGTGGTGTGTTTGTGATGGAGACGGTGTCGGTGATTCTGCAGGTCGGGTCATACAAGCTCACCGGTCGTCGCATCTTTCGCATGGCGCCACTGCATCATCATTTTGAGCTCAAGGGTTGGCCGGAGCCAAGGGTTATCGTCCGGTTCTGGATTATTACGGTAATTCTGGTGCTGATTGGACTGGCCAGTCTGAAGATTCGCTAGGAAGCGACAGCAAGTATGAACTGTGCAGTATCAACCGAGGGGGGGCAGATGCAACAGGAGGGGGTAAAGGAGTACAAGACTCTGATTGTCGGTCTGGGCAAGACCGGGCTCTCCTGTGCGCGTTATCTGTCGGCCCAAGGCATACCAGTGGCAATCACTGACACTAGAGAGCAGCCGCCAGGGCTGGAGGCCATGAAGTCAGAACTGCCCGATCTGGCGCTGTTTCTGGGTGGTTTTGACGCCTCGGTGTTTGATGCGGCAGAACGGCTGGTGGTGTCACCTGGAGTCCCGGTATCGGAGCCGTTGATCCAGCAGGCCATGGAGCGTGGTGTGCCGGTGGTGGGGGATATTGAACTGTTTGCCCAGGCGGTGGATGCCCCGGTGATTGCCATCACCGGTTCTAACGGCAAGAGTACCGTTACCACGCTGGTGGGAGCCATGGCGGTGCAGGCGGGTGTGCGTACCAAGATTGGTGGCAACCTGGGAGAGCCAGCCCTGGATCTGCTGGGCCATGATGCAGAACTGTATGTGCTGGAGCTCTCCAGCTTTCAACTTGAGACCACAAAAACCCTGCGTAGCAAGGCCGCAGTGGTGTTAAATATCTCCTCTGACCATATGGACCGCTACTCCGGTGTGGATGCCTATGCCCGGGTCAAGTCAGACATCTACAATCAGACCGAAATAGGCATCTTCAATCTGGATGATCCCAGGGTGGTGGCCATGCGCAATGGGCACGAGAGTGACCTGCTGTACACCCTGGGTGAGTCTGGAAAGAACTGTTTCGGATTGTGCCGGATAGATGATGTGGAGTGGATCTGTTACGAGCAGCGCGCCCTTATACCGGCGGCAGAACTGCTGATGCCGGGGCGGCACAATCTGAGCAATGCCTTGGCGGCCCTGGCCCTGGGCAGCGCCATGGGTCTGTCAGATAGTGCCATGCTGGATACCCTGAAGCAGTTTCGAGGTCTGCCTCATCGCACTCAGTTTGTGGCGGAACATGCAGGTGTGCGCTGGTACAACGACTCCAAGGGCACCAATGTGGGGGCCTGCATTGCGGCCCTGCAGGGGTTTGATGAGGCGGGTAAGACCCTGTTGATTGCCGGTGGTGACTCCAAGGGTGCAGACTTCTCTGCGCTGGCACCGGTGGTGCAGCAGACGGCCCGCACCGTGGTGCTGATTGGTCGGGATGCGCCGGTCATAGAGCAGGCATTAGTGGGAACCGTTCCTGTGTTACATGCCGCATCCATGGAAGAGGCGGTGGCCATTGCCGCTACACAGGCTATGGCCGGTGATCGGGTGCTGCTGTCACCCGCCTGCGCCAGTTTCGATATGTTTAGCGGTTATGAACAACGGGGTCAGGTGTTTATGGATGCCGTTACGGAGCTGCTGTCATGAGTATCGCCGTCCGTACTCAAGCCACCTCTGAGAGGGTTAACATTCAGCTCCCAGAGCTGGACTACTACCTGATCACCGCAGCCTGCGCCCTGCTGGGGTTGGGTCTGGTGATGGTGGCCTCGGCCTCGCTGCATCGTATCGGTGCTGCCCCCTTCTACTTTGTGATGCGACACCTGATTGCAATGGGTATAGGTCTGGTTGCTGCTCTGGTGCTGTTTCAGATTCCGGTGAAACAGTTGCAGAAGATGGGAGCGGCGCTCTATCTGTTTGGGCTGTTCCTGCTGCTGCTGGTTCTGTTGCCCGGGCTGGGAAAAGAGGTGAATGGTGCCACCAGATGGATACCTATCGGCCCGTTCAGCCTGCAAAGTTCTGAGTTTATGAAGCTGTTTCTGGTGGTGTATATCGCGGGCTACCTGGTGCGTCGGCAGTTGGAGGTCACCCATACGGTGTGGGGCTTTATCAAGCCGATGATTCTGCTGGTACTTGCCAGTACCCTGATCATGATCCAGCCTGATTTCGGGACTACTACAGTGCTTCTGGTTACCGCGTTGGGGATGTTGTTTCTGGGTGGGGTTCCGGTGTGGCAGTTTCTGATTCTGATCGCCCTGGCCGGGTCAGCCCTGTTTACTCTGGTGATATTTTCACCTTATCGACTGCAACGGGTAACCACCTTTCTCGACCCCTGGGCCGATGTGCAGAACAGCGGCTATCAGCTGGCGCAGGCCTTGATCGCATTTGGTCGCGGCGAGTGGTTTGGGGTGGGTCTGGGCAATGGGATTCAGAAGTTGTTCTATCTGCCGGAAGCGCACACAGATTTTCTGATGGCGGTGATCGGTGAAGAGTTGGGACTAATGGGTACCCTGCTGGTGATCGCCCTGTTTACGGTGATTGTATGGAGGGCGTTTGCAATTGGAGCCAAGGCAGAGCAGTTGCAACTGCGTTTTGCCTCCTACATGGCGCAAGGATTTGGTCTGTGGATGGGTGTGCAGGCCTTCATAAACATAGGGGTAAATGTCGGTCTGTTGCCGACCAAGGGGCTGACGCTGCCACTCATGAGTTATGGCGGCAACAGCATTATTGTGGCCTGCATGGTGATCTCGATTCTGGTTCGCATTGATTATGAGAACCGGCAACATGAATCATCCTCCAACGGAGATAAATTGCGATGGGCTCACGGATAATGATCATGGCCGGTGGCACCGGCGGACATGTTTTTCCTGCCCTGGCAGTGGCTACGGAGCTGCGCAGTCGTGGTCTGGATGTAGTGTGGCTGGGATCGGTGGGCGGGTTTGAAGAACGGGTGGTGCCGGATGCTGGCTTTTGCATGGAGTGCATCACCATTCGCGGTCTGCGCGGCAACGGTTTGTTGGGTTGGCTCAAGGCCCCGTTCATGCTGCTGTTGGCCCTGTGGCAGGCCTTCGATGTGTTGCGACGCTGCCGACCCACGGTGGTTCTCGGTATGGGTGGTTTTGTGACCGGGCCGGGTGGGGTGATGGCCAGGATGCTGCGGATTCCCCTGGTTATCCATGAACAGAATGCCATACCAGGTATGACTAATCGGCTGCTGGCGCGTATCGCAAATCGTGTCCTCGAATCATTTCCCGGCAGCTTTGGTGTTGTCAGGAAGGTGGCGCTGGTGGGTAATCCGGTGCGCGCTGATATCTGGCAGTTGCCGGATCCGGCTCGCAGGATGGAGTCCAGAACAGACCCTGTTCGCCTGCTGGTGCTTGGGGGTTCGCAGGGGGCGCAGGCCCTGAACCAGACGGTCCCTGAGGCCCTGGGCCAGACAGATTTTTCTATCCAGTTTCTGGTGCAGCATCAGGCTGGGGCCGGCAAGGAAGAGGCGACTGCTGCGGCATACAATGCGATTGGAGTGGATGCCGATGTGGTCCCGTTTATATCCGATATGGCCGAGGCCTACGCTTGGTCGGATCTGGTTATATGCCGGGCTGGGGCGCTCACTGTATCTGAACTGGCTGCGGCCGGGGTGGGCTCGGTGCTGGTGCCATATCCCCACGCGGTGGATGACCACCAGACCCTGAATGCCAACTACCTGACCGACTCGGGTGCGGCCATGTTGCTGCCGCAGTCGGAGCTGGATCCGGAGGGACTGTCCAGTATGCTGAAACAATTAATGGGTGATCGGGGCAGGCTGTTACAGATGGCGCAGACTGCACGCAACCTGGCTAAACCAATGGCGACCATGGATGTTGCCGACATCTGTGAGGAGATACAGCTGCAATGAACCAACCAAACACCAATCAGCTACGCCACGCGGCCGAGGCTATGGGGCGTATGCGCCATATCCATTTTGTCGGTATTGGTGGCGCCGGTATGAGCGGTATTGCCGAGGTGATGCTGAATCTTGGTTATCGCATCTCCGGTTCAGATCAAAAGTCTGGCCCGGTGGTCAAGCAGTTGCGGGTTCAGGGCGCTGAGGTGGTTATAGGTCATCGTGCTGAGAATATCAGTGGCGCAGACGCAGTAGTAATTTCCAGTGCGGTGAAGGAAGACAACCCGGAAGTTGCGGCAGCCCGGGCAGAACGTATTCCGGTGGTGCCGCGCGCTGAGATGCTGGCAGAGCTGATGCGTTTTCGCTTTGGCATCGCGGTGGCTGGCACCCACGGCAAGACCACCACCACTAGTCTGGTGGCCAGCCTGTTGGCGGAGGGTGGTTTGGATCCAACCTTCGTTATTGGTGGGCGACTGAATAGCGCTGGCACCAATGCCCGGCTGGGAACCGGTGAGTACCTGGTGGCGGAGGCGGATGAGAGCGACGCCTCATTCCTCTATCTGCAACCAACCATGGCGGTGGTAACCAATATAGATGCCGACCACATGACCACCTACGGTGGTGACTTTGACCGTCTGCGCCAAACCTTTATTGAATTTCTGCATCACCTCCCGTTCTACGGGCAGGCGGTGCTCTGCATCGACGATGATGAGATCAGGGGGCTGCTGCCACAACTGGCGCGTCCCATATTCACTTACGGCTTCCACAAAGATGCAGACCTGAGGGCGTTTGATGTCCGGCAGGAGGGGCTGCAAACCCATTTTTCTGTACGTTTTGCCGCAGATGGAAGTGAACTGTCACTGACCTTGAATATGCCCGGACGCCACAACGTATTGAACGCCCTGGCCGCTATTGCTGTGGCGCGGGATCTGGGGGTGGATGACGCCTCCATTGGCCTGGCCCTGGAGAAGTTTGAGGGGATCGGTCGCCGCTTCCAGGTGAGTGATGGCTGTCGCATCGCTAACGGTGAAGTGATGCTGGTAGATGACTACGGACACCATCCGCGTGAGGTGGCCGCCACCATCGCAGCTATCCGTGAGGGTTGGCCGGAACGTAGGTTGGTGCTGGCATTCCAGCCCCATCGTTACACCCGCACCCAGGAGCAGTTCGATGATTTTACCCAGGTGCTGTCACAGGTGGACGTGTTGGTTCTGACCGAGGTGTACGCTGCCGGAGAGACACCCATTGCCGGGGCTGATGGGCGTGCCCTGAGCCGCGCCATTCGCACCCGGGGTCAGGTGGATCCGATCTTTGTGGATCCACTCGGCGACCTGCCTGAGCTGCTGGCGGGCCTGGTTCAGGACGGTGATGTGGTGGCCATGATGGGCGCGGGTGATATCGGGGCCATGGCGGCAAACATGCCGGAATTGCTCTGCACCGCAACGGGAGATGATGACTGATTATGCAACACGCTGCCTACAGGGGTGAGATGCTGTATGACGAACCGCTTTCCGGGTATACCACCTGGCGGGTGGGTGGTCCTGCGCGTCGCTTCTATCGCCCTGCGGACAGCGATGATCTGGTGCAGTTTCTGCAATCCATGCCGGCGGATGAGCCGCTGTTGTGGTTGGGTCTGGGCAGCAACCTGCTGGTGCGCGACGGCGGTTTCGACGGCACTGTGATCCTGACCCGTGGTCAGTTGGACAAGATCGAGATACTTGGCGGTTCCAGAGTGCGGGCTGAGGCCGGGGTGTCTAGCGCCAAGCTGGCGCGCTTCACCGCCCATGACGGTCTGTGTGGAGTTGAGTTTCTGGCCGGTATTCCTGGCACCTTGGGTGGTGCTCTGAGCATGAACGCCGGCGCCTTTGGCGGTGAGACCTGGGAGTGGGTGGAGCAGGTGGAGACGGTGGATCGCAACGGTAAGGTGCGGCTACGGAAACCGGAAGATTTTGAGATTGGCTACCGCAGGGTCAAAGGTGCCGAGGGGGAGTGGTTCCTCGCTGCAATTCTCAAGCTGGAATCGGGTGATGGCGAGGCGGCCATGAATGCGATCCAGAAGTTGCTGGCAAAGCGTGCATCCAGTCAGCCCATCGGTTTGCCAAGTTGTGGCTCAGTGTTCAGAAACCCCGAGGGTGATTATGCCGCACGTCTGATCGAGCAGAGCGGGCTGAAGGGCACCTGTGTCGGCAAGGCCTGTGTATCTGAAAAACATGCCAATTTTATCATCAACACCGGTGGCGCCAAGGCGGCGGAGATTGAGCAGTTGATGCAACTGGTGCGTGAACAGGTGGCGAACGCCAGTGGCATTTATCTGATATCCGAGGTGCACATCGTGGGTGAGGAGGTGGCCGCATGACGATCCAGGCAGAACAGTTTGGCAAGGTCGCGGTACTGATGGGAGGCCAGTCGGCCGAACGTGAAGTGTCCCTGCGCAGTGGTCAGGCGGTACTGGATGGTCTGCTGCGTAAGGGTGTGGATGCCCACGGTATTGATGCAGGCAGGGATGTGCTGCAACAGCTGGTGGATGGCGGTTTTGAGCGGGTGTTTATCGTACTGCATGGACGTGGTGGTGAAGATGGAGTGATCCAGGGCGGACTGGAGACCCTGGGTCTGCCCTATACCGGAAGTGGTGTGCAGGGCTCGGCCCTGGGGATGGATAAGTATCGTTGCAAGCTGTTGTGGAGTGCTCTCTCCCTGCCTACACCTGGGTACCTGTTGGTGAGAGAAGAGACGCAACTGGTGGCGGCTGCAGAGCTGGGATTTCCCCTGATGGTAAAGCCGGTGCATGAGGGTTCCAGTATCGGCATGGCCAAGGTATCTGATGTCGATGAACTGCGGGCGGCATGGTTGGGAGCAAGAGAGTATGACAGCCAGGTGATGGTGGAGTGCTGGATAACTGGTCAGGAGTACACCGCCTCCATCCTGGCCGATGCGGCGCTGCCGTTGATCCGTCTGGAGACACCGCACACCTTCTACGACTACGAGGCAAAATACAGCTCTGACAGCACCAAATACCACTGCCCATGCGGTCTGGATGCGGCGAAGGAGCGAGAGCTGCAGGAGCTGGCGTTGGCTGCATTCAAGGCGGTGGGTGCCGGTGGCTGGGGACGGGTGGACCTGATGATGGATTCGGAGCTGCGGCCCTGGCTGATTGAGGTAAACACAGTACCCGGAATGACGGATCATAGTCTGGTGCCCATGGCGGCTAGACAACAGGGATTGGATTTTGATGAGCTGGTGTGGCAGATCCTGGCCACTACTCTGGAGCATGCTTGATGGCTAGATCGACAACAATCAGCGTACGCGCCACCAAGGCTGCTGCCCAGCGTCGTGAACAGCAGTGGTTGGCCCTGCGGCTGTGGCTGAAGGTGATGCTGCTGGTGGCGGGTGTAGGTGCCGGTCTCTACTGGACAGCTGTAGTGGTGACTGATCCTGCATTGTTGCCTCTTAAGGTGGTGCGGACGGATGGAAAATTTCGCTATATGCAGCGCCAGGATCTGGAGCATGCCGTGGCTGATCTAACCAGAGGCGGGTTTCTTACAGTGGATGTGGCAGCTATCAGGGATCGTGCTCGTACTTTGCCATGGGTGGACCAGGTAAGTGTCAGGCGGGTGTGGCCAGATAGCCTGCAACTCTGGGTGGAGGAGCATGTACCGCTCTCCAGATGGCAGGGAAAGGCCATGCTCAATGTGCGTGGAGAGGTGTTCCGACCCAAGTCCGGGGCAGTGCCAACTGGTTTCCCCCTGCTGTCGGGGCCGGATGGAAGCGAGAAAGATCTGGCTCGGTATTACATGTCGGTAAAGATTCGCCTCGGCTCCATGGGTCTGGCCATTAAAGAGATGAAGATGGATGAGCGCCGGGCCTGGAGCATGAAACTGAATAATGGGGCTGTGGTGCGTTTTGGCAGCAAGGATTTAGAACACAGGTTGGCGCGTTTTTACAATATCTATCCGTTGCTACAGGCAGATAAGAGAGAGCTGAAAGAGGTGGATCTGCGCTACACCAACGGTTTTGCCGTTACCTGGAAAAACCCCCTTCCCACAACTGGTGTGAGGAGAAAAACCGAGACCCTGAGAGGATTGGTGTAATGACCAAAAAGGTGGAAAAAAATCTTATTGTAGGTCTGGATATTGGGACCTCAAAAGTGGTCGCCATTGTTGGCGAGATAAAAATTGACCGGGAGATCGAGATCATCGGCATCGGGTCACATCCGTCACGTGGCCTGAAAAAGGGTGTGGTGGTGAATATTGAGTCTACGGTTCAGTCGATCCAGCGGGCCGTGGAAGAGGCGGAGCTGATGGCTGGCTGCGAGATTCACTCGGTGCACGCAGGTATTGCTGGTAGCCATATCCGCAGTCTGAACTCCCACGGCATTGTGGCGATCAAGGATCACGAGGTGGCCTACGGTGATGTGGAGCGGGTGATAGACGCTGCACGGGCGGTGGCAATACCGGCCGATCAGAAGATCCTGCACATCCTGCCCCAGGAGTTCATTATCGATGAGCAGGAGGGGATCAAGGAGCCGGTGGGCATGTCTGGAGTGCGTCTGGAGGCCAGGGTGCATATGGTTACCGGAGCGGTGAGCGCAGCCCAGAACATCGTCAAGTGCGTGCGCCGTTGCGGGCTGGATGTGGATGATCTGATCCTGGAGCAACTCAGCTCTAGTTACGCCGTGTTGAGTGATGATGAAAAAGAACTGGGGGTCTGCCTGGTGGATATTGGTGGTGGCACTACCGATATTGCCATCTTTACCGATGGCTCCATCCGCCACACTGCGGTGATTCCAATCGCCGGTGATCAGGTTACTAACGATATTGCCGTGGCCCTGCGTACCCCCACCCAGCATGCTGAGGACATTAAGGTGAAGTATGCCTGTGCCCTGACCCAACTGGCGGCAGATGACGAGACCATTGAGGTTCCGAGTATCGGCGACCGCCCATCCCGACGCCTGTCACGTCAGACCCTGGCGGAAGTGGTGGAGCCGCGCTACGAAGAGCTGTTGAGCCTGGTACAGGCGGAGCTGCGACGCAGTGGTTTTGAGGATCTTATTCCAGGAGGTGTGGTGTTGACTGGTGGTAGCTCCAAGATGGAGGGGCTGATCGACCTGGCAGAAGAGGTGTTCCATATGCCAGTGAGGTTGGGATTTCCACAATATATAACTGGGCTGGTGGATGTGGTGCGTAACCCCATATACGCCACCGGCGTTGGTCTGCTGCTATTTGGTTCCAGTAACCGGGCAACGCAGATGCGTGATCTGCCAAATGGGCCCAACATGAATGACATCTGGGGCCGCATGCGCAGCTGGTTCCAAGGGAATTTTTAATGCTATTTCTTTTTAAATACATGGGTGCCTGGGTCCTTGACCCGCTTATGAGGAGGGTGAGTAATGTTTGAATTAATGGATGCATATAGTCAGAACGCGGTGATCAAGGTGGTTGGTGTCGGCGGTGGCGGCGGTAATGCCGTCAACCACATGGTGGATGCCAATATCGAAGGCGTCGATTTTATCTGCGCCAATACCGATGCTCAGGCGTTGAACAACAGTCGGGTGCGGACGTTGTTGCAGCTGGGCTCAAATATCACCAAAGGCCTGGGGGCTGGAACCAATCCGGAAGTTGGTCGTGGTGCGGCCCTGGAGGACCGGGACCGGATCCAGGAGGCGCTGGAAGGTGCGGACATGGTGTTTATCACTGCAGGACTTGGTGGTGGAACCGGGACAGGTGCCGGACCAATCGTGGCCGAGGTGGCGCGGGATATGGGCGTGCTTACGGTAGCGGTGGTCACCAAACCGTTCACCTTCGAAGGCAACAAGCGCATGCAGGTGGCAGAGGCTGGGGTAATGGAGTTGGGGAAATATGTGGACTCCCTGATTACCATTCCCAATGAGAAGCTGTTGGCAGTGTTGGGTAAAGAGATCAGCCTGCTGAATGCATTTAAGTCAGCCAACGATATCTTGCTGGGTGCGGTGCAGGGGATTGCTGAATTGATCACCCGTCCAGGCCTGATCAACGTGGATTTTGCCGATGTGCGCACCGTAATGTCGGAGATGGGGGTTGCCATGATGGGTTCTGGCAGCGCCAGGGGTGAAGGTCGGGCGTTCAAAGCCGCGGAAGAGGCGATCCACAGCCCGCTGTTGGAGGATGTAAATCTCTCCGGCGCCCGTGGCATTCTGGTAAATATCACGGCCGGACTGGATCTCTCTATTGGAGAGTTCGATGAGGTGGGTAACACAGTGAAAGAGGTTGCCTGTGATGATGCTACCGTGGTGGTGGGTACCGTGATCGACCCGGATATGGAAGATGAGCTGCGGGTAACCGTAGTAGCTACTGGTCTGGGTGAGATGGCTGCCAGGCCTGAGAAACCTGCGGTGGAGCAGCAGCAGCAGGAGGTGGCGGTATTACGCACGGTGCAGACCGAGGAGGATGTGTTTACTCGTCCGGATTACAGCTCTATGGATCGACCAACGGTTATCCGCAAGGATCCCAAGGGTGGTAAATCATACACCGAGTCCGCCCAGGAGAAGGAGATGGAGTATCTGGATATCCCGGCATTTCTGCGCCGGCAGGCTGACTGATAAGGGGGGATGTTGTGTGAAAAGCCCGGTGTGATGGTAGAAGTGGTTAGATATGGATAAATGATCTTCATCGAACAGGTGTGGCTTTTTTGCGCCGATTGTTGATTTGGAGCTTTTGCCATAGTCGCTGCTTATGCTACTATACCCTCCGTTTTTTTCGGGTTATCAGGTGGAGCAGGGAACTATAAAATGATCAAACAACGTACATTGAAGAATGTGATCCGTGCCACGGGTGTTGGCCTGCATACGGGAGATAAGATTTATCTCACCTTGCGGCCGGCAGCAACCAATACCGGTATCATATTTCGACGTGTTGATCTGGATGAGCCGGTTGAGATCAAGGCCCGTCCGGAAAATGTTGGTGATACCCAGCTCTCCACAACCCTGGAAAAAGATGGGGTTAAGATCTCCACTGTGGAACATCTGCTTTCCGCCTGCGCCGGTCTGGGTATCGATAATGCCTATGTTGATGTAAGCGCAGCGGAGGTTCCGATCATGGATGGCAGCGCCGGACCCTTTGTGTTCCTGATTCAGTCTGCTGGCATTGAAGAGCAGAATGCCGCCAAACGGTTTATCCGTATCAAGCGGGAAGTAAAGGTGGATGAGGGAAACAAGAGTGCCGCCTTCAAGCCCTTCGATGGCTTCAAGGTCTCGTTTGCTATTGATTTCGATCACCCTGTGTTCACCGAGCGCACCAGATTTGCATCGGTGGATTTCTCCTCCACCTCTTTTGTTAAAGAGGTAAGTCGAGCCCGTACCTTTGGTTTTCTGCGGGATATTGAGATGTTGCGTGAGCGTCATCTCGCCTTGGGCGGCAGTATGGATAATGCCATTGTAGTCGACGACTTCAGGGTGCTGAACGAGGATGGCCTGCGCTACGAAGACGAGTTTGTGAAGCATAAGATTCTGGATGCCATCGGTGACCTCTATCTGCTGGGTCACAGTCTGGTTGGCTCCTTTATCGGTAACAGATCAGGTCATGCCCTGAACAACAAGTTGCTGAAAGCCCTCATTGCGGATGAGAGTGCCTGGGAAGAGGTCACCTTTGAAGAGGGAAGCGACGAGCCTATCTCCTACTTGAAGCCTATTCCCGTCTCCTGAGACTGTTCTGGTTGGCGGTTGGGCGGCGCTTGGTAGGACTATTTTCTGTTTTTATGGTGAGAACTTAGACGCCTTAACGCCGCCTGCAGATCTGGGTCGGGCGTGTGGTCGGCTACTCTTGATAGTAAATCGGCATTTTCTGTGGATAGAAGGCGGGCCTCACGGACTTTGCGTTTTGCCGCTACCTTTCGATTATCCACCATTATTTTAACTGATATCTTGTTGATATCTAGATGCTTATTACTAAGTCTGCTGGCCAGTTCCCGAGAGAAGTAGCGTAGTCTGCTCGCCCAGGCGGATGAGTCTGCATACAGGATGAGCTGCCTGGACTTGATCACAACACTGAGGCAGTGGTCGCACAAGGGCGCCGGAAGCAGTCTCTTTACCATTTGCAGAGATGCCTGGTTTTGTTGCATCTGGGCCTGAATTGTGGCAAATTTACTGTCGGTTTGCAGATAGTTTTTTAGGAGTTTAAATTTTCTGTTCATGGACGGACGGTTGGGATTTGAGTTTTGTTACCTGATGCAATACGAGAAAACATAAATATAACTACATGAAAATACTACTCCTGTCTGATCGTCACCACAAATCTGGGGCTGTTTCCATTTCACCATGGCTAATGCTTGGGGTGCTTGTTTTGGCGATTGCTGGTGCCTCCACCACGGCATCCTGGGTGAGTTACAACCTGGGGCATGAACTTGGCACGCAGCAGGCCACAGAACAGGAACAGCTACGTTCGCGCACCACTTTTATTTCCAGTACCACTCTCCAGTCCAGCATCAAACAGCAACGCAAGGAGTGGGAAGAGAACAGGCTGCGCACTAATGGGCACCTGAATGTACTGGCTTTAAAACTGGGGCAACTGCAATCGCATATGGTTCGCCTTAACGCCTTGGGAGAGCGCCTCACCAAGATGGGCAAGCTGGACTCTGAGGAGTTCGACTTTAAGAAGATCCCTGGTCGCGGTGGTGTTGATTCCAGAGACATGAGTAGCCCGGTGGATATGACTGAGCTGGCTAGTGAGATTGACTCCCTGGCGCGGGTTATCGAAGACCGGGAAGTGAAGTTGAGCGTACTGGAAGAGCTGATCATGAACTATGATCTGCAAAAAGAGATACACCCTGCTGGTCGCCCGGTAAAGGGTGGGTATATATCTTCAAAGTATGGCAAGCGGCACGATCCGTTTACTGGCAAGAAGACCTTCCATGATGGAGTGGATATCGCCAGCAAGCGTGGAACTCCAGTAGAAGCTGTCGGGTCTGGAATAGTCGTCTTTTCCGGGACCAAGAGTGGCTATGGCAAGCTGGTAAAGATTCAGCACGGTAATGGTTTTGTTACCATCTATGGACATAATCATGAGTTGAAGGTCCAGGTTGGAGACTATGTCTCGAGGGGACAGCGCATCGCAACCGTAGGCTCAACCGGGCGTTCCACTGGTCCACATCTCCACTTCGAAGTACAGCTCAATGGGAAAACGGTCAACCCCGTCAAATACCTGAGTGCAGCCAAATAACTGATAGCATTCAGTAAGGCGCATCTGCCTTAAGTTGTGTTGTTTTCAAATTGCCATATCACCCTGTTGTAATCTGTGATTGTGGCTCCACATTGTCTCCATTCTGATCCATTTTTATTAATACCAAGACTTTTGCCGACAGACTGGGTAATTGGCTGGTTATTTGCCTGCCACCTGACCATGTTTTGCGGTATCATTCCCAGTTTTATTATTCTAGACGGAACCGATTTCCATGCTCACAAAAACTTTCAGCAAGATCTTTGGCAGTCGCAATGAGCGGCTGATCAAGCGCATGTCGCGTGTGGTGACAAAGATCAATGAATTAGAACCTGCACTCCAGGCTCTTACTGATGATGAGCTACGGGGCAAAACTGCAGAATTTCGTGACCGCCTGGAGCAGGGTGAGGCCCTGGATGATCTGCTGGTAGAAGCCTTTGCCACGGTGCGTGAGGCTGGGGTGCGAACTCTGGGGATGCGACACTTTGATGTGCAGATGATCGGTGGCATGGTTCTGAATCAGGGCAAGATCTCAGAGATGCGTACCGGTGAGGGTAAAACCCTGGTGGCGACTCTGGCGGTATACCTGAATGCGCTGCCGGGAAAGGGCGTACATGTAATCACGGTAAACGACTATCTGGCGCGACGTGATTCCGCCTGGATGGGAAGGATCTATCACTTTCTTGGGTTGACGGTTGGGGTTATCAACTCCTCTGGCGGAGAAGGATCAGACGAGTCCTCTTATCGATACAATGGATCCAGCGAGGTCGAGCCTGGCAGTTATCCATATCTCAGCAAGGTGAGCCGCCAGGACTCCTACGCCTGTGACATCACCTACGGCACCAACAACGAATTCGGCTTTGATTATCTACGGGATAATATGGCCTTCAGTGCCGAGCAGAGAGTGCAAAAAAACAGGTACTTCGCGGTGGTGGATGAGGTGGACTCCATCCTCATTGATGAGGCGCGTACCCCGCTGATAATATCCGGCCCCACCGAAGGCGGCTCCGATCTATATCAAAAGATAGATACCATCATCCCCAAACTGACCCAGCAGGACCCGATCGAGGGGGAGGATGGAAAACCCGATTTTGGGCCTGGAGACTACTCGCTGGATGAAAAATCCAAGCAGGCCTATCTCAGTGATGAAGGGCATCAGCACGTGGAGGAGATGCTCACCGCTATGGGTTTGCTGGCCGAAGATTCCAGCTTGTATGACTCGGCCAATATCAGCATGATGCACCATGTGACTGCGGCCCTGCGCGCCCACACGCTGTTCCAGATAAATGTTGATTATATCGTGGGTGATGGGCAGATCGTCATCGTGGATGAATTTACCGGGCGCACCATGCCGGGACGCCGTTGGTCAGAGGGCCTGCATCAGGCTGTCGAGGCCAAGGAGCGGGTGGAGATTCAGAATGAGAACCAGACCCTGGCCTCCATCACCTTCCAGAACTATTTCCGGCTGTATGAAAAGCTGTCTGGCATGACTGGCACCGCAGACACCGAGGCCTATGAGTTCCAGCAGATCTACGGTCTGGAGGTGGTGGTCATACCGACCAATCAGGATATGGTGCGTAAGGATAATGGTGATCTGGTCTATATGACCGCAGAGGAGAAATACCACGCCATCACCGATGATGTAGCAGACTGTGTTCAACGGGGGCAGCCGGTGCTGGTAGGCACCGCATCCATTGAGACCTCAGAGCTGATATCCGACCTGCTCAATAAAAGGAAGCTAAAGCACAACGTTCTCAACGCCAAACAGCATGAACGTGAGGCCACTATCATAGCCGAGGCCGGACGCCCGGGCGCTGTTACCATCGCCACCAATATGGCGGGTCGTGGTACAGATATCGTGCTCGGTGGCAACCTGGAGGTTGAGCTGGACGATTTGGGTGACAAGAAGAATGATGAGTCGGTAGTCGAGAAGGCTAGGCAGGATTGGGAGCAGCGGCATAAGCAGGTGCTGGAAGCTGGTGGTCTGCATGTCACAGGTACCGAACGGCATGAATCAAGGCGGGTAGATAACCAACTGCGTGGTCGCTCCGGGCGTCAGGGTGATCCTGGTTCCACCCGTTTCTATCTCTCCCTGGAAGATAACCTGATGCGGATCTTCGCCTCTGACCGGGTGTCGGCGATCATGCAGAAACTGGGTATGGAGCAGGGTGAGGCGATTGAGCACCCCTGGGTGACTAAGGCCATTGCCAACGCCCAGAAGAAGGTGGAAGGACGCAACTTCGACATCCGTAAGCAGCTGCTGGAATATGATGATGTTGCTAACGACCAGCGTAAGGTGGTGTACCAGCAGCGGGATGAGCTGATGGAGACCGAGGATATCGCGGATACGGTCACAGCACTGCGCTATGACGTGGTGAATGAACTGATCAGCAACTACATACCGCCTGAGAGTATGGATGAGCAGTGGGATATCCTCGGTCTCACGCTTGCTATGGAAAGCACTTACGGATTTAAATACGAGATCCAGCAGTGGCTGGATGAGGACGACGGACTGCATGAAGAGAACCTGCGTGGTCGTATCCTGGAACTGATGCAGCAGGAGTACAGGGGGAAGGAAGAGCTGGCCGGGGCCGAGAATATGCGCGTCTATGAGAAGGGGCTCATGCTCCAGATCCTGGACACAAAATGGAAAGAGCATCTGGCAGACATGGATTATCTGCGTCAGGGTATTCATCTGCGCGGCTACGCCCAGAAAAACCCCAAGCAGGAGTACAAGCGCGAGGCCTTCGAGATGTTCACTCGCATGCTGGAAGATATAAAACAGGAGTTTATCTCAGTACTGACCCTGATCCAGGTGCGTACAGATTCTGAGATGGAGACCTATCATCAGGAGCAGCCGATTGATGGTTTTGAGATGAAGCATGAGGAGTTCTCCGGTTTTGGTGATACCGGGGATATGGCTCAGGCAGCTCAGGATGAGGAAGAACACACACCCTATGTGCGTCAGGAGCGCAAGGTTGGGCGCAATGAACCTTGCCCATGTGGTTCCGGGAAAAAATATAAGCAGTGCCATGGGAAGTTGCAGTAGGGTCAGGCCGGGATGACGCTGAGCAATCCTGTGTCGGGTGTTAGAACGGTTGCCGGTATACGCCTGGGTAGCGCCGCCGCAGGAATCAAATATGCGGACAGGAGTGACCTGGTAGTTATCGAGATGGCGCCAGGTTCAAGCTGTGCTGCAGTATTCACCAGGAATGCCTTCTGTGCCGCACCTGTGGTGGTGGCCAGGGAGCATCTGGAACTCTCCCCTCCACGTTATCTACTGATCAACTCTGGAAACGCCAACGCAGGAACCGGCGTAAATGGGAAAAACCGATGCAACACTACATGTGAGGCGCTGGCTGATCATGTCAGTTGCCAGGCAAGCGAGATCCTGCCATTTTCCACCGGGGTGATCGGCGAGAGCCTGCCGCTGGAGAAGATGGTCGAAGCGCTGCCAGCGGCGGTGGCAGACCTGAGTGAGAGTGGCTGGACAGATGCGGCCAACGCCATCATGACCACAGATACCGTACCCAAGCTGATTTCACACAGCTTTGAATCTGACGGCAAGACCCTCATTGTAACCGGCATGGCCAAGGGTTCAGGCATGATCCGGCCGGATATGGCGACGATGCTGGCCTACATTGCCACCGATGCCACTGTCGATCAGAGTCTGCTCCAGGAGTGTTTGGAACAGGCGGTAGCGCCTTCCTTCAACTCCATCACCGTGGATGGAGATACCTCCACCAATGATGCCTGTGTGCTCATGGCAAGCGGTGCTGCCGATGCGGCGGCAATCACGAAACACAACAGTGCTTACACCAGTCTGTGTGATACGGTGCGGGCGGTCTGTATGGAGCTGGCCCGGGCCATAGTCAAGGATGGTGAGGGCGCAACCAAGCTGGTTGAGGTCCTGGTTGAGGGTGCTGCAGATGTTGCTGAGGCCAGAGCGGTTGCATACACCATCGCTCACTCCCCGTTGGTAAAGACCGCGCTGTTTGCTTCAGACCCGAACTGGGGACGCATACTGGCCGCTGTGGGCCGGGCCGATGTGGAGCAGCTGGATATTACTGCCATCCGTATCTGGTTGGGTGAAGTGTGCATTGTGCAGGATGGCGGGCGCGCCCAGGACTATTCTGAATCGGCTGGTCAGTCGGTAATGGATAGGGATGAGTTTACCATCCGGGTGGAACTGGGACGCGGTGACGCCGATACCAGGGTGTTGACCTGTGACTTCTCCTACGACTACGTAAAGATAAACGCGGAGTACCGTACTTAACCTGCTCTCTCGTTTGTTTGCCCCATCCTGATGCTCATGAACAGCCAATAGCACCCTTGTCCACACCCTCAAACACCCGCACCTGGAACTCTGATCGCGGATGCCGCTGTTTCAGGCTGCTGGCAATGTGTTGGGCCAGATTCTCCACTGTGGAGTCGGTGTCGATCAGGTAACAGAGTCGTTGCGGCAGCTCCAGCCTGAACTCGCCGTGGATGGCGTGGTAACTGAATCGAAAATAGTTACATCCGGCGCGTTCCAGCTCAGCGGTAAGATCGGACCTGTTGCCGATATAGATGTCACGCCATAGCTCGGCCCACTCCGATTCCAACCCGTGTTCACGTTCATCGTCCTGGTAGATTTCAATGCGGGAGCGGTGTCCATGGGCAATGCGCTGACAGTTACCTGCGTGTTGCCTAAGGCCGTGGCTGTAGTGAAAACTGGGATCGGATGTGGTCTCGTGATGCAGTCTTAGTCGAAAATCAGCCACATTCTCTGGCAGTCCTGGCTGCAATCTTTCTAGAATGGCGGTGGTCAGGGTTTTGGTATTGACCAGTTCCGTGGTGATCAGGCCGACTGCGGTTGCTGGTGAGCTGTGCCGAATTACTTCACCAGAGTTGAGCAGGAACTCAATCTCCATGGCCCCGTCTTTTTCGGTTATACCGCAGTTTTCATTGCGGGCCGGGACCAGCAGTTTGTGATCAAAATAGTGATCAATGGTCTGTTTTACCTGCCGTTTGATGTCGGCAAAGTCCAGCACCATTCCCTGATGATTTAGGGTCCCCTCCAGTTCCACATCCACGCGCCAACTCTCTCCCACCAGTCCACGCTCCGGGTCCAGAAGAGAGGAGTCAATAATTGTGAGGTTGTTAACGAACAGCTTTGTCATCTGTCAGGGCCAGGTACAGATAGGGTTGATAAAATGGAGCCGATGGGCGGAATCGAACCGCCGACCTACTGATTACGAATCAGTTGCTCTACCGACTGAGCTACATCGGCCCGAAGACAGTGGATTATAATTAAATGGGGTTAGCTAGACAACTTTGATTGTTGATTGCGCGAGATAATTATGTATTTTGTAAAACGATGGGCCTGACTGCCATAACAAAGCAGTGACAGGTTGTGATGATGTTTGCAGTGAGTATGTTGTAAACTCAATGGAGGCGCATTTTGGATTAATGTTAACAGGCTCTAATAAAATCCCCTTTTGCGTGAGCTTGTATTAGACACTCCAAGTAGGTCTGGCCGTAGCTGGATTATTACCAACATTTAGCTGCTGTCATGCCACCGCTTTCGCTAGTTATAGTTTGAGCTCCAGTATTTGTCAGTCTGAAATTGCCGCACTTGTCCTCTTCCTGGCTCGTTCCAGCCATGCGCGAAGCTGTTAACAGAAAGCTGGTATTGTTGGCTGCAGAAACAGAAATTGTATAGTAGCCCTCTGGGCTGGATGTTGAGCCAAAGTTAAGGCCGCAGGCTGTGCCAGCGCAGGGGGAGGCTGCAGGAACAACAACTGTGGTGTAGGTGTTGAAGTTGGAAAAAAACAGTTCCTGACGATTTGCTGCTTCCAGGAGTGCGCTTTTAGCGTCGCTTCGTCGCGATTTCCGTACGCTCTCAGAGTAAGACGGGTACGCGACTGACACCACTATTGCAATGACGACCACCACGATCATTAGTTCTATTAAGGTGAATCCATGCGTACGTTTACCGGTTACAGATCTCTTAAGGTTATGATGTTTCATTTTATCTCCAACTGGCCTTTTGTTTCTCATGCCCCTCGTATTAGGGGGCATGAGATATTATTACCATCCCATTATCCATGAGTGGTTAGTCTTTCTCTTGATGCCAATATAATTTCTTTGCTGAGTAATCCTTAGAGCCGACACCTTGTGGGCCTACAAAGGTATAGCCTGTTGTGCCGCCGGAGTCATTTGGGAGGAATACGATTATTGGGTCTGGTGGTATACCAGGCAGGTTTGTATCATAGTTCCTGTCGTCCCGGGTGTAGTTGCTGCTGGTGCCGTCCCATGCGGGGTATACTGCTCCCGCATTCAGAAGATTGACTGCATAGAATTTGCCTGACCCTTCAACCGGTGCTACACACTGATTAGTACCTGCTTGTTCTCCTGGGGCGTAGGTGGAGAAGAGTAGTACTCCTTCGAGGATTATAGTCTTGGACAAGCCCTTTTCTCCATTCCAGCTAGGATTGTTCAGGTTTATATACCAACCATTCGCAGCCTTTAGAGTTGCAAGTTGGGTGGTATTTATTGTTCCATCAGACTCCTGAATCAGGTTTAAAGTGGCATCATACAGGTCACTTTGGGTTAGGGTTGTAATGCTTCCTGGTGACAGGGTGGTAGCGGTGTCACGGAAGGCGTAGACCTGATCGTGCACGCTGGTTTCGGTCGGGTTGGCGCGGTCACCAGAGGCTATGGTTACCATATCGTACTCTTGTGTGCTTGAGTATGTGGAGTCATCTATCAGTGCTACATCTGGTGGATAGAAGAACTTGCGGTTTTCACTAACCGGTGAGCTACTGGACACATTAGCCAGCACTCCTCCACTTCCGGATACGCTGGTCAGATTTGTTCCGAGATCAATGCGCCATAGCTGTCCCCCGGTGTCACCTACATAGATACGGTCAGTATACCCATCGAAATTTGAATCCATCACTGTTACTTCAGATGGTATAGGGTAATCCATATCACTCAGGGCAAGGTTGGCGCCAGTGTCACTTGATGCCCACCACAATAGCGCTCCAGTCTCCATGTCTACGATATAGATAGCATTACCGTAACTGCTGGTACCAAACTGTGTGTCTTGATCGGGGTGGTATCCGCCGCCGAATATGAGCACGTTTTTAGAGGCGCCATTCCACTTGATTGTGGCCGGCTTAGGGGGAGACCAAGTCTGCCCAAGGTTGTCAAAACCGGTGGTGGTGCCGCCAATTATGCGCCATTTCAGGGTTGGTGTAATACCTGAGGTGGAAGACTTACTGGTCAAAGTGCTAGCTGGTGTTACATCCATGGCATATATGTTTCTGCCACCTCTGCGCATCCCGAAGAATATATACACCTTATCTCCGGCTGACGGTTCGATTACACCATCATCATCCACATCTTTGACCCAGCGCGTTATATCGCTGTCAAGCCCGTAGATTAAATCACCCTCGGCATTGGTCATGAGCTCCTTCTGTTTATCCAGCATCGTCTGGGGGATAAAGGACCACTCCTCAATACCAGAGTGGGTATTGATCATTTGTATAGATCCCGTGTTGGTTGCCAGAAAGATCTTGTTGATGCCATCGTTCCCATCCTTGCCAAATGTAACGGTTAGAGGTTTGGCATGCAGTGATGAGCCAATCTTCCAGCGCTCATCAGTGGTGTCACCATCCTCATCTTCATCATTTATATCTTTTCCCAGCACCCAGTAGACCAGATCTGAGTAATCTGCGTCACTGAGGGCATCACCGTCCAGCAGGGTTCTTATTGCATCTCCCACCAATGCGTCCTCGTCGGTCTCGCTGATCATATGGTCGGCGGTACCAAGGGCGGTATTGGTTGGAGTAGAGCTTCCAGTGTAGGTGTAAATGGTCCTGGATGTATGCACCGGGACCTCCATGCCAGCACCACCAGCCTCAACCACATTACCATCGACAGAAGAGCTCCAGATGCTGCGTGAAGATGTATTGAAAAATCCGCTGGATGTTACGGCTGGAGAGTTATTGGCATCCAGGATTTCTCCGGCAGTACTGCAGCTGCCAGCGGTAATCATTTCTTGGGTGCAGATCTTGTATTTTTTGAGATTACCGGGCCAGCGTTTTTCTCGTTTTGGGAGAAATTCTGAAAAGTAGATCTCATTGTCATGATACAGCTTATTAAATACATTGACTGAAACTGCAGGTGCCGTGAAGGATGTGGAGTGGGACAGTATATCAGCGATGAAGGCCTGGAATACCGCGGCTAACTCATCGGCGCTACTGGCTTCCCTGAACTCACCTCCACCCAGGGTGGCCATGTCGCGCAGGAAATCGCCGCTGAAATTAAAACCGATAGTGTAGGTTTTAACTGTCTGGTCTTCTTCAAATCCGACTCCGGTCAACTGGTCCTCGTTATGCATAAACTCCACAAGTTTAGTTGAGCAATTATCATGTCCTGAGCAGTTGTAGTCTGACCCCACCAAGCTGTTGGTCATGCTGACAGATTGGGTGCCGTATCCATAGCCATCGGAGAGCAGTATCTGGTAGTTGGCCTGACACCATTCCGTTACCGGTGTGGTATAGACCGGGTTACCAGAAATATACTCGTTGATGCAAGCGGTGCTGTTGGGGTTGTCATCGGTGCAACCTGCCGGTTGAACCAGTGTGCCACCGGTGTAGGAAGAGTCACGGCTTACCCGGGTATATTGGCTGCGACTGGTGCTTACGCTTGGGTCCAGTGTATTACCCTGGCCGCGAGTTCGCCCGTAATATACCTCTCCACCACGCCAGTAGTTTGCGGCTTCGTACATGGTATCCAGGATGGGGGTGCCGGTTTTGTAGTTTAAATTGTCCACGATTTCTGTCAGTTGGTCGCGTACGGTCAAATACCCAGTCCCAAGTTTCCCCTGCACCTTGATGGTTAAAATAGGGGATCCTGATGGAACGCCATCGTAGGAGTGGGCGACACGCTTGCCGGTGCCACTGATTAGGAAGGTCATGGCGTTGCCACTCTCCCAGCCAGCCCGAGTGGTTATTTCGGCTACTATATCCCTCACGTCTGGTGACCGATGTTGTTCGTTGGTCGTGCTCCAGGTAGGTATGGAGGACCAGCTTGCCGTTGCTGACGTTGGATTGTTGCTGAGTCTGTTTGTGATGTTGTCAGTGGTCGTACTGAACTCATCAGAATTATCCACATCTTCGCCAGTAATAGTCAAAGAGGTAGAGTTAGTTGGAGTCTCATCCGTGGTGAAGGTTATGTGTGCCTCCAGGATGGTGGTGTCTTTCGGGATTTGTATGTTGCGGAAACGAATTCCTATAGTCTGGGTGCTGGACTCCTGTACCATTTCCAGGTCTGAGCTGCTGATATCTATACTGCCGTCTGCTGCCTCTTCGGCATCATCGTTGCCGCTGATCACCTGGGCTTGAAGGGTCTGATTGATGCATGCACCGTCTGGTACCGTATCCTCGTCGTACTCAATTTTCAGTACCGGTGCCTCTGAGGGGTTTCCATCGTAAGACCAGGCTATACGGTTGGTATCTGTTGAAGAGGTGAGGATAAATGCCATGGCGTTACCGCCACACCAGCCAGAACGGTTGACGAGGCCCTGTACAATGGCAGTCATATCATCAGACTGATAGCGACTGGTACTTACCCAATCGCTGCCGTATTGGGTGGTAACAGATTCTGTAGTAGTGGTTCTGCCGCTGATATTTGAGGCGTCGGTGGTAAATGCGTCCGCGTCATCTGTATCTTCACCCTGTATGGTCAGGGTGGTGGCGCCTGTTCCGCTGGATGCTGCGCCAAACTCCAGGTAAGCATTGGTGATGGTAGCGCCCTGTGGGATATTGATATTTCGAAAGCGTACACCCACCGTCTGAGTGGTTCCCACACCTGTTGACCATGCCGCCGTGAGTAGGGGGGCGGAACTAGATTCACCATTATTGGATTCTGCGGTTCTAATTCCACTACCAGATACATGCTCGATAAAAAAGGCCATGTCGTTGCCAGAGCCCCATCCACCGCGGTCGGTGATCTCTTCCACTACATCTGAGAAATCGTAGCTTCCGGCGAGGGTGGTGTCAATGGTTGAAAAAATGTCGTTGACGCTCAGTCCTGTTGGTATTTCCCAGTGGATGAAGGCGGTGGTGTCAGAGCGACCACTTATGTCTAAGGCGCCACTGCCGAACCCACCTGCAGTATCCTCTGCTTCGCCCCACACCTTGACTGTAAGTGGGTCACTAATACTCTTTGTCTCATCTACCTCGAAGGTGAGGGCTGCAGCAGTTACGTCTGCTCCTTGAGGGATGGTTATGTTCTGGAAACGCATGCCGATCATCTGGCGATTGCTACCGTCATCGGTGATCTCGAGATCGGTACTGCCGCGGGACATAGCACCACTGCTTACCCTCTCTTCTGCATCATCGTTGCCGGTACTAACGCGCACGCTTACTGTGCCACTGGTACCTGCTCTGTGGGTGAGGAACAGGTTGGTGTTGGTCAAGGTTACGACGCCGCTTTTCTCCTCGGCGTCATCTTCTGATGCGGAAACAGTGAAGGATAGATTGCCTGCATCCTCTCCATCCACGTCGCCGGCTGCCATATTGATATCTTTGACCGGGTAGAGTACCGGTCCGCCATTTTTGTGGAACCGCATCAGTCCCATATTAACGTTATTTGAGGTACTGATTATCTGACGTAGAGCCTCTTTCATTCGGTCCAGGCGTGTCTCAGTGCCGCCATCCATGTTGGTCATACTGGAGGAGGTGTCCAGGATAAACAGGATATTGGGCAGTATGGTGCCGGATGAGGTGGATGCATCCCCGATGTAGATTTCGGTGTCGTCGGCGATTGACATCCCTGCGAAAAGAGTAAGGAGTACCGAGAGGGTTAAGTTTGCCAGTTTGCGTGTGTATGTCATGAGTGTCGCCTCAGATGTTCGTTTATACCTTACTGTTTTCCTGGTCCTAGCATGAAAGCACCCTGATGGACTATCTCCTCAGCAACAATTGTGGTCCCGTCAGGTGATTTGATTGTTCCGGTGCCTGTGATATCCCAATAGGTAAACGCAGAACCTAGACCTGATGATGAGCGACCTCTTGGTACTTCAGTTTTATCAATCTGCCTGATACTCATATCGTAACTCCCGCCGTAGTTGCCCAGGTTTGCACTGGAGCTACCTGCATTTCCAGCGGTGATGTCTCTGGCTGTTCGCATGCCATCGAGTATGGCGCTTTCTGCCAACTCAAAAGCACGGACGGAAGACTGGAAGTTACCTGCCATGTTCTGCTCAAGCTTTGTGGAGTTCAGGGCGGTTATCCCAAGAATGGTCATGGCAAATAGGAGGATCAGACTCACCGCCAGTACAGCACCCTGTTGTTGGAATGGTTGGGATGATCTCTCAAAGTGCCTAAGATTCAAGCCTGTTTCTGTGGCGGGTATGGGTCTGGTATTCATTACAAATTCCTGGTTATGACTGTGGTGCGAAAAACTCTGCGTCGACGTCGTTCATCATCAGGGTCATCAAAATCAGCGACGTCTACATCATTGTCCACGTTGAGTAGATCGTAGGTGCGGGTGTCCTTATCCGGGCCGTATGTATTGGTTGAGCTGATCAAAAGCGCAATACGTACGGTGCGGACTTTTGACCAGTCTGATACAGAAGCTGCGTCCCGGTAGATATCAGGTTCGAGATTGGTGCTGCCTGAGCCATTGGTGTCTTCACCAAACAGAAGCTCCCATGCCTCAACTCCACTGACCAGAGATTGTCCTCCGCGCTGTAAATCTGTTCCGTTGAGGCTGTAGGTATAGCTGCGATACAAATATACCGAGGATGATTCATACCCTTTATCTGACATTGGTGAGGCAGTCTCTATGGTCTTGATCTTGCCGTCTTCTCTTGTAAGGCCATTTTCTGCAACCGTAACCAGCTCGGTGTTTGTGCAACTGCTAATACCGAGTGTGTCACCGTCATTAATGACTGCGTCGGCGGCATCAGTCAGGGTTATTGTTGCCTTGCTTGCTTCTTTGACAATACCGGATACTTCAAAATTTGCTGAGGTGTAGTAACGTATGGTGAGATTGCTACCATCGGACTCTACAGCTGCAACTGGTCCGTCATCTTTACAACCAAAATAGCCCGCCATGCGTATATCGTACTCAAGAAAGCTGAGGGCAAATCTGGCGTTTTCCTGAATCCTGCCCAAGTCTTCCTGTAGGGTGTAACTTTTCTTGTTGGTAACCCATGTTGAGACTGTCACTGATATCAAGAGAAAGCCGAGTGCGACACCAACCATCAACTCTACGATACTGAGACCTGCCATTCTTTTTTTGTTACGTATCTTCATAATGCTATGGTCCAGCTTTGTGTACTTGTGGTGTAGTCGACCTCACTTGTGCCTTTCTGCTGCCATCTGTCCTGCCATGATAGGGTGATAGTAAATTCGTTACTGTTTGCGCCGCTGGCATTACTGATGATCACTCCTCCCCCTGGAAGATTGTCTCTGATCTCTATCTGCCAACAGTTAATTGCCGCTGAAGCAGCTACACTGCGATAATCGCAGTTGGCAGTTGCGCTGGCGGCGGAATAAGTTCCACTATATGCATTAGTGCCAATTGCATTTGTACTATCAATTCGCATGCGCTCGATTACATCGTATGCCAGAGTTGTGGCCTGGGTGCGCACATATGCGTCATGATTAAATCTGATGCCGCTTGCCTGTAGGGCTGCCAGTCCCAAAAGACCGATGGAGATGATGACCATGGATACCAGCGCCTCAAGCAGACTGAAGCCGCATTCTCTATTTGTTGCTGCTGTACGATTGCGTGTCATACCATTACCTGCGTGAGTTTGTTCTACGATTCCGGACATGAATTGAAGTCACTGTTTACTGATGCTCTTCCGGTGATATCGATGGTGATTCTGCGTCCGCTTGATTTTTCAGTGGCACAGATGTCCAGAGTATCTGCATTATCCACACTGCCGTCGGCTGAATATGTGAATTCGGCAACATCATTGTTGCTGTCAATAGTGATGCTGTCGTCTTGGACTGCCCGAACGGTTTTAAGCGTTTCTCCGCCATCTTCTACCGAAATAGTCCAGCCGTTGTATCCCCATTCATTGGCTGAATTACTGCTATCGGTAGCTGTTACTAGGATATCTGTCCTGCGTTTAACGGCTTCACTACGGGCCAGATACATGGAAGATATGAATTCATTAGTGGCAGTGCTGAGGCGGCTGTTTCGTATTAGTTCCTTAAAACTGGGTACGCCAATGCCAAGGATGACCGAAATCAGTATCACAGTTATCATTAACTCAATAAGGGTAAACCCAGAGTTTTGCTTTCTAAATTTCCTTCTCATATTTTTTATTCCGCAAAAATAACTATTACCGTAATATCTAGCACACTATATTAATTGTCTTTAGTGCTAACCGATGGGCGGTACGGATTATGAGAGGAGTGGTGAAGTGTGGTTGCTACTGGAGTTCTGGCGGTAAGGGGAAAGTAACGTTCTCATTATTGCCATGCATGACTTCTATATTATTAATACCCACGCTCTGAAGCAGATGAATCACCTGCTCCACCAGCAGATCTGGTGCCGATGCACCGGCGGTGAGCCCCAAGCGGTTGATGCCCTCCAGCCACTCTTTTTGGATGTCATCGGCATTATCAATCAGGTAGGCTGTGGTTCCTATCTTCTCGGCGATCTCCCGCAGGCGGTTTGAGTTGGAGCTGTTGGGGGAGCCAACCACCAGCACCAGGTCGCAACTGTCGGCCAGCCGTTTGACCGCATCCTGACGGTTTTGGGTGGCGTAACAGATGTCATCCCGCTTCGGTGCCTGGATGGATGGGAAGCGTTCACGCAGTGCGTTCACCACCAGCAGGGAGTCATCCACAGAGAGGGTGGTTTGGGTTACGTAGGCCAGTCGCTCCGGGTTGTTGATCTTGAGTGCTGACACATCTTCCGGTGTTACCACCAGATATATTCCGCCCCGGTCGCCAGAGCTTTTGTACTGGCCCATGGTCCCTTCAACTTCCGGGTGACCGCGATGGCCGATAAGTATCACTTCGTAGTTGTCGCGGCTGAAGCGCGCCACCTCCATATGCACTTTGGTTACCAGGGGACAGGTGGCATCGAATATACGCAGGTCGCGCTGTTCTGCCTCCTCTCGCACCGCCAGGGATACGCCGTGGGCGCTGAAGATTACCGTGTTTCCATCTGGTATCTCATGTAGTTCGTCTACGAATATGGCGCCGCGCTCGCGCAGGCTCTCCACCACAAACCGGTTGTGCACCACCTCGTGGCGGACGTAGATTGGGGCTCCAAACAGGTCCAGGGCGCGGTTGACTATCTCGATGGCGCGGTCTACACCAGCACAGAATCCACGGGGGTTTGCCAGGAGCAGTTTCATCTGATGTGTCAGCTATCCAGTTTGATCAGTGGAGGGTCAACTGCCAGGATCTCCACTTTGAATACAACCTCATTCCCGGCCAGAGGGTGGTTGAAGTCTATTATCACTTCCTGCTCCTGGATCTCCAGCACAATTCCCGCCAGCTCCTGGCCTTCCGGGGTGGTAAAACCTATTACCAGTCCCTGTTCAAGCTCCATATCTGGTGCGAAGTTGCTGCGTGGCATGGGGTGAATCTTGCTTTCATCCCGTGGCCCGAAGGCCTGGTCAGGCTCCAAAGTTAGGGTCTGCTCCTCGCCAGCAACCAAGCCATACAGGCATAGCTCAAGCCCATCTGAAAGGGTGCCTTCCCCCATGGCAAAGGTGGTTGGTTCGTTACCGAAGGTGGATGCGGCCTCGGTGCCGTCTGACAGGGTCAGGGAGAAGTGCATAGTGATCTTACTGCCGGGGGCAATCTTGTTTACTGGGTGGTCCAAGGGGATATTTCCTTTGAATAGGTCTGTAGCGGCAATGGTATCAACTCTGCCAAAATATCTCTTCACCATCATTTAGACGGGATAGGGTTCTGGCCAGTACAAACAGGAAGTCTGAAAGCCGATTGAGGTAGTGCAGTGCGGTGTCATCTGAGGGGCCACCTTCTGATTGCTGCATGGTGAGTACACTGCGCTCCACGCGTCTGCATACCGATCTTGCATTATGGCAGCTGGCCGCCTCCGGGGTGCCTCCGGGCAGAATAAACCGGGTGAGTGGTGGTAGCGCCGCGTCCATATGGTCTATCAATACCTCAAGACCGGCTACTGCATCCGCCGCCAATATGGATTTATCCGGCATGGCCAGACCGCCGCCAATATCAAACAGGTGGTGCTGGATTTCAAGCAGGGTTGCCTTGAAATTGTCCGGTATCTGCATGGCCGCGAGGACGCCGATCAGACTGTTGAGTTCATCAACGCAACCAATGGCTTCTATCCTGGCGTTGTTCTTCTGTACCCGCTGACCATTGGCAAGGCTGGTGCTGCCATCATCCCCTCTGCGGGTATATATCTTGGAATGTTTCTCTGCCATAACACTGATATTATATATGTTTCTGGCTGGTGGGATGGAATTTCTTCTTGGAAGGTGGCAAGACAGGTTAAACTATGTTGATAGTCTTTCGAGAGCATGGGGTCGGAGTCGATTGCGGTAAATATATGGGGATTTTTTTTTATAATCCCACCGCGATCGACTCCGACTCCTCAGGAACAGGAGAGTGGTAGATGTTGATTGAAGGTCCATTACGTATATCGGTGGCGGAGACCACAGACGGGCAGGGGTGGGTGTTGGTGCTTGCCTTCAAGCCGGAATTCCAGGCCCTGGATCTCCCCGCTCAGGGCGGGCAATTCAAAGAGTATCTACAGGGTTTAAATACCGGTATTGAAAAGATTACCGCCGATGATGATCCCAATCGCGCCGGGATGCTGATTATTCAGCAGATTGTGGAGCAGCTGCTGCCGCATGTAGAGGCCGGGGATCTGGATATTGCCGAGAGCATCATCATCCAGATTCAACAGAACTCCCAGGTGGTGGCGCTGACCGACCTGTTGCAACAGACCTGATGTCAGCAGCTGTGCGTCCTGGAAGTGGAGTATGAGTAAGGCTGCGCCACGTATTGGCTTTGTGAGTCTGGGGTGTCCAAAAAATCTGGTGGATTCAGAACGCATCCTGACCCAGATGCGGGCCGAGGGTTATCTGGTTACCAACTCCTATCAGAACGCTGATCTGGTAGTGGTGAATACCTGCGGCTTTATCGATGCCGCAGTGGAGGAGTCGCTGCATGCAATCGGGGAGGCTCTGGACGAGAATGGGCGGGTGATTGTGACCGGCTGTCTTGGGGCCCGGGAGGAGACCATCCTCCAGGCCCATCCTGAAGTGCTTGCGGTAACTGGTGCCCACGCCTACGAAGAGGTGATGACTGCGGTACATGCCGAGCTGCCGCCACTGCACCACCCATATTCCGATGCAATCCCACCTCAGGGGATCAAACTCACACCGCGTCACTACGCCTATCTGAAGATCGCCGAGGGGTGTAACCATAGCTGTAGTTTCTGCATTATCCCCCAGCTCCGGGGTGGTCTGGTGAGTCGGCCCCTGGATGATGTAGTGCAGGAGGCGGAGAATCTGGTGAACTCCGGGGTACGGGAGCTGCTGGTGGTGTCTCAGGATACCAGTGCCTATGGGCTGGACCTGAAGTATCGTCCCGGCTTTTGGAAGGGGCGTCCGCTACAGACCCGACTCACCGATCTAGCCTCTGCCCTGGGTGAGCTTGGGGCCTGGGTGCGTATGCACTACATCTACCCCTATCCCAGTGTGGATGAGCTGATCCCGCTGATGGCCGAAGGCAGGATCCTGCCCTATCTGGATATACCGCTTCAGCATGCGAGTGAGAGGGTGTTGCATGCCATGCAGCGTCCGGCGGCAAGCGAGAAGGTGCTTAAGCGCATAGCCGGATGGCGTGAAATCTGTCCTGATATCACCCTGCGCAGCACCTTTATTGTGGGCTTTCCCGGAGAGAGTGAGGATGAGTTTGACCAGCTGTTGCAGTTTCTAAGGGTGGCGCAGTTGGATCGGGTAGGCTGTTTTGCCTATTCGCCGGTGGCTGGTGCCACCGCCAACGATCTTCCGGACCAGATACCAGAAGAGGTGAAGCAGGAGCGTCTGACCAGATTTATGCAGGTTCAGGAACAGGTCAGCCGTGAGCGGCTGCAAGCCAAGATAGGGACCAGGATGGTAGTTCTGGTGGATGAAGTACAGGATGAGAGAATAGTAGCCAGAAGTTCGGCCGATGCCCCGGAGATAGATGGCAGTGTGATCATCGAAGGTGGCTGGGAGCTGGATGCGGGTGATTTTGTCGAGGTGGAGATTACCGCCGCCGGTGAGCATGACCTGTTTGCCACTCCCTCGGATACCCAGGATTAATGGCATCCGCCCCCGTTCATGTGGCCGCTGCCGTAATCCGGGACGCCAGGGGACGGATCCTACTAACCAAGCGCGCAGAACATCTGCATCAGGGTGGGCTGTGGGAGTTTCCCGGCGGCAAGCTGGAGCCTGGAGAGAGCATTGAACAGGCTCTGCGCCGAGAGATCAGGGAGGAGCTGGGGCTACAATTGCTGGAGCATCGGCCCCTGATCCGGAATCTGCACTACTATCCAGACAAATCTGTCCTCCTGGATGTGCATCTGGTGACCGATTTTCAGGGCATTCCCGAGGGTCTGGAGGGACAGCCGCTGGAGTGGGTCGTGCCCGAGAACCTATCCTTTTACCCAATGCCGCAGGCGGATATCCCAGTGGTTAAGGCCATCGGCCTGCCGGAGCGGTATCTCATTACCGGGAGTGACCCCACTGCTCAGCGACAGTTTCTGCAACGGTTGGAGCAGGCGTTGGATGCCGGGTTGTCACTGGTACAGCTGCGGCTGGGTGATCTGCCGGAGCAGGTAGTGCTGGAGCTGGGGGGAGCGGTGCTCAAACTGTGTCGCTCCAGGGGTGCTCGACTGTTGCTGAACGGCTCTCCTGAGATCGCCCAGCAGTTCGGGGCAGATGGGGTGCACCTCAACAGTAGGCGACTACTACAGTTGACTGAACGCCCCTTGTCTACCGACGCTCTGGTTGCGGCATCCTGCCATAATCGTGAGGAGTTGGATCATGCCTCGGCCCTGGGGCTGGACTTTGTGGTGCTCTCTCCGGTGCAGGAGACCGGAAGTCACCCGGATGCGTCTCCCCTGGGTTGGGATGGGTTTGCTGACCTGGTGCTGGGGGCAAGTCTGCCGGTGTATGCCCTGGGCGGAATGCGGCCGGGAGATCTGCCTCTGGCCTGGGAACACGGGGCCCAGGGGATAGCTGGTATCAGCGGTTTCTGGGGATAATGGTGTAGCGCCTGGTCGGATGCTCCATATCAATAGGTGGAGTCTGTATCTTGTTTGCCCGTATCGGGTATACGGTGGTTCTCATCCAGCCAGTCCCCCAGATCTATAAGTTTGCACCGTTTGCTACAGAACGGGCGATAGGGTGAATCCTGGTCCCATTTGACCGGGGCGTCGCAGGTGGGGCAGTTGGTGGTGGTGATTTTCTCAGTCATGATTGTCAGATGGTACAGCAGGTGAGTTGAAACTCAATGTTCTGTTTGGTCTGGATGGCCTGGGTCTGTTTTTCCACTTGCATAAAGCGAATGGTGAACCTGTGTCGGCTTCCACTCACCTTAGGAAAGAAGATGGTATCTCTGGGCAGGGCCATACGGATTAACCTGGCTGGTGTCTGAGTGTCCAGCGTCATCTGGAACAGCCCGGCTTCAGCACGCTCCTGGGTCGGTACCGTGCTGTCTCGCATTATGGACAGTAGCAGAATTACGGCCTTGTGGATTGGTTCTAGCGTTTCCATCCACTGTTTAAGCTGTGACAGGCGACTCTCGACTGGTTTCTCCAGCCAGTAGTGGTACAGGGGGAGGTCAAAGGCGCAGTTTCCCCCTGGGATACTGCTGCGGTGCAGTATGGATTGTAGAAACTCGTTGTCACGTAGATCCTGGCCGATCTGGCCAATATTGCCCCGGATGTCTGAGGTGGCCAGATCAATATTGTCTAATACTCTATCCAATAGCTCCTTATTGACGCCGGAGCTGGCGTTAAGCCCTGTGAGGTAGGCCTGGTAACGCCCCAGCTCCTTGAGGAGTTCGCTTTTCATATCGGAGCGTGACAGCAGAATATTGAGCATGTCCACCATGCCGTCGATGGCGGCGCGGCTGTCCCAGTCGCCTGCCTGGATGGAGTGATACCCAGTCTGGTTGAACAGATGTTCAAACCGGAGCAGAGTTCTGGTCCTCTCATTCAGTGGATGCTCAAAAATTATCTGCTTGGATGCGGTTTCCATGGTGTGCCTTTCCAGGAGACGTGGGGGTAGGATACCAGACCTGCATCTTTATGCTCAAACAAAGAGGTCGAGTGATTCAGGTGGTGGCGGATAAGGCGAGATACTGCTTGTGCAGTGAGTTGATCTTTTGGGTAAGGCCTGCGAGCGGCTGGTTATTGTCGATGATGTCGTGCGCAGCATCCAGGCGTTGCTTGCGGCTGCATTGGGCCGCAAGGATGGCCTTGGCCTGATCTGGATCTATGCCATCCCGGCGGCAGATGCGTTCAACCTGCACCGTCTCCGGGCAATCCACCACCAGTACCCGGTCAACTGAGTCAGCTAGTCCCGTCTCCACCAAAAGCGGAATAGCCAGGATGGCATAGGGAGTATTCAGACTTTCCAGCTGTTGCTGTGAGCGTTGGCGGATCAGTGGGTGCAGGATTTGCTCCAGTTGCCTGCGAGCGGTCTCATCGTCAAACACCAGATTGCGCAGTTGCTGCCGGTCGAGTGAGCCGTCCGGTTGCAGGAGCTTCTCCCCAAAATGCTGGATAATACCTTCCAGTCCCGGCTCGCCCGGCTGTACCACATTATGGGCAATCAGATCGGAATCAATTATTGGCACGCCAAGGGATGCAAAGATGTCGCTAACGGTGGTTTTGCCGCTGCCTATTCCGCCAGTTAGTCCAATGGTCAACATGGTTAGATGTAGCTTGGAAGCCAATTCCTGTAATGGATATTCGGTTACATTATAGCCATGTTGCGGGCCGGTTCAGTGTCGGGTATTCAGGCTATTCCGGCGAGCCTGAGGTAGGCAACATTTATCTCTTCTCCCCATAACAGGCTGATCCAGCCTGCGCTGGCCAGATAGGGTCCAAAGGGTATGGGTAAGGTGCGGTCGCGCCCCAGAATCAGTACCAAAGAGATACCCACTATGGCCCCTACCAGGGATGAGAGCAGCACAATCTGTAGCAGATACTGCCAGCCCAGCCAGGCACCAAGCAGGGCCAGCAGTTTGAAATCACCATAGCCCATACCCTCTTTTCCGGTAATCAACCGGAACAGCTGGAATATGCTCCAAAGTGACAGATAGCCTGCAATTGCCCCAATGACTGCTGAGGAGATATCGGTAAAACCACCCTGCAGATTAACCAGCAGACCAAGCCAGAGCAGTGGCAGGGCTATATTGTCTGGAAGTAGTTTGTGATCATAGTCAATCAGGCTTAGGGAGATCAGGGCCCAGGTCAGGGGTAGGGCGGCGGCTGTCTGCCAGCTGAAACCGAAGTGCCATGCAATCGCGACCGAGAGCAGCCCGGTAACCAGTTCCACTATGGGGTAGCGCAGTGAAATGCCATTGCCACAAGCAGAGCAGCGTCCGCGCAGGAAGATGTAGCTTATGATCGGGATATTCTCCCAAAAAGCTATCTGGTGACCGCACTCCTGGCAACGGGATCTAGGATGAGACAGGCTGAATGGTTCGGGCTCGGCATCAGTTGCACTCTCGCCCCGCAACTCCCGACACTGCTGCTCCCACTCCCGTTCCAGCATGACCGGAAGCCGGTATATCACGACATTCAGAAAACTGCCCACTGCGAGGCTGAGGGCTGCAATGGTAAACAGAAATAGGGCGGGGTTTTGTTGTAGTTGTTCTATGAATAACATGCCAAATGTGATCTTGCTGCCTTGTCAGGGTCAGCCTGGTCTTGTGACCAGGCAATTGCCGGGCTGAATAGTAGTTAAGGCCGTGATTGGATAATTTGTATCCAAAGCGGCGAAAAACAGGATCAGAACGCCTCCGCCATATGGAAGATTGGCAGATACATGGCAACGATAAGGCCGCCGATCAATGTGCCCAGCACCACCATGATTATCGGCTCCAGCAGACTGCTTAGCGCATCTACCATATTGTCCACTTCCTCCTCATAGAAATCTGCTACCTTGGACAGCATATCTTCCAGCGAGCCTGACTCTTCACCGATTGCCACCATCTGGATGACCATATGCGGGAAGATCTCCTGCTGTTTCATGGTTAGTTGTAGCGATTGCCCGGTGGCTACATCCTCCCGCATACGCAACACGGCATTGGAATAGACTATATTGCCGGTGGCGCCTGCCACAGACTCCAAGGCCTCTACCATGGGTACGCCAGCGGCAAACATAGTGGAAGTGGTGCGGGCAAAACGGGCGATGGATGACTTATTTACGATAACGCCGATGACCGGTGTTTTGAGAAGAACCTTGTCTATCCAAAGACGGAATTTACGGGAACGTTTCCAGATGAAGCCAAACAGATGGATTACACCGAAAACCCCAGCCAAGGCCAGGAACCACCACTCTTGCAACCATCTGGACATGGCCACCACAACTTTGGTGAATGCTGGTAGGTCAGAACCAAAGCTGGAGAACAGGCTCTCAAATTGTGGGATTACAAACATCATGATCATGGCGGTAACCAAAACTGCTACCACAACGATCGCGACTGGATAGAACATGGCCTTTTTGATCTTGCCCTTGATTGACTCCATCTTCTCCTTGTAAGTGGCGATCTTATCCAGCAGGTCTTCCAGTACACCCGCCGCCTCACCTGCTCTGACCAGATTGCAGAACAGGTCATCAAAATGCAGCGGATGTTTGGATAGTGCTGTTGCCAGGGCGGTGCCGCCCTCAACATCGGCCTTAATGGCCAGGATCAGGTCCTGCATGGAGGCGTTTTCGCTACCTCTGCCTACAATATCAAACGCTTGTACCATGGGAACACCGGCCTGCATCATGGTTGCCAACTGGCGGGCAAATATCGCGATATCCCCAGGTGTGATCTTGGGTTTCCTGGCTGAGAATATGGAGATGGGCTTTTTCTTTATCTTGAGTGGAATTATGCCCTGTTTGCGCAGGTCAGCCCGCACCAGGGTTATGGTGGCAGCCCGGGTTTCGCCTTTAAGTCTCTTGCCCTTTTTATCTGTACCTTCCCAGGTGTATATAAGAGCTTTTTCTACTTTTCGTGCTGATTTTGCCATGCGTTAATCCTTGGTTACCCGGTTTATTTCCTCAAGGCTGGTTATACCTGCACTGACCTTATTGAGTCCAGACATTCGGAGGTTCTGTACGCCCTCTTCTTTTGCCTGTTCTGCCAGTTGAATTGAGGTTCCGTTAGCCATAATGATTCGGCCCATTTCCTCAGATATTGGCATCACCTCGAATATACCAACCCTTCCCTTGTAGCCATGAGTGCACCGTTCACATCCTGACTCAGATGGTTTATATATCTTCAGTTTTGAAATTTTCTGCTTATTAAATCCTTCGCTAATCAGGGCCTCTTTGGACAGGTCATCTGGCACTTTGCAGTGTTCACATAGCTTCCTGGCAAGACGTTGGGCTAGAATTAGAAGTACCGATGAGGCTATGTTGTATGGTGGAATCCCCATGTTTGCCAGACGACTCAGGGTTTGCGGGGCATCATTGGTATGCAGGGTGGATAGAACAAGATGACCGGTCTGGGCCGCTTTAATGGCGATCTCTGCGGTCTCTAAATCACGTATCTCACCCACCATTATGATATCAGGGTCCTGGCGCAGGAAGGCCCTGAGCGCCTCCGCGAAGGTAAGGCCGGTTTTGACATTGGTATTTACCTGATTGATACCGCGGACCTGGATTTCCACCGGATCTTCCACGGTGGAGAGGTTCACATCTGGCTGGTTCAGCATATTCATGCCGGTATACAGGGTTACGGTTTTACCGCTTCCGGTAGGACCTGTTACCAGGATCATGCCATAGGGCTTGCCGATGGCGGTCTCAAATATTTTTTGTTGTTCCGGCTCAAACCCCAACGCCTCAATCCCGATCTGGGCTGAGGTGGGGTCGAGTATACGCAGTACCACTTTTTCGCCGTACAGGGTAGGGCAGGTGTTGACGCGGAAGTCGATAGAGCGGTTCTTCGTCAGCACCATCTTGATGCGGCCATCTTGTGGCACTCTGCGTTCGGCAATGTTCATGCGTGACATCACCTTGAGGCGTGCGGTCAGTCTTGGTGCAATAGTAACCGGCGGTGAGGCTATTTCATGTAGTATGCCATCCTGACGAAAGCGGACTCGGAAGCTCTTTTCGTAAGGCTCGAAATGAATGTCTGAAGCCCCTATTTTGATGGCATCAAGTAACACCTTATTTACAAAGCGCACCACCGGGGCATCATCAATATCGAGTTCGCCCTCCGCAGGTTGTTCATCATCGACGGCGCTTATATCCAGATTATCCAGATCTGCATCCATCAGATCTTCCATACTGGTTTCCTGAGCGTCCAGGGCGGATTCGATAAAACTGGTGAGCTTGCTCTCCTCGACCACTATGGCTTCAGTGGTTAATCCGGTATGAAATTTAATCTCATCCAGGCCGGCAACATTGGTTGGGTCAGAGACCCCCAGAAACAGCCGGTTGCCACGGCGGAATAGTGGGATGGCATGGTGGGTGCGGATCAACTTTTCTTCCACCAGATTGATTGGCGCCTGTTCCAGATCCAGTACAGCTATGTCCAGCAGCGGCACACCGAACTCTTGAGAGGCGGCGTATGCGATCTGTCTACTATCCAGGATATTGTGTTCCACCAGATAGGTAACAAATAGCACTCGCTGAGACAGCGCCTGACTATATGCCTGTTCGGCTGCTTCAGGAGATAGTAGATTGTCACTAACCAGGCGATGGGCCAAGCCACTGATTTTTGTGTTTCGTTTCGTTTCTGCCATTTGTTTGTTGCTTGTGCTTGGTTGACGCCTGCCTGGCTGATTGAGAGAGCTATTAAAGCCAGCTATAACAGGCAGATAGCTTTATTTTTTTGACAACATGGGCATTTTTAAAAAATGCTGCAATTCGTGCGTATGCTATCCATACCGTTTAATATTGCAGATTATAGCTTAACATGCATAATTATTTGTGAAATTAGACAATAACTTAGAATGAAAGGTTGTGCAATTAGGTGAGGAAGTATTTGCAACATACGCCCAATAGATTAGCAATTCTCAAGTGGTATTGGTGTGGTTGCATGATAGTCTTTGTGCTCATCGTGGCGCGGTCTGTTTATATACCAAATAATACACCCCCTCTCTGAATACTTACTGGATGTTAAATGGCGCAAACTAATCCAAGCCTATCTATAGTTATACCGGCCTACAACGAGGAGCTGTCTGTAGGTAAGCTTGTAAGTTGTTTGGCTGAGAGCTTTCCAGAGGCTGAGATCCTGGTTGTTGATGATAATTCATCAGACAGAACCTATGAACTTGCGCAGCAAGCGGGAGCCAGGGTAATCCAACACAAATACAATATGGGGAATGGCGCCAGCATCAAGACCGGCGCCAGACATGCCAAGGGAGATGTCCTGGTTTTTATGGACGCAGACGGGCAGCATAATCCCAAAGACATATCCAGGCTATTACAGGGTATTGATGAAGGTTATGACCTGGTAATAGGGGCGCGTGAACCTGATACTCAGGCCAGTAAGGGACGCTGGCTTGGAAATAAGCTGCTGAACAGATTTGCATCTCTGCTGACCGGTCGCCGCATTCCAGACCTTACCTCGGGTTTTCGAGCGGCCAAGGCTGATACATTTAAAGAATTTATCCATCTGTTACCCAATGGATTCTCTTATCCAACCACTTCGACCATGGCTTTCCTCCGTTCCGGCTACCCGGTACTGTTTATCCCCATACGTGCTGGTCAACGTAAGGGGAAAAGCAAGATCAGCTTTATCCGGGACGGCATCCGGTTCATGGTGGTTATTATGAAAGTAACAACACTGTTCTCACCCATGCGTTTTTTCTTCCCGGCAAGTGTACTTTTTTTCTTGACCGGACTATTGCGATATATCTATTTCTATTGGGCCACTGGAAATTTTTCAGAGATGGCTGGTGTGATGTTTATTACCGCGATTCTGGTATTTCTAATTGGGCTGATATCTGAACAGGTCACGGCGCTGCACTATGGTATTTCAGCTATGAAGACCAATAGTAAGTGGGAAGAATAAGTCCACAAATATCTCGCCTGTTTTGTAGATCGACGCCCAAATCCCCAAATCCATCCTATGAATAAGCAATATTTCGCCTATAATGTTCTATTAAATAGAACGTAATAGGGCGAAAAGTGTCCATACTTCGTGGTTTAATAACATCAAAGACTCGCATTCAACTGCTTATGAGATTGTTTCTCAATCCCGAGCAGCAGGCTTATCTACGTGAGCTTGCAGAGGAAACCGGATCCTCCCCAAGTCATGTGAAAGGAGAACTGAAACACCTCACTGAAGCCGGGTTGCTGAACAGCGAGAAAAATGGAAGGCAGGTCTTTTTTAGCGCCAATAAGAGACACCCTCTGTTCGATGAGCTTCATTCAATGGTGCAGAAGGCGCTGGGCATGGACGCCATCCTGGAGAGCATAATAATGCGTCTGGGTAACCTGGAGGCTGCGTATGTGGTGGGAGACTATGCGTTTGGGAGAGATACCGGGATCATCGATATCGTACTCCTGGGAAAGATAGACCAAGATAACTTGGCGGACCTGACTACAAAAACAGAACGTTATATAGACCGACGAATACGTACGCTGGTGCTAAAGTCCGAGGAATTTAACAAACTGGTAAACAAAAAATCCCTGGAGCCCAGATTACTCTTATGGGGGGAGAAGGATGAGCGGAGTACAGACCAGTAACCAGCGCTTTGTCCATCTCATAATTGTGTAAACTGAGTTACAGCACCGAGAAAATCCGATTCATTTGGAAACCATGGCCGATAACTGCGTTGCTGGGAATATTCGTACTCAGGTACTGATACAGGGTGAGTCCACGAGGCATTTAGGGCTACTTGGTAAACATAAACAATTGCTGTTGAAGGAGGCATGCCGTGGAATCGAGACATAGATTGTCTTCTGAAGAGAACAATAACAGTACCTCCCGGATTGCAGAAACAGTATACACACGAAATGGTACGCGTTCCCTAGGATTGCGCGTCTGGGGTGAGATGCTACGAAATATCCTTGATGGCCGGGATATTCTATTTTTGATAATGCGGCGGAATATTACCATACGTTATCGACAGTCCCTGCTTGGAATCGTGTGGGCCATTTTTCCGCCATTGGTCACAGCATTGATTTTTAGTTACCTGGTGGGGAAGAGGCTGTTGCCGGTTGGTGAAACCGGTTTACCCTATATACTATTTGCCTTATGGAATCTTAGCGTGTGGCATTTGTTTGCAGGAACCTTGACAGCTGCAACTAACAGCCTGCTGGAGGCTGGTTCTCTGGTTACCAGGATAAATTTCTCCAAAGATACGCTTGTGTTTGCAGCACTTGGACAACCACTGATAGATTATGCTGTACGATTGGCCTTCGTGATGATCGCATTTTTCTGGATGGGGGTAGTCCCACATTGGCAGGCTGTTTTTATACCTCTGATCTTGCTGCCAGTTCTGCTGCTGGCACTTGGTGCTGGTTTTATTCTTTCTATTGCAAATCTTGTTGTGCGCGATATAGGCAATGCTCTGGGGGTGGTGCTTTCGTTTGCCGTGTTCCTGGCGCCGGTTCTATATCCACCACCGGTAGAGTGGCCATTTGTTCTGGTAAATTTCATTAATCCGATCTCGCCTCTGCTTATTGCCATGCAAGACCTTCTTAACCAGGGGGAGCTATCTCAGCCTGAGATGTTTGCTGCCGCCACCCTTTTTTCCTGTTTGGTTTTTTTGATGGGTTGGCGTGTCTTTTATTTGGCTATGCCGCGGGTTACCGAAAGGGCTTGAGGTGTTGCTTCTATGACAGATATGCCAATTATTAATGTTGAAGGAGTCAGTAAGAAGCACTGTCGATCTTTACGGCGAAGCATGCTGTATGGGATAAAAGATATTGGCCGGGAAATATTGGGTATTTCACCAGGACCAGCAGAATTACGGCAAGAAGAGTTTTGGGCGGTTGATGATGTTTCTTTTTCCCTTAATTCTGGAGACTGTTTTGGAATTATTGGGCCGAATGGATCAGGGAAGAGTACATTATTAAAACTTATCAGTGGAATCTTTCCCCCGGATAAGGGAGTGATAAGAGTAAGTGGCAGGGTAGGTAGTTTGATTGAAGTAGGGGCCGGATTTCATCCAATGCTCTCAGGTAGAGAAAACATATATATAAATGGCTCTATCCTTGGTCTGCGGCTGGAAGAAATCGAAAGTAAGCTTGTTAAAATAATAGAGTTTTCCGGCCTGGATGAATTTATTGACACACCGGTCAAATATTACTCAAGTGGTATGTTTATAAGGTTGGGAGTCTCGGTTGCACTTCATGCACAGCCGGATATTTTGATAGTAGACGAAGCGCTTGCAGTTGGTGATGCGGCTTTTCAGGCGAAATGCATGTCTGCCTTCCATCGTTTTAGAGATGAGGGTATGACTATCCTATTTGTCTCCCATGATATTAATGCGGTGAAGGCACTGTGTGATCGAGCGATCTATCTTGATCGCGGGCAAATATGCCACGTAGGAGCAACGGCCAAAGTGGCAGATTACTATCTACGGCAAGTAAGAATCGACTCGGCTGCTGACGCTCCAATTAATCTGCCGCGACATGATGTTGCCCTAGACAGACGCGAAGAATATTTTGTAGATCACGAATTTGCAGAACGAGTCAGCAGTTTTAGACAAGGTTCCGGTGAGGCACAGATTACTTGTGTGGAAATGCTAAACGAAGCTGGTATTGCTATCGGAGAAACGCACTTTAACCAGCAAGTAATAATCCGAATTCATATTCGGTTTCAAACAGATTGTGAATTCGTGACGTCCTATTATATTCGGGATGACAAACATTATATTTTATTAGGTACCAGTACCGCTTTAGAGAATGGCGACTTGATCACTGGCAAGTCAGGGGATAGAAAATTTGTAGAATTCCGCACTGAATTACCACTTGCCGCCGGCTCTTATAATTTGCTCACAATACTTTCAATCCCCATTGTTGTTAACCAAAGCGCAAAAAATCTTGATTATGTGGAAAATGCCTTGGTATTCCATATGACAGAGCGGCAGCCAATAAAGCTCTGGTCTAAAGTGTATCATTCAAACTCTGTTGCGGTAGTGGACAATGAATAGACTGGTTTTTCTATGGCAGCGTTTTAAAGGCAGCAAATATTATTGCCCCGTATGCAGGCAAAGAGTGCGCGGATTTCTACCGCTTCCTTCCAGCTATGCTGAAAATGCCAGTAAATATGGCTATGCACATTTCGGGCAAGGGGAAACCATCAACACTAGGAATTACTCCTGTCCTAATTGTGGAGCTTCAGACCGAGAGCGGCTGTTCGCACTTTACATTGGTGAATGGTGCAAGACACTTACATCAAGACGATTGAAACGCCCCAGTCTTCTTCACTTTGCTCCAGAACCCGCACTTTTACGCTATCTGCGCGAACTAGATATATTTGACTACCGGACCGCAGATCTATTAGACAAAGATGTAGATGATCAAATAGATATCACTCAGTTAGATATATACACTAGCGGTTCGTTTGATTCATTTATCTGTTCCCATGTATTGGAGCATGTGCAGCATGACATGCAGGCGATGAAGGAACTGCATAGAATATTAAAGCCTGGTGGGTGGGGGATACTTATGGCGCCGATAGTACCTTACCTAGATCAGACAGTTGAGGACCCGGGGGTAATCACTGAAGCAGATCGATGGCGGCTTTTTGGTCAGGGGGATCATGTGCGGTTATACGCAAAACAAGATTATTTACACAGAATCACAGATACTGGATTTAATATAAAACATCTTGATGTTGACCATTTCGGCAGGGATGTATTCACTGGCTGTGGTATTACTCAACAGAGTGTACTGTATGTGGTAAGTCATGATTAATGTGACGAAAACCTATCTGCCGCCACTTGATGAATACATCGAGCAGCTAAAAAAGATATGGGAAACGGGGCATGTAACCAATAACGGGCCAATACTCTTGGAGTTAGAGTCGCATCTTAGAGAATATTTTGGTGTAAAACACCTGTTTCTGACAGCCAATGGAACATTGGCCCTGCAGATTGCTATTAAGGTGTTCGGGTTGCAGAAGAAAATAATTACCACACCTTTCTCTTATGTAGCCACCACTAATTCTATCTTATGGGAGAATTGTGAACCTGTATTTGTCGATATAAATCTTAATGATTTCTGCATTGACGCCAACCTTATCGAGGATGCCATTACTCCAGAAGTAGAAGCCATTCTAGCTGTGCATGTATATGGATACCCATGCGATGTTTACGCAATCGAGGAGATTGCACGGAAGCACAATTTGCGGGTTATCTATGATGCAGCCCATGCCTTCGGGTCTTGTTTGAATGGACGTGCAGTCAGTAGTTTTGGTGATCTGTCGGCTATGAGCTTCCACGCTACAAAGCTGTTCCACACCGTAGAAGGTGGAGCACTAATTACCGATAATGATGATATTGCCAGGAAAATTCGTCTGGCTCGTGCATTTGGACATATCAGTGATGAATTTATCACTCAGGGCATAAATGCTAAAAATTCAGAATTCCATGCGGCCATGGGATTATGCTTGTTGCCACGAGTTCCGAAAATAATAAAAATGCGTAAAGCAGCCACCGATTTGTATGATCAACTTTTATTGGAATTGCCGGTTACACGTCCTGAGCCTGTGACCAAAGAAGTTGATTATAACTATGCGTACTATCCAGTTATTTTCCGATCAGAAACAGAATTACTAATGGCCAAGCGTAAACTGGAGAATTCTGATATCTTTCCTCGTCGTTACTTTTATCCAACACTCAATCAATTGCCTTACCTCAAAGGAGAAGTTTGCCCAATAGCAGAAAACATTGCGAAGAGAGTGCTGTGCCTTCCAATTTTTTATCAAATTGATGAGTCTGTACAACATCGTGTTGTGGAAGTCCTCAGGAACGTACTGGAATAGTATGATATCTGTGTTGACTCCGGATAGTAGTTTGCGCTTTATAAGAATGGCGGGTTCATCCGTTCATGTCCTAACAACAAGAAATCACCTTATGTGCGGCAATAAGCCTTGTATGAATACTGTAGTTCCTTTAAGTAAACATATAAAGTATGGGCCATAATTTATGATAAGCAAACAAGCAGTCATAGTGATTTCAGGGTTTAATATCAGGGCTGTGATTGCTTTTTGTCGCTGGGCTACTGCTCATGATATCAATTACCATATTGTTGCAAAAAGTGACAGGGATCCGATTTTCTTAACGATATATAAGGAGCGTGTGGAAATTATCAGGGATTCGCCGAGTTTAAAGCCAGAGGATTTTCGGTCATGGATAGAGGCGCTACGTAATAAATATGGTTACCACCGGATCCTAGTCTTACCCACCAGTGAATTTTTTAATCGTTTTCTGCTTAAACATCGTACTGCAATAGAGGACAGTGATTGTGTTATACCTTTGGTGGACAGTCAGCTCTACTCAGACATATCTGACAAATACAAATTCGCAAAACTGTGTGAATCATATGGACTGGATGTACCAAAGGAGTTCAGTGTAATCCCAGAATATTTTCCATTTGTAGCCAAACCGCGTACATATTCTTGCTCTCAGGGCAGACAACTGACTCCTTATTTGATACATGATATGGATGACCTCAGCGGATTTTTACGTAAAGAGGTGGCGGGGGCTTACTTTTATCAGCAGTATATATATGGAAGAAGCTATTATTTGTTGGCATATATTGCACAAAAGGGGACGGATGTTATTTTTTCACAGGAAAACCTGATGCAGCAAGCTGGTGGAAGATCAATCATCCTGGCAACCACCACGGATCTTCACCGCACTCCTGTAGCGCAAAGTTATATGGATATGTTGCATAATCTAAATTTCTCTGGGCTAATCATGGTGGAGTTGCGGCGTGACGAATCCAGCGATCGTTACTATATGATCGAGTCCAATCCGCGTCTTTGGGGTCCTATGCAGTTCCTTATTGACAATAATATTGATGTATTTGGGGTGATGTTACGCGATTATGAATTTGCAATTACTAAGCCCGACCCCACACACTTTCTAGGAAGTCATTACTTCTGGTCAGGAGGGATAGAGCAAAAGTCTCAGCCAATTACCTATCACAACTATTCCGATGAGCAGTTTGTCAAGGACCTTTCGGTTATACGTCCACAGGACATCTTCTTAAGGGGGGATACAATTGATTTATTCCACCAAGAAAATAAAAGCAGAGAGTTTTTATGAATCGTAATCGGTTAGTTGAGCTCTATAATCTGACCAGCAAGCACAGCCACTATCAGATATTGCCTAGGCCGCTAAGAGAGTTCATTTCAGTCAATATGCTGAATACACATTCGCGTTATGAGGAAGAACGATTAGACTATATTCTGCAACATGTACCATACAAAGGTGCATCTCTGGTGGACATCGGTGGAAACACAGGATATTTTTCTCTTGAGTTGGTGGATCGTGGGGCACAATCAGCACTATTTATTGAAGGAAACCGCAATCACTGTGCTTTTATGAGTGAGGTGGTAAATCTACTGGGCTGGCAAGATCGGGTAAAGGTCCACCCACATTACATGAGGTTTGAGGACGATCTTTCAATAGTAGATGCAGATGTTTGTCTGCTTCTCAACGTCTTACATCATGTGGGAGATGATTATGGAGATCCTGATCAGTCCATCGCAGCAGCAAAAAAAAACATGCTGAATTCACTGTCCAGAATTGCGCAGCACACTAAATACTTGATTTTGCAGATTGGATTCAATTGGAAGGGCAATACTGGACTTCCCTTGTTCAGGAACGGAACAAAAAGAGAGCTTATAGACTTTGTTGAGTCCGGGACATGTGACAGCTGGGTAATATCTGATGTTGGAATTGCCGAAGACTCTAGCGCAGGTACGTTTTATCAATCAGTCAGCCCACATAATATTGCTCGAAGAGATTCTCTGGGAGAATTCCTCAACAGGCCATTATTTATTATGCAGTCTAAATTAGTATGCTGATTGTGGAAAATTCATAAGTGTACCTAATGCTATGGGACTGGGATGTATGTGTAATCCCTGTTGAGGTGCTGAGAGCAAACGAGCCATGGGTAGAAAATGAAATCATGGGCATGTTTTTCAGGACTGGGAACTGATACCAAGTTATGTGCCATATTACGATTATCCTAACGTCATTCAATCATGAAGAGTTTATTGCAGATGCTATTACAAGCGTGCTTGAACAGAGCTTTACGGATTTTGAGCTAATCATCATTGATGATTGCTCCGAGGACAATTCCTGGGAAATTATTCAAGGTTTTAATGATTTACGTATTGTAAAAATACGAAATGCCGTGCGCTCACGTGGTGTATACGGCATCAATGAGGCCATACGCCATTATGCTAAGGGTGAGTATATTGCTATTCACCATTCAGATGATATTTGGTTGCCGGAGAAACTTGAGAAGCAGGTGGCTTTCCTAGAACAAAATCAAAACACGGGTGCTGTTTTTACAAGGGTCATGCTTATTGATGGTTCCGGTAGTGATTTTCAGAACCCAACACATTTTTATTATGACACATTTGAGCAGACAAACAGGTCGCGTTTTGAATGGTTGAACTATTTTTTCTATCATGGTAATTGCCTTTGCCACCCAAGTGTAATGGTAAGGAAGTCCTGTTATGAAGATATTGGCCTTTACGATAGGAGGTTCGCGCAGCTGGGTGATTTTGAGATGTGGATTCGGCTTTGTCTGAAATATGAAATCCATATTATTCCAGAACCACTCGTGAAATTTCGAGTGCTTGATAATGAGGCTAATGCAAGTGGTAATCGCCTTGAGAATCGTGTTCGAATAGAAATTGAATTACAGCAGATCCTTGGTCATTATATGAGTAGTGGGTGTCTAGACGAAGTGAATAAAATATTTCCTAAGCTTACAGGGTTCGCTGGAGAGGAAAACGCTATCCCCAAATACTTGGTTGCCAAATTGGCCATCAGAAGCGGGTCAACAACACACAAAGTGTTCGGTATCAATCAGCTTTATGAACTACTGTCCGAACCTGGTGATGCTCAATTGGTCAAACAAACCTATGGATTTTACTACCAAGATCTTATTCGGATTGCCGGAGATAGTGACATGTTTCATTTACTGGAACGAATCTCTCTTGAGCAAATAAATATTGACCTTCTTAAGGAAGTAACTCGGGTTAAGTCCACGTTTTCGTGGCAAATAACCAAGCCGCTACGTTTATTGCCAGTCCTATCACGCCTGGTAAAAGACAAGTTAAAGTGGTAATCCAATAACAGAAGTCACTTACTATGCTTAGGCGTAACCATTCAATTATCCTACGTGAACTGATCCGCTTGCTTACCAAGTGTTCGCCAAAAGAGTCAGTCATTAAAGGCTACAGACTGTGGCGTCGTGAGGGATTGAAAGGGATATATGGACATTTCACAGCTGCCGTCAACTATGATTACTGGATTGAAAAGAATGACACACTAGACTTGGAAGACCGGAAACAAATCTCATCACATATTGATGCGCTCGAATATCACCCTTTGATCTCAATAGTAATGCCTGTATGTAACGCACAGGAAAAATGGGTTGCACTGGCTGTCGAGTCTGTTCGGCGACAACTGTATCCGCACTGGGAGTTATGTATTGTGGATGTTGCAGCAACTGAACCACATATTGCAATGACACTCAATGAGATTGCAGAATCAGATCGTCGGATTAAAAGCGTAAGCCATGATGCAGATGGACATATATCAACCGCATCTAATTCTGCACTTAAGTTTGCTATGGGTGAGTTTGTTACCTTACTCAATCAGAATGACGAGTTGGCTGAGCATGCGCTTTATATGGTCGTTGCTTCACTCAATGAAAGGCCACACCTTGATATTATATACAGCGACGAAGATAAGGTGGATGAGTCGGGAAAACGCTTTGATCCTTATTTTAAACCGGACTGGAATCCGGATTTGTTCCTGAGTCAGGATATGATTTCAAGTCTGTGTGTCTATCGGTCCAGTATTGTGAGTGAGGTTGGAGGGTTTAGAAAAGACTTCGGTAGTTACTCTAATTGGGATCTTGCGCTTCGGGTGACCAGAAGTACATCTGTTTCACAAATTCACCATATCTCGCACGTTTTGTACCACCGGCGTGATGCCGGAGTGGCAGCTGAAAAAGATTCTAAAAATAAAAATCATAATTATGAAGCGCGGATGGCAGCTGTAACCGAACATTTAGAAAAAAGCGGTCAACCTGGAAAAGTTAGTGCTGCCTCCTGTGGCACGCTGCATGTACAATATGATCTTCCAGAACCAATACCTCTCGTCTCTATTATTATTCCGGTGCGAAATGGGGTCGAGTTGCTGCGTTGTTGCATTGACAGTCTGCTTGGCAAGACTTGTTATAAACATTTTGAAATCATCGTGGTAGACAATCAATCGGATGATCCTGAAGCGTTGGAGTATCTTTCAACACTAGAGGAGGCCGGTATCGCCAGGGTGCTGGAGTACGATAAGCCATTTAATTATTCTGCAATCAACAACTTTGCTGCTTTGGCAGCAAATGGCAGCATGTTATGTCTGATGAATAACGATATTGAGGTTATTTCAGGTGATTGGCTGGACGAGATGGTTGGTCATGCTGTTCGCGATGAAATTGGGGCTGTCGGCGCCATGCTTTACTATCCCGACGATACCATACAGCATGCCGGTGTCCTGGTTGGTATGGGTGGGTGTGCGGGGCATATTTATGCAGATATGCCTCGAGGAACGGCAGGATATGCATGTAGGGCAAAGGCAACTCAAAATCTATCAGCGGTGACGGCTGCGTGCCTTGTGGTGCGAAAGTCACTATTTGTTGAAGTTGGTGGTCTTGAGGAAGATAATTTGTCGGTCGCATTTAATGATGTGGATTTTTGCCTTAGAGTTATGGAGCAAGGTTACCGCAATCTCTGGACTCCATTTGCAGAACTTTACCACCATGAATCAGCTTCACGTGGTTCTGAAAATACACCTAAAAAGCAGCAACGCGCCAAGGCAGAGATTGCTTATATGCATTCACGCTGGCCAGGCATACTTAATAATGACCCGGCTTACAACCCGAATTTATCCCTTGGACACAGTTGGCCATATTTGGCTTCGGCCCCGCGGGTAACCAAGCCTTGGGTGTCAGGCTGAACATCACCTATAAGGTTGCCGGATTAATAACTCAATGCAACCTGAAAAGTATCATGGGTTTCAATAACAGATTTTCTATTGGGTCGCTTCGAACCACCTGCGGATTGTAGATGTACCTAAGACGCTTCAGGAGCGTGCGTTTTCCCCGCATGTCGACTAATTGTCTAATGAGATCAGTATTCTTGGTCGCTGTTTCCGGATATGTTTCAATAAACTTTATAGCCTGATTTAATGAATCCAGACCGGCGTGTCTGTGGTTCAGAAGTCTGTTGACCAGTCCATATGCTCTGGCCTTTATTTTCTTTAGCCCCGGTTCCCAGGGAGTTGCACTATTTCCATGTTGCCGGTATTTGATTGAGGTCCTTGAGTCAAAAACAACCTCGCCAAATGATGCTGCTGCGAGGTACGTCCACCAGTCGTGCATCATCATTGTATTGGGGTCTGCTTGAAGAACCAGGCGTTTTATGTCCTCTCCGAACACCGATGTACAGCCGACTGCAATGTTCTCTACGATGGCATTGTTAAAACCAATCTGCTTTGGTATGCGAGAGTAACCCAAGTGCCCCATGTCTTGATCTGTGTATTCAAGGCGCGTGCAATATAGAGTCTTTGATGGGGTTTGACTGTCCATTATTGCCGATACGGCCACCTCCGCCTTGTGAGATAACCAGATATCGTCCTGGTCGCAGAATGCATATAGACCAGAAGGATTGTTGGTGTCCTTAAGGATCTTGATGAAGCTGTGCACAATCCCGCAGTTTTCACCCTCTGTTATGAAGATATTGTTGTGAACTTTGCCATAGGATTTGATGATTTTAACCGTATCGTCGGTGGAGCCATCGTCCCGGATATGTATGTGGATGTTGGGATAAGTCTGATGTAGCAGGCTGTCCAACTGTTCGGCAATAAAACGTTCGCCGTTGTATGTGGATAATAGGATGCATACCCTGGGTGTTTTCTGTGAGTGAGTATTCATGGCCCGAGTTTGAAGATGGATCCCTGTCAAAATCAACCAAGTATAATGGCGGATAGTTTATCGATGGCTTTTTTGTTGCTCAAGTTATCTCTATAGAACCCCTGGCATGCGGTCGACAGGAACTGCCTTTCATTGTGTGCAAGCGCAAGGCTCTCAATTTGCTTGGCAAGTAGCTCTCCACTGCCTGGCGCTATGGTGCAAAACTCATTTTTGCTGTGTCCCGACAAGACGTTCCTGCTCCAATTAGTATCTGCAGTAATCACGGGTCTGCCAATGGACATGTAAGCATATAACTTTAGGGGGCAAACCCGGTCGGCTTTCTTGCTGCCACTAAAAATACCAAGGCATATATCTGATTTATCGATCTCATCAGCTAGTTGGTACGGGCTTGTCCATTTTCTCAGCCAAACAAGATTCTTGGGTCCGGTTCTGTTGAAGGCCTCAAGGTATTTGGCATCCTGCCCGTCTCCTATAATTGTGAATTCTATGTGATTATTAGATTGTAGTAGTTTTATTGCGGAGATAATAATCTGAATACCATGCAGTGGTATCAGGGTGCCAATAAACAGGACCCGGCACCTGTTGTTACCCGCATTATATTCTCTAGGGCTGAACGCCTCTTCATTTGTGGTTAAGGGAATTGCATCTATCCTCGTTAAAGGGATGTTGAACAGGTTCTCAATATATATTCTGTTCAGTGACGTATCTACAATTATGCTGTCACATGAGTGTAATGCACGTCTCTCTATGCGGAAAAGCAGTTTGGCGAGCAGGCCATTTCTGGAGATTAATCTGCGATCAATCACTATGGTTTCATAGAGAGAGATGAATTGATCAATAATCAGTCTGGATGGCTGCAGACGTTTGGGTAAGAGAGATAGTGTCCAGCAGACAAATGTTGCAGGATATGGAACATATACCGTCTGTTTGTAGGGCGAAAAGAGATAGCGGATTAATATATATATGTGGCCGTAGATTGTGCGGAGAAAGCGTGGGAATCGTCGTTTTAATTTACCGGGGGTTCTGGCTGGATCATCCATGATTGGAAAATTGATTTCATGGGTGTTGATGTCGGGATGTTTCTCCAGATCTCGAATTCTATACAGCACATTTGGGTAGGCTTCACTTTTTTGATGCACGCCTAGGATCAGCAGATCTCTTTTTTCCTCTCTGTCGGACATTACTATTCCAGCGGTCCTGGACCTGGTCTGCCAAGAATGCCGTCAACCATTCCATTCATGGTGCTGCTTAGCTTTGCTACTTTTGAATCTTCAAACAGCATGATGGAGATAACCTCGGATGTCAGTCGGAGAGCCTGTTTGAGACACCAGGTGGTTTCGCTGCGCCAGAATATTTTCATTGTGGTGATGGTGTTTCTGGCGATGTAGTATTTTCGTGCGGGTGAGTGATCGGGTGCGCGTAACAATCGTTGTAGGTAACTTGCCGTATTAAATTCTGTCCCGATATGGTGTGTCATCAGAGGCTTGCAACTTATGTAGATGGGGAAACCATTGCTGCGCGCCCTTAGGCAGTACTCATGGTCGATGGAGTCGATAAAGTAGTTGTCCATGAATGGACCAATTAGTATGTGGGTCTTTAGATTAAGTAGGGTTCCTGATGTGATTACCGTTTTTCTCTTAGTTACACCACTATCAGATTCACTGCAGCTCTTGAAGATCCTTCCATTCCGGTTGTTTCTGTAGTTGGCTCCGATAACCGCAGGAAGGGGCGACATGCTGGCGGTTATGCTGCTTAGGGATGCTACGATATCCGAATCTACCTCGGTGTCCTGATCCAACAGGAGCGCCCATTTGTATCCATCATGCAGGCAATGCTCAACGCCCTGGTTAAGTGCGAACCCCAGCCCCATATTTTTGCTGTTTTGCAACAGATCAATTCTGGTTTCCTGATGGGTTATTTCGGTTAAGTGGTTGTCAAGCGTGGCCTTGGGGCCATTGTTTACAATAACTATGAGTCGGGTTTGGGCGGCTATGCGCCGTAGCCGTTCAGAAAAGTGCTGGTCCGGATGGTATACAACAAGGATAGAAGCGGTGTTCTGGTGTGTCGGGTGCTCTGATGGTTGTATGGGCACCTGTTTGTTCATTATGACTATTAAGTGTTGGTTGTGTAAGGCGTTGGTTTAGTTGGAGCTGCTTTTTGCATCAGCAAGATGCTCTTCCAACTCACTGATGAGATGGTTGTAGTATACGATAGTATTTCTTTCAGCATTTCTCAATAATCGGATGGTGTTTTCCGCATCATCCAATAGTCCGCCATTCAATTCAAGATAGGTTTTGGCGATTAACGGCTGCAACTGGGAAGTATCCGTCAGGTGGGCCAGTCGATACTGTTCTCTGGCCTCTTCAGCATTGTCGGACTTTGCATATAGTTGCCCTGCCATAGAGTGGAGTTGAGAGACCGGTCTGCCTGAATGGCCATTGGCAGTAATCAACAATAGATTGATTACCTGTGAACTGTTGTATGCAGGGCATTTGCCATTGAGAGAAAGTTTGCCAAGATTCAGCAGTTCACTGCTGGATTTGAACCATTCGGGATTGTTTGTGTGCAGTTGTATGGCCCGGTTGAGGTTATGCCCATAATATCTGTTCTCATAACAACTTATAATCAGTCGCATAATGCTGTGACGGGCCTGGTCTGGGGCAAGCGCCTCAATACGGTCGATCCTGGAGTATGCCAGGTCAAAACGCCTTTTCTGCACGTCTATGTTAACCAGTTCCATTAATACCCGGCGCGAATCTGGATGGTATCTCTCCTGGGTGGTGAACAGCTTCTCCCGACTGGACCAGGAGTCAACGCGGAAGCTGGTTAGTGTGGTAATGAACAGCATGAACAAGACAACACCGGACCAGGTGAATATGCGCCTTTTGGTTGAGACACCAGCCTGAAGCAGATAAATAATCACCTCGGCCAGGATCATGCATACCCCGGCCAGGGCCAGGTAGTTTCTATGTTCAAACACCGGTTCCAGGGGGAGAAATGTGGACTCCAGCAGATGGGCTGAATAAAACCACAGTATTCCCAAAGCCAATAGGGGGAAGCGTTTTCGGACAAACACCGCTGCCAGAACGGAGATAATGATAAGCGCCAGATATACAAGAGTTACTGGCTCCATGGAGCTGCTTATGGGGAAGTCGTCATGGTACAGCCCCATAAGTGACAGGTCCGGGGTAATTATTACCTTCAGATAAAAAATAACTGCATGTATCTCTGTATATAGTCTCTCCGGCAGAGAGAAATCCCGTGCACCATATCCGGCAGTGAGGGCCCCAAAGTGAGTTAGGGTGTAGATGGCGCCCGCCAACAGTGGCAGATAGACCAGCAGTGTGAGCAACAGATGTAAATTTCTCTTGCTGTTCCTATCGGGCGTAGCTTTAAATCTGAATATGCAGAACTCAACGCCAAGCAGGAACAGCGGCAACAGGGCTGCACTCTCCTTACTGGCCAGCCCCAGGATCCAAAGGGCAGAGTAACCGCCTAAAAGTGCTACTGTCCGATTCAGATTGCCACTGCTACTGCGAAATCGCACATACACCAGGAGTGCTGCAAGCGTGAACAGTGCCGAGAGTATGGACATGCGCTGTACCACATACAGCACGCTGCTGACCTGTAACGGGTGCAGCAACCAGATTGTTGAAACAATCGATGCTGTGAGGTTTGCCTGCATCCCGGTTAGGTTTGATCTGACTCTGCATAGTTTCTGTATCAGGTTGAACAGCAGAAAACCGGTAACCAGATGCAGTATCAGGTTCACCAGCTTGAAGCCAAACGCGGACGGGTCGGCAATGGCATTCAGGATGAAACTTAGATTAGCCAGTGGCCTTCGCAGGATGCCGCTCTGGTTGGTAAAGGTGGCGGATAGTATCTCTTGCCAATCCAGGCCATAGGAGTATGCATTGACCCGGTTGGAGTAGTCGTCTAGAAGAAAAGGGCCAGAAAGACCAGGCATATAGATCAGGATGGTGATCAGTGCCAGGGTAGCCAGATAGAGGTGTTTAAGTCTAAGCATACATGGTCCACACACCGGAGTCGGAGTTAAATCAAATCAACCTATAGAATTAAATCTCTATACTAACCAACATGACTCCGACCCATCAGGCAAAAAGAAGGCCGCATTATGCGGCCTTCTCTCAATCATGTAATTCGCTGTCGATTAACGGCACCTGGATGGACGGTAGCGATCATCGATATCTCCACCGTCACATCTCCACTCTATAGATCCTTCGTTGGTGCTAGGTGTCAATATAAGAGTTCCACTCTGGATCTCTGTTGGTGCTGGAGCTGCAGCCTTAAAGGTGACAGTGATAACGCCGTTAGCCCCGACTTCTACGTCATTGACGTATTCACCGGTGATCTCAGTACTTGTTGCAATACCGGCCTCAGGGTTGGAAGTCGGGAATGCGCTCTCTGAACTCTCATATTCAGATACGGCCAGCTTGGCGCCGGCGGCCAGATTCAGACCCTCAGATACCTTGGCCCTGATGGTGTAGTCTTTGTAGGCCGGGATGGCGATAGCGGCCAGAATACCGATGATGGCTACTACGATCATGAGTTCGATCAGTGTGAAACCTTGTTGGGTCTTTTTCATGTTTATCTCCTGGTATATACAATTCTGTATAGGTGGTTGTTTGTCGCGTTTTAATAAACTTATGGCTGTATCCAATCTCGCCAAGACCAATCCGTGGTGTTGATTCAGTTCTTACCCCTAAAGCAAGCAGCAACTATGCCAAACTAAGTGTGGGATTATCGTTCTTATTAGATTGTATTGTCAATACAATGTGTTACATAAATATTTTAATCTATTTTATATGTTTTCGTATCTAATGAGCTGGCCCGTGAAGAGACAGATGCCCTTGAGTAGCGTAAAAGATTAGCACTAGGTGACAAAAAATGTCACATGGGTCGTATGGGAAAGGTGACTTGGTTCACAGTTGCCAGGCAGGGGGGGCGTCCGCCTGGGAAGCCGAACTACTCTATGCCCAGTTTGCTCAGGCGGTAGCGCAGGGCGCGGAAACTGAGCCCCAGTTTTTTTGCGGCAGCGGTGCGATTCCAGCGCGTCTCTTCCAGTGCGCGGATGATGGCCTGGCGTTCAATCTGTTCCAGGTACTCTTCCAGCGGCTGGTTTTCACTCATCTCAAGTTGCATTGGGGATGGCTCTGGCAGGTTCAGATGTTCCAGGCCCACCGCGCCATCGTCACACATGGTTAATGCCCGCTCCAGGGTGTTTTCGAGTTGCCGCACGTTTCCTGGAAATGGGTAGTTGTAGAGCCTTTTTAGTGCATTGCGTCCAATTTTCGGTTCGGTAATTGAGTTTGCCTCAGCGAGCTTGGTGAGGATGCTCTTTACCAGTATGGGTATATCTTCCTGGCGTTCGCGCAGGGGGGGGATGTGTAGTTCGATTACATTTATGCGGTAGAACAGGTCCTGGCGAAACTCCTCGTCCTCCACCATCTGCGCCAGATCCTGGTGGGTGGCGCTTATGATACGTACGTCCACCGGGATCTCCTGCTGTCCGCCAATTGGACGTATGCTCTTTTCCTGGATGGCGCGCAGCAGCTTTACCTGCATGGGAAGCGGTAGGTCTGCCACCTCGTCCAGAAACAGGGTGCCACCATCTGCGGCTTGGAATAGTCCGGCCTTGTCTGCGACCGCCCCGGTAAAGCTACCCTTTTTATGTCCGAAAAATTCGCTCTCCATCAACTCCTGGGGTATGGCCCCGCAGTTGACTGCCACAAAGGACTGTTTGGATCTGGGTCCCTGTTGGTGTATCAGTCTGGCTGCCAGCTCCTTGCCGGTGCCTGACTCACCGCTGATATAGACCGGTGCCTGGTTGCGGGCCAGCTTGATGGTCATGTTGCGGATCGCCTCTATTTCTGGAGACTTACCCAGAAGAGTGGATGTGGTGGGGTGGTCGCCATCTTCCCTGCTGTCCGGTTGCTGCTGTTCACTATTAAGTCTGAGGGCGGTCTCCACCAGGCGACGTAACATTTGGAGATCCACCGGCTTGGATACGAAATCGAAGGCCCCGGCCTTGAGGGCCTCAATGGCGCTCTCCATGTTGCCGTGGGCGGTGATTACCGCCACCGGTAGTTGCGGGTAGTCACTCCCTATCTCGCGCACCAGGTCTATGCCGTTGCCATCCGGGAGTCGCATGTCGGTGAGGCAGAGGTCGAAGGTCTGCTGGTCCAGGTGAGCGCGCGCCTCTGCCAGATCTGATGCAGAACTGGTCTTTACTCCCATGCGGGTAAGTGTGATTTCAAGCAGTTCCCTGATGTCTGGCTCGTCGTCAACGATTAGTGCTAATGGGTCGCTCATTTTATTTTTGGCTCTTCAGGCTAATAATTGACTCGCGCAAAGACGCAAAGACGCAAAGACGCAAAGACGCAAAGCACACAAAGGATTATTGAATTCATTCAACAAGGCGATTGACCATGCGATTAATGCCACTCTTCATTAGTGATTCACTGAAGTTCAATAGGTAACCTAGATGCATCCCGGTAAGGCTCAGAATATGTGAGCAGTTGTTTTTTGTGCGCATTGTTGAGTTTTTCAACACACTTGAGCTCAATAATGACTCTACTCTCAACAATGAGGTCGGCCCGGAAGCCTTCATTAAACCTGAGCCCACGGTATTCAATGGGGATGGCAACTTGCCGTTCAACCTGAAACCCTCGTTGCTGTAACTGATGAGCCAGGATGGCTTCATAGACCGTTTCCAGCAACCCAGGCCCGGTCTCGCGGTGAATCTGAACCGCAGTATCGACAATATACTTTCCAATCTCGTTTTCTACCATTAGCCGCCTTTCCCTTTGCGTCTTTGCGCGAGTATCAACTATGCGAATTCTGATAGTATCAAAAAATACACTGGGTTAGCCCATGGGTTGTACATCAGGGAAGCTTATATGAAAACAGCTGCCACCCATAGGTGTGGGTTTATACTCCAGCTCCAGACTGTTGGCCTCGCTTAACTCCTTGGCAATATACAGACCCAGCCCGGTCCCGGCGTTGCGGGTGGTGAAGAATGGTTCGAAGATCTGTCGCGCCACCTCCTGTTTAATTCCGGGTCCATTATCGATGATCTCCAGAAATGCCCCGCCTGACTCGTGGGCCGCACCACCACTTATGCTGATTTTCAGCTCCTTCTTATCCAGATGGAAGTGACAGATGGAGTTTTCGCACAGGTTGGTTAACAGCTGTCGCAGCTGTGTTGGGTCGGCCTGCACCAGGGTGTTTTCCGGTTGCACCGATATCTGCAGGGCTTCAGAGGCCAACTTATGGGTGTGGCAGAACTCCTCCAGAAAATTATTCAGCCAGGGGCCGAGTTCTATGCTGTCCAGATGTGATTGTTTGCGGCGGGAGAGGTTCATTACACTCTCGATGATGTCATTAACCCGATCCGTATTGGTGTGAATGATCTCGTTCAGTCGCTTGTCTGCCTGGTCCAGTCGCGGTGATTCTCCCAGTAGCTGCTGGGCGTGACTGATGGCCCCCAGGGGGTTGCGGATCTCGTGGGCGATACTCACAGTTAAACGTCCTAGAGATGCCAGCTTCATCTGTTGTGCCCTGCGTGTAAGTGTGGCGGTATCTTCCAGGTATATCATGGCGCCAGCCTGTTGTGTGCCTCCCAGGGTGCTGAACTTGGCTTGGAGTTCACGCCTTCCGGGTGTGGTGTTGAATGTCATGGGGCGGCTTGTGTTTTCGCTGTTCCAGCTATCCAACTGCCCCACCAGTTCTGGAGATGCCTGTAGCAGAAGCTGTCCGGTGCTGGCATCCGGCATGCCTAACAGATACCAGGCATACTCATTCATTAGACGTATGCGCTGGTGGGTGTCCACCACTATGATCCCGGCCTGCATATGTTGAATGATGTAGTCATTCAACTGCTCCAGGTTGGCCATATCCAGCTCTCTCTGGCTTGCTAGCTGTTCTGATTCACGCAGATTTCTGGATAGGGCGTCAGCCAGGATGGCCATGGCAAAAAAACTGGCGCCCAATATACCGGCCTGGGTGTAGGCGGTGGTTGGGAACGATCCATACAGTTGGCTGAACAGCTGTTCTGCCAGAATGCAGATGGCAGCTATGGCGGAGAAGGCCAGTGCCGTGCGCCCCCGCATCACTGCACTTCCAGACGCAATGGATATCAATAGCAGCATACCCAGGCCGGTGGTTACGCCGCCGCTGGCATGCATCAACAGGATGATGGCCACTATGTCCAGATACACCAGTAGATAAGACTGTTTATATGGATTGGGGCTGCGTAGATAGAGTGGGATTCCGCTTGCCGCCACCAGGCCAAAATAGGCGATACCTACCAGGGCATACAGGGCGGGATTATATTGGCCGAGAAACAGCGGCCCAATGTCAGCAAAAAACAGGCCTATCAGGGTAAATGAGAGGGTCAGGCGGTAGAAGAAAGAGAGCTGCAGCATACGCCAGCCATGGGATCTGGACTGATCCTGTGTGTCACTATTACCGCGTTTATACCACTGCAGGCTGAACATCTGTTATTCCTCTTTTTTGCTCAACCGTAAGTGGTCTTTACAGCAATAGTAATGGCCGTCATGGCAGATAGCCTCATCCTGTGGCAGATGAATGTCACAGTAGTCACATGCCACCATATTCTTGGCGCGTCTCGCTAGCCGGGCTTTGCGCTCTCTCTTGCGCCGCCAAAGATACCTGCGGATTATGCTGAAAAGTAGCCATAAAACCAGGCCTAGCAAAATATAGCGAATACCCATATAAAAATAACAATCCCTAAGTTTTGCACATTTGGTGAAATTAGATAAGAATACTACTCCTTTTTTCTAACGGACGGGTTACACAAGAGATGAACCTACACGAATATCAAGCGAAGCAGTTGTTTGCAAAGTATGGGATTCCAGTTACCAAAGGAAATCCTGCTTCATCCGTATCCGAAGCCAGAGAAGCGGCTCAGATACTGGGTGGCGAACGTTGGGTAGTTAAGGCGCAGGTACATGCAGGTGGCCGCGGCAAGGCTGGTGGCGTAGTCCTGGTGGATAGCCTGGATCAGGTGGAGGCAGAGGCCGACCGTATGCTCGGCAGTATGCTGGTTACCAAGCAGACCGGAGAGCCTGGGCTGCCGATCAATACTCTATTAGTAGAAGAGCCCACTGACATTGGCCGTGAGCTCTATTTGAGCGTGTTGGTAGATCGCGAGAGCCGCAAGGTTCTGTTTATGGCCTCTCAAGATGGCGGCATGAACATTGAGGAGGTCGCCGAGGAGACTCCAGAGCGAATCCATACCATCACCGTGGATCACGCTGCTGGTCTGCAACCATACCAGTGTCGCAAGCTGGCCTTTGCCCTGGCGCTGGAGGGACAACAGATCCGCGATTTCCAGAAGTTCATGTTTGGCCTCTACAGCATGTTTATGGATTCTGATGCCAGCCTGGTGGAGATCAACCCGCTGGTAGTTACCGGTAGTGGTGAACTGATCGCCATCGATGCCAAGATCAATCTGGATGACAACGCCCACTATCGTAATCCTGAGCTGGTGGCCCTGCGTGATATTACCCAGGAAGATGCCCGCGAGGCGGCAGCCAAAGAGCATGACCTGAACTACATTACCCTGGATGGCAATATCGGCTGCATGGTAAATGGCGCTGGTCTGGCCATGGCCACCATGGATCTGGTTCAACTCAAGGGTGGCTCTCCGGCTAACTTTCTGGATGTGGGTGGTGGCACCACCGCAGAGCGAGTGGCTGAGGCGTTCAAGCTGATCCTATCTGACGACAAGGTAGGGGCGGTGCTGGTAAACATCTTTGGTGGTATCGTACGCTGCGATCTCATCGCTGAGGGTATTATCTCCGCAGTTAAAGAGGTGGGAGTGAGTGTTCCCGTAGTGGTACGGCTGGAAGGCACCAATGCACCGCAGGGTCTGGAAATTCTGGCCAACAGCGGTCTGGCAATCACTACTGCAGCCGATCTCAACACAGCGGCCGAGCAGGTCGTGGCAGTGGCCAAGGGTTAAGGGGAACAGAACATGAGTATTCTTATTAATAAAGACACCAAGGTTATCTGCCAGGGCTTCACCGGCAAGCAGGGAACCTTTCACACCGAGCAAGCCGTTGCCTATGGCACCAAAGTAGTTGGTGGTGTAACCCCAGGCAAGGGTGGTCAGAGCCATCTGGATCTGCCGGTGTTCAACACCGTGCACGATGCCGTGGACGCCACCGGCGCCGACGCCACCATGATCTACGTGCCACCTCCATTCGCTGCTGACGCCATCCTGGAAGCAGCCGATGCCGGAATAAAAGTGATCGTGGCCATCACCGAGGGTATCCCGGTGCTGGATATGATGAAGGTTAAGGCGGCACTGGCCGATAGCGACTCTTTTCTGATCGGTCCTAACTGCCCAGGCGTTATCACTCCCGGAGAGTGCAAGATCGGCATCATGCCGGGCATGATCCACAAGCCAGGCAAGATTGGCGTGGTCTCACGCTCCGGTACCCTCACCTACGAAGCGGTATATCAGACCACCGTTACCGGGCTGGGTCAGAGCACCTGCGTGGGTATTGGCGGAGATCCAATTCAGGGCATGAACTTCATCGATGTGTTGACACTGTTCAAGGATGACCCGCAGACCGAAGGTATCATTATGGTGGGTGAGATAGGCGGTAGTGCCGAAGAGGATGCTGCAGAGTACATCCAGGCCAATATCTCTAAGCCGGTTGTGGCTTATATTGCCGGTGTTACCGCACCTGCCGGTAAGCGCATGGGGCATGCTGGAGCCATCGTAAGTGGTGGCAAGGGTACGGCCGATGGTAAATTTGCTGCCCTCGAGGCGGCAGGTGTTGCCACCGTGCGTTCCCCGGCTGAACTGGGCAAGAAGATGCTGGAGCTCATGGGCTAAGCATCAACTGACCAGTTGCTTGGAAAGATGGGCCTCCAGGTGCAAGCCTGGGGGCCTATTTGTTTTTGGTTTTTGTGTTGGTACTGAGAACTGATCCAGACTACTCTGCGTTGATCAGTACTGGCCTGTAGTGTCGCGATTGTATATATTTCTCCTGCTTACGAACCCTGGGTAATGTTTGTACAGAAATAACATTGTTTTCGCGCCAAGATGTAAAGGCGCCAAGGGAGCTGTTTTTTACTCTCTAGTAACAATAAGTTATAACTTTGTGTTCTTGGCGTCTTGGCGAGAGTAATTCTTTTAGGTATACAGAAGGCTTCTCCATTGAATTTTAAATTATCTCTGGCGCAAATTAATCTTTTGGTTGGCGATATCGCTGGAAACAGCAAGCGGGTTATTGATGCCGCTGTTTATGCCCGGGATATACAGGGCGCACATGCAGTCATGTTTCCAGAGCTGACCCTGACCGGATATCCCCCAGAGGATCTGTTGCTGCGTTCCGAACTGATGGAGCGGGTGGAGCGGTCTCTGGATGATATATCGCGTGCGGTACCGGAGATCAGCATTATCCTGGGGTATCCACGCGTCAAGGCAGGTAAGCTGTATAACGCTGCGGGGGTGATACGGGACGGGGAGATCATCGCCGAGTACTTCAAGGCCCTGCTGCCCAACTACAGCGTGTTTGATGAAAAGCGTTACTTCGAGGCTGGAACCAGGCCCTGCGTGGTGGAACTGAACGGTGTACCGGTGGGACTCACCATCTGTGAGGACATCTGGTACAAGGCGCCGGTGGCGCACGCGGCCGAGGCGGGTGCCAAGATCCTGTTGAACCTGAATGCGTCGCCATTTCACACCGGCAAGGCGGTGGAACGGGAACAGCTGATACGCAAGCGCAGCCAGGAGACTGGCCTGCCCATTGCCTACGTGAACCTGGTGGGGGGGCAGGATGAACTGGTGTTCGATGGCGGTTCATTCGTGGTGGATGCTGCTGGGGAGTTGACGCAGCGAGCACCATTTCATCAGGAGGTGCAAACCCTGGTGGAGTTCCAGAGGGGAGTGCCAGTGACCGGCGAGATTGCACCCTATCCCGATGAGGTGGCAGGTATCTACAACACCCTGGTGCTGGGAGTACGTGACTATGTGGTTAAGAATGGGTTCAAAGGTGCGGTGCTGGGCCTGTCCGGTGGTATTGATTCAGCCCTGACCCTGGCCATTGCGGCCGATGCCTTGGGGCCGGAGAACGTGGAGGTGGTGATGATGCCATCCTGTTACACCTCAGATATGAGTAACGAGGATGCGGTCAAGCAGGCCGAGACCCTGGGAGTAGAGCACCGCACCATAGCCATCGAACCGGCCTTCAACGCCTTTCTGGATATGCTCAAGGAGGAGTTTGCCGGAACCAAACGGGATGTGACCGAAGAGAATATCCAGGCCCGCTGCCGTGGCATAATCCTGATGGCCATCAGTAACAAGAAGGGTAAGATCCTGCTCACCACCGGTAACAAGAGTGAGATGTCTGTTGGTTATGCCACCCTGTATGGCGACATGGCTGGCGGTTTTGCCCCGATCAAAGATGTCCCCAAGATGCTGGCCTACCAACTGTCTGAGTACTGTAATCGGGAGCGGGAGATCATACCGCGCCGGGTGATAGAGCGTCCGCCCTCAGCGGAGCTGGCGCCAGATCAGAAAGATTCAGACAGCCTGCCACCGTATGATGTCCTGGATGAGATCCTGGCCCGTTATATCGAACACGAACAGAGCACCAGGGAGATAATCGACGCGGGCTATGATGCGGATATGGTGCGCCGGGTTGCCAGGATGGTGGATCGAAATGAATACAAACGCAGGCAAGCGCCACCGGGGGTAAAGATCACACGTCGGGCATTTGGGCGTGATCGCCGCTACCCGCTAACCAGTGGGTTCTGAATCAGGGTCGGAGTCGATTGTGGGTAGGTGGTGAAATAGTATAGAAATATTTGCTGCAATCGACTCTGACCCCTGCCTGAAGTAAGATGATGGGAACATAGATTGGAGTTACAACACAATGAAAAAAGTCGACGTGATTATCAAACCGTTTAAGCTGGATGATGTGAGAGAGGCCCTCTCTGCTATCGGAATAACTGGCATGACAGCCATCGAGGTCAAGGGGTTTGGTCGTCAGAAGGGGCATACCGAACTGTATCGGGGAGCAGAGTATGTGGTGGACTTTCTGCCCAAGTTGAAGCTGGAGCTGGTGATAAAAGAGGATCAGCTGGATGAGTGTATAGACACCATAGTTAATGCCGCTCGAACCGGCAAGATCGGTGACGGTAAGATCTTTGTCTCCTCAGTGGAGAAGGTGGTCAGAATCCGTACTGGGGAAGAGGACGAATCAGCAATCTGATCCAACCAGAATATTTCGGGGTCTGACCCTTGGGTCAGACCCCATACCCTCAGTTCTTGTCCAGACCAATGTAGTCCCACATCTGCCTGGCTATCGGGGCATCATCCAACTGTTTCTGTTTGATGGCCTTGAAGTAACCTTTGGATTCATTGATGGCGTAGACCCGTTTGGCATCCTGGGATAGCTTATCCAGGCTAAGTTTGTCGTAGGCCTGAATCATGATCTCCAGGGCCTCCTTGATGGCTGGCGTACGCTGGTAGTTTTCCACTACTTTTACACCTCTGTTGGCGGCAGCCAGATAGGCGCCACGCTTCATGTAATAGCGGGCGGCATGCACCTGATGCGCAGCGATATTGTTCCGCAGATACACCAGGCGCTTGCGGGCGTCGATGGAGTATTTGCTCTGTGGATAGCGGCGTATCAGCTCAGAGAAATCATTGAAAGAGTCCATAGATGCAGATGAGTCACGCTGGGAACTGTCCACCGGCACAAATCGGTCAAAAAACCCCATGTTGCGGTTAAAGTTAACAATTCCTTTCAGGTAGAAGGCGTAGTCAACATAGGGGTGGTTGGGGTGTAGTTTAATGAAGCGATCAACTGCGGCGATGGCCTGGTCCTGGTCGCCGTTTCGGTAGTAGGCGTAGGCCACGTCCAGCTGGGTCTGCATGGCATAGCGCCCAAAGGGGAATCTGGCTTCCAGCTTTTCATACAGTTTTATAGCGTTCTCATAGTCACCCTTTGACATGGAGGCGGAGGCTTCGGTATAGAATTTGCTGGCGCTCCATCCCTTGGTCATATCTTTTTGTTTGGGTAGGAGAGAACAGGCGGAAAGCAAAAGCAGTAGAGCGAACAGGGCTGGAAGACGTATAGTAGCCATGATGATTGCAGTAGACCTCGACGAAAAAAATTGTGGGGTAGTATACCCTATTGTGCGTAGCGGATAGAAATAACATTTGGCTGGAGTGGCCAAGTTTGACGGACGGTGATGAGTACTGGTGGTTATGAGTGAAAAACTGAATGCGATGGTGGATATTGAGCAGGCCGGGTTGCGTCTGGATCAGGTGCTGGTGGTGCTGTTTCCTGACTACTCCAGGGCCAGACTGCAGCAGTGGATCAAGCAGGGTCTGGTGAGTGTGGATGGCTCCACCGCCAAACGCCCCAGGGATAAGGTTCTGGGTGGTGAGCTGGTGGAGCTGGAACCGTTGATGGAAGACCAGGTGGAGTGCCACCCCCAGCCTATACCGCTGGATATCGTATATGAGGATGAGGCTCTGCTGGTGATAAATAAACCCGCCGGACTGGTGGTGCATCCGGCCGCTGGCAATCCGGACGGTACTATGCAGAATGCTCTGCTGCATCACGATGAGAGCCTGGTGCAACTGCCGCGGGCCGGTATCGTACACCGGCTGGACAAGGAGACCAGTGGGCTGCTGGTGATTGCAAAGAGTTTGCCCGCACATAAATATCTGGTGGAACAGCTACAGGAGCGTTCCATCAAGCGGGAGTACCGGGCGGTGGTGAACGGTGTCATGACCGCAGGTGGATCGGTGGATCAGCCTATTGGGCGCCACCCCAATCAGCGCACCAAAATGGCGGTGGTCTTTAGTGGCAAGCCAGCGGTTACCCACTATCGGGTACTTGAAAGATTTCGTTTCCACACTTACGTAAAGGTGATCCTGGAGACTGGCAGGACCCACCAGATCCGCGTACACATGGCGCATATCCGTTACCCCCTGGCCGGTGACCAGGTGTATGGGGGGCGTCTGCGCATTCCGCCCGGAGTAACGCCGGAGCTGGAGGCGATGCTACGCCGATTCAAACGTCAGGCCCTGCATGCACGCAAGTTGGGTTTGCAACACCCGGTGAGTGGAGAGTGGATAGAGTGGAGCGTGGAGCCACCGCAGGATATGCAGGAGTTACTGACAGTGTTGGAACAGGATACGGCATATGGATGACTGGATAGTCCCGGACTGGCCGGCGCCGGACTCGATACGGGCGGCTATCACCACCCGTAAAGGTGGTCACAGTGTATCACCGTTCCATAGTTTGAATCTTGCGGAGCATGTGGATGACGACTCCGCCGCCGTCACCCGTAACCGGGTGGTTCTGGCTGAGAGACTTGGTCTCTCCTCAGAACCAAACTGGCTGGAGCAGGTGCATGGATGTCATGTGGCCGATGTGGATAGTGCGGCAGGTAACAGTAGTGCCGATGCCTCCACCACCGTAGTTCCCGGGCAAGTGTGCGTAGTAATGACTGCTGACTGCCTGCCGCTGTTGCTGTGCAATCGCGCTGGGACCAGGGTGGCGGCAGTGCATGCAGGTTGGCGTGGTCTGGTGGATGGAGTGATAGAGGCGGCGATGGAGAGATTCTCAGAGCCGGGGGATGAGTTGCTGGCCTGGATGGGACCGGCCATAGGCCCAGAGAAATTTGAGGTGGGAGATGAGGTCAGGGCGAGGTTTTTAGCGGTAAATTCCGCAGATGAAACGGCATTTACCACCAATGGCGCGGGTAAATGGCTGGCGGATATCTATGCCCTGGCGCGCACTCGTCTACATGGGGCAAATTGTGGTTATATTGGAGGCGGGGATTACTGTACAGTATCGGATTCTGAACGGTTTTTCTCTTACCGCCGAGACGGAGTTACCGGGCGTATGGCGTCCCTGATCTGGATTAAGTAACCGGTACCTGTCCAGAAACACTGTGTTTATCAAAATATTAACTTCGCGCAGTTTGCGTCTTGGCGAGAGTCGAATATTTGTTTGAGGCGCCCAAGGATTCTGCTAAATAACAGAGCATATTAAATATGAACAACTGGAAAATGCTTACCCTGGTCGGCAAGGACAGACCGGGCATAGTGGCGCGGGTAACCGATACCCTATATCAAAATGGATGGAACCTGGGTGAGGCCTCCATGCTGCGCCTTGGTGGTAACTTCACCATCATGCTGATGATCTCCGGAGCCGGTGAGGTGGAGCCGATACTGCAGCCAGTGGCGCAGGAGCTGGGTCTGAGACTGCATGTGGACCCCATCGAGGGTGACCTGCACAGCCATGTGGTGCCGAACATCCAAGTCCGGGTGGTGGGTGCAGATCGCGCCGGCATCGTGGCCCAGGTTACCGGTGTGCTGGCAGAGGCCGGGCTGAACATCCTGGAGCTGGAGTCAGATGTGGCCGGGTCCTCCGAGACCCCCATCTACATTATGGGTATCCATGGCTATGCAGAGGTGCCGGTGGAGGATCTGCAACAGGCCGTGAGCGACCTGGTGGATCAGGGCATAGATGTCAGCGTCTCGGGAATTGAGACCCTTATTGGTTGAGTTAAGCATGACCGTACTGGAAATACTGAAGGCTCCCGATGAGCGTCTGAAACAGCTCTCCGTGGAAGTGGAGATATTCGACGATGAGTTACAGGGCTTTATCGATGATCTGGAGGAGACACGCCAGGCCGGTCCTGGCGCGGTGGGTATCGCTGCCCCCCAGGTGGGACGTCTGCAACGGGTCATCATAGTGGATGTGTCCAAGACCAAAAAGCCGGTGCCCAATCACGGCTATATGGTTTTGATCAATCCTGAAATTACCGAGTGGAACGGCTTCGAGATAGGGCGCGAGGGGTGTCTCTCCATACCTGACTACACCGGTAACGTAATCCGCGCCACCGACATCAAGCTCAAGGCCCATGACCGTCACGGTAATCCGCTGGAGTATGAGATGGAGGGGTTCGAGGCCCGGGCCATCCAGCATGAGCTGGACCATCTGGACGGGATGCTGTTTATCGACCGGGTGGTGAGTCGCCGCACTGACCTGTTCCAGCGCAAGGTATATAAAAAGGGTGCATCTGCCAAGAAACAATCATGAGTGTCGGGGTAACAGTGGTCGGATTCAAATTGAATAAACCACGTTGAGCTGCCATGAATATAGAGTTGAATTTGACTATGATTCCGCGAAGCACAATTGTTAATAACTAGTCATAACTTTGCGTTCTTAGCGCCTTTGCGAGAGCTTTTTTGTTCTGGATAGATTAATCAAATTTGACTCCAATAACGCTAATTAATACATGGGTGATAGTTTGATCCCGATCCTGTTACTAATCACTGTAGTGTTTGGTGCCTGGCAGCTGCACCTCTTTATCCGTGCCTGCCGTCGGGCCAACCGGGTGGACTGGGGCCGGGGCTGGATGAACTTGCTAGACGGACTCAATCGTCTGTTCTGTTACCGTTATCATCGGCTCAATCTGGTGCGTCTGCGCATCCCCAAGAGCGGCCCGGCGATACTCACCTCCAATCACGTGTCGGGACTTGATCCCATGCTGTTGCTGGCCTCGGTGCGGCGTCCCATTCGTTTCCTTATCGCCCGGGAAGAGTATGAGCGCTTTGGTCTCAACTGGCTGTTTCGCGCCATCAAGTGCATACCGGTGGATCGCGAAACCAGGCCGGAATTGGCCCTGCGTGCGGCCATGCGTTCGCTACAGGAGGGACATGTGGTGGCGATCTTTCCCCATGGCAGAATCCACACCGATGCTGATGGTCCATACAGGATCAAGCCCGGTGCCTTGCGCCTGGCGCAACTCACCGGGGCTGATATCCTGCCGTTACGTATATCAGGGATTCGTGGCACCGGGCACGTGGTGCGGGGAGTGCTGATGCGGAGTAACGCCCAGCTTGAGGCCTTCCCCCGGATTGTTGCCGATGGGCGTGAATTGAAAGATCTGCTGGATGAGTTGCAGCAGATTATGGATGGGGTTAAGAGCAAAATGGGATAAGAGTTATTGTGCATCTTACTACCGTTCCGTTAACTACCTCTTTCCTGGGGTCGTACCTGGGAAAGGGGGTTTGTTTCGTAGGGGCCGGAGTCAAATTTGAATAGAGCCATGGCATTTCAATTTGTAATGATGGCCAAATTTGACTCCGTTCCTTTGAGCAGCAGTTTAAGCCAATAACTTATTCGCGCAGAGACGCAAAGTGCGCCAAGAGAACCGTTTGAAATATCTTGATTGAATCCAGATAGATCACCGCCTCTGGCGGTGAGAAACTGACAGGCTTTGCCGTTCATGCGTGCAGTGCAGGGAAGGGAGCAAGTGACGCTTGTTTGCAGAAGAGTGAGTTTGTTCAGCTGTGGGAGTTGCGACTCGCCACAACGGAGTTGGCAACCAGCCTGCTATATTCCATCGGCGCGGTACGCGCCTCCCACAGGCTAATTGATCGGGGGTGGATGATTGTAACTTTGCGACTCTGCGCGAGTATTAACAATGTGAATTAAAGTAAATCGTCCACTAACCATATTTTGCTTACTTGAATTCCATCCATAATCCCCCAACCTGAATATATAACCATAAAGTATCAGGAGTTATTTCCATGCGAATGGATAGATTGACCAGTAAGTTTCAGATGGCCCTGGCCGATGCCCAGAGCATGGCTGTGGGTCGTGATCATCAATTCATCGAACCGGCGCATCTGATGACGGCTCTATTGGATCAGGAGGGTGGCAGCGTACGTCACCTGCTGTTGCAGGTGGATGCGAATATTAACCAGTTGCGCTCGGGTCTGGGGGATATCCTGGATCGTCTCCCCAGTGTGGAGGGCGCTGCCGGAGATCTGCACATATCCAACGATCTGGGCCGCCTGTTGAACCAGACCGACAAGCTCTCCCAGAAGCGCAAGGACAGTTATATTTCCAGCGAGATGTTTGTGTTGGCGGCGGTGGAAGACCAGGGAGCCCTGGGCGATCTTTTGCGTAAGTCTGGGGCCAGTAAGGAGGCCCTGGAGAAGGCCGTGGATGAGATGCGTGATGGCCAGTCGGTGGATGACCCCAATGCCGAGGAGCAGCGCCAGGCCCTGGAGAAATACACCATTGATCTGACTGAACGGGCCGAGCAGGGCCGACTGGATCCGGTGATTGGGCGTGATGATGAGATTCGCCGCACCATCCAGGTGTTGCAGCGCCGCACCAAGAACAACCCGGTACTGATCGGAGAGCCCGGTGTAGGTAAAACCGCCATCGTGGAGGGTCTGGCGCAACGCATCATAAACGGTGAGGTGCCGGAGGGGATCAAGAATAAGCGTCTGCTCTCCCTGGATCTGGGGGCATTGATCGCTGGGGCCAAGTTCCGTGGCGAGTTTGAAGAACGCCTGAAGGCGGTGCTGAATGACCTGTCCAAGCAGGAGGGACAGATCATCCTGTTCATCGATGAGCTGCACACCATGGTGGGCGCTGGTAAGGCAGAAGGTTCCATGGATGCCGGTAATATGCTGAAGCCAGCCCTGGCCCGCGGTGAGCTGCACTGCGTGGGTGCCACTACCCTGGATGAGTATCGTAAATATGTGGAGAAGGATGCCGCCCTGGAGAGAAGATTTCAGAAGGTGCTGGTGGAAGAGCCTACGGTGGAGGACACCGTGGCCATCCTGCGTGGTCTCAAGGAGCGATATGAGGTACACCACGGGGTGGATATCACCGATCCTGCCATAGTGGCCGCCGCATCTCTCTCCCATCGCTACATCACTGACCGCCAGCTGCCGGATAAGGCGATTGATCTGATCGATGAGGCTGGGTCCCAGATCCGCATGGAGATCGACTCCATGCCAGAAGAGATGGACCGTCTGGAACGACGCACGGTCCAGCTCAAGATCGAGCGTGAGGCCCTGATAAAGGAAACCGATGATGCCTCCCGACGCCGGCTGCAGGATCTGGAACAGCAGATCAGCAAGGTCGAGCAGGAGTTCTCCGAGATGGACGAGGTGTGGAAGGCGGAGAAGGCAGCCTTGCAGGGTGCCACCCAGATCAAGGAGGAGCTGGAGCGGACCCGTCAGGATATGGAGACGGCGCGCCGTGCCGGTGATCTCACCCGTATGTCCGAGTTGCAGTACGGGCGGGTCCCGGAGCTGGAGAAGCAGCTGGATATGGCGGCCCAGGCCGAGATGCAGGAGATGAAGCTGCTGCGCAACAAGGTAACGGACGAGGAGATTGCCGATGTGGTCTCCAAGTGGACCGGCATCCCGGTGTCCAAGATGCTGGAGGGAGAGCGTGACAAACTGCTGCGCATGGAGCAGGAGATCGCCCAGCGGGTGATCGGTCAGGAGGAGGGTATCAAGGCGGTGAGCGACGCCATCCGCCGCTCCCGGGCCGGTTTCTCTGACCCGTCCAAGCCCAATGGTTCCTTCCTGTTCCTGGGTCCCACCGGTGTGGGTAAGACCGAGCTGTGCAAGGCCCTGGCCTGGTTCCTGTTTGATACCGAAGAGGCCATGGTGCGCATCGACATGTCAGAGTTCATGGAGAAGCACTCGGTGGCGCGGTTGATCGGCGCTCCTCCCGGCTATGTGGGCTACGAAGAGGGCGGCTATCTCACCGAATTGGTACGGCGTAAACCCTACTCGGTAATCCTGTTGGATGAGGTGGAGAAGGCCCACCACGACGTGTTCAACGTGCTGTTGCAGGTGCTGGATGACGGCCGCCTCACTGACGGTCAGGGGCGCACGGTGGATTTCCGTAACACTGTGATCATCATGACCTCCAATATAGGCTCCGAGATTATCCAGGAGATGGCTGGAGAGGAACGCTACGATGAGATGAAGCAGTCGGTGATGGATCTGGTGGGTCAGCACTTCCGGCCCGAGTTCATCAACCGCTTGGATGATATCGTGGTGTTCCATCCTCTGGGACGGGAGCAGATCCGCGCCATTGCCAATATCCAGATCCAGTATCTGAAACAGCGTCTGGCAGAACGGGATATGGGTATTGAACTGACCGATGCCGCCATGGACCATCTGGGCGCGGCCGGTTTCGATCCGGTCTACGGGGCCAGACCATTGAAGCGTGCCATTCGTCAGCAACTGGAGAATCCGCTGGCCCAAGAGGTCCTGGCCGGACGTTTTGGGATTGATGACACCATTCATGTGGATGCCGGTCCCGATGGATTGCTGTTTTCCAAGGGGTGATTGATGCGGAAACCGGGGTTGGGGCTGTTTGAGCGCTCCTAACCCAGGTCTCCTATTGATGCTGGTCAACCGGGATAGAACCTCGTACAGAGTTTTCTTCTCCTCTCCCATTTATGTCCTATGCTTCCTGACAACCAATAGAAAAAATTTCAGGATGAATAATGATCAGTTGGGATAACACACTGAACCAGAAGCAGTTGTTTCTGCCCAGGCAAGAACTGGATCGTCTCCTGCTGCTGCTGCAGGAGCAGGGCTATGACTGTCTGGGGCCGGTGGTGCGGGATGGCACCATTCAGTATCTTCCGGTTACCAGAGTCAGCGATATGCCCGTGGGTGTGGAGTCACAGCAGGCCCCGGCTACCTACAATCTGGAGTCCACAGGCAGTGGCCGACTGTTCAGCTGGTCAAATGGTCCCCAAGCCCTGAAGCCCCTGCTGTTTCCATCCAGGGAGGTCCTGTGGCAGGTGCAACGAGATGTATCTGGTAACTTGGATTTTTCCCAGATGGATGAAGAGGTGGCGCCAACAGCGGTCATAGGCGTTCGTGCCTGTGACCTGGCCGCGCTGAAGCTTCAGGATCAGCACTTTCTTGCCCCGGGGAGTGAAGACCCACAGTACAAAAAGCGGCGTGACTCCCTGCTTCTGATCGGCGTGGATTGTACCCATCCATCAGATGTCTGCTTCTGTGTCTCCACCGCAGATGGCCCAGGCCTGGGGTCGGGATTTGATCTGGGTATGTCGGAGCTGGATGATGGTTTTGTATTACGGGCAGGGAGTGAGCTGGGACTGCTACAGTTGGAGTTATTGGGTTTGACTGAAGCTACGGATGAGCAACTGCAACAGGCCGCGATCCAAACCGAACAGGCCAGGATAAGACAGAGAAGGGCGTTGCCGGATGTGAATTTGCAGCAGTTACTGTTTCAACGCCTGCAACATTCGCACTGGCAGCGGGTTGCCGAATCCTGTACCGCCTGCGGCAGTTGCGCTGCGGTGTGTCCCACCTGTTTCTGTTTTAGTGAGCACGCTGAGATCAGCCTGGATGGCACAACATGTCAACAGATAAGGGAGTGGAGTTCATGTTTTGCAGCGGATCACAGTAGCAGCCATGGACATCCAGTCCGGGCGGACATTGCATCCAGATACCGTCAGTGGCTCACCCACAAACTGGCGGGCTGGCATGAGCAGTTTGGCCGCAGTGGTTGTGTGGGTTGTGGCCGCTGCATCAGTTGGTGCCCGGTGGGTGTGGATATAACCAGGGAAGTGGCCAAACTAATTGCGGATGACGAGTAGAGCAAGATTAAACCGAACCAATAACAAAATTGGTGCAACATGAGCAATGATATCTATCTACCACAGGAAGCTGTGATAACAGAACGGGTTCAGGAGTCACATGACACCTTTACCATGCGTCTGACCATTCCCGGCTCTGACCGTTTCAGCTTTCAGCCCGGACAGTTCAATATGCTCTACCTCTACGGGGTGGGCGAGGTGCCTATATCCATAGTCCCGGATCTGGATAACCACAGCAGCTTTGATCACACCATTCGGGTGGTAGGCCGGGTCACTCATGGCTTGGGTGGTCTGCAAGCGGGCGCCCGTGTTGGCATCCGTGGCCCCTTCGGTCGTGGCTGGCCGGTGGATGCGGTAAAAGGCCAGGATCTGTTGCTGGTTACCGGAGGTCTGGGCAATGCCCCTTTGGTCGGGGTCATGGAGCACCTGGTTAAGAGGCGGGATGATTTTGGAAGCATCGATCTGCTGCATGGGGTTAAGCAGGATGTCGACCTGATTTGGCATGACCGTTATACAAAATGGGCAGCAGTCCCAAATACCAGGGTGTTACTGACGGCAGATAATCCTTCGCCTGATTGGCCCGGGTCCCAGGGCACGGTGGTGGATCTATTTTCACAACTTAAGATCACGCCGCAACGCACTATGGTCATGCTCTGTGGTCCTGAGGTAATGATGCAGGCGGCCATCGAACGATTGCGTGGCATGGGACTATTGGATAGTAATATCTGGGTCAGTCTGGAGCGTAATATGCAGTGTGGTATGGGCCAGTGTGGACACTGCCAATTGGGGCCAAAATTTGTATGCAAGGATGGGCCGGTGTTTTGCCTGTCTGAGATATCCGGTTTGTTTGGTGTTGCAGGGGTTTGACGCATGAGGCTATCCAGCCATGTCTGAGCAGGTAAAACCCAAGGTTGCTGTATACAAGTTCAGCTCTTGTGACGGCTGTCAGTTGGCGCTGCTGAATCTGGGGGAGGATCTGGTTGCCCTGTCTCAGCTGGTGGATATTGTGCATTTTGCCGAGGCGGGTCCGGTGGATGAAGAGCAGCAGGTGGATATTGCGTTGGTGGAGGGCAGTATCTCCACGCCGCAGGATGTGGAGCGCATTGCCGGCATCAGGGAGCGCAGTAAATATCTAATCTCCATGGGTGCATGCGCCACCTCTGGCGGGCTGCAGGCGCTAAGGAATATTACCGATAGTGCGGCCTGGGTCGGGAGTATCTATCCCAGACCGGAACACCTCTCGGTCCTGGATAGATCCAGCCCCATCTCGGAACAGGTAAAGGTGGATCTGGAGCTCTGGGGCTGTCCGGTGAACAGTGGTCAGGTTGTTTCCGCCCTGCGTGATCTGCTCTCCGGGGTTACGCCCCGGGTGGATGCGCGGCCCCTGTGCATGGAGTGCAAATGCCTGGGGGTGGTGTGTGTAATGGTCAGTCGCAATGAACCCTGCATGGGACAGGTGACCAGAGGTGGGTGTGGTGCACTCTGTCCCAGCCTGGGGCGCGGTTGCTACGCCTGCTACGGACCAGCGGAGCTGGTAAACAGCAGGCCGCTGGTAGATCACTTTAAGCAGCTCGGGATGTCACAACAGGATATTCGGCTGAAATTTGGTCTGATCAACAGCAGTGCGCCGGCATTCAGGAAGGCTGCGGATGGGCTGGAAAATGAGTGAGACACGCGACATCAGGATCAATGTTCCAGTACTGGCCCGGGTGGAGGGGGAGGGCGCCCTGGAAATCTCCATCTCGGATGGTTGCGTTGAAGATCTGAAGCTCAGGATCTACGAACCGCCACGCCTGTTTGAGAAATTTCTCGAGGGACACGGGCATCAGGAGGTGTTGGACATGGTGGCGCGTATCTGCGGTATCTGTCCGGTGGCCTATCAGATGACCGCAGTGCAGGGGTTGGAGCGGCTGTTTGGAGTGGACCCAGGCCCCTGGGTCAAACAGATGCGACAGGTGATATATTGTGGCGAATGGTTACAGAGTCATAGCCTGCATATACATCTGTTGGCGGCCCCGGATTTTTTCGGCTACACCAGCGCCCTGGAGATGGCCCGTGACCACCCGGCTGTGGTGCGGCGCGGCCTGATGCTACAGACCCTGGGCAATGACATTATCTCCATGTTCGGTGCACGTTCCGTGCATCCGGTTGGGGTGCGGGTGGGTGGTTTTTTCAAGGCGCCTGCTCCTGAAGTGGTGCAGGTCATGTGTAAACGCCTGGAACAGGCGATGACCGTTGCCGCTGATCTGGTGCACTGGTGCGTTGGTCTCGAAATCCCCCAGCATAACCAGCAGTTCACATCGGTTGCCCTGCGCCATCCCGATGAGTACGCCATGGGTGGTGGCCGGATTGTGTCCAGCATGGGGCTGGATATCCCGGTGGACGAGTTCGGGCAGAATTTTCAGGAGTTCCAGGTACCACAATCCACCGCCTTTCACTCGCACCTCAATGGCAGGCCCTATCTGGTGGGACCGTTGGCGCGACTGAATCTGAATAAGTGGCAGCTACCAGAGCCGGTGCTGGAAAACCTGGAGTTGACCGGCATCCATTTTCCCAGCGGTAATATGTTCCACAGCATAGTGGCGCGGGCGGTGGAGCTGCACTTCGCAATCCATGAAGCCCTGCGCCTGCTTAAGGCATACCGGGTGCCAGCGGTGCCGGCAGTCGCCTTCGAGCCCCGGTCCGGCACCGCGTATGGGGCCACCGAAGCCCCCCGCGGCATACTTTGGCACAGCTATGATGTCGATGCGGAGGGTAGGATCACCCGGGCGCAGATAGTTCCGCCCACCAGCCAGAATCAGAGCCGCATTGAGGAGGACCTGGGTCTTGCTATTCAATACTGTGGACTGGACAGCCCGGATGAAGTGTTGCGCCTGCGGGCCGAGCAGGTGATTCGCAACTATGACCCATGCATCTCCTGCGCCACCCATTTTCTCAAACTGAAGGTTAAACGCCGTTGAGCCCTGTTCGCATCATAGGAGTTGGTTCACCCATGGGGAGTGACCAGGTTGGCTGGCGGGCCATAGATGCGCTGGTGGAGCTTGGTCTGCGAGCGGCCTATCCAGCTGGCCTTGTCTCTTTGGAAAAACTGGATCGTCCTGGTGTCAGCCTGTTGCAGCATATGCGTGGTGCTGATCTGGCGATTATCATCGATGCCCTGATCTGTGGCCCGCGATCGGACATAGTGGTATTGCTGCACCAGGATGAGATTGCAACCCAGGAGGGTCTGCTGTCCGGGCATGGTCTGGGTGTGGCCGATGCCATCGCCCTGGGGGCTGCATTGGGTGATCTGCCAAGGCGTCTGCGCTTGTTGGGAGTGGTAGTGGAGCGAACTGATGCAGTGTTATCCAATGATGTTGAGCTAAAGGCAGAGGTCTTGGCGGGGCTGCAGGGCCATATTCGTCGAGAGATTGAGCTGGTTGCCGACGAACTTAGATCTTAGTCCTGCTTGTTGTTCTCTTTGGTTGGTTTGGCCTCTAGGGTCTGCTCTTTTGCAGCCTGTTTCTTTTCTGCCTTTCTTTTCTCCACCAGCTCTATGTACTGTTTGGGGGTGAGGGTGGTGGCGCGTTCGGGCTTGTCTTTGGGTGCATAGTAGGCGTAGATGATTACACCCACCAGGACCGGAAAGATAACGAAGAAGGGTTTTATCTGCATAGTGGTGCTGCTCTCATCTGTACTGGCCGAGTGGGCGTGTCCGTTCAGACGCTCCTTAAACTAATAATAGGCCATCCATGGGCAGTGGCGTGGCTGGCAAGGATTTCATCTGGGTCCACCGCCACCGGGTTGTCCACCTGTTCCAGTAACGGGATGTCGTTGTGGGAGTCGCTATAGAAGCTGCTGCCGTCCAGGGTCTGGTTGTACTCCTGCAACCAACTGGCAAGCCGCTTTACCTTCCCGTGTTGGTAGCTGGGTTCTCCCGCCACGTTTCCGGTGTAGCGACCCTCAATGATCTCGGGCTCGGTGGCGATCAGGTGTTCTATCCCCAGGCGCTGGGCTATGGGGGCGGTGACAAATGAGTTGGTTGCGGTAATGATCAGGGCGGTGTCGCCCATTCTTTTGTGTTTCTCCACCAGATCCCGGCCAGCATCCAGGATGATTGGGTCTATCTTTTCCATCAGAAAGCGTTCCCGCAGGTTATGCAGCAGCTCTGGGTTGTTCTCACTCAGTGGTTTCAGGGAGAAACGCAGAAATTCGAAGATATCCAGTACGCCTTCATCGTATTCCCGGTAGAAGCGGTCATTTTCACGCTTATAGTGGTCGCCGTCCACCAGCTCCTGCTCCACCAGGAAGGTGCCCCACAGATAGTCGGAATCACCCGCCAGTAGGGTGTTATCCAGGTCAAATATCGCCAACGCCAAGGTTAAAGCTCCATGGTTCAATAAACCAAAACAGGATTCTACACCAGATGCTGGGTTGAGTATGCCGCTACTATAAAGTCAGTAATTAATGTAGTTATAAACAACGCTGTCCAATCAGCTGAAATTTATGATGATATTGCTTTCGTGCTATGGTGTATAGGTAATAGACATGCATCGGCATGAAACAGATTAACGGGTAAGCGCCCTGTGCCTTGCCCGCGACCGCTCGGTTGTGGATAAACCGAGTCAGGTGAGAATAAGGAATTTAACTTGATCGACTCAGATGGTTTTAGGTCCAATGTGGGCATGATTATATGCAACAGCCAGCGACGGCTGTTCTGGGGACGACGTGTGGGTCAGAATGCCTGGCAGTTTCCCCAGGGTGGGATTATGGAGCATGAGACCCCGGAACAGGCTATGTTTCGCGAACTGGAAGAAGAGGTGGGCCTTAACTCCAGCCATGTAGAGATCCTTGGGGTTACTGATGACTGGCTGCGTTACCGTCTGCCGAAACGGTTTATGCGGCATAACAGCAAGCCGTTATGTGTCGGGCAGAAACAGCGGTGGTTTTTGCTGCAAGTTCAGTGTGAAGAGACGGCATTCTGTCTGGATAGCACACCCAAGCCGGAGTTTGATCACTGGCGTTGGGTAAAATACTGGCAGCCTCTGCGAGAGGTGGTCTACTTTAAGCGTCGGGTCTATTCGCAGGCGCTGGAGCAGTTGGCGCCCTATCTGTTTCCAGAGGGGGCGCCGGTGAGGTCCAATTCAAACTATCTGCGTCAGAACCGGCGCTGATTCCGGGTCTGGTTTTGTTATTCTGCTGAAATATATTCCCATGCCCGGCGATATCAATGGGATATGGGTGGCTCCGTTTAATTTAGGTTATATGACTTAAGTATGCTTGAAACCCTACACAGTATTGTTCAGGAAGTTAACTCAGCTACTGATCTGGAGAACGCTCTGGAGACCATTGTGCGCCGGGTTAAGCAGGCAATTAAAACCGATGCCTGTTCGGTCTATCTGACCGATTTTAAACGTCGTACCCATGTACTGCGCTCCACCGATGGTCTGCGCAAGGCAGCCGTGGGTAAGGTGGAACTGCCCCTGCATCGTGGTCTGATCGGCCTGGTATGTGAGCGGGCTGAGCCTATCAATATCGACGACGCCCCGGCCCATCCCAGATATGTGTTTACCGGAGAGACTGGGGAGACCGTGTATCACGGGTTTCTCGGGGTGCCAATTATCCAGAACCGTAAGGTGTTGGGTGTCTTGGTGGTGCGTCAGAATGAACCGCGCCAGTTTGATGATAGTGAGGTGACCTTCCTGTTTACCTTGGCTGCACAGTTGGCAGGCGCTATTACCCATGCTAAGGCCAGCGGTAGCCTGTGGGAGGAAAATGACCAGGACAAGAAATCCGGCAAGAGCTATCTCCAGGGGAGTCCCGGCACCAGCGGTGTCTCTCACGGTAATGCTGTGGTGGTTTATCCAATGGCTGATCTGGATGCCATCCCGGACAAACCGGTAGAGGATATAGAGGCTGAAGAGGAGGCGTTGCAGGCGGCTGTGGCCAGCGTGCGCAAGGACCTGGAGAGGCTTGAGAGTAGATTTGAGGGGCGTCTGCCATCTGAGGATAAGGCGCTGTTTCAGGCCTGGCTGCTGATGCTGGAGGGCGACTCCCTGGTGAACCCGATCCTGGAACAAATTCGAGCTGGTAACTGGGCGCCCGGCGCCCTGCATCATGTGATTGAAGAGCATGCGCGGGTGTTCGACGGCATGGAGGATAGCTATCTGCGGGAGCGTTCGTCTGATGTGCGTGATCTGGGGCGGCGTATCTTGATGCATCTGCAAAAAGATACCCCCGTGGTGATCGACTACCCGGACTGCACCATCCTGGTGAGTGAAGAGGTGAGCGCAGTACAGCTAGCCGAGGTTCCACCAGAGAAACTTGCGGGTGTAGTTTCTGCCTCCGGTTCCAGCGCCTCCCACGTGGCCATCCTGGCGCGTGGCATGGGCATACCGGCGGTTATGGGTGTTATGGGTCTGCCGGTCGGTCGCATGGATGGCAGGAAAGTGATTGTGGATGGCTACATGGGGCGGGTGTTTATATCTCCCAACCAAACCCTGGCTGAAGAGTACCGGCGTCTGGAACAGGAGGATAGGGATCTCTCAGTAGAGTTGGATTCACTGCGGGGACTGCCAGCTGAGACCACCGATGGCATCCAGGTCCCCATCTATCTGAATACCGGTCTGGTGTCCGAGATGAGTTCCTTCGCCACCACTGAGTCTGAAGGGGTCGGACTGTATCGTACCGAGCTTCCGTTCATGGGGCGTGACCGTTTTCCGGGAGAGACCTCCCAGTCTGAAAACTATCGCGGCATCCTCTCCGCTTTTGCCCCACGCACCGTAACCCTGCGCACCCTGGATATTGGGGGTGACAAACCGCTGCCGTACTTTCCGGTGGAAGAGTCGAATCCATTTCTGGGTTGGCGCGGGGTACGCATCTCTCTGGATCACCCGGAGATCTTTTTGACTCAGGTAAAGGCTATGTTACGGGCTGCTGTCGGGCTCAATAATCTGCAGATCATGCTGCCCATGATCAGCCGGGTGACCGAGGTGGATGAACTAAAGTTGTTGATTCAGCGCGCCCATGATGAGCTGTCGGACGATGGCTATGCCGTCACCATGCCGCGCATTGGGGTAATGGTTGAGGTTCCAGCGGCGGTGTATCAAGCTGAAGAGCTGGCCCGTCGGGTGGATTTTCTCTCGGTTGGCAGCAATGACCTTACCCAGTACCTGCTGGCGGTGGACCGCAACAATCCGCGAGTGGCAGGGATATTTGATGATATGCATCCGGCGGTGCTACGCGCCATCAGCCATATCGTGGAGGGGGCGTCGGTGTACAACCGGCCGGTTGGTATATGTGGGGAGTTGGCGGGTAACCCATTGGCAACGCCACTGCTGATTGGTATGGGTATAGACAACCTCAGCATGAGTGCCAGCAGTCTGCTCAAGGTGAAATGGGTGGTCAGGTCGTTTAGCCGCACCCGGGCCAAACAGCTGTTGCAGGCAGCCGTGCGCATGGAGGAGGCCGAACCGGTGCGCAAACTGATGGCCAGCACCCTGGATGATATGGGGCTAGGTGGGCTGGTGCATCCAGGTCGTTAGCGGTATATTGGGGATAGCTCTCTTATCTCAGAATACTGTGCAAGAGGGGGGTGCCCAGAGAGGCCGCCACTGTTCACAGCCATAACCATTTGCTGCAGGATGCAGTCTTAATTGGATGGTTGTTTAGAATGTGGGATTGGAACTTGGCGCGGCCCATCACCTTAACTGTTTACCGTATTGTCCAGCAGGCTCTTCACGAACCCCCTAAATACCAGCTCATCGTATTTGATGAAGATATTAACAGAGTTGCAGTATTTGATTTGATCCGGGCGCACTATCAGTATTACTTATCAACCAAGTTATTACGTTTCTAATTGCAGGGGGATGCAACAGTACCTAGGTTTATGATTATGGGTTGTAATGAGGCTCTTTACTGACTGGCCACTGTGATCATAGCTTACATGGATAGATACTATGTATTCAGGCTCAATGGCTTAGCCCGGTTTTTTACTCCCAGCGGAACGTATAGGCTGCGGCCAGCATATACACCAGGGTCATCCCGATCAGGGCCAGCAGATTTTCTGATACGTCCAGTAGAGTGGCGCCATCCAGCATGATGGCGCGTGCCGCATCATTGAAGTGGGTCAGGGGCAGCAGCAGGGCGAATTTCTGGACAATGGGCGATGATCCATCCAGAGAAAACCATACTCCCGAGAGTATCATCATAGGCATGGCTATTAGGTTAAGCAGGCCGTTCGCCGCCTCCTCGCTGGACATGCGTGCGGCTATAATCAGACCTAGGCTGATTAGGCATAGGGTGCCGGCAACCAGCAGCAGAAACAGGTCCAGGTAGGAGCCATACATGCGGAAGTCAACGATGTAATTGGTGCTGGCGTAGACCAGTACTGTGACCAGAATGATCAGCCACAGACGCGATGCCACTTGGGCGGCGAGAAACTCCAGTGCGGTGAGAGGGGTGGCGCTCAGCCGTTTCAGCACCCCGTTCTTGCGATAGCGCACAATGGAGTAGCCAACTCCAAACAGGGAGGCAAACATAATGTTCATGCCAAACACGCCCGGGGCCAGCCAGTCCACATAGCGGATGGCGCTGCCGCTTACGGTCTGTTTCTCTAGGCCACTGTTTTCACCCAGCATACGTTTCAGGATGTAACCCTTGGATGAGGCCTGGTTGACCCAGTAACTGGACGTTGTCAGATCCAGAAGCAAGTCCAGTTGGTGACGCTCCACTTTGGTGACTGCAGACTCCATGTCGCTTATCTCTATGAACTGGATGTGTTGGGTAGCCAGAAACTGTTGCTGTTGGGGAGCGGCTTGCTCTGCTTTGCCATACAGACCGACCTTGAACAGATCTGAGTTGCTGGTGGTGAAGGCAAAGGCAAACCCCATAACAATCATTACCGGCATTAGAATGTTCCAGGATACTGCGGTACGGTCGCGAATGAACTCCCGGTTGCGGGCAATGAAGGCGGCGATAAAGCGTTTCAGACTCATATGATTCATGCTCTCAGTTGGCGCCCGGTAAGTTCCAGGAACAGATCTTCCAGAGTGTGGGAGCGGATCAACAGATGGGTGAGTGGGATGTTGTTTTGCATCAACAGTTGTAGGGTGGAGTTGATGTCATCACTGAAGATCTCCACCCGATCCTTGAGGTGGTGCATGGTAAGTCCAAGGCTCCCGTTGAAACCCTGGGGGATCTCTGCGGCGGGCAGGGAGAGTACCGAGTGGCTGAAGTGCTTCTTCAATAGCCCATAGGGAGTGCCGCTGGCGATCACCAGACCGTGATCCATGATGGCTATTTCGTCACATAGTTCGTACGCCTCTTCCATATAGTGGGTGGTGAGGATTACCGTCTTTTTCTCAGACTTGATGGTGTGTACCAGATCCCAAAAATTTCTACGTGACTGTGGGTCCAGGCCGGTGGTTGGCTCATCCAGAAATAGTACCTGCGGATCATTGATCATGGAGATGGCCAGTAGCAGGCGCTGACGCTGACCGCCAGATAACTTCTTAGAATCGCGCTCCAGAAAATCACCTAGGGCGCACTGCTCAATCACCTCGGCCTGAGGACGGCACTTTACATATAGATTCTGGAATAGGTCCAGGATCTCTTGTACCGTTATAAGGTCCTGCAGGGCAGTACTCTGGAACATGATCCCGGCCTCTTCCTTGAATCTGCTGCCCAAAGGTTCTCCCTGATACAGGATCTCACCGGAGGTTGGGGTCAGAATAGCTTCCATCATTTCGACGGTTGTGGTCTTGCCAGCACCGTTGGGACCAAGCAGTCCAAAACAGGTTCCCTGCTGGATGGGTAGACTCACGCCATCAACGGCCTTCACCTCACCATAGTGCTTCTTCAGATTTTTAGCTTCGAGCAGCAGGGACATAACACCATCCGGTAGTTGATCAGATTGCGTATATTAACCTAATATTAGGTGATTGAAATCTGTACGCTTTGAATAGTGTATGGCAAATTGCCTCTTGCCATTCGCTATTGGTGTAAAGGTCTGATCTAGTGAATCTGTCAAGAAAACTGCGGCAGGTGATGCCCAGGGATTTCTGCTGCCGTTCATAGCAGGATACGCCATAGCTCGTACCGGAGTCTGTTCCGCCAAAATAGCCATCTGACTCATAGGGTCGGAGAGACTCGGCCTCAGTAGGTCTTGGTCAATACATGTTACTTTCCACGTTCTTGTCTGGGTATTCCAGCTTTCTGACACGTTTTGTTGCCTTAATTGATAATGTGGTCCAGTTACCCCGTTGTACCGGTAGGTCCAGTAGTCTCCGGTAGGAGAGGAGAGCTTGATCGGGATTCCCATATGCTTCATACAGTTGCCCTTGTTTATACAGATATTCCGGCAATGGATTGAGGTTTACTGCGGTGGTAACTGCATCCAGTGCCAGGTTTACCTGTCCTGTGTGTTCCAGACTAAGCCCCAGGTTGTAGTGGATAACATGTCGGTTGAAGGCCAGCTTCAGAGATTGCCGATAATGTACTATAGCCTGTTTATAACGCTTGTCAGCAAAAGCAAGATACCCTGACAGTTCATGGGCGCTGGGGTTGTTTGGGTTACGTTGTAACTCCATTGTGGCGTATCTGCTGGCATCTTCCGGTTGCCCCATTTTTAGGTAACCCCAGGCGATGGTGGTCCAGTCGATTGGTGTCTCCTGTGCGCGCAAGCCATGCCATATACTTATTCCTGCCAGGCATATGGCCAATGTCAGTGCGATAATGTTCTTATGTATGCTGTCTTGCTTCCATTCTGACACGGCGGCGATGAATACTCCCGCTCCAACTGCAAACAGCGGTAGGGCATGGAATCTGAAACGGGCGGCTGCCACAAATACAATAAAGGTTGCGATGGTGGCGCCCACTGCAACCAGCATAGGCCAGCTTTTGGGGGTCTTCCATCCAAGCAGCATCAGTCCTGGCAAACCCAGGGCAAACAACCAGCCGAATGGTCGTGGAAGCAGGGCCAAAATTGGAGAAAACAGCTCATCTTTCGCCAGTGATTTGTTGTAACTGATCTCCCGGAAAGAGGTGAACATCCCAAGCTTGCGTACCATGTTGTCTAGGGTCTGTATCCGATTATTGGTTATATAATCTATGGCCTGACTACGCCAGTAGCTGTTAATTTCCTTGGTTTCAAGCTGTCTGCCTAAACGGCTTTCAGCTTCCTTTTGGTAGCCATGCCAAATTTCAATAGGATTGCTGTAGCGGACAAATCCAGAGATCTTATGCTCAGCATGAGGATTGTCCTGATTATATATTTGGTGCAGTACGACGCCACCATTTGGAGGGAGTATTGACCAGCTATTGGTTACTGTATTATTGCGCACACTCAGAAGTATGAGAGGTAGTGACAACCCCAGCAGTAGCAATATAAGGCGTTGTCCATATTGCCGGAAGTTTAGCTTATTACTGTTATAGTTTCCCCAGGGAATAATTACCATCCCAGCGATGGCCAGAAGTAGCAGGTTTGATCTGATTGCCACCCCCAGACCCAAAAAAACTCCATACCAGAACCAGGCAATTAACCTTTCCGTCTGCCACATGCGAATGGCCAATAATGACCAGAGGATAATAAAGTTTGCCACCAGGGTGGGTTTCAGGATTTTGGTGGAGTACAACAACGCGGTGCTGGATAGTGCGTACAGGCAGGCGGCGATCAACCCGGCACGGTGACTCCAGAGCTCTCTGCCTATCAGATAGATTAGGAATACCGTAAGCGTATCCACCATGGTTTGGAGCAGATAGACGATAAGAAGATTTTGCCCAAACAGATAAAAGAGAAATCCCAGCAGGTAGCCGTAGAGTGGGTCCATAAAGATGAAATCAGGCGTTAACCCAAACTGCCCCTGCGCCACATCCAGGGCAAATTGGATGTAGTAGTCTTCATCTGCACCTGGATGATAGGTTAACGGGTTGGCTGGGGCATGGGTCAAATGGATAAGGCGTACCAGAAAAGCAAGGGCAATGGTTGCCAATAGCTGGCGCCTTTTGGTAATGGATTGCCTTAGCCGCAATTTAATCCCCTGTAATATGTGTCAAGTTGCATGCCTATCTTCACTATTGGCTATTTTGTTATCTGGGAATACCCAGAACTTGTTGAGAAGAAATGTCACCATTGGAGCAATGCTGAGCATGAATGGGACTGCATAGCTGTGCGGGAGTTTTAATGTAAAGACGACCAAATACACTATCAGGGTATTTATCCCCAGGCCCAGTAAAGTGGTTATGATGAATCTGGGTATATACCGGTACCAGCGGGAGCTTGAAGTTTCTGTTTGCGCCCTGAAAGTCCAGTAATTATGTCCGGTAAAGCTGACCAGGAAAGCAAACATAAACCCAATTATGTTTGCAATCAGAGGATTGATTGTACCTGGCCCACCTAGTACAAGATATATTGAAATATGTGTAACGGTTGAACAGATTCCAATTACTGCGAATCTTAGTCCTTGGGTAGTAAGGCTACTCTTCATCAAAACCGACGCGACCCTTGACCAGGTAGATGGGCCGGCGTTTAACTTCCTGGAATATGCGCCCCAGATACTCTCCAAGAATTCCCAGTCCAATCATATTTAAGCCACTGAAGAATAGGATTAGCACCAGTAGTGAGGCATAACCAGGGACTTCTACACCAAAAATCAGTGTGCGAATTATCTCAATAGTACCGTAGACAAAAGCAGAAATAGATACGAAAACCCCTATGTAGGTCCATATGCGCAGGGGTAGGGTGCTAAAAGAAAATATTCCATCCAAAGCGAAATTCCACAACTTCCAGTAGTTCCATTTACTGGTACCGCCCGTACGTGGTTCGCTGGTGAAGGTGACAGTTGTTTGGCTGAACCCTAACCAGCCAAAGATGCCTTTCATAAATCTGGTGCGCTCCGGGAGTTTGCGCAGTGCTTCTATTACACATCTATCCATCAGTCTGAAGTCACCGGCGTTTGCGGGTATGGGCGTCTCTGTGATTTTGTCTGCGGTACGATAGAAGATAGTTGCAGACAGCCGCTTTAGAATGGAGTCTGCTTGCCTGTCCTCACGTAGCGCCAACACCATGTCATATCCTTCTCTCCACTTTTTTACCAGTTGTGGGATTAGTTCTGGTGGATGCTGCAGGTCAGCGTCTATGGGAATTGCACAATCTCCTTCAGCGCAGTCCAGGCCAGCGGTAAGGGCCGCTTCCTTGCCGAAGTTACGGCTCAGGTCAAGGATTTTGATCCTCGCGTCAGAGCTATGGTACTCACTCAATATCTCTAGTGAGTTATCACTGCTTCCATCGTTGATACAGATAATCTCGAATCGGTTTGTGATCCCTTCAAGAATAGGGATTACGCGGGTAAAAAAAACTGGAATAGTACCTGCTTCGTTAAAAATTGGTACCACCAGGCTGAGATCTATTGTTTCTGACATATTTTTTCTCAAGTATTGTGCTTTTTCAATGCCAGCAAATATCTACGTGGGCTCCAGTGCTTGGTGGCAGCTGTTGTTACTTTATTAATCAGGCATCCTTGTAAATGATGTTCAGCGTGGGCTGGCTACCTTTAATTATTCAATGAGTTAGGGTCTTCAAGAAAACGCCAGCCCATCGTTGCGACTTTTGCTAATGGAGCGACCATTAGCTGCAAGTCGCGCCTTGATCTGATTTTTTTTTTGAAAACCTGAACGTTGCCTATAAGGTTGCCGGGTTAATAGTTGTAAATCATATCACTCAAATAACCATGAAACCGTGAACTGTCTTTTAAAGCATACTGCCATTCTTTCTAAGATGGTGACTATTTTAAAAACCTGCAACGGTTATAAAAGGTGCCAAGGTGGTTTGAAATTTAATTTGCCTTTGCAGCATAGACAAGAAAAGTCACGCATACGGAAATGTAAATTAACAATATAATAACATGCTTATTAATTTGGTTATGGGTGATTTCCGCTTCATTGATGCTTAGAAATAGCGGCCAATCTTGTATTTTCAGAACTATGTGTTACGTTTATTAGTAAAGAACAAGTTAGAAAAAGAATGAGCCATGAGAAATAGAAGAGGATTGCTGGCGGGACCACATAATACTAATTTATAACATCTACAGGATGTTGACATCATGCGGCGCTCTGGAACTATAAGAATACGAAGAATACGCGGGGATTATTCCGATGCTGGTTTCAACAAACTTGGTGCATATGTGCCGGTTTACGCTGCAATTAATAAAAGCACCACCTGCGGACTGCCCATTGCAGATGCTGATGCCGCCAACGAGACTCCTAATCGTCTTCCAGCCCGATTGATCAGCCCCAATCTTAAGAAAACAAATGCAGGTTTGGGGCGACTGATTCTCTCTCCTTGGGACGATACATCATATTCGTCTGGGCAACATGAAAGTCCAAATTCAACTGTAAGCAAATCAAGATCTTCCGTGTCAGTGCGCCCAGTAGATTGTTAAAGGTAGCCAACGCAACTGAAGTTTTTAAACTGAGAATTAGGTGACTTATTATGACCACCATCACGATGTTCTTAACGATAGTAATCTCCATAACAATAGGTATTCTGTTCCTATATTTCTTAGTTAATCCTTCCAGAAGAACGGTTAACAGTGCTCCATCCATACTAACTAGCATGGGTATATTTGGTACCTTCCTTGGTATCGCAATAGGGCTGATGAATTTTGACCCGAACAACGTCATTGCTGGTGTTCCACTATTCCTGAGTGGTATCAAGCTGGCATTTTGGTCATCAGTGGTTGGTATTTTAGCCGCACTTCTACACAGAATAAGATTTACCCTTTCCCCGTATGAGGATGGGGAAGCCTCTAGTGCGGAGTCGGACGCCACAGCACTAGATTCACTGCACAAAATCAGTAGTTCATTGGATACTTTAGTAACCGCCTCAGGAGACACGGTTGCAGAGAGCAAGTTCCAAGAACTTATTGATAATCTGAATCTCTTGGGCGATAGGGTCGAAGTTGGGCTGGGTGATATGGCAGGTGGTGTATCCCAGTCAGCGAGGGAGTTAGTTGAAGAGCTGAAGGCGGATGAAAGTGTTATCACTATGCTGCGTGAACTTAGAGAGGAACTGGCTAGAACTTCAGATGCTGAGCAGAATATCATCAAGGCACAGATGCAGAAGCTTCTGGATGGATTGAAGCAAGATGCAATGGCCGGTGAAAAACAGTCAGAGAGTCTGCTGGAAGTATTTGCTGGACTCAAGTCTGAGATCGAGCAGGGTGCAGAGCTTGGGCGGGAAGCGTCCAAAGAACAGATGGAGATGCTGTTTTCAGGCTTAAGTCGCGCCGCAGCCGGTACTCTGGGAGAGCTCTCAGACGTGGCGCAAAATCTTATTGACCAGACCAAATGGCAAGCTGCAAATTATGCAGATGAAGTTACCGCCTCAACTGAGTCATCCACCAAGTCCATGCTGGCAATGCTGAAGGATATCCTGCATGCCACAGAAGACTCAAATCAGAAAATTACTGCAGAGCTAGCCAAGCTTAGGACCGACGTGGCTGCAGATGTCAGGGCTACAACTGATCAATCAAGAGCCTTAGTCGAACAGCTGCACTCAATGACCGAGGCATACAAGGCCACATTGATTGCCACAACCACGGATCTTAAAGCACAAATATCCAAGGATATGAAGTCCAGCTACTCATTGATCGACAAATATACTCAGAACGTGGCTGAGCTAACCGGCAGTAATCAGACAGAAGCCCTCGAGCGCCTGGAGGCGATCGCAAATATTATGCAAAGTGTGGTTACCTCTGCAAGCGATATGAGCACCCTGTTGCATGAAAATGCAATGGCCATGAGCAAGATGCAGGAGGCATTCACCGGAACGAATGAGGGTTCACTTGGAAGGTTTATGCTTAATATGAATGAAGATCTTATTGGGCAAGTTGGTTCGCTGGAGAATGCGTTCTCAGCACAGGGCTCCCTGGGTACGTTGATGCAGGATCTCAATGATGAGACCAATAAGCGTTTTAAAGAGTTAGAGAAGGCTCATGAAGGTGCTGTTTACGAAATAAAGAACTTGCCCAACGAGTTTGTTAAAGGGCTGAGAAAAATGAGCTGGAAACCAGAAGCGTAAATTTTGGATAGACAGATATGACTATTGCTAATGTGCAGGTTATCCGAAGCACATTAAATCAGGGGTACATTTAATGTCAATATTATCCACCATAACCAAAGGCCGGGTCGACAGCAATAATGAGGAGCACTGGATATCCGTAAGTGACCTCATGAGTGCGCTGATGATGATCTTTCTGATGTTGGCAGTGTTTTACATGATCTACTGGAGCGACTTTAAAAAGACAAAGCAAGTAGAGCATGAAATTCTGTCTACAAAAGCTGGTGAGCTGGCACGTGAGTTGGCAGGAGCAGAGAAGCTGATTGGAAACAAGGCAATGCTATTGACAGAAGTCACTAGTCAGTATCAAGCGCTGTTCAATAAAGCCGGTAACTTGGAAGCGAAGCTGGCAGGGGCGGAGAAGCTTCTGGCGGAAAAATCCAAGCTTTTGGATGATGCCACAATTGAGTTTAACGCCTTGTTTGATAAGGCTGGTGATTTGGAGAAGAAACTTGCCGGGGCAGAAAAACTGCTTGCAGAAAAATCTAGGCTTCTGGCTGAAACTGTCAGTACCACTAAGGAATACAGAGCGTTATTGAACCAATCTGGAAGTATTGAGGAGAGACTTGCCAGTGCAGAAAAGCTGCTAGCGGTAAAAAGCAAGTTGTTGGCAGAAACCAATGTACAGCTTGATATTATGCGCGCTGCAACCAAGATAAAGGAAGTCAAACTTGCAAATGTAGTTTCACAAGCAGTCATTTATGAGGATGTCATCAAAGAACTGCGTCAAAGCCTGTTGGGAGAGTTTAATCCTGACATGAAGAAGTGGAATGCTGAATTAAGGGATGATCTGACTTTTCGATTCAACGAACCTTCAGTTCTGTTTGATACTGGCAAGACCACCATAAAACGCAGATTTAAGCGCATCCTGGATGATTTTTTCCCACGCTATCTGAAGGTGATAACATCTGATAAGTTTAAGTTGGATATTGCAGAGGTGCGGATTGAGGGGCATACCTCAAGCTTCTGGGGGTCATTGAATCCACGTGGTCAGCAAGCCTATTTTAACAACATGGAGCTATCGCAGGGCAGGTCAAGAAATGTGCTATTTTATGTTACAGGTCTTCCAGCCGCAAGAGATCGCATTGATTGGTTGAAAGCTAAATTAACAGCCAACGGTCTGTCTTCATCTAAGTTGGTTGATTCTGATGGGTACTTGTTGATAGATAGAGATAGTTCTGGAGTTGAAAATCGTGCCAGATCTCAGCGTGTTGAGTTTAGGGTAAGGATCGATGCCGAATCTAAGATAACCAAAATTATTAAACATGGAACCGACGATAATAAAGCGCAGTAGCGTTTTGTACAGCAGATAGAGAGCTTGTAAGTTAATCCAGTATTGGTGTAGTCATGGTGTTATGGACATGGCTGCACTTTTTTATGGGTGAAATAATAATGTCATGAGTTATGGGGTTTAGCTCTTTACATAAGGATATGTCCGTAGCGGGATGACGACACCAGTAATGGCGTAACGCTTCAAAGTAGAGAAAGTTCGATCTTTTTGTGCATTTGGATCAGATCCAAGTTTCCTGTCTGAGGTAGGTGATTAGGTGTTTGGACTACCAGCCGCCGCCCCCACCGCCGCCGCCACCACCACCAGATGAACCTCCGCCGCTGCTACCGGAGGATGATCTGGGTGCTGAGGATGAAGATGAGATGGCGGAGCTCATGGCGCTACCCACAGAGTCGGTGAAGCTAGTGAGATTGTTGTGGTCCCAGCTGCGGCCGCGATACCATCTCGGATGGTAGCTGCTGTCACCCGCCAAGGCACGGCTGAGAACATCGCTAAAGCGTTCTGCCCACTGTTGTTCCACATCCAGGGCGATGGCGTATGGCAGGTACTGCTCGAACAGTTCCGGGGTCTTTTCCGGTGGGTGTTTAAAATTGAGTTCATCTTTTTCCGCCACCGCCAGGTAGAGCTTGAAGCCATCGATTAGATCCATGAGACTACGCCCGGCCAGGGTGGGGGCCTTGAGCCATTGATAGAACAGTATGTTGATGCCAAGGACACAGCCCAGGGCCAGTGTGTAGATAATGGATACCTGGGTGACCAGTGCGGTTATGCCTCCAATCTCTCCGGCGATGAAGGGGATAGAGAACAGGGTGAGAAACACCGCCTGACCCTTGCTATTACCACGCCAGGCGGCAACTGTGCTGGTTATCAGGGCAAACACTCCGATACTCCAGACAGATAGCCAGATCGACATGAATATGGCAATGCCGGTCTGGTCAGCGCTGGGCAGCAGTATGATCACCCCGGCCATGGTGGCGACACTAAATAGGATGCCGGGTAGCAGATAAATTTGGTTGGTGATGAAGTAGTTCTTCTCATAATCGCCCTTGAGGGAGCGTTTATGCACCTTCAGGGCCTTGGCGATTTTTTTATGGTTCTTCTGTTTCAGGACAATAGTGTTATCGCCGTCGCCAAATAGGGCGCTGGCGATTGCACCTTCACCCATGGCCAGTTTTACCTCCCTGTTTCCAGTCTTACTCAGGGTGAATTCACCGCCACTACTCTCGCTGATCTCCAAGCAACCCTTGACCGCCATGTTGATGATGGCGGCGGAGAAGGCCCTGTTGTCGTGTCCCATTCTGGAGATGAAGCGCATGGAGGCAGGGGAGTAACCGACGGTGGGTTTGTACAGTGGAATGATCACGCCAGACTCGGGGTCGCGTCCCACCCGGTGCCATGTGATCAGATAGTAGAGCAGGAGCAGGGTGATGCCGGCTCCGCCCGCAACTGTTGATCGATTGTCTTGTAAAAACCAGCTCAACCTCTGCTCGTCTGGCGGCTCAGTCACATAACCCTTGGGCCAGTTTGCAACTATGGTCAGCCCCTCATGCCGATTCAGACTCTTGGTAGTTTCATATTGGGCAGCACCTTCATGTATTACCTGGGCAGTATAGTCCTGCCTCTTAGATCCCTGCGGACCGGTGTACCCCTCTACCCGGATGCTCTCCATTGGTATGGTTGGAGGCAGGCTTACCCTGGCGCTGGCCTGGTCGATAGGGAAGTCCCAGCCGTTGCCGGTGACGTTCCAGTAGAGTTCATCAAACTCCTGGAAGAAACCTAGCTGTCGATCTGTGCGGTAGCTGAAAGTGTAGCTGTACTCGCCGGGTGGTAGAAAATGGTCTTTTCTGCCGGCGTAGACGCGAATGCCGTTGCTGATTGGTTTGGTATGGTAAGACTCTTCTACTCCATCCCGTTTCACTCCCAGCAGATTAAACTTCACCTGGTACTGGTTGTTCAGGTGGTCTCTATATTTGGTGGGAAAGTCGCGGTAGATGCCGCGCCTGATCTTATTGCCCTCAGCCCGCACCCGAATCCGTTCTTCCACCAGCATGGAGCCATCCTGCTCTACGGTTATCTCGCTGTGGTAACTGAGTATCCGCTCCTGGGCCTGGGTGATGGAGTTCAGGCCTAGTGCCAGTATCAGGCTTAGAATGAGCCGCAGGGAGATGGTCATGTGCCGATATCCGGGGGTAGGGCTTCGGTGGCGCTCTCTAGCTCAAAAAAGTCTGCGTGCCGGAAGCGAAATATGCTGGCAATCAGCAGATCAGGAAATGAATCGATCCGCACATTCAGGTTTTGCACTGAGCCGTTATAGTAACGTCGCGCAAACTGGATATGATTTTCCACGTCGGTGAGCTGATGCAGCAGATGCAGGTATTGGCTGTCTGCCTTGAGATCTGGATAAGCCTCGGCCACGGCGATCAGGTTCTTTATCTGGTCCGTGAGCTCTGCTTCGAGGCCAGCCTTCCCAGTGGGGTTGTGTTCGGTCTCTGAGTCGCTGCGCAGGCGGGTCACATCTTCCAGCACTGAGCGTTCGTAGCCGGAATAGGCCTGCACCGCCTCCACCAGTTTTGGGATCAGATCGGAACGGCGCTTAAGCTGAACCCCTATATCACTCCAGGCCGCCCACACCCGGTTCTTGTCGCGCACCAGACGGTTGTAGCTGTAGACCGCCCAGATTAGCGGTAGCAGCAGTGGTAGTATCCATACAAGGATGTCTATCATTTTATCCTGAGTCTGTTTAGGTTACATCAGGCCTTTTTCTTTGTAGTAGCGAATGGCGCCCGGATGCAGTGGGGCGGAGTTGCCCAATAGCATGTTAGCCTTTTTCAGGTGACCAAAGGCCGGATGCAATTCGCGGAAGCTGTCGAAGTTTTCGAATACCGCCTTCACCAGTTGGTATACCACCTCGTCGCCTACATCGGTACTGGTGACCAGGGTGGCCTTGACTCCAAAGGTGGATGTGTCCTGGTCTGAGCCGCGGTACATGCCGCCGGGAATGGCGGCTGGGGCGTAGTATGGAGTGGTGGAGATAAGCTCATCGATGATCGGGCCGGTGACTGGGATCAGCAGGGTGTCACATGAGGTGGAGGCCTCTTTGATGGAGGCGTTGGGGTGTCCCACCGTGTAGATGATGGCATCAATCTTGTTATCACACATGGCGCGGGACTGTTCGGATGCCTTGAGTTCAGATGCCAGGGTAAAGTCTGATTTGCTCCAGCCATACTTTTGCATCAACAGTTCCATGTTGCCGCGTTGTCCCGAACCTGGGTTGCCAATGTTCACCCGTTTGCTCTTGAGATCGGCAAATGTGGTTATGCCACTATCTTTGCGCGCCATCAGGGTGAAGGGTTCACTGTGGATGGAGAATACTGCGCGCAGCTTCTTATTTGCACCCTGGTCCTTGAATTCTGAGCTGCCATTATAGGCATGGAACTGCCAGTCTGACTGGACCACGCCAAAGTCCAGTTCGCCACTGCGGATCACGTTCAGGTTAAAGATGGAGCCGCCAGTGGATTCAACCGAGCAGCGGATCTGGTGCTGTTTGCGGCTGCGGTTCATCAATCGGCAGATGGCTCCGCCTGTTGGGTAATAGACTCCGGTAAGGCCGCCAGTGCCGATACTGGTAAAGGTCTGTTCGCCACCCCATGCTGGGATGGTCAGGAGTATGCCAGCAATGGTGGAAAGTAGCCTGATCTGTTTCATATTATTACCCCTGATTTGTTTGTTTTCGTACTTTGAATATTCCCGGATCCGATTCTGAGAGCCAGACCCACGTTTCCTCTATTTGGTTTGTGCAGATGTGATCGAACCTATCTGCTGACCCATCTGCATCTTTGCCTCCGGCTGTAGTTCGGTTATAAGCTCAACCGCATCCTTGCCGAATAGCAGGATAACGGTTGAACCCATGTTGAAACGTCCCATCTCAGCGCCCCGTTGCAGCTTGATGGCGGCAGTGGATTTTCTGCCATACTCCCAGTTGGTCACCCGGTGGGATTTTGGGGTTATGGCGCCGGCCCATACCGTATCCATACTGGATACGAAGATAGCGCCAACCATGATCAGCGCCATGGGTCCGGCTTCGGTTTCAAACAGGTTTACCACCCGTTCATTCCGGCTGAACAGGCGTGGAATATTCCGGGTGGTGGAGGGACTTACGCTGAACAGACGCCCGGGCACATGGATCATCTTTTTTAGGGTGCCGGTGGTTGGCATGTGGATGCGGTGGTAGTCCCTGGGTGAGAGGTAGATGGTGGCAAAGCTGCCGTTGGCAAATGCCGAGGTCCATTTTGGATCACCACCCAGCAGTTCGTGCAGGGAGAAGTCGTGCCCCTTGGCCTGGAATATCCGTCCATCCATGATCTGTCCGGCTTGGCTCACGGTGCCATCAACCGGTGATAGCAGGGTCTGTTTCCCTTCGGCCAGCGGTCGTGCTTCAGGTTTCAGGGCACGCGTGAAAAAATCGTTGAAACTGCGGTAGTTTGTTGGCTCCTGGTCCACAGCCAGATTCATATCTACCTTGTAGATGTCGATGACATTTCGAATGATCAGGTCTTTAAACAGTCTCCACTCACTGCGGGTGACCCAGTACATAACCCGAGACAACAGGTGATGTGGTAACAGGTATTGAATCAGGGAGAAGATCTTTTGTGGTAGGGTGTTGGCGACGTCCGCTGTGGCCTCATGATTATCTGCACTCATCTGTTTGTTGTGGTCCCGTTGCTATAGGTTGTTTTTTTAGTGGTTAGGGCGTTTTCCCTACTATAGCAATCAGCACGGGTTTTATCATGTGGTTGTGTGGAGCGGGTGGTTTAACCGGGTTAGCTTGTTGCTGCTGGATGGGGCGGTGTGAGTTAGGTGGCTATTTGTGACGTGGCCCTGAATTGTAGCGGCTGAGAATAAGAAATGGGTGAGGCCAGTAGGCCCCACCCGAAAGACCGTTATTTGATCTTGGTTTCGCCGGACTCGCTGATACCTTTAGTATCGGTCCAGGTGACCTTCACTGTGTCACCCCTGTTGCCATTAAACTTAAAGGAGATATATGGATTGGCGGAGACGCCACCGCTTAGATCTCCTGAGAAGCGTACCTTGCCGGCTGATTCACAGGTTATAGACTGAATGAAATGTGCCGGAATCAGACCGCCAGTTGCCTTGTCTTTTCTGGCGCCGCTCTCCATTGGATGCTTCATCAGCACCTTGACCAGGGTTTGGTTGTTAATAGTCTTGGCGCTGATCCTGATACTTGATTTTGCCATTATTCGTTACCTCATATTCATGTTGCCTGCGTCATGCAGTGCGCAGGAAAATTCCATAGTTTCTGTGGGATAAGGGCTGTTGTGTTAGCCGCAACCACCGATGGTTACCTTGATTTCCTGCTTGGCGCTATACAGCTTGCCGCCGGCCTTCACAATGGCAATTACGTCTCCGGTTGCTCCCATCTTGATGCGGGTGGATGCGTAAGGTACGGCGTCTTCACCCATTCTGAAATTCGCTATCAGTGGCAGTGGGTTGTTTACGGCAACCAGGGTTATGGTCTCTACATCTGCAATGCTGGTTTCAACCTTGACTGGCACTACAGCACCATTCTCGGCGATCTCTGGTGCGGTAAGCTTTAGGTCAGCGCTTGATTCAAACTGGTCTGAGCCAAGTAGGGCTTTCATTGCCGCTGATGCGTCCTTGTTCTGGAATGCTTCTTTAGGCCAGACCGCAAGGGCCGCCTTCGGCATAAGCATGCCGGTACCAATTAGCATTCCCATAGCACCTGCAGCCAGTGACTGCTTTAGAAAGATCCTACGTTTCATATCCACATTCATTTATTACTTCTCCTGTTACGTTACTATAGTTTTTAAGGCCGCGGCCCTAGTTTGGCCGATCCTGCAATCAACTACCATACCATAATAATGGTATTTCTGGTAAGCGTGCCTGATCAGGCTTGTTGCATTCTCATTTCTGCCCTTGCAGGTACGCTGGCATCCCTAGCTCTGCCTGTCCAACAGCCTGAGCATAACCCAGTTCAGCCAGTTTCTGCGCGTTGTTAGCCAATTCCATGGCCAGTTCCAGATTTTCTTTCCAGATAGCGGCGCGAGCTTTTAAGATCATCCTGCGTATGCCGCGCCACTCTCCTTCCACCGATGCGGCTTTTTTTCTTGCCGCATCTGCCAGAATTATTGCCCGTTCCACCTCCATGGTGTTCAGAGTAGATGCATTTTTCTTTGGCTCAGCCAGAGAGCCTTGGCTGTAAAACAGCAGTAAGGAGAGTAATGCGTAACTCAATTTTGATCTTAGGTGCATGATCTGTTCTCTGCTATTCAAATTTGTGCATAGCAATTAGTTGGTTTAATTTCATGGCACGGCTTTCGCTGGGACCATACTGTTTTACAAAATCCCCCTGGGGATGGAGCCAATGTGTGGTATTTAGTTCTGATAATTATCTTCGACCTTATTTACGTGATGATGGCCCATTGAGTGGCAGGCCATTGCTCATATACGTCATGAAATACTCCAGATTGCGATACTGTTCACTCTGGGCCTTGAACGGCTTGGCTCGAATCTGGCTGATGCAGCCGGCGAAGCGGCGGTGTAGGGTGCCAACGCTGTTCCAGCTGGAGCGGTACACCGGCCAGCCGGTGGTGTGTCCCACTGCCGGGCTGAGAATCTCGCTACGCAGATACTTGCCCACATTTTGCATATGACAGGTGGAGCAGGCGTAGTTGAGCTGTCCGCGTCTGGTGTAATAGAATTTTTTGCCCTTGTTGTAGGCCGCTAATGCCCGTATGTCATCCTTGGGTATTGCCACACTAGTGGGCTTACCCCGTGATTTGAATGCGATGTAGGAGAGAATGAGGGTGATATCCCCCTTATAATACCTAAACGGCTTTTCACCATTGGCCCTGCGACACTGGTTTATAGCCAGAGACAGGGTTATTACCTTGCCCAGCTTCCGGTCCCACCTTGGGTATAAGTGGGCTATGGCTGGTCCATCAGGAAAACAGTCTTTGTAGCCCTTGCCGTTGGCGAATGGAATCTCCCACAGCTCCTCACCATCAGCAATGTTAGGACCGTAGGGTGGGAATTCTTCGATTGCCTCCCAGTTTTGACGTCCTGCCCGGTCTATGGCGTAGGCCCCGTTCGGGTATTCTGACATGGGGACACCAGGCAGACGCTGCTTATAGAAATTTACCAGGGTCATCCGGTCCTGCTCTGGTGTGGATGTGGTAGCAGTTGAGGCATCTCCAACGCTGACCATGGTTGTAGTCATGGTCGTGACTAGGGCTATTGTCTTCAAAATAGTCATTACTTTCGGCGCTGTTCCACTAGAGACTCCAGATAAAATCCACCAGTTGGTCGATTTCACTACTGGTAAGTATCAGGTTTTTACCGAATAGGGGCATGGATGTTCCCGGGTTGACAGAATCTGGCTCCCAGATCTTCTTTCTGATCATCTCTCTATTTGAAAAGCGGCTCTTCATGGCTATTAGAGGTGGCCCGATATTTCCTGGAGACTCACCACCAGGGATGACATGACAGGCAAGACAATTCCCTCTGCTTGAGTTGAAGGCAATTTCCCTTCCTGCATCAAGGCGATTAGCGGTGTTAGCCGCCTGTGCCGTGACTGGTATTTCCAATAGTGTGCAGATAGTTAAAGCCAGGACAGCATGCGTAGTTGTCCATCCGCAGAAACTTCTCATTATCATCTCCTCCAAGGGCGGTAACAAATAAACTACAGTTGCCCTGGTATCGCTCTGTGACGATTTATACACCTAAATTGCTGCGTATCTTTATGGATTAATTACAGTAAACGTCCGAGTGCAGCACTACGTGGTATAAGCAGGCAACAAAGTAACCAAGAAGTAAAGTGTTGTGTGGGTGATATATGGGGATTTTGTATATTTTTTGGAAAAAGCACCCAAAACTAATACTTTAGTGGTATTTCTTTGTGGGTTTTTCGTCGAATCACGGGCAAAAATAACGGTATATGGGATGTCTTAATATCTGAGTGGAGGCTATGGTTTTTAGGTGGCAGACATGGGGTGATTATTCAGCCTCATTTCCACTGGTCATCAGGCCTGTTGTTGTATTATTAATCTGGCTTTCTAATACAGATGTTATATGTATCTACGCCCATTGCTGTCCCGTTAACTGAAATCCGTCATACCGGGCTTGACCCGGTATCCAG
>CAZVME010000002.1:36317-109852 GCA_964628835.1 uncultured Gammaproteobacteria bacterium | reverse complement strand
TGGCAAAAAACGTATGCCGTCTTCTCCATCATCGGAGCAATCCGTACGATTGAAATCATTGTCGAACCCATATTCAAAAACACCACCCACGGAGGCCAATGGTCGTCTACACGTCGTTGTGAATAAAGCTCACAGTTCCACTCAGGCCTGGCTGACAGACCTGACAAAGCATCCAGCTGTCGTCTTTTGTGGGATTATTGACTATTTAGCCATGCACGATGCACCGTGGACATATCGATCTAGTCATAGCGACTACACAAGTTTTGTTCTATCAGGTGACTTGGTCATGATCCCAGGCTTTGAAGACCCAAAGCAGGCCTCTGTTCTCCAATCTCATAAATTTATCGAGTTAGCGAAAGAGCTACGTGAAAGCCCCGCTGGAATTATTTTTAGCCATAATGGCCAGCATTCTGCTGAGCTAGAGAGAATTGCAGATACTGTACTCGAAGCACCTGAGGATTTAGTTACATTCATTCACAGACTATTAGCTTCCAGTACAACAACTGATCATGGCTTATAAAAGGGGCTTTATTTAGGAACACCTAGAATAACTGCAACCACTCGTTTATCAGCAGGTATAGCACTCGGAAGACTGGAAAACTGATCAACTATTTGATTAAAACCAAGCTTCTTGTCACCAATCAGATCCGTCCTTATATCCTTAAGCAACAGAGGCCGTTTTCTTCGGTCTGTTAATCGTTCGTACCAGACAGGCCTCACAATATCGAGCCAACGATCTGCAATGGCAGCCCAATCCGGTACGTAACGACGTTCCTTCATTTCCAACACATTTAGCAACTTACTGAAGAAATCAAACGCCGATTGATTTTGGGCATTTCCCGCCTCTTCTCGATATACATTAAGAATCGCTGTCATTTCCTCCAAAGCACGTCTTTTACGTCGAGGCAACAAATCCCTCTCACTATCCAGCAACCTGTTTAAATACTTATCTAATTGCTCTGTGGCCTTGGCATCCATTTCGGAACTGCCGACTTCATCGTTCAACACTTCCCGCAGGGCTTTAGTAATGTCATTAAGATCAATTAGTGGTCGGTCCATATCCCCAGAGAAAAATACCCAGCGCGGTGCACCAATCAGAGAACCTGCAACACAGAAAAACGCCCAGGGAGAGGTCGCCGGGACCAAGCTAACGCGTGATAAAATTCTGGCTTTTTCTTGTCGATACTGCTCATACACAGCATCATCGATAAGCAAATTCTCCCCCTCAACCAGTTCACGAACTGGCTGCAAGGCATCATGCAATTCGTCCCAGCTGTTTTTATCTTTCTCTAGATCTTCTTGCTCCTTAATCGCTTCCTGGGCTGAAACTCGCTGCATTTTCCCGCTACGAATCGATTCCGGCAATGGCATATTAGAGCCGATCAACACATCGACAGTTTCCAGTCTTTCGACAAACCGGTCATCGGTAGAAAGGGCAAATTCCTCAGCATCCTCAGGCCACCAGGCCTGTATTTTTTTATGAGGGCTGTCCATTCGGTCCACCCGCCCTACCCGCTGCTCCGCAATCCTAACCACTGATGGCATATCTAAATGTGTTACAACTGATGCCTGCTGCAAATTCACGCCCTCGGACATTGAATCAGAGCATAACGCTACAATACCTGATGCCTTGGAGCTATGATCAAAAAGCCTCCTGATTTTCTCACGTTCCGTTTTATTTTCGCCGGTTGCAATCACAGCCTCAATATCAGGTGACTCGGTTAATAGATATTTCTTAGTGACAGCTAATGATATCGGTTTTGAATCAAATGCAATTGAAAGTGCATGATCAGCAGCAAGTTTTGCCAAATGCTTTCCTTTAGCCTTCTCGCGCCCTGGTGAGAGTTTTCGAACCAACCCGGCAATATCCCTGTAGCGCACAACTTCTTCATCACACACCTGAGCGTGCATGTCAGCATCCGTCAGCCATTCCGGCACATCAACGTTAAGGGAATGCCCAGGCGGCTTTCCCCTGAGGTCAATTAGTTTCCCAACCTGATCCCCCGTCAAGTTTTTCTTAGCGCCCTCAGGCAAATTCTCAAACTTTATCGCAACCTCAGTTCCCTCAATATGCTCAATCAGTGCAGCTCGAGAAGAACGCAGACAGGACATCACCACATATCGGGCCAGTCGACTCACCGACAACAACCGTGATTTAAGATACTTCTTTTCGTCCCATCCTTCCTTTGCCAATACGGCTGGCAGTTCAATTTTCCGCTTTAGGTAAGCAACACCCTGGAGAGTATCTGCAATATCAGAAATCTGTGAAGCAATACGACAATCCGCTGCAACCTCCCCCAACGCGTATGTAAGTGACTGATGTTCGGGATATCGACATAAGTCACCCGACTTGCTCCGGTAAGCCTGTGGATTTCGATCAACAAGCTCATTCAGCATCGCTTTAGTCCGCCGTACAGTAAACTGCTGGATCTGGCGACGTAGCTGTTTGATTTCCTGATCTGACAAACCTTGAGACGTAAGAGAATTTTTCCTTAACAACTTCTCAAACATTTCAATGGTTTCGTCATCCAGATTATCCGCTCCGAGCATATCTGCCAGCCGCAGAAGATCGAGTGGACCTTTGTTGATCGGAGTTGCCGTAAACAAGATCACGTGGTCCGCAATGTTTCCGAGTAACATCTGAGTCCGCTGACTCTTCGGGTTATGAAAATTATGGGCTTCATCAACAGCCAGAATCTGGGCGCGACGAACAGATTCAGCCATATCCGCGCCACGCTCTGTCTGTGACCTACTTAAGCCTCCCTGTGAGGCCACATCAAGTGGTAACTGGCAGGCCCTGGATTCACGATCCCAGACATCAATAACGGAAGGTGGGCAAATTAGAAATGGTCTTCCCTTACGGACACGCCCCGTACTCCAAATTCTGTCAACAGCAGCACGAACAAGATAGGCACCCATACGGGTCTTTCCTGCACCGGTAGCGTCAGCAACAAGTACGCTACCAACTGTCTCCAGAAGCCAGAGTGCCTGCGCTATCCCCTGTTTCTGGGAGGGCCATAGGGGGAGGTCTCCAGGCAGCATCTGGATCTCCAGGTAATGCTTGGCCCAATCACCCTCAAGGACCTCCGCGCAGGCCCTGGCTAATGCTTCTTGCCAGCTGACAACTCGTAGCAATTGTTCGAGCAATCGGATCAATTGATCGTTGTAATCAACCCCCATTTCCCAATAGTTGAAAGCCAAGCTACGAGCACTCTTGTATCGTTTTTTGTCTCGTGGTGTAAAACGCACATTAGCTTCTAACTGGTGCTGAAGACCATTTGCAGAAAAATTGCTTGAGCCTATGGTAACCGCATTGTCAGCAACATAGATTTTTGCGTGGAGGCGATTACGAGCAGCACCAATAAAACGCGTTTGAATCCGTCCAGACTTAAGGTTTTCTATCATCTGGATCAACTGTGCGCTCAACAAGATGGAGATAGATCGTTCTAACCAGTACTCCCGAACTTCCTCGGGAAAAGAGATTGAGTTAAGCCGAAACTCTGTTCGTTTGGTTTCATAAGGTTCACTGCCCAACAAAATTCGTATTGTCGAACCATCATTATCACTCACCGAGCAAAACCCGATGATCTTCTCAAGAGAGGCGTACCCAGTCACGATTAGTGGATTAGCTGATGCCTTCAGGTCCTTTATAACCACCGACCCGACATTGCTCTTCCTTGCGTTATAAGGAAAATCATTGGGATCGGGCCATCCATCTCTTGAGGATAGCTCTGCAAGAAGGTCGACCTCCTGATCAAACAGACTTATCTGGCCTTCGTGTAATCCTGAATCATTCATTGATGAAATCTATTTGATGAAGATTCTGCCACATCCTGTGCTATTAGCCATGGGATCATTTTAGTCATCATCCCTTAATAGCTCTTCAAGCTTTTGATACGCTGCCTGATATTTTATATCTGACATTTTATCCAAATTCATTAGCTTCCAACGCACCGCTGGTAATTGCTCGACATGCGGTAGGCCCAGCAACTCCCATCGTGGCTTCCTCGCCTTGATCGACAGCAAAAATTCACGATCTTCGTCACTAAACCCTTTCAACACTTCTTCAGCTAACTGCTCACGCGTCATCATCAAAACATCTAACGGGACATCAGTTTCTGTCATGTGCGCAAACTCGCCAACATAAACGGCTTCTAGATCTTTGAATGCCGGATTAAGCAATTCCACCATCGGGCGCGGGTGGCTAATCAGATAGACCAGCAAAGCCTTGCGGATCTCTTCAGTGATCCCCTCGTGATCAAGCAACCAACGCACGTCGAACAGATCCCGTGGGTGTTGCCGGTCCAGCGCAGCACAGATTTTACCCGCAAACAAATCCGCTAGTGCAGCAACCGGCATCTCGGCAAAACCGAATTCATCTTCCACATGATTAGAGACCGCACGAACTTCTGATTCAAACACGGTACCACGCAACACAGGTGATAATTCAATCTTCACCTGCACACCAGCACGTGAAACCACCAACCGGAGCGCATCCGGCTTATCCAGATAAGCCTCAGTCACTTCCACATCTACAAAGGTACTCCTAATAGCAGCACTGATTCGCTCCAGTGCCTGGCAGATATTTTTCAGGGCAACCTCACGTGCATCCATCGGCAAGTAAACTAAGTCAATATCCACAGACAAACGCGGCATATCACGCACAAATAAATTGATTGCCGTACCGCCTTTTAAGGCAAAACACGTTTCCTCCGCAATCAATGGTATTAGCGAGATAAGCAGTTGGACCTGTTTGTAATAGACGCTACTTCTGTCCATGCAGATGCTCCGGCACGGTAATCAGGTAAGTGTTGTCCAACTTGCCAGACTTGGCGATGACCCGCTTTCCCTTACCCAGGTCGTAATCGTCCCTGTTCAGCTTTCTAAACCAGGGATAGTTGTGCCGACTGGCCAACCAGAAAAACAAACGTTTCACCTTGATGCTTTGGCTAGCCTTTAGCAATGCGTCAAGCTTACGCGGTGACAAACTGGTCAGCCCCTGCATCAACTCATCCGCATAATTAAAACTTACGCGCTCAGGTACATCAGCCAACATCTCCAGATAGGCTTTTTCTACACAGGAAAGAGCTATCACAGGTAAGTCATCGCGCCATTGATGCGGTTTCTGGTATGACTCATCTTCAAGAACCTCCATGGACCAAAGGGCCTTGGTGTTATGCCACTGATAATTTGCTTTCTGCTGTATCCTGGCCAGCCAGCTTGGAATCTTCCCTTCACCGTACAAGTGAACCAATTGGGCAGTGCTGAATGAAAGATACTGACCAAACCCAAGCTCTTGCAAGGCGGAAACACCCCCAACCAGCACTGGTCTATCAGACATGCGTTGAAGCGAACACACCACTGCCTGCCAGCTCAATGGGCTTGTCAGGCGCGCATAAGTCCCCACTGCCAATTTATGTAGCTTACAGCTCTTGATAGCATTATCCAGGGCATGACGTGACATACCCTGGCCGAGAAGCCATTTTCGTGTGGCCACCAAGCCATATGGCAGCAATTGTTCAAGTTGCTGACTTTTCAGCCAAGGAGTATTCATGGTTTACCTAATGGCTAGTTTTACGGCGATATACGCCGAACAATCACATATGCGTAAACTAGCACAAATCTCAAAGGTTTGCATTAAACCTTATTTGCGGTGATATGTGCCGCAGTTTTTACAGCACACAAACCAATAATTAGTGCACCTAACAATTTAACACCCCTTTACCTTAAGATGTGAAAAGTTCCACTCTCATATGATAGTAGTGGTGAATTTGAAATTAATGGCTATTAAACTTAATAGGAAGAATGGCTGCTCCTGGCACTACGGAGACATATGAATCACGTCATTAATATTAGCGGTTACGTTAGGTTGAAAACGTTAAGATTTTCGATCTATGGGACAATAGCTAATGAATGGGACAGTCAAAGAAAAAGCGGCTGCCGGAAAATCCAGTAACCGCTCGATATTTAACGCTAATATGGCGCGCCCGGAAGGATTCGAACCTCCGACCACCTGGTTCGTAGGCTCACTGTAGTACTGCTAATCAATAAGTTAGCTGGCCCGCCCTCACACCTACAGCCGCTGATACTCGCTGAGGTTCTACGCACTACCATCTACTCTTAAGGTCTGCTATCTGCCATAAAGCGGACTCACGTGAGTTTAGCTCCAACTTCTGGAGTGTGCCAATTATAGTCTTTCAGATGTAATGAAAAGGGCCAAGGAAGAGAGCTTGAAGAGACCCCGTTTAGAGGAGATCCAGAGAAAAAATTATTCAGCCAAGTGTGATTACTATAGGAAGCGCAGGAAAAAGTTAGAACGGAAATTACGCCGCGGATACAAACCAGGCAACTCAAAGAGAATATAGAAAACGGTATTGCCTTGTCTAAAATGAGTAAGGCGGAATATTGCAGATAGCTCTCCCTGAAAAAAAAAGCCTCACGGATACGAGACTTTGGATTGACATATCCACTTTCATCCTATATGGTCTTTTGTTACATAAGATACAGTTGTATAAATACAACGCCAGCGATAAGATATTAGGGAGTAGTTTTGCCATGAACATATTAGGGAGTAGTTTTGCCATGAACAAGAGATATATAACTAGTTCGCCCGTAACAATCCTGGCCGCGGCCATCCTGTTGGCCACAGCCACCTCGGGCGTCCAGGCTCAGGGTGCAAGTGGGGAATTTTCGCTTGGGGCGCAAGGTGTTTTTGTCACTAGTGATAAAGACTCTAGTAGTAATAGTCATATGGGAGAGGACGTCGGTGGGGTAGTTGGCTACGCCGGTGTTTTTGCTCCACTGCAAGGTGGGTCAGGAATCTACGGCGATTTGACCTTTGATTACCACGGTTCGACTGCTGATAATGATACCGGAGATGATGAAGACCATGCGATGTATGGTGCTATAGGTCTCCACTACGTCTTCGATGCGGCCAATCCAAATACCTGGGGTATCTTCGGACTTGTTGCCGGAGGCAATAGTAACGCCGAAGATGATCCTGCAGGGCCAGTCTGGGGTCTTGGTGCAGAGAAGCGCTTTGGCGATGTTTATCTTCAGGGCGGTTACATGGAGCACTTTGGAACAAATGACAGTACAGACACCCTTGAAGACATGTGGTTCGCCCGTGTCGGTGGTGAAAGAAAGTTTGCTAATGGCATGCTGAGTGGCAGCCTGGCGCTTGGCTTTGGCGACTTCGACGAAGACAGTGGTGGCGGGTCTAATGATGATGATGGAGAGTGGGTGCAGATCAGCCTGACCTATGACGCGCCACTAGGCAACAGCGGGATCAACTGGTACGCAGGATACCAGGGTGACTGGGTTTCAGTTGATGAATGTTGTGGCATTCAAACGGAGGAAGGTTTCTTCCATTCAGTGCAGCTCGGCATCAAGATCCCGTTCGGCGGCAATAAGACGCCGTTCAAGACACCGAACTTCCGTGTACCGCTTACCAACGCGGGTCACTTGAACTAAACAAGCCGCACGAAGAGTATCAACGGGGCCTGCGGGCCCCGTTTTTATTTCAACGAATCTCCGCTGTGTATATGGACTCCTCCTGTTAAGCAAGAAAGCGTTGTTTCAGAGTTAAGACGCGTACGTATATTCGTCTTCCGTTGCGCTCCATAACCACCAATGACCTATGCCCTTATCTTATTGCTTTTCCAGTGGTTGTAGTCGGGTCAAATGAGTAGACGTGTTCATTCATAGCATTCTCACATCGTCCAACTACCCTCCTTGGGAAATCCTTACCCCCGTCCATAAGCCTGACAACCCCCTTACATTGTGGGCACTCACCACTATGTCGCGTAAAAAATAGTCGCTCTTTGCTCCGATTTCTTGGACCTGATCTGAGGGCATTCTCATTTCTCCATTCCAACATTAGGTCATAATAAACACCTGTTTGCATCCATCCTGGTACAGCGGTAATAGTCTCTAAACTATATCTATTGAACCATTGATCAAATTTCAAAAACGCCGCAAGCAATATGGTAGTAATAACTAGTCCATACAATGTCTGCGTCTCCATATAGGACAAAGTAACTATTATTGTGGCGGACACTATAGTAAAAATAAGCAGCATCACGACAGTAATATGAGTCTTGCTTCTTCGAGGGACTCCAGTCTTAAAAAGAAATTTCTTCAGTCCTTTTCCTTCCTCAATTTCGTCAGGATAATACTCAATGTTATTTCTCGTGCTTACCTTCCCTGTAGGTACTTCCGTCATTTGTAGCTGTGGACTAAACCAGGTCAGAAAGAACTTGGATGGTGCTCCCCCGGTTCCCCGGATATAACCTGGCTTAATGTGCCAGGGTGATTTTGCAGCTGCAAGGCGTTTATTGAACCCATCTGCGAATCTACCCCAGTTATTGATCAGGCCATTCCATTCCTTATTGACTTTACGGTAGCGGCCATCTCGATCCTTATTCCACACTACGTTGTTGGCTACCTCTTCGTTCTTGAATCCTTTTTCTAGGTCCACTTCTTCATCTGGAAAAACGAAACCCCTCTCCGGCTCATTTATCGCCAGTCTGACAACCCCCATGAGAGCGACAAGATACTCTGTAGCATGCTCACCTTTTGCCAAGTATTCGCTATGCTCATGTAATACCTTGTAAATTCTCCGTTGGGTACCGGTATCTAACCGGTTTCACCCCTCTCTACTCACTTCGCTGCTTGCCACTATTTCCTCCGATTCCGGCGTGGGCTGGACCAATACGTAAGACTTGGAGACTACTATGCAAGACCATGAACAATCTATCCAGAAATGCGGAAAAACCCATGAAGCCGCCGAGCAGCGGTGTGGCACGCCCGGTAGGGCGTCACGCACTGCTGGCGGTGGCAACAAAGAAGAGGCAGGTGCGCCGCCTAGTAACACTGCACCTGCTAATTGCAAAGATAGTTCAAATACCAAGATTATGAGGGTTGGGATAGATAGCCTATATCTATCTTATCCTGGTGACCTAACTGCTGAGTCTGCTATTCGGCTCCAGGCTATGAAAGAACTGGCCCAGTCAAAAGACCCACAGAACAATAAACTTGCTCAGCTCTCCATTGGCGACCATCTATTTGAGGTTAAAGATCGCGGTAGATCTATTTATAAGTACATTCTGCGTGACCACTGGTATCAGATTCAGCTATCAGGCCCTTATACAGATCACACACCCCTCGCCTATTCTCAGCTATCCAGTGAGGCCCTGACCTTTGAAGGCCCTTTTGGTATGGAAGAGGGTCTCAGAAGTGTTGTTTCATCATTGGGCATCATTAGTGGTGATGCTACTGTCAGCCGGGTCGATCTCTGTGTAGATTTTTCAACTGACACTGATATCAAGCAGATCCGTGAATGTGACTGGGTAACCCGAGCTAGGACTTTCAATTATTACTCGGTACAACGCCTCTTCTCAGGGCTAACCATTGGCCTAGGTGGCGACATATCCGCTCGTCTATATGACAAGACTCTGGAGCTACAAAAGAGCGGTAAGGAGTATCTTAAGGACATCTGGGCGGATCTTGGCTGGCAGCCTGGGCAGAAAGTATGGCGGCTCGAGTTTCAGTTAAAGCGCAACTCATTACGCCAGCTTAATATTCGCACCTTCTCCGAGCTTATGGATCGCCTGGGGTCTATCTGGCAGTATGCAACATCTGATTGGTTACGCCTCACCTGCCCTGACCTCACAGATAAGACTCAGAGTCGTTGGCCTCTCCACCAGATGTGGGAAGCACTCCAAAAAGCTGACTGGAGTACTGAACATTCCTGCAACCGCCAGTCTACACCCAAGGGCCAGCCACCCTCCGATAGATCTCTGTTTGTGAATGGTCTAAGCGGCCTCACATCTTTCATGGCGAGAGAAGGGATTACAGACGCTTACTCAGGCGCACCGGCCTTCTTCCAGGCTGCTGCTCAATACCATAGCAGTCGGGAACATTACACCGGGCTGACCTATGAGCAGTACATCGAACAGAAGGTAGAGCTGAAAGCAAAACGCTATAACTCCATCCATAACCAGCCTCCAGATAACACCCTCCACCCGGCCGATGAGGCGGTTGCCAAGGGGTATCGAAGGAGGAGTAATGGCGAATGAGTACCATACCCTCGATATCCTGGAGGCTGCCAGATTCCTCAGGATGCACCCAGAAACCCTTAGACGACGGGCACTTGCAGGCGAGATCCCCAGTGCCAAGCCCGGCAAGTCCTGGGTGTTTCTGGAGGCAGATCTTGCAGACTGGCTGCGCTCACAGTACCGTAATAGGCGGCAAGCGTCGCAAGGTGAAGGAGGAAACTCATGTCACTTAAACGACGCGGTAAGGAAGATACCTGGTGGGTCAGATTTACCGCCCCCAGTGGAAAGCGCATATGCCAAAGCGCTAAGACTACCGACCGACGGCAGGCCGAAGAGTACGAAGCACGGTTAAAAACTCAGCTATGGCGCGTCCATCAGCTGGGTGATAGACCTCGCTACACTTGGGAGCAAGCCGTGGTTCGGTGGTTGCACGAACAGAGAGACAAGACCACCGTTAAAAGTGATGTCTATAACCTGCGGCGCTTGGATCGCCACTTGCGAGGACTTCACCTGGATGAGATCAGCCGACCACTGATAGACAGCATTACCGAGTCACGGATTAAAGATGGCGTTACCAATGCCACTGTTAACCGGATGCTCCAAGTGCTGAAGGCTCTTCTGAGACGAGCCCATCGTGATTGGGAGTGGGTTGATCGGATTCCGGCGGTAAGGCTACTCAGGGAGAACAATCGGCGGGTACGCTGGTTGACGCATGAAGAGGCTGTACGCTTGTTGTCAGAGCTGCAACCGCATATGCAGGTGATTGCTGCCTTCTCCCTGGCTACCGGGCTCAGAGAGTCCAATGTAGCCGGCCTTGCATGGTCACAGATCGATATGGATAGACGGCATGCCTGGATACATCCAGACCAAGCCAAGGCCAGGAAGGCTATCTCTGTTCCGCTAAACGTTGATGCTATGACGGTGCTGTGTCAGGAGTGTGGAAAACATCCGGTCAGGGTCTTTACTTATAAAGGCAGACCCATCAAAAAGGTCGGAACCAAGTCCTGGCGTCGCGCCCTGGATCGCGCTGGAATTCGTGCATTTGATGACGGTCTGCCGGTTGGAGATGAACGTAAGCAGTACCCAACCAAACGACTGGACGAATACAAGTACACGGACTTCCGTTGGCACGATCTACGCCACACCTGGGCCAGCTGGCATGTACAGGCGGGGACTCCGCTGCATGCTCTGCAAGAACTTGGTGGTTGGGCGGGACCGGAAATGGTTCAACGTTACGCATATTTGAGTGCGGAGCATTTGGCAGGATTCGCGGAAAACGTTGGAAAACAGGGTGAAAGTGGTGCAAATGTGGTATCACTTTTTCCTGGCACAAAAAAAGCGGCCTCCAGTTAGACTGGTAACCGCTTGATTTTTAACGCCAATATGGCGCGCCCGGAAGGATTCGAACCTCCGACCACCTGGTTCGTAGTAATCCAGCTTAGTTGCCGTATCCTATTGTTTTCGCGGCCTTTATATGATTTTTACTGTCCAATAAAATCTGCCTATTTGGCCTTATTTGCCTATATTTGGGGTTATTTTGTGCCATCTATTGGACAACTGAAACAGTCGCTGTGCCAAGTCTTTTTCAGAGCACCCACTGCCGCATACACGTGGGGGTTCAAGTCCTCTCCTCGGCACCATATTCAAAAACCATCACAGACTAACAGAAGTGATGAAAGGCTCTGTTTTTACAGGGCTTTTTTATGCCTGTAATTTCGTTTTGTTGTCTCTCATTGTCTCTGAATGTCCCTTTTGTGGAACGCCAGTGGAACGTGGGTGGAACGTGGGTGGAACGCAGATTGGTTCTTTTTTACCAAAGTGTCTCCACACTCATGGTTCATAATTCGTACGCAGTCACATCTCATTAACCGATGAAAGAGGCGTGCATATGCGTCCGTGCAAAGACTGTCGAACGAACAACACTGAAGCACTTTCATTCGACTCGACGAGTTGTCGAATCTGGTCTGTTACCTCGTCAACTTTATTCAACCTAGCTGCGGCATCCATCGCCAGCTCATAAGCATCCACCACATCGACGCTGGTCACCTCGTAGCCCCATCCCTCACTCAACCAGCGAAGTGCGGCCATTGCTGCACCGAGGGCAAATGCCGGCTCCGTGTCGAGGTAATCCCTTGCCGCCCTTGTCAGTGTCTTTGGATCACAGTGAGTCCGGTCCGCGAGCTCCAACGCCAGATCATAAAGCTTGAGATCCTTGGCCGTGGCGAACCATTTGCCCTCTTCTCCCGGTGTGGTGGCAATCAGGTCGGCCAGAATCTGTGACGGATCCTTCATGGGATAGCGTTTCACAACCGTGCGAAAACGGGCGATATAGGAGTTGCCGACTGCAGCACTCAATCCATAGCGTTGGTAGGCCTCCTCATGCAGACCAGAGGAGATCAGGATCTCCTCACAAGCCTGGTCGATCACGGAATCGGGTTGATTCAATCCCCGCGAAGCCTCGGCATACTGGATAGCTTCCGCCTTCTTACCCAGGGCCAGGAGTGCCTCGACACCATAGCGCCGGTAATGCCACATGGGGTATCGATCCAATACCAAAAGCTCAAGCAACTCCTGATACCGACCCGCTACCAGTAGACAGGACAAACACGCCGTCGCACCGTGGAAATAGCGACCTGGATTCGGATCCGACCAACAGGACCGCAACGTGTAAACCAGATCATCGGCCCATCGCCCAGCAACTTCCACAGAGCCACAGATCTCACCCCACCGGCCACCGATCGGACTGAGGTAGTCAACGCCATCATCCTCCATAGCCTGCCAGAGCCGGTCGAGCCATTTGTTACGAGTATTCTCGTCAGCAGGTGCCTTGACGATGATAGGTATCAACGCATCCAGCGTCTTGTTGACAGCCGATCCCAGCGCGCCACTGGAACTGTCCACATGCTGCAACGCCGGCCAAATCTTCTCCATCAGACGGATCGCGCCCTCCGCCCCGAGAACGGGATTTTTCTTCGCGACCTTTTTTATCTCGGTGACGGCTTCACGAAGGCGCTGGCACGCCAGCCTGGATGCTTTCCAACTATAGACGCCGGTTCGGAATCGAGCGGGGAATGTCCATTTGTGTTTTTCGGACTTACTCATTACATCCACAAGACAACCGAAACACACATCGGTTATGCCAGCCCAGTTTCATTGCAACGACCAGCACCACCAATACATATGCGTATAGCATGACCATGCGTTGGCTAATTTCGCTCCGGAACAATTGAAAAGACATCAAGCGGTAACATGCTCAGCGTCGTACGAGAGTCCATTACGACCAATGCAATTAACTGTTGCATGCTAGGCATCAAGCTAGGTTGTATCACAGACTGACCGACAGACATCTGAGGACGAAACCACATAGACCACTGATTTCGCACGAGATAGTCCTACGTACAGCAACTCTTGTTCCCTATCTAAATCCAGTGTGCCCAGCCCCCACAGAAAAACAATGGCGGACTCCAGGCCCTTGAATCGCTTCACAGTATCGAGCAATACAGTGTCTGCTCCCCTTTCTCCTTCCATGACCCAATGTGTTGTGCGAGGAAGTGGCCGCCCATGAAGCTCATCATAGTATTCCTGTTTACGTAGCCCATCAGCTACGAGCACTACGATGTCGCCACTAGAGACCTTCTCTTTGGCGATCAGATCTACTATTTTCGAATGCAGCCGAGCCGCCTGCGCATCATGACTCTGCGCCTCAATAAACTGGATTTCTTCACCGGATATCCCAGGAGGCGCAACTGGCACCCCTTCATAATATTGGTATGCCGCATCATGTATCTGATCGGTATTCCGACAATTGGTCACCAATAGATAGGGTGCGTTCTTAATCGGGAATGAGCTTGCCCGCGAATAGATATTTTGATTGTCATCGAAGAAAATATAGAGTGGGCTTGTTTCGTAATCGGCCAGCAACATCTCAATGGGAAACCAATATTCTTCCCTGAAATCCTGACCCTCATCACATACGATCGCGTCATACTGTCTCGGGATGATATCTAATGAATATGTAAGGGCTGCTGGATATTGAACATCAAACAGATCCATCCCAGAGTATGTTTGTTTCGCCTCCTCAAGTACGTCACGACTACTCTGTTCTCCTGCCGCCTTGACGCGCAAATAACAGAGCTGGTGAAAGCTCATTACATCTAGATTCTCAACGTCACCACAAACACTTGAAAGATGGTCGGCCAACTGTCGGTTGTAACAGGTAAGGAGCGTTTTGAACCCCTCGGATGCCAGCCTCTTAGCTTTTTCTACAGCCAACACCGTTTTCCCTGTTCCTGCACCCCCACTGATCGATACTCGGCGCTGAGACCTGAGAATATCCAGCACGCGGATCTGATCTTGAGTGAGCCTGAGGTGCTGTTCTTCTTGATCCCTGAGCTGTGCCGAAATCAAAGGGCAAACTTCAAAAGAATGTGCAAACGTGTTCCTAATAATTTCCATACCCTGCAGGCCTAACGGCTCTGTCTTGTTATCGTTACTTGACCAATATTCAAATGCCACATCTATCCATTCCCCAATATTCTCCAGATCGCCCACCACGCCGATCAGACGCTCCGGAAGGTCTGCCCTGATTATTGGCCCAGCATCGTTGATATCCGGGAAAAAGACGGCATGCCCACAAGCTACACGACCTGGGCCATATCGACCCCACCGCGGATTCTCCCTTAGCTTCGTCAGAACCGAATACTTTGCCCGCAAAGCCTGCTCCACCGGATTCTTTATTTCATGCTTAACATTATGGCGATCAATGGAGTACCACTGCCCCGTGTTTCCTTCAAAACTCACACCACCACCTTTGACCTCCACACAAAGGTAGCCATACTCAGGATGAGCGACTAGAAAATCCGCTTCACCATCTCGAGCCTGATCATCTTCCCTGCGAAGAATCCAGTTTACCTGGAACAACACCAGATACTCTTCGGGAAGTAGATCTCGGAAAGCCCGATAAAGTTTGGCTTCGGCTGCTGACTCCAGTCGTTCCAGCTGCTGCTCGCTGAGATCAGGGATCATCTGGCCCATCGTCTTCCTCGATAACTGTCATCGTTTTTAGATTGAGAGCCATGTATTTCTTGCCCCTAGTTCCCCCAAAATCTACATACAACGAAATAGTCTGACCTCTCTTCTCCACTTTCTCGATGATGGCTTCACCGAGATTCAAGCAGTCTATCTTTGTTCCAACCCTGTAACGCAACGTAGGATCTGCTTCTTCGTCAACAGCGACCTTCCGCCACTCACCATCGAACATAAATGAGTCAACTTTCATCGCTGGACTTTGAATGGCATGAATGCGTGCACACGTATCATCAAGTGCATGCTCTACAACATATAGCCAGAACTTATCACCATGATTTTGGGCTTCGCTAAACTGTAGACGGGAGATACTAACCCCTCTTTGTTTCCACTCCACACTCGTACCCTTTACCTCGATATATCTATCAACCTCGTCATCCCCTATCCTTCGGCTGACGATGTCATACCCCGGATGTGTTTGCGCCATCTCCTCTGGGTCACGACCCCGTTCTCTCTCGTAGGCACAAACAATTGCCCTGGAAGCAACCTCGATAGAGAGCTTGTATTCCCGGTCCAGTTCCGAACTCTCCCGATCCTGTTCGTCACCTTTATCCCGTTGTTTGACGTATGAAATAAGCTTCCTATCCCAAGCCTTTTTACTGGGATCTCTCTTCCGCGGCTTCTTCTTCGTTCCGCCGGTGCCCCGCTGGTTGTCGTCACCGAACGTCTCTTTCACATTCCCGGCACTACCACCCTCTCCTTTCCAATCAGTCTTATCACTCCCAGTCTGGCCAGCGACGATTGGCTCTGTAGGTGTCTCATCTCTTGTATTGCGCCCTGATTCAGTTGATTGCAAACTACCTGCTCCCAAGGACACATCTGCCTGCTCATCCACCTGGACGCCCTCACCTTCATCTTCACCGATATCGCCCAGCTCTGCAGAGGCCAAATCCAACGCTCTTCCTCCTTCCCCTACTGGTTCCAGTAGAGGAATATTCGCTTCCGTCAGGAACTCCTCTGCATCTGCTACCGACATACCGACCATCTGGAAGAAATTCATGCTTACCTGAGCAATGTGTGATGCTGGTTCCTCTGGCATCAGACGATGTAGTATCACGTTGAATATATGCAACCAAGTGCGTTCACCAACGGGCCGTGACAATACCAGTTTCTCCATCGCCTCATCACAGAATGCCTTGACAGATGTCGGCTCGGATAAGACTGGCATCTCGCCTATGACAATCGATGCAACGATCCGCACTTCATCGTGGCTCAGCACCAATATATTCTGTAGCATGGACACCAGTTTTCTTCGTATATCGACAGGTTTGTCATGGAGCATCCGCGCGAATACATTGCTTCTCTCCAACATCTTGTCTCGAATCTGCTCCTCGGCCTGTTCCATCCCATCGACGTACTCGAGATCAACACTGGCCATCCTGGTCAGCCGTCTTACACCGAGTTCAGCGAGGAAAGGCCACCATGCAGGGTCAGGTTTACATAGCATAGGTGAAAGTTCACCGCCAAAATGCCCTGCGTGCCACTCACTATCATGAAGCAGCACTTCGTCCGGATGACAGAGTTGCCCTATAAGACTAAGAATCGTGGGGGCCTCCCTCAGGTGGGCAAGGTCTTCCTCACCTATTCCGTCATCCCTACTCCAGGACTCTACGAGCGCATTCATACAATATTGATAAATAGCTTCGTCCTCAGGGGATATCAGAGCCTGGCGGGGGTAATTTTCTTCGACAATATCAAGAACGATATCGATATAGTCTTGTGGCTCCGGTTCCTTCTTGACGCCAAGCACTGAAAAAAGGTCTTTATTTTGATCGAGTTCTCCAGGCACCGAAAATGAATACTTCCCGAGATTCTGTGGAACCAGATATAGCTGATTCGGGCGAACATACCTCTCTTGGCTCCCAAGGTAAATACATGGCCGCCCGCGCAATCGGGATAAATCGTCGTCTCTTTGCCTTGCCCGTTCGTTGAGCACCTGGTAAATAAGATTGCTGGCCGGCTCTTCATTTTCTACACAATGCAATAGGTGATTAACAACCAACTGGGTCTCAGGCGTTGTATTGATCGACAGCGCCTTCAAGAGGTCGAGGTCGCTATTCAACCTCTGTGTGTTTTTGAAATCGAGAATATGGGCCTGTGACTGAAATGCCTGGTATCTAAATGGCGCATAAACCTCTTCTGGCATATGCCAATTCTGGGTATCACCATCTACAGGGAGGCAAGGAATCGATACGAGTCTGTATATGTCGGCTAGAATATCCGTGTCAGCCTCATGCCCCTCAAAAACATCACAGAGTTCGTAGAATGCTATCTCACTCGCCTTTCTAGCTTTGATATCTGGAGAATATGCCTTGGCAACCGCCAGTATTCTATCGACCAAATGGCGCACGACCGGCGAATCCAGGAGGCCTAGATTTGCTATAAATGCATGAACCGAACGTGCGGCGGGTAATAGCTTCTCATCAACCCAGAGCGAACTGTAGTCACCGAGAATCGCCGCCAATTCGTCTGTACGGAAATAAACGTGATTAGCCCTCTGCCAGCCATCGGTGGTTGGCACCATAGGCATTTCTTCCAAGAGTGAACGTATCTCGTCGTTGTCGAGCAGTCCAGCGTGGTTTGCAAGGGACACCATCAGGCGCTGATAGGCTTCAAGATCCTCAGGACCGCTTCCATCAAAAAACAGAGGGACTACCGTCCGAACGAACTCCTCGATAGTCTGGCACTTAACATTGAGCTTCCGCTCGATGAAGTCCCTTGCGCTTGTAGATAAACATGACGGATCAAGCAATTCTGCTTGACCGGTCGGGTCTTCAAAGTCACCGGGCAACAAAACATGTTCCACAGACGACAGACCGTTACCTGTCATCCAGACCGGAAGGGTTCTTAACGTGGCATACGCATCCTCGTCATCTTCGCCCACTCCATCGAGCCTGCCAAGCAATACGTAGAAACCATGGATCGCCTCTATATCTCTGCCAATGAGCTCTTGTGGATCTATCTCGCCATCCTTCAATTGGGCCTCCAGTTCATTGGCGGCACACCCAATATCGAAACGATCAACAAGCCCATAGATTTTTGGAAAAGACACCAATCGATCATTAACGAAGGTTAGAAACTTGAATGAGGTTGCCAGTTCAGTCCCAGTGATACTGTGAGGTGCCCTATAGCATTTATCGATACTGGTATTTGCAAGGTTTGTGTCGACCACTAATGAGAGCCTTTTCAACTGCCGGACAGATTGTTGCATGGTATAAGATTGAGAGTCTGCCGTTGGCAACAGTTCTTCAGCAATTGCCCAAAGTGGCTGGCACAAGGAATCCAGGCGATCCTGCGTCGATCCGCTACCACCCACAACCGCAGACTCTAATGAATCATTGGCAATAGCTACAAACCGTTCGAGCGTCAGGTCCTTGGCCCCTAGTTGAATCAGCACATTGCGGTGTGATCTAAGAGTTTCATTAATCAGTTCACCACCAATTCGATGAAATGCTGACAGTTCCTGCTTTGACAGCGGTTTCTTGGGTATCAATAGCCCGGAGGGAATTTTATATTCCCCCTTAGCCGAATACCCCACCTTTGCACCCCCCGCAACAGCGGCTTTGAAAGAATTCCAGAATGACTTTAAACACTCGGGGTATCTCGATTTATTGTCCTGCGCAACAATTAATGCGTTGGACAATAATTCCCAAAGCTGCATGTGGCCAAGACGGTCACGCAATCCTTCTAAGTTATCGGCCAGTGCGCTTGCCGCCGTTTGAACCAGTAGCTCATTCCATGCCTGCTGGTGCTGATGACCCTCAAAAATAATGGCTTTCCGGCTATCCTCTGGGAAGAAATCCGCATTCAGATGGAATGGTAATCCAGTCGACTGCCTCGTTGGTAAAAACGCATAAAGTAGCCCCTCATCCAATGGCCCTGGGTCTACCCGAATGGCTACCGAGACCTCTGTCTTTCTATCCAGCAGCTCTAGTTGCGGGTATCTTTCATAAATGGGTTTTGTCTGAGAAGCAGCGTCTGCGCGAACAATAAACCAGCGCTCTACTTTCCCTTTTGGCTCGAATGACACAATAAGTTCTGCGTCGTCCCCCCGATCCAGCTCAACCGTCAACTGCACCTCGCCGTTCCGCCTAAGCTCCGCCTTTTCCAGATGACGAAGGAAAAGGAGACTGCGGTGCAGCACCTTTTCACAGTCTGCCGCAACCTGTTGTATATGCTCTGGAGTAACATGAGAGACACCCAGTGCCTGCCTACCAAGTGAACTCGGATCAGTCGCCCAAGGAAGATAAAATGTCGTTCCATTTTCCTCAGAATCGGGTTTTCGATAACATTTCCCTTCTTCCGGCACTAACGTCAGTTTTAGACCGGCTGACTGAATCTCTGGATGATCAGCAATCTGATAGGCCGAGGAAAACCCAATTCCAAATCTACCTATATTCTCCGAACGGGAAAGCTTTCCCCCACTCCCAAAATCTGAAATCCTGTGAAAGTCACAGCTGTATCCCTCGGTCGTGTGGTAAGGACAGGGTTTCTTGCCCAATTCACCACAATACGTAAAGGTGCCACTATTCCAAACAAGCAGCCCATCCTCCCGAACATCGAAGACGATTTGCTTTGCCTTTGCATCATCCGCATTCTGAATAAGTTCAAGGGCCATCGTGTCGAACCCCTGCAAACCCTGCAGGTGTGAGCGAATGTTGCCCAACAAATTGGAGGTATAGTCGCTGCTTTCACCCAGCGCTGACGCCTGTTCCATCAACAAGATTCTCCATAGGTTTCTGGTGCAGCATCATATTCACTGAACAGCTGCGCTAGGCTTCTCTCAGGGATACCAGCACGTTCTAATGCTTCCTTGAATCCGTCTTTGTGGATCGTTTCATAGGCGATATCCTTGTACTGCAGCTTTATCTCTGGTGAAGAAATTTCATCAGGGGTGCCAAATTCCTTCCTCAGATCCTCTCCCAACATTCTGACCAAGTCGGAGTCCTGTATTTCATTCGTCAATGCTGATTTGAGATAACCATCTGGGATCTTTTCACGAATCAGCAGCTCGCCCACCTCATTGAGTGCCTCGTCTGTGCGTAGACCGGCAAACTGAGTGGGGCGATCGCGTCTGGGATCGACACCGAATGTTTCGTAATCATGCCAGTAAAGAGTAATGCTCATGAACCAGGTAAGTGTGCTTCAAGCACCACTTCCCCACGCCGAATCCAGTTAATTCCCGTGCCCAGCACTTTCTCTCCTGCGTTAGTAAGGGATTTCGCATATGATTCTAGCTGTGGTCTATAGTTGATAAACGCTGCCTCCGGATCACCGACCTGATCTGACTTGTGGTCAATGATCCAGATGCCGTCGTCTGTTTCCACAACCAGATCCGCCGTTCCGGATACTACTGAACTGTTTCCATCGAGTGCGAGTAACGGGAGCTCTCTGGCCACTGACTTGGCTGAAAAATGTTGCTCCAGCCAGCTTTCGAAACTGGCCACGCCACTCGCTATGCTTTCGGTATTCTTTTCATTCAATTCAACGCCAGTGATCGTGGATAACCTGTCCGCTATAGCAGGGTTAGCCCCGAGCACCTCGAAGCAACGGTGAAGGAAAGTCCCTAGCTCCATACCCGTCAAATCCATTTCGATATCGAGTCCATCGCAATATCTCGCTATTTCGAGATTAGATTCAGAATCAACCGCATCCATGCCCACAATTTGCGAAGGGGTTACACTGTCTGGAGTGAGCGTATCTGTCACTTCTCCTGGCCGTATAGCGCGTCGGCCGATAGTCGGTAACATGGTTGCTATCACCTTACCGTCGAGATCAAGACCTTCCGGTAGCTCTGAGTCGCCTTCTGTAACGATGCATGGGAATGTTGCATCTCCAATAGTCAGTGCGCCGTCATCCAGAGAGAGGCCCACCTCACCAGTCAGTATCGACCAGTATGTCAGCACGTCTTTTCCTGCGAGATAAGACGGCCATTCCAATACAAGCTTGTCGCGGGCTCGAGTCATGGCAACATATAACAATCGCCTCGCTTCAATTTCAGCAGCAATCTCCAGATCCGCGAGAAATTGGTCATTTGTCTCTGAAGCAGCGAATTCAGGCGAGTGCTCGATCTGTGCGTTTGCCAATAGCTGCGACAAGTCATCAAAAGAGCTATAGCCGAGCGCCATTTTGGGAAGCTTAGCGCCGATTTTACGGTCCATCCCACAGACCACTACGACTGGCCACTCGCGCCCCTTGCAACTGTGCCATGTCACTAATTCAATAGCATCTTCATCAATTACCCGCGGGTCAGGCTGATTGTTCTTATCTTTCTGCTCTACCTTCGCGTCAAGCCACGCCAGAAAACTTTGCACTCCGGAGCCATGAAATCCTCCATTGGCTAGGGCTTCACGATTGGCTTCCATGAACTCACCCGCCTCCGCTTGCAGTCGAAGAATATTTGCCCGGGCCTGTTCACCATCTGGCCAAACCGCAACCACATCAAAAAAGTTCAAAGCTGAGAGCGTGTCTGCAACAAGTGCGTATACCGTACGGTCGGCAACACCAGGCGCCAACTGATCCAGCTTATCTAACAACGGCTCACTAATATGGCCCTGTTCCATTAGCTGATGCAGCGCCTCATCCAGACCCAGACTGCCAAGCTCCGTCACCGCAAGATACAAAGCCGCATGGCGATCTGAGGGGTTAGCAATATAAGCCAGTGCGTGCCAGATGATCTGCACAACACGAGACGAGTACCATCCATCCTCCTGTATTCGCACGCGCAACCCCTGACTTCGCAACACGGAGGCATAGTCGGCCAACATATTGTGCGTAGGACACAGGATGGCCATATCTCCACCGCGTATTCGGCGACGCTCTTTTGTCCGGCGGTCAACGACCTGCTGTTCTTTATCCTCAAGAAGTTCCTGCAAACGTTGGCCAACAAATGCGGCACGTATGACGTGTTGGCCTTTTTTTGCCTTTTTTGGATATAAAACCACTTCGAGTGGATCAAGCTCGCTATCGCCACCTTGAGGGTCGAGGGACACATAGGCGTCACCAAATAGTCCTGGGCTCACTGCGTTGATAAACTCCATCAGCCGTGGCTGGGAACGCCAGTTCCGCGTCAACGGTTCAGTGACTTCCAAGTTTTGCTGCTCAAGTGCATCAAATAATCTTGGGTCAGCGCCCTGAAATCCCATGATCGCCTGCTTTAGATCACCGACGATAACGGTGGGCACCCCTGCTTCTTTCAGTTGCCATAACAAGGAAAACTGCAGTGGATTTGTATCTTGGAATTCATCAACCACGAGACAGTCAATACGCTTTGCTAACGTTTCAAGAACGCCCGGACGATCGCGGAGCACTTCACCGGCCATGGCGATCATGTCGCTGTAATCGACCAACCCTGCTTCACGCTTGGCTTCCGCATAATAGACCAGCACGTCCTGAGCAGCAGCCAGTAACGCTTCAACATGCGAAATCGCATGCGCAAGTGGTCCCGGGTGACTGGGTAGTGCGTCAGCTGCTTCAATCACGACATCCGCCAGTTCGTCATAGCCATCAGGCATTGGCGCACCGCGTTTCGTTTTACGGAGAGAACGCAGGCCCTTCCACAAATTCCAGTCTGTCTCCAGGGCATTGCTATTTCGTGCGTTGTGCAGGTTACGGAAGTCACGTTGCAGTTCCTTTGATGCTGTGGCGTTTGTGCCGCACTCTCGAGCAAGGCTTTCCGGAAAGGCCGATAAAAGATTATCTACCGCTGTCCGTAGTCGTGCTGTCAGCGCATCACCATCGCCGGTCACCCCGTACCGTTTGGTAATCCATGAAGCAGCATGTTCTGCATAGGCGGTGCTTTCCTCCTTCCATCCAACCGATCGGAGTTGCGATACAACAGCCAACAATACGTCCCGAAATCGCTCCTCAGCACTCTTACCCGAGTTATAGTCATACTTATAACCGTATTGAGCCAGGTTTGATGTGATAACGTCGGCTTTGTCTGTACGCGCCAGTGCCAGACGTATCAACGTATTTTCTTCGTCTTCATTCAGGAGCCGAGGCTTGGGGGAAAGGCCCGAATCGAAAGCGAACTCAGTCAGCAATCGCAGTCCGAAGCCATGAATGGTCGAGATGTAGGCTTGATCCAGTCTCAGCGCATCTTCCAGGCGCCCTAGTCCAAGCAGTTTCGCCCGTATACGCTCACGCAACTCGGCTGCCGCCGCCTCGGTAAACGTCACGGCAACAATACGCTCAGGCGCAATTTTTCCCTCAACCACCCACTCACCCAGTTGCTGCTGAATCGTGTAGGTTTTTCCTGATCCGGCACCTGCCGGAACAATTGTCAATGGTGGTAGCATCATCCCGCCTCCTCGGCCTCACCGGGCATAGTAAATAGCGGAATTAACGGGCTGTTCTCTAATGCGTAGGGCTTAACACCTGCCTGTTTGTCAAAAAATACCGAATCACCCTCACGGTTGAGGCATAGCAGGCCTGCCTGCACTTCACGTAGCCGTTTTTCAATCAGTTCGATCGCATGACTGGCAACGTCCCCGTCCATTACCTCCCAGCCAGGAATCTCTCCCGACTCGATCAGTACTGAATCGGACAGTGCTGTTTGGTCGTTCAGCATGAAGTAAACAATCCCTGTCTGAGAAACTTTACGCAAGTGATTGCTCAGATCAGTGCTTTCTTTGTCCTTGGGTCCGCCAGTCTGGAGCATGGTTCGGTACAGGCTTGCCTGGCTGTCGTAGCCTTTTTGCATGCGCGGCCGACGACTGTTTGCACTCGACCGCTTGTAGTCCACAACCAGCAAACGGTTATCTGAAAGGCCAAGCAACACGTCGGCCTGACCATGTATGGGAATACCATCAAGCTTGCCCTCCAGCCATTCTTCACTACCCAGGATCTCCGCCCCCAGCGTTTGCACCACCTCCCGCCAGGCTAACGCAGCCTTGGTAATCCCTGCCGCCAGATGGCGTCGCTCTACCTGCCACTGCGCAGCCCTCAGGAAAGGACCATGCTGCCGAATGGCATCATCAAGCAGCACAGAAACCCGTTCTGTGATTTCTTCTCTTTCAGGAGGTGGGTGACCTCTTTGGAACAACTCCTCGAAAACCTGATGGGCCAGCGTACCGAGCAACATGACGTTTGCTCCCTCCGGGGCCCATCCAAGGGGTTCAGCACGCAAACGTCTTAATAACCAAGCTAGGCGCGAGACCATCAATGTCTCCAGGCTGCTAGGCGACTCCGGTTTTAGGTTCCCCTCTGAATCTGTGCGCAACGACAGCAAATCACGATCGAGCTGAATGTCATTGGCAGTTAATGCTCGGGGAGGCTGCGGCTCACTGGCTTCCACCTGGGCGAGGTAACGCACATGGCTCCGGTCCTCCGCAGAATCAAGTTCGAGAATTAAATCTTCTGGTGCATCAAACAATTGCTGCATAAACACCAGACTTTCAGAGGGCGCCTGTTTTGCACCACTTGGATCCCGACGCGGAACCAGAAAGGTTACGAAATCAGAAGCAGCCGATAACTGGCGTTTGAAACGTGCGCGTTGACGCATCAACTCATCGGCAGGTGTATCGACTTCCAATTCCATGTGCTCGCGAATAGCGCTCAAATCATTAGCCACGAACACCGGTGAAGCCCCCGACGCAGAAGGGTAGTTACCAGCCGCAAATCCGAAGACAATTAAATGATGGACTTGCCGCCACGGCTCGTGGCTTTCTCGCCATACTGTGATGCCTTCGAGATTGAAATCAGGGGACTCGCCTGTAGTAATGGTTTTCGGACTCGATGCACGACGCAACCCCACCCAATCGATGTCGAACTTGTTCGCCAGCAACGCGCATAGACTATCCACAGTGGACTTGCACTGATAGACATGACCAACAAACTCATCCCCACCATCGAGCAAGGAAGCAAATGACTGCAACGCCTGAATCAGCGTTTTCGGTTCTTCATCCCCCTCACGAATAAGATCCAGCATGGCCTTGGCATTCTTGCCCGCTGAATGAAAAGGCCGAAATCTGTAGTCCCCATCCATGACGTTTTGTGCAAGCACCGCACCTTCTTCACGAGGCCAGGGCATCAGCGGTGAAGACAAGCACACTGCCAGTGCCATAGCCGGCGCGGGCTTCTGTCGACAATAGAGAAAATGGAACAGGGCTTCACGCCCCAAGTCACGCTGCCAGCGCTCAACCGGCAGGCCAGAGACCGCCAGGCCCGCTCGCGTGAACGCATCGTCGACAGCCACCGAATATTCAAAGTTGTCCGGAAGTAACAAACCAATGTCAGCCAGCTTTAGATCGGCATGTTCTTCGATCATCGTCTGAACCAGGCTCGCTGCTATTTCCGCCTCTTCGAGAAAGTCTCGTGTCCCGACCCACTGGACGGAACTATCGAGTTTTTCCTTGGTTCCGGGAGGCAAGAACAGACCTGCCTGCAATGCAGCAAGACTACTGGACGTGCCTGGGTGCTCCGCTGCAGAAAGAATCTCATGCAGGACAGTCTCTAATTGCTTATCTACGGCTATACCCGCGTCATCGTTCAGCTTCTCAATGAGTGACATCTGCCACCGTGTTAATGCCGGCACATCATCAACGCAATAAACAAAGATATGCTGAATAGCATCAGCATAATCTGCTGCAACCAAATCTTGAATTGCTGATAGATTGTTGGGTAATGTTCCTTCCAGCGACTTGGCTAACCGAACGATGTCTTCAATATGTTTGCGCGATCGTTCTGAAAGCTTTTCCGGATTCGGAATAATAAGATCCTCACCAAGGTCGGACGCTGACACGATTTGACATAACGCCACTTCAATAGCCGCAGCGGTCTCTTGCGGGGACACTGAGTAACTCTCTGTCCAGCATGCATCTGTCATCTCTCCGAGGATAGTGTGAAACCTTTCTTCCCAATCATCATTCAAGACGGGCAGGAGATACGCGTTTGTTGCGCGATCGACAAGTTCTGGCCAAGTGCCTACGACGATGCCTGAGCGCGCACCATTTTCCACTAAGGCGCGTCGAACTCTACGAGCCGCGCTGCTATCTGGTACCAAAAGGAACTGTAGAACTTGCCTCATCAATGCTGTTTCTCCTTCCCTAGTGACTTCTTATGTAATTAAACCACGTCATCAATTTCCCCTGTGACTGCCTGATAACTACCAGTGATCATGGACTCAAATTAATCTTCAGACGCCCTACCAATTCGTCCAGCCTATCCTTTGGAACATGTTGTATCAGGTACTCAACCAGATCATCTTGCCTGGGCTGACCGAACACTAGCCTATACACTGCCAGTGACCGTCGAAGCGCTTCAATCAGCTGCCGGTCATGTGTCAATGGCAATGAAGGCACATACCTCTCGATACGCGCCCCACCATCGATCGGATAAATCCAATACGGCACAAGATCATTCTCCCCTTCGCGCCGAGCCTTTTTGGCCTCTTCCAACATCCCGTACCACGGATCTTTATCATGAGATTCCATGGCATGCTGACCGTAGCGTGTCGCTATATTCTTACGCACCGCATGCCCCTTATAGCGATGCACACGACCTTCACGCTGCTCCAGGTCTACCGGGTTCGATGGCAAGTTCCAATGCACAATGGCATGGCAATACCAGTGAAAATCAAGGCCTTCCTGGCCGATGGATGTCGAGGTGACAACAAACGGCCAGAACGGCGAGTTGAACGCCTCTCGTACTTTCTGTGCTCGTGATGCTGCGGTATCACCACTCTCCTCGTCTCGTCCCTGGCCAAAGGGCATTGCGAACCTCGATGGGAGACGATGCGTACTCACCGTCACATCTCCATTTTCCGGATGAATATCATCCACTGCGAGCGCCGATGCCCGAACAGTGAGTGCTGTTTGAATTGCTTCGGCAATATCCTCAACCATCTCCTCAGCTTCTTCACCAACGAGACCGAGTGAATCTTTGAGAATATGGACATATTCATCCAGCACTGCCTGCAAACATCCTTCTGCTCCATATTCCAGTACCCGTCGCCAGTAAGGATCAGTCTGTTTTAATCCCCGCAACAAAGCAGTGACTTCAACCCGATTGTAAAGACTACGGAATGCCCAACCAATCCTTCCGGCCGAATTTCGCGTAACAATACTGCTTGCCAAGGTTGGGCCGGTGAAGCGATCCAGCGCGCGAAGTGCACAAACAGCCGGCCCACCCAAAGCAAACAGTGTCAGCACTTCCGCAAGATCATCGGGTGGCCTACCCAAGGTCAACTCCCCATCAAGCAGCTTTCTAGCCCGGTCAACATGCTCAAACCATGCATCTTCTCCGCTACTCTCTTCTCCTGCCCACTGACGTTCGAGATCGTATTGGCTGAACCATTCTCGTGTTGCCTTGGGATAGTGGTGTTTATCCAGAAGGATTGGCGCCGCCCAGTACCATTGTTCGTCCACACGGGATTCATCCGACGGTATTATGAGTGCCTCGAGGCCTTTTGAAATATCTTCCCAGATAATTCCTTGTAACTGTTTCAGTAAGAGCAGCTCCCCGTTGCCATGTTTCCTCGCCAGGCTCAGCGGATCATAACGACGCGCCAATGAGATTGACGGATACATGAGTGCAAGAACAGGCATACCCGCAGGACGACCCTTCGATACAGCAATACGCAATAGCAGAGTATGACCCCGTCGTTCCCGATCTTCCTCTGTATTCAGGGCATCCGGCTCGTATAGTTTTACACAGCGCCGTTCGGCTTCGTAGCTTAATATCGTCGAAACGACCTTGGGTACGACTCGCCAACTTGAAAATATCAGTCGTTTGGTAATCTGTACGTCGGAATGATTCCTGAATGGTCCGTCCAATTCGTAATAAGATAGCGACGGTGGCAACCACAGCAACTGCCACATTTTTGTGTCGATCACCTGTTTTAGCAGGCCCCGTAGACGCGCATTACGTGGATCCAGTGCCTCGTATCGTTCAAGATCATGCCAAGAGAGCAGAAGGTGCCGGGCTTTTGAAAGCGCACTTACTAAAACATCCCTTTTATCACCATAATCAAGCGCATCATGGAAAACCCGCTTCAGTTTATAGTCTTCCATGAAATTGAGAAGGTAAGACGATGACTTCCAGTATTCAATTGTGTTCGGCATATCCAGCTCGCGTGCAATCGACTGTAACTCCACGTAAGCAAGCACGTCCCCTGGCAGCAGTTCCACATCTTTTGGTTCCACCTGGGTAAGCATGCCAGCACGATCATCAGTCACCGCCAACCGCTCAGTGCGGGCCATCACTCGCCGCAGTGATCGCTGGATATCTGTCTTCAGAGACTCAAGCCGTTCCGGCGACCGCTCATTAAATCGAAGTAATTCGTAACGGTACTCCCGAAGCAGATCCGCAAATTTTCCAACTTTCCTTTCATCGCGGAACAGAAAACCCAAAGTGTCGATGAAATCCCGGTAATGATCCTCATCACCACTCTCATCCGAGATCGTATACATTTTATAGGGCGTGGCTGAAAGCAGGAGTACCCGGACCGCAGTCAAATCATCGGAATATTCGAATAACTTGCGCGCAAGTACACTCGCTTCATCTTCCCCATTAAGGAGATGCTTAAACCGCTGAAATTCATCTAGAATGACCAGATCTGGCTCAAGCATTCTGACGCAGGTCTCTGCAAGCAAACTTCGCAGCTTGCCCACGAAGGCAGACCGTTCAAGTCGGGTTTTACGTGCAATCCTTGAGTCTGAACGCTGATACTCCTTACACAACCAGTCGAAACGTTCACGCAATGTCCATTCATTGTTGGCCTTTTCCTCCCGCACATGCTCCCTCACCGTCCGCCTGAATTCTTTTGCCAGCGTTCGGTCAATGCGGTGATTCTCTGAGAAAGCTTTTAACCGAGTCCTGAAGCGCTTGGTCTGAACCCCTCCCTGAAACACATTCATCGGAGCGGTTCCGGTGTAATGCCAGATATCTTTCAATAGCCAGTACAGCAGTATCCGCTCTTGGGCTACACCCAGATTACTTTTAAGATCAAACGATGTACCTGGTGTGAAGGAAATAAAATTAATTCGGTTCTTATTCAGATCACGCAACATAATCGGCAACAACGTAATGCGGGTTGGTAGCATTTTACCTTCATCACCCAGGACGTTGAGCCGCTTGATGTTCTGGCGCGCAATATCTGCGTTAGAACAGATATACACAATATCGATCCGATCGACCTTATCCCATAAATGATGCAAGGTCCGCGCAATGACCGATCTGGCGATTAGCGTTTTCCCAAGCCCGACTTCATCAGCGACAAGAAACCGGTGTGTAGAACGCGCCTGCTCATACAGCCGGCGAAACACTGCAGCGGCCGTACGGCGCTGAAAATCTTTCAGTCCGCGGTCGATCTCTCCGAGATCCGGTAATTCACTATCCTTAACTGCCATTTTTAGCCAGCTCCTCTCTGGCTTTCCACAACGGCACCCAAATCTGATCGAATTCTTCGGGAAGGAGTGCTCGCCCCTCCTCCGTACTCGAGAGTTCGGTTACCAAATGTGCAACCTGATCCAGCTTCTCAGGGCTGCGCTCCAGTGCCTTGACCAGCGCCTCAAGCATTGGGATGTCCGCGTGGAATCCACTATTTTCTGAACCACTGGCGTATCGTGATAATCCAGTGAAATCAGCCAGTGATAACGCCCCTTCCTCACCTAGCAACAGAAACAGATATCGCATGAGTTGCTGCTGGTCTTTCAACATATAGCGCAACAGTCGCTGGCGCCGGTTTTCTGGAAACCCCTTTGAAGGAAGATTCAGCATGAAGCGACAAATACCTGACTTACCATCGATAGAGACCCGACCCTCGAAGGCGAAAAACGTCGTCAGCCCTTCAAACGATAATGATGAGAACAAGGAGGACAAATTGCTATCAGTTGACAAGAACTGCGCGCCAGCTTCCTGTCTGAGCGTAAGCGGCCAACATTGAAGTTCGAATTTTGCTTCTGGCAAATCCGGCGTTTTTGTCGGAGACAGCCTGAGATTGAATAGACTCTCGTCAGACTGTTCAGCATGCACCTCTAGTTCCAGGTCAACGACAAATCGGCGAAGATGCAGGAGCAATTGATCCAACGCCTGCTGAGCTGAATCAGCTCCACCTTCCTCGTCTGGAGAGAACGGCTCCAGGAGGTCTCGCAGTACACTGATGCCTTTCTGTTGAGGACAGAGAATCGCCTCCACCCCCATGTGTTTGCTTTGTCCGCGCATTTCCACGAGAAACTCAACATTTTTATGGAACGCGGCGTTAGTGGCATTTGCTGAACCCGTCCATACATGCCCTACACCTGCAACATCAAACGCGAACAACTTGGCATGCAACCCTGAGAGTTCGTTACTCGAATCTATAACATCATCAGGTTCGGCACCCTCTTCTTGCTCAAAATCGGCCCCCTCACTCAATGCAAATATTTCGTAGTCATCCATCTGGCCGGGATCAAGCGATCCCAACGAATCGATACGAGAAACAAGGGTCTGCTCACTGGAAATGTTCAACTGACCAAGCGTACGTTCAGATACGAAAGGCGCTATGACCAACCCGCGATCTGAACGATCTGGAAACGGCCACACATCCTGTGCACCCGGTAAGCCGAGCGGCCAGAAATCAATGTCCTCAATATGATCCGGCAATTGGAATTCTACGTGGGCAATCTCGTTGGCCAACCCAGCCAATGTGCTTTTCGTATTATCCGGCAGCTCCTGTACTACCATCTCCTGCAATGAACGGATGAATCGGGAAAGTGGTTCGTTTTTCTTTGCAGCCTTCCTGCCTGCTACTCCATCCAGTACAAGCAGCGTGTCCCATGAACGATCAAATGTCAGATTTCGAGAAGCACAGAGCAGACGATACTGTGCTGGCTCGCCATCGGCCACATAGCGCACGACCCACACTTTCGGATGAAACACCCCACCATCCCTGACAGCCCTCACCTCATGGACACTTGATTCCAGATAACCGAACAACATTCGATAGGCTTTTGGCACAGCAATTTGGCCTGCCTGGCAAAACACGTGGATGCGATCAACATGGCGGCGGATCGCCTCCAACAGAGCATTGGGGTCTTTGGTTGGTTCACCATCGTCCCCTTCCCAGTCAAAGAAGGTAAACGCAAGCGGAGCAACCAGTAACGCCATAAGATCCAGGGAGTAGGTCGTCGAAACCGCCGCGTCCAGACGGAATCCCGGTGGTGGGCGCAGTGATTCAAGTAGCAGAGTACGATCTTTCGGTGCCAGCACTACCCCTGCTCCTTCCCTAGACCTCGCAGGATATCCTGCAAAATAATCTGTGCCTGCTGCCAGCGATATGAAAGTTGCTGTGTCCCTGCCGCACCACTCCATGTTTCCAGTGCACGGGGATTGTCTAGTCTGGCTAGTGTTCGTTTCAGTCGACGTTCGCGATGATGGATGAGGTCTCTTGCGGAACGCGAATCGATAAGGGCATCAACCCCGCCAACCCTCAGAGCAAGATCCATCCATGTATTTATGAAATGAACCGTTGGAACTGGAATACGTCGATTTACCAGATGAATTGCATCCCAGAATTCGGCACGAAATTCCACCCACTGTTTAAGCGCTGGACGCTTCTCTTCAAGATTCCCATACCATTCACCTAACGCCTTACGATAACGAACTACAAGCCTCTCTGGCTTGCTTGTTCCATCACTTCGGCCCGAAGCCCGCTTCTCTGCCAACATCAGGTTATAGAGCAAAGCCGCCCCGAGCATAACCAGTGAAAAGAGTTCCGCATGGTGCAGTTGTCCCTGCACACGGTTCGAACATTCGCCAACCTGTGGATGATGCCAGGGAAAACTGACCGCATCCCACCATCCCCCTTGATCGACCAGAAATGCGATGAGGGTGCCGGGGACATTTGTCATTATCTGTTGGCGTAGATATTCAGCCCCCTCTTCTTCCAGATTAAGCGAAGCCCCCTTTGGAAACGCATCTGGCACCAGTGGCAAGCCCTCATGCCAGTTCGCATGCGGCCTGAACAACTCGACGATCCCATCCTCAGCGGAGGCATGCATCTGCCGCCGGCCTCGGTAAAATCCATCAAGCGATCGATGATACTGATCCAATGAACCCTGGAATCGCCGGATACCAAAAACACCGAGACCCGCCCAGTACACGGAACTCGGTAGCCGCTGCAAACCGACTTTTGCATCTTTGCCGATAACACCATCCGTGTCGTCCGACTCGAGAAGCTGGTAGATCAACTCGATTTCATGCCGCCGAGCCAGTCTGCCTACATCACTCGATTTTGTCTTGCGATCCTCCAGGGTCTGATAAATCCATGGGATGAACAGCAAGTATTTGGCGCGTGTCTGGATTGTGCTGATTCCAGGGAATAATGTATCTGCTAGTGCATCCCGGACTGTACCGATGCCGAGCTCATCCCGCGTATCCTGTTCACGGAACAGATCAACGATATCGAGCGCTTTACGGCGGTCGCTTTCTGAATGGTCGAGCCAGGCGAATGTAGATGGCATACTTTTCCGTTACTTTTTGTTATTGATGACTATCTTGATTTTCCAATTCCACTTCAAGACGCTTAATAATATGTGGTTGCTCCTGTGTCTTCAGTCTCATCTCCGCCCTCTCTAATAAGGCGGCCTCCTTCTAGTAGCCTGGCAAAAAACTTATCGACAAATGCTTATAACTATTCATTTATTCAATAGACTCATCGGCTTCTTCCGCTAATTTAACATCCAACTTAGAACGATATGATTTTAGCTTGTCATTTCTCATCGCCGTAAAAAAGTCAGGATAATCTTTAGGTGTGAGAAAGTGAAAAATATAAAAAACATCTATTTTTTTCTTTTTTATTTCATCATTTATACGACTAAAATGTGCTTGCGCATACTCATATTTCTTTATATTTTCTTGCGAAGGATTTCTTATTTCCTCATCATCCTTTATTTCAACTACAAGAATAATTCCCTCAGCCTTAACGAAGAAATCCGGGTTAAATTTACCTCTTTTAGGAGTCGTTCCTTTCTTCCACGCATAGTCAATCCCATAAAAATTCATCGAAGTTGATTTCACCCACGCCTTAAATTTCTCATAGTTATCTGGCTTAAGTAGTTCTTGTGTAAATTTCTTCTCATTAGCTGAATCACCAAAAACGAGACTCACTGGCGATTTCAAATCATATTTGTTTTTGACTCGAATACTCTTGTAATCCCCACCCTCTTCAATCACCTCATTAAAAAACTCAATCTGTTCTTCGTTAACGTATTTTTCCGCACCAAATGGGATAAAAGCTACTTTATCCCTTCTAAGTTGAGAGGCGCTTCCGCTTTCTGACGGCTTATCTTTTGTGCTTATTTCATACATTTGATCAGGGTCTAGCTCATATCTAACTACTTGCGTTTTCTTTCTCCTTAATGTACCCAAAGCTTGTAAGAACTTTTGTTTATTAGACTCCGTACAATAATCTAAACCATGTAGTGAATTGTTTACTATTTTTAGTAATTTTTTAAATGGATAATCTACCGAATAATGCGTCTCTTCTTCTTTTACACCCATTGAAGCAGTTTCCATATCGTACTTAACAAGTACATTATGCATTTGCGTGGCAACTTCTTCTGGTTTATATATTTTTCTTCTTATTTCCGAGCTCCACTCTTCTGTTTTGCCAGTCAATGCCTGTTCAAACTGCGCATTGACCTTGACTGTATCTGCCTCCATTGGAATATCCACGTAACCTTTTGAAAGCAGATCAAACTGCCCTTTTTTTACTTTTTCTTCAGACCGTTTATTTACATTGTATTTTAAATTATGCAATTCAAAGTGATACTCAGACCCCTCTAAAACCTTACCTGTAAGCTGTTTTTCATTCTCAAGTATTTCATCAACAAGATGACGGATACCCCCGGCCCATGAAGCATGGTTAAAAATAACAACCTCTGGTTGTTCACCTTTCCATTCTTCTGGCACTCTCAATCCGCGGCCTAATACTTGCGCGATTAATAACTTTGAATTAAAAGCTCTTTCATCATGCGGGATAATCTGAAACACTCTCTTGACATCCCAACCTTCATTGAGCATTGAAACAGATATAATCCATTCCACCTTATTATCTTCTTCATCTAGCATTGGAAGTTTAGCTACATCAGGTGAGTTGTTATAGACTACTAGAACTTTTTCATCTGCATCATTTTCTGTATATCCACGATGACCAACCAAGTACTCAATCAATTCCTCGCCTACTTGATTACACTTTTTAATTGTTGGCGTCACTATAATTGAAAGAGGAGTGATTTTCTTTGGCTTTAGTTCTTTTCGTTTTTGCTCGTGCATGCTAGTACGAAGTTGCCAATCTTCATTTTCTTCCCCGGTTCGTTCTATTTCTGCCAAATATTTAACTTTTTTGACATATCTCTGTTCAATTGCTTTTCGAAGTGAGTACCGATATATCACATCAGAAAAATAATTATTCTCTACATAACAAGTACCTGAAAAACCCAGTACAATATTAAATCCATATTTTGGGTTTTCTAGAAACTCCTTCCATTTTCTTGACTTGGCAGCAGGATCATTAGCTACATGATGTGCTTCATCATTAAGAACAGCGACTTTTGCACCTTTACCCCACAAACTATCTTCAACAGATGATTTTACATGAGTATATACCGCATCACGATTCTCTACGCATATGCATCCAGCTGCAATCGTTTCGGTTGCTTGAATAATCTTTGGGATTTTGTAACACGCACTATCTGGAAGAGCTTCAATCAATTCTGCATTACCAGCCAACAGCTTAATTTTTTCAAGAAGACCAGTCTCAATCGTAGTAGACGGGCATAGCACCAATACTCTATCTACTACGCCTTCCGCTATAAGTATCATTGCGATACCGTAGATAATATAGCTTTTACCAGTACCTGTTGCTAAATCCAATGATGCAGAAAGCTTGTCAGGTAACTGTAGATATTTTTCGAAATTAGTCCATGTTCCATATCGCTCTTCAATATAGCGATTGTTATCCCAGTTTTCTTTAGCTAAGGATCTAAGATTTTCATACTCACCCCCAATGACATATCTTAAAGCCTCCCGTATTGCTTCTTTTTGGTACTCACGATCACCACACAAGATATCCAAAAATTCCTCATATAGATCCTCATTCCATCTGGATCTGTCACAGTCATCTCTTACTTTTAAAGCAAGATCATCTACTTTTATTCTCTGTTTATCTGGTGTTGGCGTCATGTGTAGAATCCTTCAAACTACCTTTTAACTTTCTTTTTGGTCGCTACTTTTTTCTTGGCCGCCTTCTTCTTTGCTAACTTATTTTTAGTGTTTGGTTTATTGGATTTTTCCATCTTCGGCAAACCGAATTGATCTCTTGAAATCACGGCTTTACTTTCGTTCCCATGATGGTCAACCCATACAGCCATTATTTTCTCACCAACATCATCAGGTGAAAATCTCGCAGTCCATTTAGATTTTTCTAACTCTTCACCATAAAGAGCAATATCCAAATCAAAAATGTTACCATCATAATCCAGGTCAATCATAAGCATTGACAACGTCTCTAATGAACCTTGTTGTTCGGAACCTTTGATTATTGCTTTACTGGTAAACTTTTTGGTTCTTAAATCTGCCCACGCAAACAATTCATCACGTGCTTTTTCAGACTTTGCTTCCCATACAACCTCTGGAGCAATCATGAATGAGAAACCATATGCTTCTTGAATATCATTAACGTTACCTTCTTCTCTAGCCTGCAAAACTGCTTCAAAATCCCGTCTATGCAGTTCCTGGATCATTGAATATGGTATACGCAATGCGTAATAGCGTATGCCATCCAGATCCATATAGTCTTGGAAGAAATCGAAGGCCATCATCGGTGCAATAATGTAAAACTTTTTCCCGATTCTTTTACCAACCATTGCATGAATGTCTTCGATAGTTTCCTCGCTTATAGTTTGCCCGGGATTGCTTTTCCAGTCATATACAAGCACTGGAGAACGTCCTTTTTCCCCATCTAATTGTAGACCACAAATTTTCTGTCGTTTATCTCTACATTCAAAAAGTTGTAGCGCAAAAAACCGCCAATCTTCCCATGGCAAATCCTTTAATGAATCAAAGTCATACAAACCGGCATTTTGTAATACAAATGAATTAGCCTTTATTGCTCTACCTTTATTGCCAATATCAGCTTTAAGATTAAGCATTCGTTTTTGAATTATATATGTCGCCAATTTTCCCGAATCAATTCCTATCCAGCGTCGTTTTAACTTCTCCGCTACTGCACATGTTGTCCCTGAACCTGCAAAAGCATCTAAAACCAAATCGCCTTCACGAGATGATGATTTGATAATTAGCTCTAGCAATGCCTCGGGTTTTTGCGTTGGATAATCCACTCTTTCTACAGCCTGTGAGTTAACTGGAAATATTTTTAACCATACATCTTGCATTGCCAAACCAGGCATTTCTTCCAAATATCTTTTAATTCTTACTACACCATTACGTGTGTAGTAAAGACGATTCTCTTTTTTATAGCGGCGCATAGTTGATATAGGACAACGCCATATTTTTGTTACACCATTCCATTCATATTCGTAACCACCACCTTTTAGACCAGTAGCAGTTAAATTATCATCAACATAACGTCTTCCATCTGGATCTTTGTGCTTATACCGTTCATCAATATAGTCATCACTATAAGGCTGATATTGAGTTTCAAACTCGAAATCGGAGGAGTTTGTATAAAAATAAATAGTATCGTGTATTGGTGCGAAAGTACCAGTATCACTATGTGCAGCCGATCGCTTCCAAATGATTTCGTTTTGGAAATAATTCTCTCGAAAAACCTCATCTAATATGCATTTTATATAGTGACCTTTCCGAGAATCTAAGTGGATATAAAGCGATCCATCTGGTGAGAGAAGCTCTCGTACCAAAACTAGTCGTTTTCGCAAAAACTCTATAAATTCAGCTCCTGCCACTTTATCCTGATAAGCTTTTTGATCTTTGCTTCCTTTGAAGTCTTGTTTAGTGGCAAACGGTGGGTCGATATATACAAGCTTAACTTTTCCAGCAACGTCTCGGTCAGACAATAGTGTTTTCATTGCCTGCAAATTATCGCCAAAGATAAGACGGTTATACCATTTACCATCTTGCGCCCTACCTTCACCATTATTAAACGTACGAACTGTTTGTAGTGGTACTGCCATTGTCTGCGCAATAACGTCTTCCTCGCGCCGCTTAGCAGCATAAACTAGTTCATATTCTTGTTTCTCTGGTGGAAAAATATCCCAACGCCACTCAGGATGAAGCTCACCAGTTTCATCTAGTTGTCTTTTTATTGCTTCTATTTGTGCTTTTGTAAGCTTTGCCATATTGATTCTCTTGCTATATTTTTATTCACATTTATGCAGCATTTAGAAATCACGAAATGCCGCTTGTTCAGCTCGTGAGCAAAGGACTTGGCATGGTAGTCGGTAATTGTTGTTACTCAGCGTTCCTCTGATACTTGTTCTTTCTCATCGTCGGAGGCCACTTCTGTTGTATAACCCGGCGCTAACATCAGATTTTTAACTCCGTATAAAGCCTGTCTGTTCCGAAGCCACAGGTGATACTCTGCCCCTTTCTGGTTGTGATCTTCCGTACAGTCCACATTCCAACGTCTAAGCACATAACCAGCCACTGCAGCGCGCACGTTGACCTTCAGCACACCATCCTGCATGGCATAGTCCATTTCGATAGTCTCAGGGTGTTGCAACTTCGGGTGTGCCACGAGCTCCATCTCGACGATGCGATTCCATTGGATATCCGCTTCGCGTGTTTCATGCTCTTGAGGTTCGCTATCGATAATCATCGGATCTGCAATACGAGTAATGACAAAATCGATAAAGGCTTCTCGGTTGCGACAATAAGCCCGTACATGCCAACGCAGGCCATTGTCGACCAAGAAGAAGGGGACTATTTCACGACTGCTGGGGCCGGATTCAATTGAACGATACTGAATGCGTACCACCTTCTTGTGATGGATAGCCCGTGTAAGGGCAGCGAGGACAGGTAACAGTGGTCTATTTAACTCAGCTGGCGTTTCGCATGAAATCATCGGCTTGTGGCTACCGACAAAATCTTCACCAAAGCCCAGTGAGAGTGCAGCCAACACCTGGGGGGGTGAGTATACAAACAGAGGCCTGAATGCTTCCGACATCACATATGACTTGGCTTTCGTATCATATTCCAGATTTTTGTGTGCCAGCTCTCTATATAAGGTGATATCACGTGTCGCCGCCGCCTCTCCAATACCAAACCGGGACACAATATCGCTTCGACCAATTTCCCCCAGGAAATATGTCCTGAAATCTATGTGGGATAGCCGCTCTTTTTGCGCCTGGCTTATTTCTGACAGATGCACCGTAAATTCTCTCCCCTAGTCCAAGTATCTGGATATTCTGCCCTAAAATGACGCTTTATGGTAATCTTTTTTCTTCTGGTGATCTTTTTTATCTATTGACATCATCATTATGATGATCGTAGAATATCCACAAGGATTGGAGGTTTGCTCCAATCCAGCAATTCAAGTAGGAGCTGTGAACATGGCCACCAATCCTCCCAAAGGTGACGGACACCGAAATGGCGCTGTCAGACAGCGCTCGCAGACCAAAACCCCTTCAGGACATTGGGTTAAACGCGATGCCGATACGGGGCAATTTATGGATGTAAAAACATCCAGCAAAACCCCTTTCAAAGGGGTAACAAAAGAGAAGTAGTGGGCTACCCGTGCTGTACCGGGGCTTATTCAATAGTCGATACCGGAGATCTCCCGATGATTAAGGTTCAAGGAGCGGTCATTAAGGAACAAAGCATAACTTTTGCGATCGCTGTAGTGAAAAGACATATTTTGAACTCACAGATGCAATGTCAAAAGACAGCGCGTTCATTCCACCACCTGTTCCCAGGGATGTCTATTGTGCTGATGGGACAGGATTCTCGCGGCACTCCAACCTACTGGGGTCGAAAGGATATTGTAAATTTCATGAGCAATGTCCATCCGAGTCGTATCCCTTGGAAAGAATATACATTCAATTGAGGATAGCGAGATGATAGATGTTTCTTTTGAAATTAACGGCAAAAAGGTGTCCCCACAAAACGCGGGCAATGCACTTGAGTCTGCCATGCTTAAATCAGTACAGGACTCGATATCCAAAGCTATCAGATCAGCGCGTTGCCCACAGCATGGTCAAAAGCCCAAGATCAAAGTGAAAGGCCGAAATCTTGATTCACTAAAATTTGAGGTTTCTGGTTGCTGTGACAGCTTAATTGAACAAGTTGAGAAAAAACTGAAATAGTTACAGGAAATCAAATGAACGGACCTACCCATCAAATCGCAGGCGTAATAGCTGCGCTTGCCATAACCCAGAATGATAATTCAGAGAATTCGTGCGTTCTGCACCACTCTGCCGCTGCCATACCCATTGGCGCATTCTTAGGAAGACTGCCGGACATGATTGAACCTGCTTTCAGGAATCCAAATCATCGGCAATTCTTCCATAGCATCACGGTTCTTTGTTTCCTGGCCACTGGAATGCATAAGGCCTACCATTGGGAACCTCACGATGAGTTCGAGAAAATCGTAAAGGGAGTACTGTTAATTGGTGGCGCGGCCTATCTAAGCCACCTGGCGCTGGATGCGCTAACCAGTAAGTCACTGCCACTTATTGGGCGACTTTGAATACCGGGAAATGCCAAGGTCACCTTCTATTGGTTATACTTCTTGTGGGTTGAAGTAGAGATATGGACGATCATCAATGACCTTTACTTGGACAATTGTATGTCTGATGATCGTTCACATCCTGAATTCACATGGAGCAACCGATGAGCCCTATAAAACGGATCCTATATTTTATAAAGGCTGGTGGTGTCTTATTGGGCACAATCATTGGTGTGCTCGCGTCAGCCGATGACTCTGAAACCAGCGACCGGCCTCAAGGTGACGGTTCGGATCTTTTTGGCGAACACAATTTCCGTACCGGACGAGCTGATTCGGGCTCGGATCCAGACGGCTGGTACGAAGATGATATGTAGCTCCATCTTATCTCTTTATTCCCTTTGAGATTGCCGCCTTACCTATACCGCCCCCCTGCCTCCCCGCGTCATCAGCCGGTCGCGCTAACGGTGAAGTAGCCGCTGTAATAGAGCGCCCAATGTTCACCCCGGCCCAAGCCATCATTCCGCTCCAGAGTAAAGGTAGTCCCAGGTAGAGACTGGTCGTGATCATGTTCAGCAACATGCGCTTGGTATCATGCTCCCCTGGATTGGCGAAGATCTGCAGAAAGATGTTTACATCCGGGTACATGGACTGGATAAGGTTCTGGTCCACCCACATGGAGAGGTACCAGAGCACACTCCAGAATTTGACGGTAAAGATGGCCATGGCACCGACGACCATCATGGAGATGGAGTAGCGAGAAAGCACGACTACCATGGGAAGCAAGGCGTAGATACCCAGTAGCAGCACAGCCTGGACCATCGGTAGCGCCTGAAGGACTGCGGTCATGGTGACAGAAAACAGTGCCGATGCGGCCAACACACCACCCGATGCCAAACCACCTTTGGCGATATTCTCTACTGTGCTCAACATGCCCGTACTGCCGGCATTGTGAGCGACGAGGTCGTTGTTCGACCACGACGGTGGTGAATTCGTCAGTACGGTCTTGGCAACTGCATCGTTTTGCTGTTCACTGGCCAACGCCGGAGCCACCGCGACGACGAGGCCGGAAAAGCCTGCCGAGGTCGCGTCGGCTTCGTTAATCAGCTTTTCCCGTAGGCCAATCGAGCCATCTTCCCACCATTGTTTGCAGTAGGGCTTGCCCCAGGTAGGCGGTGCGGCCGGGTCGTATTCAGTATCGCGCACTGGATTGTAGGCCCAACCGCTAACCTGTGTGGTCGGACGCAATGTATCGTAGTAGCCTGGCGTATTGCGATACACCTGCGATCCCATCCAGTCCGGATCATCGGGCCCATAGGTCGTCAGCAAGGCTGTGACCCCGGCAGTAGACGGGCGCTCAGCCTGGTATTTCGACCGCGCAGGAATGTAACACTGGCTGAAGAAGTCACTCACTTCCTGACGCAGGCGCGGATCGGCAATGGTGGCAAGTCTTGCCTGTTGCTCGTAGGTGCGCATATCCACCGTACTCGGGAGGCCTTCGACCACCGCATGATTGAATCCGGAGGTCATTGATAACACGGCATACCACCACACCGGAATGTTCACCGTTGCCGGTGACCCTGCAAATCCGGTGGAACCATAGGTACTTTGGGGTGCAGCAACCGTCGCCGTTGGTGGAGTCGGATCGATCAATGTCGGTGGAGGGGTGAAATTGAGTGAAGCCGCGTTGAGCGGCGTCAATGCCGCCGGTTGCCCGGCCAGCACGACCACCAGCAGTGCAATGAAAAGTTCCAGTTCCATGCGCCGTAATGACAGCCCCGTGACGGTTCCGAACTCACCACCTTCCGCGGGTTCACGCCAGTTATCGATTAAGATGCCGAGGAACGGCAGGAACACGATGCCCGTACCGAGCAAGACATCCCAGAGGATGCCATAGAAGGTCCAGCCGAATAGCGTGGTGAAAAGCTCAAGATAGCTGTCGACGGTCATGCCCTACTCCCCTGCAACAAGGCCAGCACCTGGCCGAGCAGGTTCTGTCCCAACACCAGTTCGATCACCACGAGCCAGGTCATGACACGCCAGCGTAGATTATCCAAAGTGTCTCGCTGACCTTCGTCGATCCGCCCCCAGCGACGGAGACCGCTCGTCAAGAACGGCCAGGTCATGGCCACCAAAGCAATGAGAACCAGTCGGAATCCGGTAAAGAGCGGCTTCAAAGCATCGATGCGGGACTGAATCTCGCTGACCGAGGACGTTCCGACCGAATACCAAAGGATGCCACCGAAAACCAACGCCAAGACAAACACCAACAGTGTCAGCAGGAGGAACCAGCGCCGGCGCAAGCCAAGCCCGCTACGGAACACGACCATTACCCAACGGACGAGGATCGATTGTGGGCACCAGTGGCGTTTGCAGGGAGGATTGCCGTCGGGCCGCAGCACGTTGGAGCAGTGTTGCGATCGTGTTGGAGACCACTTCCTTGCGTACCCTGGTCTCGAACAGGAGATTCTCGATCTCCTTGTCCAGCTCAGTGATTGATATATCTGCGTGCTCGCGAGCCACCTCGGTGGCATAGACCTCCGGCACCTGCCGGCCAGATAACAGCAGGCGGCGGGCGTACAGCGCCTTTTCCACCGTACGGGCGGTACTGATCTCCGAGACCAGCCGGCCCATGATCAGACTCTGCTCGGAGGCCGGCATTTCGCGGATTGCTTCGATGACCTGTCGGGTGATAGCCACACCTGGCGCTGTGATATTGTCCAGATTGGCCAGGGTCAGGGGTGTCGCTCCACTGACCAGATTCTGGATTTCCACCGTGACGGCGGTCGCTTCCTGACTCAGTTTCGGCAACAGGCCGGTGCCGGGAATACTGTCCTTGCGGCATGTATCACAGGTGGTCACGATATTCTCACCGACCACATCCACGACCCAGTCCCTTGCATCCGCCGGAGTAGTCCAGATCTCTGTCAGTCGGGTTGCCGACGCCGGTGGTACGGGACCAATCGTGGTGATAGGCCGGTTCATATTGATGTTGTACCCTGCCTTGACGATGTCACCGGTGAACTCCAGGACGGGCTGACCTGTTCCCCCCGCTTGGCCACCGACCCAGGGAATACCACTGTCACCGTTCGATGATTCGACGGCATCCTTTGCCGTGACGGCATCATTGCCACCAATCCCCATCTGTACCTTCCAGTCATTGCCTTTGGAAAGCGTGATGAGGTCGGCGTAGGGGTTCTTGCCCTGCGCGATCTCGGCCTCCATTTGCTCGCAGGACTTGGTGGCCAACTGCATGGTCTCCTCGGCCTGCAGCAGGGCATTCTGAAACATGTCGTAGAGACCGGGATTGGCACGCTGCAGAATCAGCGCCGGAAGCGAGGCAATGGCGGCGCTGGCTGCGGCCGTCATGGCGTTCATCATGTTGTCAACGCCGGTGCCGATATTGTTCAGGGTATTGGTCACGGCAGCGACCGGATCGAACTTTCCACAGCTGTATCCCATCCCCAGTTGTGCGGAACCACCCAGAGTCACCGAGACAACGGACGGATTAGCCGGTACCGACACCGGCTCTGCGCCCCCAATTTCGTAATACCAGAGGCTGTCTTCCGTTGGCCCTTTTGTGACGGCATGGGCACTATTCAATCCAAGTAACCCGATCAACAGCCAAGCGATAATCCGCAGGTTGGGGAAAGTGTATGGAGATCGTTTATTCATGGGGGATAGGCCATCCAGTCGATAGAAAACAGAAACCACTGCCCACGACGCCGACAGCACTTGTAGGGCCGCCACAGATTCCAGACGTAATCACCCGCGCTATCAACGCGGCCACCACCCCACCCGGTGAGGCTGGCGAGATCATTCGTGCCGAAGACGTTGCAGCTCGATTCAGGTCGCGGGATCAACATCTGCCAGGTCCCGGTTCTTCGGTCTTTCTCCACCAATGGGCCCGGCGGCCAGACTTTCCCAAAACCGGAGGATCCGGTCACTGGAACATAGACGTGCGGCTGACCGGTACGCGTGACGATGTCACCGGCGCGCTGGGCATTGATAGCCGCGGCCTTGGGTTCTTCGGCTTGTGTGGTCCAACCGGTCCGCGGATAGACCCCACCCCAGGTTTGTAGGGGCCAGGACCCCAGCTCGCGCAGACCGGGGATAAAACTTGCCGGATAGAAGATCTCCGGCACCTCCTGCCGCCAGGACAGCGCATCGAGTCCTGACTGGAAATAGGGGAAGAAAGACGTGGTCTGAGATGGACACAACAGCCCTACCCCGGCCACAAGGCCAGAGAGTGAACTCAGCGGATGACCGATAGCATCGGTTTCGCGATACACCAAGTTCTTATGGTCACGTTCCGAGGAACCTTCAGTGCGGTTACCCGCACTGTCGAGCGGGACCGGCAACAAAGAGCCCAGCAGCCCCGTGGCAGCTGCTTTCTGTGCAAGACCCAAGGTTGATCGGATCTCGACCCATGGATTGCCGCCCAATTCGTTGTAGGCACTGACGACCAGATCCGGATTGTAGTGGCCGACCTTGATCGAGGTCCTGACGCTGCAACCGCTCCAGGAACAGCGCAGCCAGAAACACATTCCGATGGGCATCCAGTGCATACAGGAAAGTGCTGCAGCCGTGGTTTTGGTGACAATGACAGGTGTTGTGATGGTGCCTGTATTTCCAGCCACAGGAAAAAGGAGCACAGCTGCGAGCAGAAGAGACAGGTACCGTGTCGATTTCATTGCCGATTTTCCGCCTGCCATGTCTGGTAATGATCGGCCGCGGCACTTAGATCAGTCAGGCCGTAGGCCACTACCTCACCGCCAAACACGATGGCGGGATAGCGATCGATTCCGTATTGCATGGCCTTTGCCAGACCGACAGCCGCATTCTGAATGGCCGACGTCGCCGACTCATCCAACTGCTGGATTCGTTGCAGGGCTATCTGTTTTGACTGTTTTTGATCTGTAGGAAGGTTGCTGGATATTTGTGCCTCAGATCGCTGAATACCATCCAGTTCATAGATTTGAAGATCGATGTTCTGATGTGCTTCTTTGGTGCCAGCTACAGGTTCCCAATGGAACTTCCAGTCCGTTGTGGCAAAGACCTCCACAAACAACATTTCCTGGTGCGATGGATCAGCATGCACTGTGCCTATGCCAAATAAGACTGCGAACGCTGGTACTATGAATTGGGAGAAGTTCATAGCCGAGGATATTGCCTAGGGCTATTAAGTCTTGATACGGAAAATCAAGTCAAAAGCGGTAGTGGTTTCAATGAACTGAGTTGAATGGTGACAGGTCAAGAGCAACCAGCCAGAGGAAAAGGGATTCCGTTGAATCCCGTTTGCGGACTATCCAGATTTTTTGACTGGCATGTTTTTCAATTGAACATGCCATTGTGTTTTCCCAACGATAACAAAAAGCAGCTCTGGTCCTAATGAGGTTTCCATCAACCTTCGCCATTCTTTTCGATCAAGCAATGATGGCATTGGTATACTCACAGGATGCGTGTGCCAGTCCCCTAAATAATAGGCTTTTCCATTACTTTCCTGCCAGTATCTGCGGGCAACCAATATATGCTTTGGGTCACGCCGCAAGAATTCAAACCTAGATCTCTTATCCTTCGGAAAAGGTGTTGTACAGGCAGTAACATGTATATGGGGTGTTCGACGATAACCGACAAGAATCCCTCCTGCTTCCGGCTGCCTCCCAATTTGACGCCAGCTGCTTAGGGTAGTAACAACCTCTTCCTCTATTAAGATAAGTCGCGTTTTATGGCGGTATATCAACTCTGGCAAGCTGGACATCCTTTTTGTGGTGTAAGCCTATGATCCTTGTGTTTACGTGCTTTTTTGTGAAAGCGGCGGCTTCTAAAAAAAGCCCCTGGAACACCATTTGCCCAATCTAATACTGCTTCCAATCCCATTCCAGCGGTTTGGACCGAAGCACTTGGCGGATAAGGAATATACGACTCGCCACATCGATTGCTCATGGGCACAAGGTCTTTCATTGACTTGAGGGGTTCGAATCTGTCTTTTCCAGATAAATCTTGAAGACAGCGGTAGCAACCACCTGAGCCATCATAATAGAGTGTCCTTCCACAGTATCCATTGCCATCTATCCAAACATACAGGATTGGGGGGCAAGGCAGATTGGCATGATGGCGCTGTATTGCCTGAGAATTCAAGGAAAGTGAAAACGGCTCTCGCCCGGTGGCATCAATAATGAAGTCTACCTGGCGCATATCATTGATATGCTCAAAATGTTTTTTTCGAGTCAGTATTTGAGCTGTTGGATATTCTTCCGACAACTTATGTCGGCAAGCTTCTGCCTTATTCTCATAAAGGTACGATCCATCAAGATAATGACGCCCGATATTACCGGTTGATAGAATCTGTTCGTCATACAGGACCAATTGACCAGAACCTTGTCCAGCACCAGTTTGAACCAGCAGCCGAGATAGATAACCTCCAATCGTTCCTAAACCCACCAAGACAATACGCTTTCCTGATAGTCCTGAGCCCGAGAGATTTCGTGTTGTTAAGAATTTTGGACTGAAATCGTCAAGAAAGCCTCGAATAAATTTCGTCCCAAATCTCCCTTTATCCATCAACAACTGTTTGCGAAAGCGACTTGGGTGCCTTGTCAGCGTGGAGAGGCTCTCTGGCAATGCCACCTCGATGCTGACAAAACCTCCTCGGGTATTAAGCACAACCAGCAAGGGTGATTGTGCACCTACTTTTGTCCCTAATCCTTTCTGGAGACTCTGATCAGCGGCAGGAGCAACAGATTTTAACCATTCATGAAAAGCGCGAAAATTCTGTGGCGGCCACGGCCCCTTCTCTGGTAAAAGCGCTGTGGTGTTAATATTAATCCACAAAGCGTTGCGATTCTCTAATACCATTAATTTTCCGTTACGCCATTTTCTGTAAGCCTCAATCTCCTCGTCAGTGCCTATCACTAATTGTTTGTGGATTCTTCCCGTTGGACTTTGATATTCGAGTCGATTGTATTTGATGGAATGGCCAGACTGATGATTGGATAGCACCACGCCACAATCACTGGCATCCCAATATGAGCGGAACTCGTACCCAACATCATCACTATTCGCACCAGACAGACTATCGATAAGTACCCGGCGCGCCTGCTCTAACAGGGTCACAATGGTTTTTGTAGGTTGATAGGGATCTAGACGGTAGCTTTCCATATCAAGGTAACAAAGCTTCCCTTGATGATCTACGTGAGGTAGTGGGTGGCATAGCTTCTCTGGCCGTGGCTCCCGAAGGTGGATGTCAGGAAGCTCTTGAAAAACCAGATCTAGAAATGAAAGTCGAATCGGTACTTCAATATGGTTGCACTGAATAGAACCGTCATATGCATAGCACCGGGTTTCCTCCGTGACATGTACGAATCCCTGACTGAGCAACCATCGATGTACATCGTGCACTACTAAGTCCGACGTGAGCACCGTTTACCCTGATCTTGCATTGGGTATCGGATCCGGTTTCACGGTTACTGCTGGTGTTGCTCGAACAATCTCGGCACTTCCTACCTCTTCGATACATTCTGGTTTTCGCGGAATTCGGTCGCCGAACTGTCCCACAAACGATTGTATCACTCGCCCCTTGTCTACGGCACCACTTAACGCGGATTCCAGTGCGGCAACCAAATTGGATGCTGCAGTGGCAATCTCTTCCGTATTCATGTCACCACGAGGGTAGACTATCTCTTCTTTAGTTGTCGCAGGGTTTTTTACGCCACCTCGAAGCTGCTGTGGCAGAGCCTTGGCTACTTCAACCAATGCATAGTCATCACGTCCACGATCATCTTCTGGATAGGCTTCTGCTGCACAAATCATCAATGTTAAGGATGAGGGGCCACCATTCTCCCAGACAAAATCTCTCCAGGATTTAAGAAAGCGGCAAATCCGACGTAAGCGTTTTCCGCTTTCTTGCCCCCTTATATCCATTTGTCGCCTAAACCAATTTGCAATTAGCAGAGGGTCAGACTGCTGCCATCCGTTAGAACGTGTAGCAAGGTATACTTCATCTTCATTCAGCAAATAGGGGAGAGCTGATTTTATACCCCCTCGGTAGATAATTTCACTGAGTTGGCGATTTTCTACCTTCAATGCCGCAAGCGCTTCGGTCATATTCTCATGACGTTGATCTGGAACAGCATATAGAGGGATATCAATATGTGCTTGACGATTGGGGATAATGAGTCTGGAACAAGTATCTTTTTCATCTGTAAACACCCACCCTTCCTGGCGAGCCAGTTTTTTCAGTGCACCGTCGATGATCGTAAAAAACCAGTCCTTATTCGCTTCTGGCGCAGATCGCATGATAGACATAGGTAGATAGACCCCATCATCAAGATCAATTTCTTGTGATGGATAGCACGGTGAGTTGATTGTTTTATATGCATAAGATCCTTGGGTCATAAATTTTGGTTTGATATTAGAAATCCATTCAATATCTCGCTCTTGAATTCCCGCTACGCCCTTGAGATACGCTCTCGCTTCAGCGAATGCTGCCCGGATCGTTTGTCGAATCTTTTTCCGCGCCGCGAGTAACAGATCATCTTGCCCACTTGATATCGAAATACTGTTGATAAAGCGATCAGTATGTATATGTTTGTATAGTAACGGGCTGGCATTGTACATCGGCTTACAATTCCTTATGTGATTTAAAATCAAGGTCGGGAGTTTGGTGGTTCAAGTGGGTATTAAGTGGCGGTTTTGCGATTTCTTCCTGAAACGTCATATTCGCCAGACCTAGTAGAGTTTTTGTGGCGCCCTCGTCTGCCTTGTCTAAAGCAACCACCTTATCCTGATCTGCGCTGATTGATACATCAATCATGTGATATTGATCACCCAACTTTTGTTTCATCATGAAATTCGAGGTCTGTTCCTGACAAGCCATCATGAAATCAAAAATCCGAGAGTTCCACTGAACCAGACCTTTATTCAGATCCTCGCTCTGATCTGCTGTGGTCTTGGATGAAAGCGCCCCGATAGAAAGTAAGTGGATGTCTTTTTCCACACCTGCGTCAATGGCATGCTCGACCTCATGAACACCAAAGATCCCAGGGGCATTACCTACGATGCCACCATCTACATACACCTGATGCTCAAACTCGTAGTTGGGGAGATAGATTGGTGCTGCACTGGTGGCCATGGCCACGTCAACCAGCGTGCGCTCCTCATCCAGTGTAAATCTTGGATTATGGGGGGTTTTGAAAAACTGGGGGCCACCTTTTGTCCAGTTGGCAGCCGGAATTAATACGCGGGTTTTCAGGTCCCCAATCTTCCGATCACCAAATATTGCTTTTAAAGCATTTTTCAATGGTGCACTGTCATGTTTAGCTGCCGTGACACCTCGATCCAAAGTAAAACCCGACTTTTTATATATCGTTTTATCTAGTTCTACTCTTCCCATCGCTTTTAGTCCGGCCAGCTTCCGTTTAGGCATTTCAACCGGGACAAAGATTCTGGGGCCAGCTGCCTGCAATGTCTCAACGACAGTGGATGCCGAAATATCCCTGGTGGCTAAAGCTAGGGCAATGAGACCTCCAACGCTTGTTCCACAGATAAGGTCGAAATGAGAGCCGAAAAGCTTTCCAGTTCGCTTTTCGATCTGTGAAATAACCTGAGCAGTATAGAGTCCCTTATACCCCCCCCCTGAAAGCGCAAGGATATGGAATGGCTCCTTGTTTGTTTGTACTGAACCAAGTGTCATCAAACAGCCCCATCACACTATATATAGGTGTCATTATCTAAAAAAACACATTATATGGTATTTATAGGCCTATAAGATAGTCTTTTTTAGCACTCTGTCAAGTAGAGTGCTAATTCTGGGATAAGAAACAGCAAGGCGATAAAACTAGAGCGGTTTAGATATCCACCTTAACCACCGCGATTCTCTGCGATACGCTCCGCCATGATATGAACTGCCTCAAGTTCGGAGCAGCCCCGCTTCACCATAATGGCTGCACGCTCTGCCTTCTCATGCTTCTCGGTCATTGCAAGTGCAAGAGACAGAGGCGGTGGTACATTGCGAAACAGTGCTTCCAGATTATCTGAGAGCACCACCCCCTCGACGTATTTCCCCGGCTCCTTCCTGGCTGAGAGCAGCAGGCTGCGCTGAACATCAGTCAAATCCTTGAATCGAGCAATCTGTTCGACTTCTTCTTTGGGCATGACCAAACACAGCCACCACTCCATCATGTTGAGCATCTTGCGGCTAGCGTCGGGAAAGTCCTCCAGGTTTTGAGTAGCGATCCAGAACCAGGCACCAAGCTTGCGCCACATCTTGGTGATCTTGACCACATAGCGGGCCAGCAAAGGATTGGTGGTAATGATATGACCCTCGTCGGTTACAACTAGTGTGGGCCGTGCATCGTGCTGTTTTCGCTCCACCAGATCGTTGATGTGGCTCATCATGGATATGTAGGCAACGGTAAGCTGATCCTCGTAGCCTTCCCGTGCCAGGATGCCCATTTCCAGTATGGTGACATCGGCCTCCGGCCAACTGGTGCCGGATCGGTTAAAGAAGTGGCCGGCGAGTCCGGAGCAAAACAATGCCATGCCGTCTCCCATCTCAATGGCCCGGTTGCGCCGAAGTTCTGGCAGACTTTGATCTCTGCCGATGGCGTGCAAGGCGCTTACCACGTCCTCGGTAATCACTTGATCCCTGCCACTTTCTTTAACCGTCTTCGCTGCCAGAAAAATAGCGTTGCGTATCAGTAGCCGATCGGCCCGGCTCATGCGGGCATCTTCACGCTCGTCACCGCCGGTAATCATGATCCGGGCGGCGATTTCCATCTCACCTAAAATGTCCCGACCTCCTCCTTCATCTTCGACCTCATCGTCGTCATCGACCAGCTCATCTGGATCCTTGGCAAGGCGCACGCGGCGTTCTTTATCCAGCATGCGTATCGCATCCGCGAATGGTGGCAGACTCACATCTGCATTTGGGTTCAGGGTAACCTGGTTGACGGAGATGCCGTGGCTACGAAAATGCTGACCCAATAGTGAGAAAGATCCGCCGGCCTCGATGATGAAGATGCGTGGGCGATACATGGCGGCCATCTGTTGCAGTAGGTAGACCAGAGTTGCCGACTTGCCGGCACCGGTGGGACCCAGGATGAGCATGTGGGCGTTCTTTTTCCGGTCGTCCCGATGCAACGGATCGAAGGTCAGGGGTTCTGCACCACGGTTGAAGAACACCATGCCCGGGTGACCGGTTCCCTTCGACCTGCCGTACATGGGTAACAGATTGGCGGTATGACTGGAGAATACCAGCCTGGATCGGCGACTGGACTTGTCCAATGACGCATCGTAAGCCATGGGCAGGTTACGCAGGTAACTGTCGAGCGTCAGCAGATCCGCCTCGTGCAGGATCGGTTGCAGCCCATTGGGCAGCAGCAGTGCATTCAACTGGTTAACATTCGCACGAAGTGTTTTCAGATCATCACCTCGTACATAGAAGGCAATGCTAAGTGGATAGAGCTTGTTTCCCCTCGCCATCTCGCGCTCGACGATCTCGGCATCCTCTCGCGTAAGATCAGCTTCCGCTGAATCACCAACCGCGGCGCGCTTGACCTGGGCGATGTGGTTGCGGGTGAAATCCTGCGGTTTAACCGTCAGGGTCAGCACCATCACGGTGTGTTCGGGAAAGCGGTCAAACAGCGAGAATACGTGATCGCCAGCCTGACGTTCGGCGGTCATGTGCCCCACCTCTGGTGCCCGGCGCAGGCCCTGGATCGTGACGATGGTATGCGGCAGACCATCGAACCACCAAGTAGAGGTATCGTTATCCGAACGCGGCATTGTCAGCGTGAGCCGCTCGGCCAGATCGTAGCCAAACGGGAGATCCTCGTCGCCCGGATACAGAGCCACCTCCAGAAGTTTGTCAGGATCACCATCGACAATCTCCGGTTTGGGATTGAACCACTTGAGCAACCACTCGTAGAGATCCTGCCCGGTTCCACGACGCACACGGATTCCGGCCGATGCCAGTGAGGCAACCCACTTGGTGGCTACATCGTTCAGCGCCTCCTCGACCTCAACGGCTGAGAGGTGGCGACCGGTTGGTTTCAGGCGCCGGTAGAGTGTCGCACGCACGCGCCGGACCTGGCCCCGCCAACGGGTACCGGTGACGGCGGTATCCTCAAACAGACCACCTGGGCGCGTGATCTGTGCGAGATGGTCTGACATGGTTTGCTGAAAGTGGCGGGTGTAGGCTGTGTCGCGTGCGCTGGGCTGCGCATAACCAGCAACTTCTTTCTGGAAGCCCTGTAGGCTGGGCTCGTCCTGGACATAGACCTGCAATATCCACGGTGAGTCATCTTCTTCGGGGATGGCATCGGTCAGCGCGGTCTGGATGGCATCACGTAGTTGCGCCATGAATTTCGGGGTGCGCGCCTCGGTACCGACCGGTGTCAGTTCAAACAGAGCGCCGACACTGACCCCATCCTCCAACAGAAATGTACGGCTCGCCGTGTTGTATTCCATCCACGGCAGAAGATCGGTAAACGATGGCGGGCGTTCATACAGTTGCTTGACCTGCTTCGTGGTAACCGGCGACTCTTCCCGATTCTTCAGCTTGTATGTGGTTGTTTTCTGCTTGATGAAACTCACTGGTTGTTACCAGCCGGCTGGGTCGGGACTTCGCCCGGCAGGGCATATTCCACCTGCTCGTACATCGGGAACGCCGTCGCATAGCCGGGTACTGGCGCATGCGCTTCACCTGCCAGATGCGGGAACACATACATCACCAGCGTCGGGTTCGGCAGGCGCGGAAAAAGGACATCGATCTCGTTGAAGGCATCCCGGGTGTAGCCCTGCAAGGCCGCCTCACCCGTCAGGATGGGACGGTTTCCCAACTCATGACGAATGACCTGCGGATCGCGTGCATTCATCTCTTGCACATGGCCATCATAGATGGCCTTCATCGAAGGGCCGTCCTGGGGTAGTACGGCATCCTTGGTGCTGGCGCATCCGGCCAGTACCAGACTAATCAAGCCGAGTGCGAAGATAGGGGTCGATGGATGGTTCATGGTTTAGTTTCCTGCCGGTGGTATCAAGATCTATGGGGAGTTCATGGTCGACGTGAATTGCGATACGGGTGCCAGCCGGCACGAAGACCGCATCGAAGCTCTGGGACTGGCGCTCCTGAAGCCATTTTGAAACCTCATCGCTGCCGCCGGAGATGGTCTTGCCCAGCACGAAGGTGCCAGTGTCACCAGTGACACTTCTGGTCACGCTGCCGGCGTCACTCACGACCGAGGTCGTCTCGGCACTGGCTGCTGCTTCCGCGGCGGCCTGGATGGCCATCACACCAATGCGCTGAGTAAGAAACGCTGGGGCATTGGTCTTGCGCTCACCCGTGATGCAGGGAATGCCCTGTTGGTCCGAGATCCAGCCCAATGGCTTCTGTGCTCCGCCACTCTGGTTGCCCCGGTCATCACTGGAGATAGTACGGATGGTGCCGTCATCAAAGACAAAGGTGACCGAGTCGAGGCGACCGGTCACGCAGGAAAGTGTCCAGTCCCCGATGGCCGTACCACTCCACACCATGCCCTGCACCCCGGGTACGGTTAGACCATTCGCGGCCAAGTTGTCCGCGCCCGTGATCACCTTGAAGGGCATGGGGTCACGCACCTGTCCCTGCACCGGCACCCGACCGACCAGTGCGGTCATGGCGATCGAGCCGATAAGTGTGGCATTACGCGGTACGGTATAAACGGGCCGGACGGTGTTCAAAGACTGCGTGAGGTTATCGGTCTTTTTACGTGCTGTCTCCAGTGCTCCACTGGTGGAATGGCCCACACGGTGCAACACTCCATTTGTACCAGAAGTGGTTGTATCACTATCGATGGTATCCAGCGGATCTATCCAGATCAGACTATCGGTTGGAACAACGCCCTCCCCTATACCATCAAGGCCCAACCCCACAGGGATGTCATGGCCTCCTTTGGTAGTGCTGCTCCGGGAGAGTGACTGTGAAAGCGCATCCACCCGCGCTGTCAGTGATGAGAGCACTCCGGAATCGATGCGGCTGTGTGCGTCCTGGCTTTTTTCCCGGGAGAGCAGCTCGCGCTTGACCCGGGTCGTGACGTTCTCTTCGATTTGGTGACGGTTTGCCAGCAGATCACGATTATCCTCGCGCAGCTGATCATTGTCCTTACGCAATGCTTTTACTTCCGAGGTCATGGCGGCTACGTTGGCCGTCAAGGTCTTGATAGTATCAGCAGGGCTGTCCGCATCTGGTGCCGGTGCTTGGGGCACAGTCTTCATCACGAGCCCATCGTCCTGCTCGCCGTTACAGGACTTCAGTGTGACGAATGCCAGCATCAGCACCACGGCACCGGCAAGCAGGGGTAAGAGTCGATTAGAGGTTGCAATAGCCATAGCAATACCTAAAGGGATACTTCAAACGGTCTGGCCGAAACCAGGTAGACGGCGGTGGTGTCGGCTTCATCGCCCTTGGGTAACAGACGGTGATGCTGAAAGGTCGCCGTAAACCAGGCACCTCGCAGGTCACGCGGATCAAGAGTCTGGGCTTGATTGGTACGGCTGGTGAGTTTGACTGCTGTGACATAAAGTCCGTTGCTGCGCCATGCCACTAATGGCGTTGCCTCGATGGTGCTGCCATGGAGTAGATTTACGGGATCGCGTGCAACCGGGACTCGGACAATACCGGGCCGGTCTATGAGTAAACGAGACGGTGCGTAGAGTTGTTGGGCTGCAAACCGAGTCAGCTGGATATAGTCTAGCTGCCCTTTATCCGAATCATTACCGCCAGTGGCATGATCCTTGGTCGTTACACTGTCGCCAGTGACATAAACCTGGATGGGATGGTTTGCCCCGCCTTTCTTGGCGGCCGTGACATCGAACAGATAGATGCGTCCGCTATCTAGCTCGCGCACCATGATCCGGTTCGACCCAAAGGGCGCATGTGCTAATAGATAGACTGTGCCGTTGACACTCTGGGTACGCAGCTCTCCCTGAATGGTCGCCGGTACACCTACCTTCACTACAGCAGGAAACTCGATCCGCTGTTCTTGACCGACTGCGAGTTCCAGTCGGATCGGCGCTTTCTTCCACTCGATCCGTTCAAATGTGTCACTCTCGGCATGGAGCAGCGACTGCAACAATAATAGAGTCACACCAAGCCATGTGGCGATGACATTATGTGTAGGTTTGATTTCTCGCATACATTGCCCCTCCTTCTGCTATTTCTCTTGCTCGGCGTCTACACCAAGTTCCGACTCGCCCAACCGACGCGGCCCTTCACTCGCAAAGCCATCCAACGCCAGGCCCCATGGATTCGTCTCCGGATCGACCGAGAGACTCACGACCCGCAGGGGATAACGAATGGCAGTCTTCTTCACGGTCATACCTTTCACCGACTCGAACAGATCAAGATCCAACCAGATCACCCAAACACCTGGTGCGAGCACATCAACACGGCGCTCCTCGTAACCGTGCCCGGCGATCTCATGCACACCCCGCACCCGGTAGGCCAGCTCGCCCTGCCGCCCCTTCAAGTCCATATCCACCAAGAGTTCCGCCCGATAACGTGGGGTCACATAGGGTGAGATCCGGAAGATGGCTTTGCCATAGTCCTTCGCACCGTCTTCCGGCCAACGGTTGAGTTGTTGGAAGATGTAGAAAGCAAAGGCATACACATTGGCCGCGGGCACTTCATTGACCGACAGTGTTGCTCCTGAACGCAGATCCGGTGGCACATGTACGATCAGTTGCTTCGGTGCCTGACTCCAGCCAAACCAGAGGGCCAGTATCACGACGAATTGGGTACCGATAACCACCCACAGGGAACGCAGGTGAGCACGGACGTTATCGATCTCGGTGCGGTAGCGTCGCATACTTTGTCCTCCCGATGTCCCAGGCACCACTGCGCCGGATGAACGGCGAGTGACGTAATCCATGATCTGCCAGCCAGATGCTGGCATGTTGCTGATAGTATCCATCGGGACGGCCCCGCTTCAGACGTTGAAACAGGCTCGCCATCACGATCACCGTACCGACCACACCGACACCAGCCAGCCCGAACCCCATAGTGACCGCGCCCATCAAACCCGCCAGGAGGAGGCTCACGGGTAACCAGATGAGCGCGGCCACACCAACGATGATGCCCAACTCCGACGACGAGCAACCCTTAAAGATCACCGGCTCCACATTGAGCCGGTCGGCCAGAATATCGTCGCGATCCGACATCGGTTAGATAACGCCTGCAGCTTCAGTCAGCAGGTAGCTGGCAAAGATCAGTACAATCGCACCAACGATGCCTAATACCCCGACCTCGGCCCACTCGGCCTTGCCCTGTCGCGCCTCATTGAACTTTGAAAAGCCGAGATAGGCGACCCACAGAAACCCAAGTACCGCAATGGCCAGCCCGAGCACCAGCCCGCCGTCTTTGATGTAGCCCTTAATGAGCGCGATCCAGTCACCGGCCGCTGGAGCGGTACTGGGTGCGACCGGGGTAGGCAGCGCCGCCCACGCCGATTGACCTGCCGACATCGCCAACAGCCCAACTGCCGTTACGATCCGTTCTGCTGTTTTCTTCATCATTATTTTCTCTCCGAGGTAACGGGGATTGCCCCCTGTTGTTAATACCGGGGATGCCCCCGAACCAAAGCGATATCGACCCAAGACCATTACCGCAGATAAAATCCCAACACCATGAGTACGATGCTTGCACGCAGTGCACTCCAGACCAGATCGAACAAGGCCACTTGACCATTCTGCCAGGCACGGAAAGTGCCCAGCGTTACCCAAATGACCCAGATGAAGGCGAGCATCAGGACGACGGATGCAATGCCCGTCAGTAGGGTCGCCGGGGTAAAACCGGAGCCCGCCTGAAATGCCGTGTTCTGTGCAGCCGTCATAGCCCATCATCACCGGCGGTAATCACCACGTAGTGATGGAAAGGTTCTTGGCTCTGCCCGAGGCACATCAATGTGTTCTTGAATGCCCTGCCGGATCCTGGTCAGGTCCTGACGTAGCCAGTCGTAGCGGAGCCGAATACGGGCGTCCGGGTTGGCATGTGCCTCGGCTTCACGGATCAACGGATCGAGTGCCTCAATCTCATTAGCAATCCTCGCCAGAGCCGTGCGTTCACCATCGGAATCAGCAAGAGCAATTTGAGTCGGTAATGCTGTAGTGAGAAATCCTGCTATCAGGACATGGGCAATTTGCATCGATGTCTTCCCCGTGTTGTGCATGAGGCGCATGTTGGGGAAATCTGAGAGGACTAGCTATGGAAAATCAATTCCGTATTGTGCGTAGTTTTGTATCAATGGCGATCGCAATTGGATTACCGACATTCAGGTTATAGCGATCGTACTTGGTATAGTCGAGAATAACTTGATCACTAGTATGCCGTGAATGGCCACTTTGCGACCATAGCTACAGGGGGGCTTTTGTCGTTATTGGCATATGGTGTACTGCAGAGTATGATTCAACCTAGCAACTGGAAGTGCTTTCAACCAAAACAAAGGAGTGTGTCTCATGCTTATCCCGTCGCATCGGCGAAACCCTGCATTTGGGTGACAATACCACTGTTACCGTTCAACAAATCCATGGAAACTACGTGAAGCTCGGTGTTCAAGCACCCGATGATGTGATTATTCTTTGAGAGGATCTGTATCAGAAGAATGAGGTGGAGTTCGAAGAAGCTGTGTGATTCGGCCTTTCATGATCTGGGAAAATGGTCGCTTATGTGACCAAAAAGGACTGTTAGTAGTTACTTATATAGCCGACCAAAATGGGACGAATTTATAAACAACAGACCATTTCGCGTGCATAATTTGCGCTGTGACTGGGAACGAAGTGGACGGTTGCAGTGCAGGTTGATGCATGTTGTGCAGATATCAAACGCTACTTTCCAATACATGAAAAAACAGTGTTCAGCTCAAATCGATTTTTTGAGAATTACCCTTGCCGATCGTTTTTTGTGAAATAGACGCGTCATATTCTTTAGATGCTTTAATGCTCTGATCATTGTCAACACCAGCAGAACTTTGCGCTGCAATAATTTGTTTTTTTACCCTGATTAATATCAAAAACAAAAATGACATAAGTGAAAAAATAACCATGGAAGATAGAATTAAGATTACTGAAAACTCTGCTTCCACATACCCCCCGGTAACCAACTCACTGCTTATCATGTAGCCAGAAATAACTGATAAAGCAGCCAATCCAACATAGCTTTTGATGCTGCCAGCGATCTTTAACATTGATCCCCCTCCTTTTTAAGAAAACTTGCTAATAATTCCGTTCAAGAATTTTATTACGTCTTCTCTATATTTGATTATATTTTCGTTTTGTAGCCTTTTATCAAATGACTTGTAACTATCGAGCGACACCTCACTTGGATGCAATTTTTGATGATAGTTTAGGCTATCATGCAAGCTTGGTCTATCAATCCTTACACTATAAACATTATCATAATGATCTTTTATAAAGTTAATTTGATCGGGATAGCGGCAATCAGTGACAACCACTACCTCCATGAAAGAAGAATTTAATAACTTATTTTCCTCAACGAAATCAATAATTCGTTTAGTCCATATGTTGTCTTTGTATTTTCTTGCAGAATAGCTCAATTCCTGAAGAAACGTTATCCCTCTTTCATCTTTTTTCCCATCCCAGCCTATTCTAATTGCTATATCTTTGACATAATCAGCAAATCCGAAGCGATGAAAATTCGCGTTGATATTGCTTGTACTTACTTCGTCAAAGAAAGTGTCTTTGCCAGACCCTGCTTTTCCAGAAACAAGAATAACGACAAGCATAGGCTATCCCATGTTTTGTTTTTTAATGGCCAAAAATCCCACAAAATTGAAGTATTGAAAAAAGCTTTCAACCACCTCAAATCCAGCTTCCACTAGGATATTGCGGTTCTCATTATAAGACATAGGCCACATTACATTCACTAATGATCTCTTCTTACGTTCAATATCACAATTTGATATGCCGTTTTGCAGCTTAAAATCTTCATGAATATCAACAAATATATTACCAATGGCATTATCTAAACAGATTTTTTCACACAATATAAACGCTCCACCATCTTGCAGAGATTCATATATATTTCTTACTATAGCTTGCCTTTTTTCAACTTCAATAAACTGAAGAGTCAATATCGCAATAGAAACAGTAACTTTTGGATAATCATAGTCTTCAATATTTGCACATGTAAAATATGTATTGGGTATGTCCTTGCACTTCACTTTCGCTTTCTCAAGCATCGAATTCGAATTATCTATCGCAACATAAGTAATGTTATCAAAACAAATGCAAGAAGCCATTCGGCTAAGAAAATCGCCTGTTCCCACACCAAGATCTAATACAATGGAATCCTTTTTTAAAAACGGTTTTAGAACTTGCAACACTATTTCGTGGAGTTCGTCATATTTTGGAACTGACCTTCTTACATGATCATCAAATATGTCTGCAACATTCTCATCAAAGCGCCAATCACCTACCAATAAGCTCATCACCGGGACCCTGCCTAAATGAAGATTGATACGATAGTTTCTTCAAGACTATCGAATAACCACAAACAGTTCTCTTATGATTAAGCGATAAATAGTTCTGCTTATTACACGCTATCAATTCAAAATATGGATCAAAAACGGAAAGTATCTCAACAATAGAATAATGCCTAAACATAATGCCGCTGTTTGACTTAAAAACCCTATTACCCCCGAACTTATCTTTCCATTTATTATACTTATCGTCAAAATAAGGAGAGTTGTTTCTGGTGAACTCATTAATAAATAGATATCCATCAGGTCGAACTATTTTACCTAGCTCTGCTGCATACCGGGTTAATTGATCATATTTAGTCAAGCAATTAATTAATCCAAATGATATAGCGCAGTCTACAGAACCCTCTCTTATTGGGATGCTTAAACCATTTGCAGCAACGAGACAAGTATGTTCCAAATTATCTATAGCCCTCTCTAATAAAACACTAGATGAGTCAACGCCAATTATATTTTTATAGCCGTGGTTTTCCAAAACACCACAGATACGCCCATAACCACATCCAATATCGGCTATCATAAAATCAATTGGGCAATAATATTTAAAAACATTAACATCGAACGAAGTTGTAGACTCCAAGTTAGGAAACTTGTCCCAATCAGAATCGGCACGTATATATTTTTGTTTCATCGTTAACTACTAAGAGCCTTATGCATTAACTTACTATATTTTTTTGAATTTATTAGCAGCTTATTCTCATTTGTAGATTGCCTGATCTCATCCTTGTATCGCAACAGCTCATCAGAATATAGAGTTTTAAATAGACCAGCTGGAGAAATCGACAATATTGACTCATACAATCCTGCTTTTTTCATCATTATATTTAATAACCCGACATTCAAATAGTAATACCGTTCTCTTTGCTCTATAGCAAGACCGATAGGATCGTTAAAGGGGAACATAAATTCACCTTTGAAAGAGGAAAAGTATGCCTCGGCCAAAGCGTACCTTAACTGGCTATTCCATTCTGGTATTTTGATACCCCTTTCATTTAGTTTCTTTTCTAAAACCTCCCATACAAATATTGAGTCATACAAAACCTCTTCGGATATCTCGTGCAAATTGATATTTTTCTTGTCATAGCCATTAACTATTTCTGGTAGCAAGCTAGCAGCTTTATCTACCCATTTTACTGATGTATGAAATCCGCTATTTTGTATTTTTCTTGTGACTGATAACCCCGCAAAGTACTCTGCTGCATTTTTGTTACTGAATAATGAATACTTCTCTATTTTCTCTAGACTTTTTGAATTATGTTTTCGTTTTTCAAAATATTCTTTCCATGATGTTTCTTTCCTTATAATACATATATGTGGATTCGGCTCGATCGAAAAACACTCGTATTTATTTACTAACAATCGAGTTAACAATGATGAACACAAAGACGATGCTGGAATGACTATCCTCGAGCTTATTGGTTTGAATATTAAAAGCAGCTTTAAGGTGATTTCCATAAAGTCATGATAACGAGTACTCTCGCATTCATTATTTTGTGATAGCAACTGAACATCCGAATCTCCGTATACAAAATAAATATCCTTTTTTTTCTTAAATACACTTCGAAAATCATTAGGCACACCACACACCTGAGTGTTGTTGTTTCCGATGATTATTTGAAGAATCCTTTTCATCACAAGTGCCAATGATTTAATGGAAAAAAATAGTTTTTTATTATTAGCAGTATTTGTAGATACTTCTAAATATTAGGTGACAGTTCAAAACAACATACACTTTCCCGTGATATTGTCAGTATTATCCTATAGTCCACTCTACAATTCGCATGTGTGGTCTTTGAAACTCATGCTGCCTAACTGTTGAATCAACAGACTACCAAATTTATCTCAACTGAGAAATCATTATTCAAAGACCACTAATGCGAATAAATGCTACAATTTACCTCTTATGCCCACTAACCGATACTTTATCGCACGATGATTCACCATAGATTCCAGAGTGGCGTCAATTTACGTTCCAAAATGATTCACGAGATTAGATGACTCGCTTGAGGACTCTCTATAGAGGTGTACTAACTGGCCTGAAACTCTCCTGTGCCGGATAACGACCTCTCTCATATATTCCCTTTAGTGCCAGTTAGCGACCTATCTTAAATATTCTCCTTTGTGCTGTAACCGCCCCATGTAGATTGAATCGTTAACGTCTCTTGTGTGCCGGTTAGCGACGCCTCTTCAACATTCCTTTGTGTGACCAAAGCCGACTGTTAGCAGTTACTTATGTATATAAACAACCCTCCATTCACGTTCTTCTAGAAACCCAGGATACTTCGCACAGATTGCAAACGTTTTCAATATATCAAATAGATAGGCCGCGACTTGCTTCTGCCCCAAGTTTATTAATAGCAGATTTAAAGGGGAAACTAGAAAGTGTCTAATCACTTAGACATAATAGAAAGCCATTAGGCGAGTCCATCCATCATTTGTGTAAAATAACAATGTGCTGTCACACAGTAAATACTGCTATCCTCAGGAGAGAATGGATTAGCAATTAGCTAGGCTTTAAAACAAAGCTCTCTTCAAAAAACAAGCCATCCTGTATTATTCTGATCGTTCTAGTTCTGGGGTATTTATTTTTCTGCCATCGAGGATTAATTGAGTCAAATAAAGATATTTGGTTCAGATGCTGCGCATTAGAAAGCTTATCTTGCAAATACCCAGAACCTGTAACACGATTTATCAAGTATGGTATTTCAATGAGAGAATGTAGTTTATCTACATCCCAAGAGTCTTTACTTACTAATGTAATTGGCATATTAATAGGCCGAATAGATCTTTTGATTTTGTCCTTCAAGTTATTTTCTTTACAAAATACTAATAAAACCTGCTTCCTTCCTTTTGTTTCTCTACGAAGATAGCTGCAAAATACAGTGGGTTGATTTCCATTAACAAATTCTTGGATATGCTCCCAACTAGATAATCTATATAGAGACTCACGAACAACTAGCCCTGCAGGTTGATTTTCAGGTCTAAAAAGTTTACAGACAACCAACTCGGGGAAATGTTCTCGAATAGTTCGCGCGAAACTATTTAGGTTGGCTCTTGTTAAATATTCAAGCTGGTGTTTGCTTTTCAGTAGGGATTCTTCTCTCAGTACGTGCCACCTTAATTCTTCTAGTAGTACTGGTCCATTTATCTCTTCAAGATATTTTTGAATTAATCTCTTTCGGAGTGTTTTACGTCGACCGCTGCTAGTAGCAACTACTCTTTTATTTTTATCAAAACATTTTTGTATTTTTAGCTGTTCTATACAATCAGGAGCATTGTATTTTGGGTTACTTACAGCTCGTCTTACTCGATAGGTTTCTAGTTGCTCTGATGTGTATGGAGTGAGCATTCGAGTTATTTCTTCTGTTTCACATAACTCCGTGTCAAGCCAGTCATTCTCATCTTCTGGTCTTAATATTGCAGGCATCCTATCTGTTAATTGTGTTAAGCATTGATTTGCTGGAACTGTAATAGATACAAAAGAGATGTTTTTATTCATCAAATCATGCTCAGCCTCATATCTCTTCTTTATATTAAGCTCATTTATAAGAAAACTCAGAAAAGAAGTCTCGTGAGTTGCATCTGATTTATAATTATGCCTTAAAGGTAGTGTATATTGATCTAAAGCATCTTGAAGATGTTCAACTAGTTGTTGGGAAATCACTTCATCTTGATTATCGGCATTACTTATAGCGTTGAACAGGTCATAGATGTCTGTTTGATATTCATCTCTTTCAAGACTGTCAAATATGTTGTCTATTTTCGATTTATTCCAGACAGTCCAAACACCAGCTATTCCAAATATATTTCTGCTTTTTAGTGTATTGTAATAAACGTGATTGTTGTTATGCCTTGACCATAAATAAAACCCAGTAGCCGGTATAATGCACCTTCGTGTTCGTAAAGCATGCCGATATATCCCTTTACCAACTATTGACTCAGCTCTGACACTGAAATAATCGTTAATTAGCCCGTTTGAAGAAGAACTAGAACCCCAACTTATACTTCGTAAAACTCTACCTGTATTAGACTTAATGATGGTCGGCAGATCTGAATGAGGTGATATATTGTATTGTGGTAGAACAATTCTGCTATCTAACTTTGCATCAGATAAGATGGCATTAAAACGCAAAAGAACCTTTTTAATATCTGAATCTAAAGAGAGTCTACTTGCCATTGTGTTGTTAGTTAATTCTTTATAATTCTGCTATGATGTAATTTATGTATCTTGTTTAAAAAGGAACGTTTATGTTCGATATAGTCATTACAGAAGATACTATTGTTGGCATAATCAACGTTATCCAAGCGATCGCTCCCATAATTATCGTTGCGTTATTTATAAAAAAATATTTTATTTTAATCCTACTCGATTCACCTTACCCGACAACATTAAAGCTAGAAACTACTTTTTTTATTAAATCTATACCTATCAGATAACGCAGATTTAAATAATTATCATTTCCACTATATTATCAGTTGAATAATTACAATCCTTATGTCCGGTTTGTGCCCAGGGTGTGTGAAAACTCAAAAATGGCCATCTGAGATCGTTTTTAAGTGGCATGAAATACCAGTTAGACCAAGTACATCTCTTAGGGCGCGTTGTTATCTCTAAGACTGCCCCGTCGTACATGACACTGTATTTGAAGCCCATCTCTGCCGGTGGAGTGCTGTTGAGTTTTCACACAGCCTGTGCCGGTAGCCGCCTGAATTTGAATATCAGCCAATGTCTGGTTGGTGTCGGTAAGCGTCAATTGATGCCAATCAGAGATGACCAACTGTAAATTCCCGCCCAAATAGTCGCTTCAGTGCCATTTGCTGTCGTTGATAGTTTCCAACCAGATAATCTATACCGGACATTAACGTTTGAATTCAGCAGCCGCCGAAGGCGGTCCGCTGTAATGATATGGGTTAGGCCATACTGTCTCACCTCGACTAACCCTCTAGTTTGATCCCGAGTGAAGCCAGTACGGAGTTGAACGCACCTTCGCAGTCAGAAACCTTCCTGCGAAAGTGCTCACGAAGCGAGCCGAAGTCGGTGCGAGCCTTGATCACCGCAGCGCGTTTCTTCTCGACCGTGGCATGTCCCTTGACTTCAGTCCTCAACGCGTGCAACCGCTGCATGGGAACAACAATGGCCTTGGCGGAGTCATCAGAGAGCCCTTTTGCTGAGAGTACTTCTTGCAGTACACGAAGCGAGCCCCAACTATTCGCGATGGTTCTCCCCCCTTCTCCCGCGAGGGTGCGCAGGGGCTTTAGAAGGAATCCTTCTACCAAAAATTGATCGAGAGCGAGTATCTCGTCCGCCCACTCCTTGACTGAGTCAGTCGCTGGGTAGTGCACAGCATCCGCGAGACCTTCACCTCGCTTCTTCCACCACGCGGGCGATGCCGCGTCCAGCTTCGAGATTGTGTGCTTGAGGGCATCCAACGGCTCATGCTCAAGGTACCAATCGCCGATGATGTCTGTCTGAAAGGCGCGCCTAGAGATCGCTCCTTTGGGCCACTCGTTGAATGCTTGCCAATAAAGTTGTTCCTCGTAAGGCAAGTCAGCTAGGTATCCGATATAAGTGTGGACCTGCCCCGCCTCGTTTATGTCGTATGTCTTGAGGTACCAAGCATTCCTGCAACTGATGCTACGTTCTTCGAGCGTGTACTTCTCAGGATCTGCTTTAAAGCGATGAAGAACTTCAGCTCGGAAGAATGCTGGTGAGATCTCCCAGGGCAGCTTGGACTTCTGAAAATAGTTAGACAGGAACTCCGGGGCGCATGATGTCTCGACGTTCACGTCATTTTTACGGTCATAGATTTTGAAAGTTGCGTACTTCTTGTTGGCCTGATCCTCCTCGGCCTTCCAGCGCTTAACGAGTTCCGCAATGGTAACTTGTGGACGCACAACCATCACCCCATTGCAGTAGCTGCCTTGGCCGTCAGATCCGCCGTGGTAATAGAGATCGGTGTTGTCTTTGCTATAACGGTTTAGTTCACCCCACCCCGCAAAGCCATCCCAACGCACACGAGTAAAGTCAAAGCGAATGACAAGACACTGCTTGGATAGTGCCATGAACTTGTCTAACTCTGATCGTTGAATAACTACGACGTGCACGGAGTCCCAGTCACTTTCACCATCCTGGTGGATAACGCGAACCACATCCTCGATATCTCCGCGAGAGTCCAGTCGACAGTATGCATTGCGCTCGGGAACGAAATGCAGTTCGAGGCTATGGATAAGCTTCTGGCTAAGCTCAATTGGTGTGGGTCCGGGGCTAACCTCTGTGAAGCTTCTTCGGAAAATAAGCTTCTCGCCTCCGACTAGCGCGTCTGATACTGAGGTAAGGGGTGGCTCCAAGTATATACGGTGTCCTTTTCCACCCCCCCAAACTCGTTGAATGCTCCAACTGTCGTCAGGCATCGGTATGTTGCGATTCTGCAATTCAGAGATGCTTTCTTGGGTAAGCTTGCGCGTCGGGCCAAGCACTCCGTGAATTAGAACGCTCCTCGTGCTTGCGTAGATGACTATTTCGTTGTTTGAGGCATTCTGGCGGAGGAAATCTAGCGAATCTTCCGCGCAGACAAGCCAAGGACCGACGTCTGGGTCCGTCGACTTTGAGATGGCCAGTAGGTCTGATAGTTTGAATTGATGCATGGAGGTGTTCGTGCTTCTGTGTAGCCTAACGTCTAAATATGCGGCGCTGGAGCGCTAGCGACATGATTTTCTTGTTGGCCATTTTTCAGCTCAAACACTCTACACCCAAACTTAGTGACCCCGAATTCTGCAAATACACCACTCCCTCGCTCTTTAAAGGCCCCCGTATTCAAGGCTAGTTTCTCGATGTGGCTTTTTCTACCAAAGACACATAGATAGGAGTTGGAATTTGCATTGTGTTCTGCGTACTTTTGAAGCTTTTCGACGTCTCCATTAACATTTAGATTTGTCTTCCTTGCCCATTTCATTTCTATAGCGAATCTTTCGCCATTACGTTCAGCCACGAAATCTATTTTCTTATGATCACCTGGACCATTTTTTGTGAAGCCAGGGCACGGAAATTCACACTGCACCTTAAAGCCGCGAGCTGTAAGGATTCGAAGCGTTGGTTCATATAGAACATACTCACTAAATGCCTCATTCATTTCGCATGCAGCAAGGTAGCTGATATAACCAGCCAAACCTCTCTTTATTCGATACAAGACATCACTTGTTGGGGGTAAGCTCATCTTCCTTTTCTTTTTGTGGCTAACGCTGCCATAACCGGGGGCATAAACTGCAGAGGGAGGAACGACCGGCGCAGTTTATGACGTCCGTGTTTATGATTTTGATAGGCATTATGTGGCCTCTGTTGAATACAAATGAGTCCGGCAATGTGAACATACATGAGTTCCGTACCAAGTACGTGAACACCAAACACACTTATATTGCTTATGCTCTACATTATGAGAATGCATGAATGTCTTTTCAATAGGAGCTTGATTGCTCTCAAATAACTCAATATCAAACTGTTTTTCAACAGCGGACTTCCTTGGATGAAACAGCCATCTTTTACAGTCACTATTCGATAATATATTTTGTTTTAATGACTGTGTATATTTACCTTGATTATTAGATTTAAATAACCAATGATAAGCTTCAAATAAAGACACCTCTAACACACCTATTTTATCGTTAGCAATTAGTTCTTCAGTAATGCAATCTAGCGGCCTATGTGGAGCAGAAAATAATATTGCAATAATATAATCACCAACACTCAATATAGCATCAGCCGAAAACTGATGTATTTTTTGCTCTATTTCTACGTCATCTATTGATACTTCTTGTTGTTCAGTTACTTTTACCTCAGCTCCTTCAATAGTATACATAGTAAGTGATGGCAGCATAATTGACGATGCATTTGCCATTACCTGTTTTGACATCAAGGCAACTGATACCCAGAATGAGTATTCACATTCATTTTTTGTATCATCTGACACGCCCTTAGAAACATGCGCAAAATGCCATTCATTGACTTCACCTTGCCTTGCTATAAGCGGTGTTTTACATGACGGGCAGATACAATCACATTTTCTTCCACGATCAACATCTGACACATCCACAAACTGTTGATCAGACAATCTAAGACCGAATGGAATGAGTGATTGTTCACCCATGTTTTTATTGTTTGCCTAACAGTTACTATACGGAACCTATCGGTCCGTGTAGCCATATAAGCGGGAATTAGTAAAAGATTCTAATTTATTGATTTTCATGCATTCCCTGTCTCGTTATTAATATAAGCAAATCGGGACCCCGATTCCCTAGATTTATCACAGTATATCCCTGCCAATATTGAGGTCAATAGGTGCGGCTGATTATGTTCGTGCCAGGGTAAAGCAGCTATATATCCTAGAAGGATAAAAGGTCTGGTTTGTGCCGTTAGTGACCAATATTGTTAATTTCTACTTGCCCAATTAACAATACTTCCTATACAACGCCATTTATTGTATACAGCATCCCTTGTCTGTCTTGCCATTTATCAAGATCTCGTCCAGATCCTGCGGCCAAAGCATTTCGCGTCTTCGTTTAGCATTTCGGAAATTCATCCCAAGGGCGTAACCGTATCCGTAGCTATTATATAGAGCAATGGCTCGCTGCTCTTCCAAAAGAGTACGGCAACGCATAATTGCATAATAGAGCATCATTTTTACCGCATTACGCCCCGCCTTGGCGGGTGTCATGTCACCCCATTCCTTGGGCACTGTTTTCGAATATATAACCTCCCCCACCTTCTCCATGTACCAGAAGGTCATTTCATAAGCTGCCTCCGCAAGCGCTTCCTGCGACCATCTTAACGTGATGCTCCACTCGCTGTTCCCCGTTCGCTTGATCTCATCGCACTCGGATGGCAGTGCCCTCCTATCAATACGAAGCATGCTGCCATGTTTAGCGTCCTCGAAATGAAATGACCGGGACAGTTTCCAACCTGCAGGCATAACAAAAATGCGTAGAACCCTCTCATTTTCATAACCAGCAATAATCTTTCCAGCTGGATATTCCACGCCAGCGACCCACAGGCCGTCCTTGGTACGTTGGATATGCCTGGCAATCTGTTTGCGCATGCGATTTAGGGACAGACGATATGATTTAACCTCGCCCACCCCCAGCAGAGTGACACTCTCGATAGCATTCGATCTGTCAACCTCACTCAGTACATGCAGGTCAGCCCCCTTGAGCAGTCCCGTTCCTTTCTTACGCCGTACAGCCACCATATCCCCATGATACAGTCGATAAGCCTTTGGCAATTCACCTACCCTTCGGAGCTTCTTGCACAGATTCATGCAGGGATCGGCGGCCAGAAGTTCCGCAAGTGCCCCCTTGAAGCTGTTAACCATATGAGAGCATATGAAGGTGATGGTAGATGCGGTTTCATCGTCAGAAAAGCGCTGATTACGTAATTCATCGGGGATCCTTCCGGCAGTCTCGTAAGGACCTTTTCTCAGGAACTCCTGAAGCAATTTGCCCCGTGGGTGCGATTCGATGTCGCGGATGGAAGATCTCAGCGTGTGACGAAAGATAGAAAGGGGATCTAGGCCACCCTGAAAAATGACACCCGCATCCAGGGCCGTTTGCAGTGAAGATTTCAGTTCTTTGCCAAGGCTAGAGCCAAGTAGCTCAAAACCCATAGACTCGCATAGCTGTTCGGAAACCGGGTTCTTATCTAATGATGAAATACAAGACGGCTCTTTCATGGGGCTGTACCCGTACTCCAATATGGCGTGGAATTCAGTTATCCCTCAAGACAAGGCTTCTGTCTCCTCGAGATTGCTTGCCGATAATAGCATCTTATCCACCAGTGCAGACGCCAAGTCACCGATTACTCCATCTATCCATATGCGACCAGCCGGACCACTTCGATCTGCACCTGACCGCTCTCATCATCTCGCATCGATTTAGTACTTATCCTATCGGGACATTTCCAAACGGCGCACAAGACAGTCTGCTTTCTCCTTTCAAAGGTATTTCTTAAACGTACTCGCAGTAACCGCCACCGTTAGCGCAAACAGAACAGCAAATGGCAATACAACAAATGAAGGGTGCAGGCTGAAGGGCAATGCGAGATAAGTGACCCAGGCCAATACAACCAAAGGCAGTGCCGCCTTCTTTGCATAGTGGTAGACAAAAGAACTCTCTCGCCCTCCGCCCCAGCGCCGAAGATCACGTTTCACCAGACCATCAACAATAGCTACCAGACTGAACAGCATGAATACCGGCGTTGCCAATATGAGAATCGCCAGACGTACCGAGAACACCTGGGTCACCTGCATGGCCGCTATCACAAACTCAGCGAGTGGCCGGTAGACCTGGTGCAGTGTCGGCCGCATGCCTTGCTCTTCCTGTAGCGGCGGTGGAGAAACCCAATGGATAAATGTCACGACTCTCGTAACCTCGAACAGGTAGTGATAAGTACCATCTGCTACCTCTTTGGCGAAACGAGCGGGATCAGATATCACTACACTTCGGCGAAAGTCGGTGTCCAGATAACTGATCTCTTTAGCAAGCATAGTGCGACTATGTTCTAGGCCTTGCTCCGGCCACCACAGCACCATCCCAGCCCATTCGACAATGATCGAAAACAACAGGGAAAACAGCAGCCACATGATCGCTTGCGAGATCATTGCCATACCTCTGGTGAACAAGCCCGGCCGAACAGCCGTTCGCCGCGGATCGGAAACGGTTTCAGCCATGAACGTTTTCCGCAGGCTCGCTTGGTGCTGCAACATCTGACACAGCCATCCACCAGGGTTCCTGCACCCGGTACCACTGATCATTGGTGATGTAGGTCCGCTCCATCTCGTTGGCGATGTCGGCCAGACCCACCGGCATGGCGAGATCCCCATGAGTATCGGGGAGAGGCATGCGCAGTTTCCAGAGATGGCCGCCCTCTAGCAGCGCAAAGGCCTGGCCTTTGGGCAGCGCCACCAGTTCTGCCGGTGTCAGCATCGGGACCTCAGAGACACTGATACGATCCTCGTTGCGGGATTTGAAATCCACCCCGGAACCTGGATCCGATGAATCGTCCACGCCCGAGACACTCATCAGGGTAAACACCTCGACCTTCGAGAGTTGATCGGTCAGCATCTCGGCGGTGGCTAGTTCCTTGACCCGCAGCATGATCAGCGTATTGAAGTTGCCCGCCACCTGCCCGGCCTTGGCGCGGCTGCCGATGCGGGCCTCCACGTCGGACCATGTCTGGGTATAGGCCGTGACCTGAAAGCCGGCGCCACCGGCCTTGTTCAACAGCGGCACGAACTCGTCACCGATCAGTTCGTTGAACTCATCGGCGTGCATGGAGATCGTAGGCATGGTGCTTGCGGTGACCTGGCTGGTGTTGATCGGATCAACGTCCACGCCATGTTTGTAGATATGGCCGGCCACCGATACCAGATCCGCGAACATGGAGTTGCCTACCGCACTGGCCACTGTCGTATCCGTCAGGGCATCCAGCCCCACGTAAACAATGCCTTTACGGCGGATGACTTCCATCCATTCAAAGATCGGTCGTGTATCGTTCTCATCCAGGTAGTCGGGAGAGATGAGTTCTGCAATGTTACCGGTAGTGAGTTTTTCCATCAGCGGTCCAACGGAACTGACGATCTTGTCGAAATAGGTCTTGTCGTACTTGAAGGCCGACACCAGACCGTCAAGCACCGGATCATAGAGGTCCTGTTCCTGCAAATGCCGCATCAGTGCGATGGCCTCGTTGTTGCGGCCACGTAGTGAATTGGGCAGGTTACGTTCCTTGATATTGGCGGCGATCTCAGCCACCTCCTCCTGCCAATCCTCAGCGCCATGCTGGCGTAGGTGCGCCCGTGCATACTCCATGAACAGTGGCTCGATGTCGTTGATGTAGCGGCGGACTTGGTTGTAGTCCGGCCGACGCCCCAGTGCTACCAGGGCGCGGGCGATGATATTGACGAAGCGCCAGGCGAACTCCTTAAAGGCGGCGGAGTTGCCCTCGCTCGGGAGTTGGTTAGCGATGCGGGTCGCGACCTCGGTGATGCGGGAAAAGTTGCCGATAGCGTTGTAGCGGGCCGAGACCTCGGGGTAACCTAGATGGAACATGTAGAAGTCCTTGGCACGACCCGCCCGCTTGGCCTCGGCATACACCCGACGCAGCAGATCGGCGTCCCCCTTGGGATCGAAGATGATCACCACATCGCCGCGCCGGATATCCTGGGCGATGAGGATCTCGGCAAGCCGTGTCTTACCAACGCGCGTCGTCCCCAGCACCAGGGTATGCCCTACCCGCTCGCCTATATCCATCCAGACATCCTGTTCATCCGGCTCAACCGCATGCAGGGCGGGCTTGCCACCGACTGCAGATAATGGTGCCAACGGGTTCCACCACGCTCGAGCGCGAAGGATACGGGCCAGCACGCTCAGTAGTAGTATCCTCTCCCAGGCGACTTCCTTGCGGCGAGCCCACTGGTATAGATACCCCGGCTGCACGTAGCGTTTAACCTCAGGCCGGAGGGTGTCACGCAAGCGCTGGGTATGCTGCTGGGTCCAGCGAAAGCCTTTACCAAGAAACAGTTTGTGCCGACTGAGCGGGATCTTGTCGGCGCGAAGCAGGTAGCTGGGTAACCTGCGCATATTGCGCTGATAGCGTATGACCCTCCAGGCCTGCCTGGCCCGGATCATTCCGATCAACGTAAGCGTCGCACTGGCGCTGTAGGCCACGCCCGGCGGCATCATCAGAGACCAGGGTGCGAGGAGTGCAATCACCGCAGTAGCAAACGCCACTAACGTCGACCACAACTCGACCGGTGGGCGCAGCAAGGCCTCGATAGGATGGGCACTCACTGCTCTATGCCTTTGGAAGTAATCAGTACTGGATAATGCGAAACACCCAAGGCCTTGGCGATATCGCTAGCAGATGCCGGCATGATGGACAGACCCCCTGACATATTGGCAGTGGTCTGCAGATCCTCCAGCGTATCGGCTTGGACCAACATGCCCACGGCACCGATCTCCTTAAGCTGATCCCGGTGATCCTGTAACCATTGCCAGGAACGCATATCCGAACCAATTAGAAAAAACGGGCGCGCGAACGGTCGATTATGCGCCCTCGCCTTCACAACCCCCGGCGTCAGACCAGGTGATTGAATAGGCAGCCAGGCTTCTGGATCGGCGGCCCCAAGGGGAGGCTTTTTCGGAATTGGGGTTTGCTGCCGAATTTTATCAGTCGATTCGAAGACCTTGAGAAACGGTGCGATAGGTTTAGTATTTCCACTATCATAGATAATGGTGAGTTCGGCCTGGGCCATGACCGGCACCAATAATAAGGTAGCCATAATGACTCGCCACTCATAACTATTATGTAGATTCATTGCCTGTTACCCCGCATTCACAATCCGTTGCCACCGTGAGATAACTCGGCGACGGTACTCATCGGCGCGACGTTGATTGGACGGTGAGTGATAGCAACCCACACTGGCCCACCAGTCCTGCCGGGTGATGTAACACTCCTGCAGAATCTCCGCACCAACGCGCAGATTGTGATAGGGATCGAGCGCCTGCCATGGGGTGCCAAGCCGACCCTGGTGATAACGCCAATTGACCTGCATCAGACCGATATCGATGGAACGCCTTCCTGCCTTAATCCAGTCCGTCAGTGCCTGCCAGGCCTCCAGCCGGGAGTCAAAGAAGTAACCTCTACCTGCGACGTTCAATGTCCATGGCCAGGGCCGGTACATGTCCGCCGATGCCACCTGCCGACCACTCTCGGTGAGGGCCACGGCGTAGAGTACGGTATAGGGAACACCGCGTTCCGTCGCGATAGACCGATATCCAGCCGGCACCGATTCATCGCTCCAAACTGTGCTGGGAACAGTCAGGACAACAAGCACGATCAGCCAGACTTCAGGGTGTCTCAATCGGGCCATCATCTAAAGATCCGAGGACCGAAGCTGCGACACATCCTCTCCCCGACGGCGCAAAATGTAAGGGACTTTTCCCTGTCCATTCGTCAGTTTGTCCAAGGCACCGCCATCATGGTTGAGGGTGATCCGCCGGTTGAGCACCCATCCAGGATTGATCTGGTGAGACGATGCCCATTCCCGTACCGTTGCATCATCACCCGGCGCTATGTCCATAAGGTAGATGTCGATACCACTGACCTCATCGATTCGCTTCAATAGTTTGCCCATCAGCAGATCACAGACAGGACACTCGGGGCGGGCAAAAAACAATAGGCGATCG
>CAZVME010000002.1:0-36307 GCA_964628835.1 uncultured Gammaproteobacteria bacterium | reverse complement strand
AATGATCGAAAAGTCAGGTGGGCAAATCAATAGGCGATCGGTGGATTGCAACGCACCCGTCTCTTCTGCCTTTCGGGGTAACCGAGAGATATCGATCAGCAGCTCATTTGGATACAGACGTTTGCCTGCTGCATCGTAGGCACGTTGAAACGCGAGAATACGGTCCACGTCCTCGTGCATGGTGCGCGCCCAGGCTTCTGCATACCGCTGGCGTTCCGCCTCATCCTGCGCATGGATACCAAGCACTTCGATGGGCGATATCGTCGATGGACTGATACTCCCGCGAACCCCTTGCATCAGCTGTTTGTAGCGACGCCATTCCATCTCCGACAAATCCCAGAGGCGGGCGCGCGCCAGGTCTGTTGCCAACAAAACACTGGCTGTTGTCGACGATGCATCTTGCCCGGTCTCTTTGACCTGGGTATGGGATAGCTCGGCAGCAACTACGGGATGCGATGCCATGAGGGCGATAGACAAAATGATCGTTTTCATTCTGCTATTCATTCGTACATCCTCCGTCACAATTACTGACCGCTCGATATGGAACCGTCAGATCCCGATAAACTGCAGACTTGCCAGAATGACATCTGGCCGAATCGCTCTGGCGCATAGGCCGTGTTACAGGATGAGAACTTGCAGCGCCTTCCACATGGGATGCAATCCCGTTATCTGTGGTGACTGATCCCAGCGTGAACCCTCCGAAGAGCAACAAGATGGGTTTTACCTCTGCAATGAAATAGAGTGGTCCTGCCCGGCAGGTCCCTGCAGATCGACACGGCCTTTGATGCTGTCGATATTGGTGATTTTCCAGCCGGATTGTTGCTCGCCCTCTTTCAAAAACGCCACACGTCCGGCCTGGGATACGGCAACATAGGTCGCGTCATCCCAGACGTCGATGGCATCGATATGAAACGGCGGGGTCTTGATGGAGCGGGTCTTGGACTTGACAGTTGCTTTGCGCTTAACGACCTTTAGCGCCCTAACCTCCTTAGTGATCGTCTCTAGCTGTGAGGTGGATTCGGTTACACGCCGAGCGAGCTCTTTGTTGCTTTCTCCCAGGGCGCTGATCACCACCTTGATCTCATTGATACCTTCGGCTATTACTGTGAGCTTGCGCTCTACATCCGAGTCGTCGGTTTGTTGTGTCCGGAATCCCAGTTCAACACGACTTGATAGGGAGGACAATTTGCGGTCGATTACTCGATACGCATCTTCACTGCGAGTAACCTTCAATTCTTTCACTTTGGCATCGGCCTGGACCTGCATATCAGTCTCTATTCCGATAGGATTGGTGGCTGGACTTCCATCCTGGAGAATAAGCAACAGCACACTGATCGCGATGATGGCGATCACAACCGCAGCCAGCACACTCTTGTATGGAATCCGGCGAGCTGTTGGCTGCACTACGGTATCCTCTTTAACGACCTTCTCATCTAAAGGGGTGGATTGCTTCTGGTACGTTTCACTTTGCATCTTGAGTGACCTCCATTTCTATTCCGGTACGAGTAAACTTGGCTGCAGTCCGATCTGCTGCACAGCGCTCAAATGAGATCAATCTGTGGACAGGATCTTGGACTAGGTGGAATGCCTGACCCGCGAGTGTTTCCAACGTATCTTTCAATGTCATCGGTCCCAAGCTTCGATGCACGGCCGGGAGTGGTAACGCAAACAGGACGGCTGTGTCCGGTCCGATTGATTTGGCAGTGGCCAGTCGATATCCACTACGTTGCAGAAGATACGGAATGGCTTCACCTACGGTTTGGATGCGCTCGGGAAACTGAACCGTTATTGCTGTAGCCAGAAGGTCTGTTTGTGCTGCAGTCGGTGTAGCGGAGTATTGTGAATACCTTCCCACCTGTACTTCGCTGGCCGACAGTTTGGGTGCTATGACTACACAAACACTCGCCAGGTAAACCGAGAATACCAATGCGGGACAGATGTTGAATCTGGATCTTTTCATGTTGATACAGGCCTCCAAAAGATGGGCCTGTATCATTGCGCTACTGGTGAATGGTGAGAATGGAAAATCTATTCAACACCTGGCGTCTTTTTCATGTAGTCGCATCTGTGCTGACACAAATCACCAGCGCATGGGTGATACCAACTCTGGGCAAGAGATGATGTTGCAGGATAATAAGGGTATGTAGGGAAAGAGTAACGCTTAAGAAATACAGAATTCAGCGCTGTTCAAATGGATTCAATAGTGGGACACCAGTTTTAGCAAAATCCTTGTGATTGCGCGTTACCACGGTCAAGTTATAAATCAGTGCCGTTGCAGCAATCTGCTTGTCCAAGGCGTTTTCTGGATGTGGTACTCGAAGCCTGCCCCATAGCTGTGCAATATCCTGATTGATATTTAGAATAGAGTCCTTGTACTCAACCAGCAACTCATCCAGCCATTTCTCCAGCTGATTGGACTGGCGAACATCACCCCGGTGCCGGATCAGCTCGACCCCGCGACGTAGTTCGCCCACGGTGACAACCGAGATAAATATCTGTGTCTCGTTTTCGATGGCCTGTTTGAAAAATGCCCGTACCCCTTTATTCGCTTTGGACTTCTTCCGCGCCTCGCTGATGACATTGGTATCAACTAAATACATTATCGCTTCCTGCTTCATCCTCTATCCGTTCGAAGTCCTCATCCTGCCCTACATTAGGCATGGTCGATAGTGCTTCCGCGAAACTCTTACCTTTGGGTCGTAATAAAAGTTCTTCCAGCAGGGCGCGATGTTCGGCCTCTGCGCTTCGACTATGTTGTGCGGCACGCTGCTTTAGTGCATCTACGATGCGTTGATCTAAATTTCTGACGACGAGATTTGCCATTGATTTGCCCACCTGACTTTTCGATCATTTGATTGCAATGATAGCACTCATGGGCAATATTGCAATCATTGATAGCATTCTTGTCGCTACGTTTTTGGAGTCAATTACGTGCCGCAATGGCTACTTTACATAACGATCTACTTTCCTAAATAGATACTCACAATCTGCAACCTCTCATGACCCAGTTCCCGGCTGATCGTCAGGCGCGCTTGCTGATCGATGATCTTCTGTTCCGATGTCAACGTCTTTGCCAATGGACCACCTGCTGCTGGGGCTCGCCATCCCGTTAACTCCTCGTAACGGCTCTGCGCATAGGCATGGCGCAGGCCATGCATCTTGGAGAGTCCGGCCCTAGAGGTTTCGGCTTCATACAAGCGCAGCTGCTGCCGGTAGTTCTTAGCGCTGGGAATCAGCGATCCCTTGCCGGCCAGTTGGTGCGCCCGGTCGAGCAGCTCACGCTGTTCATCGGTTCTCACCGGAATGGCCCGCGCCTTCCCGCCCTTGGTCCAGCTCTCCTTGAGGATGATGTGGTCGCCCTGGTCCGCGTAGTCTGGCATGAACTTGATCGCCTCCTCTCGGCGCAACCCAAAGGCCTGTTGCAGCTCCAGACTCATCCGGATCCAGCTGTCGCGCACTCTGTCCAGATCCTGCGGGCCAACAGATTTGGCCTTTGAGGTATTGGTCACGAACTGCCGGTTCGGGATGCCGTAGTGGTCGTTCGAACGGGCCACGACGTTCTGCCGGTTGGCCTTCTGGGCCCACCAACGGATGGCAGCCAGCCGGTTCTTCATCGCCCCGGCTGACAACTCCTCGCCTTGCCAGTTCTTGACCAAGGCTTCAATGTGCTTGGGTTTGAGCGACTGTACGCTCATATGGCGGTAACCCAATGCATGAAGCTGATCGGCGATCTGCGTTAGCAGGCGCTCCCGATCACGCTGTGTGGTGAAACTGCCGTCCTTGTTGCGGCGGCAAATCTGTTTAAGTTGGTAGTTCAGATCTCTCAAAGTGTTCTCGCTTATCGGTAAGTGTTTCTGACCTAACTTGTGGCCGTAGCCATCGAGTCCCGCTCGCGCGGTTCGGTCATGGGACACAACTCCCATGCGACCTAAAGCTGCCTGGTCTAGGCAACGCCGGTTGTCCCCGGAGGGGATTGGTCCGGCGTGGACCAACATGCCCTGAACGGGCGCTCTTTGAGTGTGGTTACATATCACCTCCTTATAAATATGCGGAACAGATCCGCTGTTAATGAAAAATGAGCATCAACTGCACCGCCATGAGCGGGCATCTTGGCTCGTCGCTTGAATGCAGGTTGGTACCTGCGAGGATGAACCGATCCTATGATCGGCTCTGACTTGAGGATGGACCCACGGCCTTCGCCGCAGCGCGTCAAAGGGTCCGGGTGCGCTCTGGTGCCACTGTACACGCAGTGGCCACGGTTAAAATCATACGATGGCGGCAGTATCGGTGGTCATCACTGGCCCGTCACTGATAAATCCTACCGACTTCGCGCGCCATTTCTGGAGCTGCCGCCCTCGTCACTACCCCCGCTACGCTTGCCAGTGACGAGGGCAACTTCGGATCACGCAAGCCAAGCGTCAGGCATTCGCCTGTCACATGGTGTGCCTTCTATTTGGTTAGTGCTGTCCTTTGGAGCGTTGCTACCTGCCCACTGGGGGTCCACAGGCGCCGCTGGATGCGGCCCCGCCCTTGGCACGCGAGTTTGAGGCTCGCGTTGCCGTGGCGGGCAAAACCTGGGGACTCAGTGGACAGCTAAATTACGATGGATCGGACAAAGATACGGGGCCAAAGTACCCGTCAAGTAGTGGTTACAGGTCTCAGCAATCATGATCTGTCCGTCCTCAGTGTCTTCTATAGTAATCGTGATTTTCATACTCAATCCTGCTTCTTCAGTCCCAGGGAAATTTTTCCTTCCCCAAATTTCTCAGTCACATCATCCAGGGTGGCATAGAGACGCTCTTCCCTCTCCCGCTCTTCCGGATCATCGAACAGATCCCCCATTGGTTCACCTTTTCCCCAATCTGATATCCCCAGCCCGATAAGGCGTACAGACCGACCGGCAAAGCCACTCCCCTGATAAAGCTCCCAGGCAGTGTTGAGGATTGTCCCATCCGCATTTGTCGCCTCACGGATTTTCCGTTGCTGGGTGTGTGTCTCAAACCCCTCCAGACGGATCTTCATAGTCACCACCTGTCCTTTCAGACCTTTCCTCCTGGCGGTGTGCCCCACCTCGGCTGCCAAGACCCTCAGACACTCCCTAAGCTGCCGCTGGTCTGTCACATCTTCATTGAAGGTTGTTTCCTTGGAAATAGATTGCCGGCCTGCTTTGGTACCCACCTGGTCAGAGGCTATCCCCCGGGCCTGGTTATAGAGATACTGTCCACCCTTGTTTCCAAAATAGCCCTGAAGCACATTAAGAGAGTATGTCTTCAGTTGCTCTACAGTAAAGACACCCAACCGTTCCAGTTCCTGCCTGGCTTTCGGACCAACACCACGGAGATTTGATACCGGCATAGGATCAAGGAAGGTCTGGATCTGCTCCGGCCGGATTACGACCAGGCCATCTGGTTTTTGATACTCAGAGGCAAGTTTGGCAATCAGTCGATTAGGGCCGATTCCCACAGAACAGTTCAGTCCAACCTGCTCCTGGATCTTCTGTTTCGTTAGGCGCCCGATCTCCTCTGGCTCACCGATGAGGCGTTCCATGCCGGAGATATCAATATAGGCTTCATCTATGGAGACCGGTTCAACTACGGGAGAGATATCCACCAGGGCAAGCATCACCTGCTCTGAAACAGCCACATAACGGGCCATCTCAGGCCTTACATATATAGCATCGGGACAACGCCGGTAGGCCTCAGAAATCGGCATAGCAGAATGGATTCCGTACTTTCGCGCCTCATAGGAGCAGGTAGACACTACCCCACGACGCCCAGGCTTGGCACCCACCACTACCGGCTTTTCACGGTATTCCGGATTGTCACGCTGCTCTACGGACGCGAAAAAAGCATCCATATCGAGGTGCATGATCCATCTGGGAGGAAGTTCGGCCATGACCAGGAGTATATGGCAACTCTATGGTGAAGGCCTATGGACACCGTAAGAAATGATCTTCATCACCATGAAGATTTGCTTGTTCATTGTACGGGTACTATATTCGCTCGGAAGAATCTAATGATAAGGAAGTTAAGAGATGCCAAATAATATTGCAGGGAAGCGAGCCTGGATTATAGGTTTAGCAGTAGATTGTCCCTTTAGTGATCCAGTGCCTGGCTGTATTATCGATCAATTCCGCGTTGTACCCCTCGCTGAAGCCTACAAGCTGTTACAGGAGTTACCACCATCTGAGCTTGAGCAGATCTTTCAGTGTCACAAAGACTGCTTTGCTGAGAGAGATATAAGTAAAGGATAATCGCAGCTATGGTTGGCAGCGACCGCCCCCAGGGAGGGGCTACCGAAACCAGTGCCACCTCAGAAATGGGGTGGCGTTTTTCTTTGTGCTAACAGCACCAAATATCTCCGTAGTGCCGTTTTGTTCCGTTTTGTGCCTTAGTGACCCTTAACAAATACAGCAGGCTTAACTTCTCTTCAGTGACCGAAGTGATCCTTAAGACTTTACTAATATGGTCGCTTACTTGAAATGCTCAGAAAAATAGCCAATCAATTCCCCAGCCTGAGTGTCGCTACGGAATTTCTTATCCTCCTCGAAGTTGAGAGACGGTGACATGTGGATGAACTGATCATCCGCGTACAGACCTAATACTTCTTCCGCGTCCGTGTGTGATGTACTCAAACCTGCCAACGAATGTGCTGCTTCGATGGCAGCGCCAATCAATATATCGGCAAGTTGTACCGAAGGGCTGTCTTTCGAGTCTACTTGAGTCACACTCGATAGTTTCAATGGGAACTTGATGCTAGCGATATCCGTTTGCCTGAATTCAATATTCTGATCGTGATCTATGAGCTGCTTAAGCAATGTATGGTATTTGAGCAGATTCTCTGACCTATCGTGATCAACTCGGTAGGCATCATCAGCCATTACTTCCATTCGACTTATCAAAGCCTGCAAGACAATAAGCGCTGCATCGGTACTGACACCGGGTTTGGCTATTTCTGCCAGACACTCGGGGGACCCATATGCTAGTGGCCCAAGAGTTTCCGGAAACTCTTTCCAGCGAAGTCCGCACACCGTTTGAATAAGTGAACTCATGGCTTCCTGAGTTTTTTCTTTAACCGCTTGCTGAAAACCGCTCAACAAATTATGAAATTCACTATTTCCTAATAATGTGGGACCAACACGATAGAGCAAAGAAGCTAAAGCATAATTCTGTCCATCTTTGTAAAAGTCAAAACCGCGTTCGTAATAGAATGGCTCTACTGCAATATCTAAGAAAAACAGTGTTAATAAGTAACGCTTATCGCATATATAAGTAACGCACTTGTTTTGAGACAGAATATCACTTTGTAGATTAACAAGGCGATCACGGTTGGACCGACGACGCGCAAGAGATTTATATTTAAGCTCTGGTGCCTGGAGCTTTGGGAAATATTCTTTGATCAGCTCAGACGCATTTTGGTCTGATATTGAAATTGCAGAAGCTCCTTGAAATCTTTGATCAGGATTCAATAGATCAAATCCCGTGTAACCGCTTTCATCAATCGAAAATCGTTCCATTTTAAAGTCCGGGCTACCGCCCTTGCCTCGCTTATTGTCGAGATTAACAGACTACCGAAATTTGAAAAAGGGTCTGTTATGTGCCGTTTTCGGACCAAAGGATGGAATTCATCGTCCCCACCAATAATCCTGATACCATCACCGCGTCATCCTGCGTCTTTACCCGGAGAAGTGATGCAGGGTCGTTTGTCGTTCCTGAGCGCCCCAAAGGAAGTGCCCTTGGGGTGCATCCATGCTCTCGCGACATTTCTACATCCTTGTACATCAGATGTGCTGAACTGAGACGGTTACGTCCCGGTTGGGATGCCGCTTTAACCCAAGCGGCCAGGGGCAAGATGCCGGAAGGTTCCGACTATTTTAAATCCTCGTCAGGCAAGGATGGTGATCACGGACTCACCCTGATCACCTGGCCCGACAATCAGCTTCAACGTTACCAGTGCCGCTTCTGTCAAATGCTCATCGCGTGGCACCCGATAAAGTTGGAACATCATCCGATCTCCGGAATCCTTGCTGGTACGAATAGCGTGGGAAGCCATGTAAAGCACGTCCCACAACCTACCAGCTTGATCCTGGAAGGGCTTTTTCCGACTATCATCGTCGGTCCAGGCCACACAGTCTTCCCAAACCGCAGAAGTCAGTGCCACCGGCCATTTGAACCCGGCTTCCTTTGCCATGGGACCCGCATCGACGAGTACGCCATCTTCTATGGCCTGGGCACGGCTATAGCTGTGTATCACATCACCGAATATGGATTCGGCGGCTGTATTGAGTGAAGTGTTAGACATGGTGTTTCTCCTCTGTTGGATAAGCACCGGGTCACACCTCCTTCCCAACCGGGAAAGTGGATGCTTTCCCGGTTGAGTTTGTGAAAAGTTATGAGTGTCAGAGCAACCCGCGCTCAGCAAACGACACGCTCTCACCAGCCGTAACCACGAAGTGGTCGAGAACGCGCACATCAACCAGTGCAAGTGCCTCTTTGAGCCGACGGGTGATTGCCTCATCTGCATGGCTTGGTTCCGCAACACCTGATGGATGGTTGTGAAAAAAGAGCATAGCAGCCGCATTGATTTCCAGTGCCTTTTGCACGACGACCCTCGGATGTACCGACGAGCCATCGATGGTGCCCTGAAACAACTCGATCACCTCAAGAATTCGGTGCCGGTTGTCGAGGAACAGGCATCCGAATACCTCGTTACGGTAATCGGCCATGCGCAGACGCAAAAAATTCCGCGTCTCCTCTGGACTGCTCAAGGTTCTCCCAACACGATGCTTGATCAACAGCACCTTCATCGCCAACATCACCACTGATTGCTTCTCCGTATCATTGAGCTCCGACGGTTTTAAACCGGTGAACCGGTCTTCCGTATCGTTCATGACTGATCTCCTCGAATTTATGTGGAGAACAGCCCCAGGGGGGGTGATCCCCCTTGGGTGAAAGTTGGCCGGATAACATCGTTATCCGGCCGTTATGGATTTATGCTGCGCGTTCTTCCTCTTTGAAGAACGGTTGACCGTCGACCTTGACCCAAGGCACACGAAGCAACCGCGCCTTGAGGCTGACACCGGTCTCACCAGCCTTATTGCCGCTCTTGTAGGTGAAGGATTCCGCATGCATATCACTGAGCGTGAATCCTATGAGCACCTTCAATTTGCCCTCCACGGCCGGCTTAACCTGGCACACGATTTCCTGCGCCTTCTTGCCGGACACGGAACACTCAAAATGTGTGTACTGGACGTTGTCGACACTGCCGCGCAATGCGGCAATGGTGACACTCAGAAAAGGTTTACCCTCTTTCGGCGTCACCTCCCGGACACGGTTGAGATAACCGATGCCATTGGTGTGAAGATCGAAATACTTGGTACTTTCGTTGTTGGACATAGCAGTTGCTCCTTCAGGTTGGTTTCGTCCGGAACAAGCACGACCCTAACGGGATGGCTTCCCCGGCAGGGTTGATTAATAACGGAAACGACGACGTTTCTTTGAAGCGGGACCGAGGCTTTCGCCACGGCGCCTGTTGCACGATCCTAAGGCACCTTGTTTGTCACTGAGACCGCAGTGACCACGTATAAAACTGTATTCTTCAGTTTACTCATGCGGCATTGGATGCTTCGCATACATAACGCAGGTACTTCAACATTCCGCGGGCATTGGCAAAGGCTGGATGTTGCGCAACGGCCTGATGGGGGAACCAGTTAGTGAGATGTTCACTCAGCGCGACCGCACCGCCGCCGACAAAGAGGACGCGATCCAGGTCCACACCGAGACCTAACTGCCGGCGAGTCTCTGCGTGTATCCGTTCGATGACCTCACGCTTTGCAGCGTTGACCAGCACCGCGACGTCATGGTCCTTGCCCTGCAGGCGCACAACGCTATTCTCGACGGCCTGAGCAACGATCTGCTCACCCAGAATCTCCAGATCAAAGCGCTCCTGGATGCCGTCGGCAACCTGTTGTTTTACGTCCAGCATTCCGCACTGCAGCGAACCGGATGAGGCGTGAAGGATGCCTTGGTCTCTCACCACAACATAGTCGGTGGTACGGCCACCGATATCGACGATGGCTGTCGGCACAGACAGACGATCCGCATCCAATGTTATTCCATCACCTTGATCCACGATTATGTAGTCATACCAGGCGGCCAATGCTTCCGGAATCACTTCGTGAAAGCTGATGCCGGCAGGTAACACATCGGCGATGGGATGAACGGCCTGCTTCAGGCTGTCCTGCTTTTTCTTTATGTGCTCACTACGCTGTTCCCCATTCTTTCGATAAAAGGCACCGACAGGTAAGCCGGACACCGCATGTACAGTCCGGCCTGACAACCCAATGTCCTGCAGCACATGTTGCACGATGACTCGATTCAAGCCAGATACCGGATAGCCCTCGAACTGGGTCGGAGCACCGTCCACATCCCCTACCGAATAGATCGATCCTTCTGTTTCGTATTCGAAGACGCGTTGCTGTGCTTGGTGGATCCAGGTGACGCCGGACTGGCCAACCCGTGCACGAGAGGGGATCGCATGCACCCGGCCATCCGGTAGCGCGATCTTCGTATAGGCGTATCCGTCGTCGATGCCAACCGGAATGGAGTTAATGGACTCTGAATCAGTCATGGGGTTGCTTATCCTTTTAATTTTCTGTTTTTTCTGCAGGTCTATTCATTGCTGTCATCCAATTACCCTGCTCAATTGCGCAAAGGGTTTCGTCGCATTGTGAGTGACTTGTACCTCTGCTCGTGCCGTTGGTTTCTGTTCTCGTTTCGGCTTTGACATGGTCGCTCGCTTTGTTGAATCACCTATCAGCCAGTCAGAGAACCTCATCCCGCTCTCGGATCTTGTGGTGAAAGATGTATCTCGCTGCACCTGGCACTCAACCCTAAATCCCTGCACCAACAGTCCACGTAGCCATTCCTGTCGCCGGACCTTAGGGATTCGCTCAAGCCGATTCAGAATAATCGCCTCAAGTGCAATGCGTGGCTCCAGTTGCAGGACAACCTGATTGCGGCTACTGGCCTTAGTCATGTTTTGGATTATCGGTATATAGATCGCACATACCAGTGAATACCCGATACGCTATGTGTCGCGGTTTTCGTCGGTTGAATGTCCCGTATCGGGCGAAGGCGATAAAGGCTCAAGTTCAAGATGTCGGTGAGTTTCCTTCGGAAATGGCGTTTTGCGTGGCACAAGCGGTGCACGATGCTCGCCACTCAGCACGTCTTCTGGAAGTTCGCCCATCAGACTGGATGCACGTGGGTCTTTCCCAGAACTCCGTTGCAGGCATTTTCGATCGATACCCAGAAACCGATAACCCTGGGGCACAACAAAGGTTCCACGAATCTTGCGTGCGCATAGATGGATGATGGCTTCCGCAGACTCATCGTCCAATTGACCAATATGGCGGCAGGTAAGAACGGTACGCACCAAAGTGTCGTACTCGGCAATCAACTGTGCGCCCTGGTAAGCGTAGGGGTTGGCGAATTGCAGGCGTATCCGGTAGGGCCGCAAGGATTCCGCTAACGTTACCTCCATGGCGCTCATTTGCGTAAGCTTGGTATTGAGTTCTTCCTGGTATCGGCTGAGGAATTGGCGTGCTTGAACCAGCGCCTCGTGTACCTTGATCAGCCACCAATCCGCATAGGGATCGTCATCGCGTGCAGCCTGCCAGATCCTTCGCAATCGATCAGCGTAGCCAACCAGTCCGATGATCGCCGGTTTGTCCGCAGTCCCGTTTCGACCACGGATAAGCTGTTTAGCTTGGCGTGTCTGAACAGTCAGCCAGGCCTGGCCACGTAACGCACCAAGGGTGTCGGCATCCTTCTTCGATCCGGCTACCCTGACAGCACTTGCATAGGGTTGAGTTTGTTCTGAGTTCATGAGAAATCCGAGGCTGTTGAAATCAGCCCCTATCTCTCCATGTTATGGAGATGCAGACAACCGTTAACTCTTATCTAATCCGTTGGGATTTATTCCGGGAAAGTGGTGTCAGTGACACCACTCATCTTGTTGGTATGAGGGTGCAAAATTTGCACCCTCCCCTGGCGAGTGGTGACAGTGTCAACACCTCATGCCGAATCATGGAGTGTTCGAATCGTTATCCTTCGTGGTCGGACACCGCAAATCCAGCATCTTGCGTATCTCAGCCATAGGGCCTTGCCCTGCCTTGATCTGGTTTCGTAATTCCTGAAGCCTTTTGTCTGTCGATCGATCAATACGTTCTTCCCTGCTCTTCTGAAGCGCCCTTTCCCTAGCGATACGCTCCTCAAGTACCTTGATCCCGAGATTGGATTTAAACTCGCCATTTTTCAGTGCCTTACATAATGAATACAGAAAGCTCAGCTCATCGTAAAGCGGTTTCATACCGCGTTGTTCTGATCTGATCCTTCCTTCCAGTTCGTCAAGAATAGCCTGACGCTGCTCTGGAGGGACGACAATGAGATAGCGATTTGCCAACTCACGCTGGTTATCCGAGAGACGCCGCGGGTAGATCAACGCTGCATCTGCTTGTCCACAGACTATTAAATTTTTTTCCTCGCTGTTGTTGGTAGTAGTAGTTTTATTTATATAACTACTACTACAACTACCCGGCTTTGAATTTTGAGGGTGCAAATTTTGCACCCCCTCTTCCACCGCCTTTAAATTTTGGCCTTGGTGATTGGTATCGTTCCGGCTGGGAGAATAACTGCGAAGCTCGGTCATGACCTTGGCGCTGAAAGCGAAGAAACGGCGCGGCATGTCCTTTTCCACCACCTCCGTGGCCTGCACTCTGCGAGCGACCGGATGTTCATCTGCACAGACATTGCGGCCCGCCTTGATATCTTCATCGATTGTATCCAGAACCCCGCAAGCAACCGCATTAACTCTGGCATGGCGGTGATTTGCAGACTCTCGCAGGAACTGCATGTAGGAGGAATCAAGATGGATCGCATCTACCAATGGCAGAGGCTCGTCATGCAGGGCAAAGACATTGCCTTGAAAACGGCCGTTAGATCCCCTAATCCTGGCACACAGGGTCAACCAACGTGTTGCGCGCAGAATGGCAACGGCTCGCGAGATGGTCGCAGTAGATGACACATTGGCCGTCTTCGCGATATAGGGATAACTTGGAAATGCCGTACTGCCACCAGTCTCACTGGCTTGGAGTCGAATGGCCATCCATACCAGTTTGTCCACCGGTTCGAGTATCGGATCCTGAACGACAAATGCTGGAAAGGAGGCATGCCGGTTTCCGAGAAACAGCATCGTATTTGACGACGGATGATCTGCACCGTCTTCGGCATGTTCTATAGTGGCTTTTATCAGGGCATCCAGTGCCAGCGTTTCGGGGCGAATCCCTGACTCGCACTCACTCATTGACACTCAACCGGTCAGATGTATCCGGTTCACTCTGTCCGCTTAAATCCCCATACTGGTCCCAGCGTTGCGTCAGGTTCCAGATTGCCCGCATCGACAGACCAATCTCGGCATGCAGTTCCAAGTAAACTGTTGGCGACAGTGGCCCAGATTCATCTTCACCTACCTGTTCTACCCAGGCATGCCATAGCCTGTGCGTGCCATTTTCATCAGGTTCCGGTGGACGCCCTACGGATGGATCCACCGAGAGCATGCGCCGCATCCGACTGTACTCTCGTGGTCCCAGGCCAAATAGCGTCTGCATCATTTCCAGTGGCGCATCTGCTGCTATAAGTGTCTGCTGTATCTCTTCCGACTCACGCTGCAGGCGCAGATGATCCACCATGGGCCAATAGACTTGGCGGTTGAGCCCAATTTGCAAGCAGTGTGCCCGCAGGGACTCTATACGATAAAGGTCTGAGAGACTCATCTCCCGCAGGGCCTCAATTTCACGTGGCCCGAAGTTCATATGCCTCAAAGCTGGATAGTCCCCTTCAGCCAGACAGCGAATCGCGTACATGAGTACGGCCGTAACCAGATCGGATTCCTTGGTGCCTTCCATTCCTCTACTCCCAGAGCATTGTCCCGCACTCTTCAGCCAAATGATGTATACGACGATAGGTATCCATCAGGTTGAGCAGATCACTCCAATCTTGTTCACCGAGCCGGCGCCAAAGTCGGTAGCCGGTGTGGCCCGGATCGAGTGTCCAGACACTGTTGAAAAGCAGACCGGCATCTTGTTGTTCTAGGGCACGGCGAAGAACAGAGTCAGATGCCAGCGTAGGTGCGATAGATTCAACCGGCGCAACAGTCATCTCTGCACTTGCGGCAAGATGCCACCAGACCATGGATACCTGGCTCAAGCTGTCATCATCGAGTTGATCTGCCAGAGCCGGATCAGGCACATCGCGGAGAATGAATCCCATGCCTTTGCCCGACAGGGGCGCAACAAGATCCCCGATACCGTTCCGCTGGGCAATACGAGCCGCCAATGTCCAGGCCCGGCTGCGTAATGATTTGAGATCACCAGGGCCAGATTGGCCTGTGGTCAGTATCTGATCAACAGCAGGTTCAATCTCTTCAATTGACGAGGCAGAAGCCGGCTCCTCTGAAACCGAAGGAGACTCGTTTTCATCACTGCTAGATGAATCCTCTGATTGATTGTTTTTCGTTGACGAACTGGCGGGTGACTCAATCGCATCATGGCCAATCTCATCTGCCTTATCCGCTTCGCTGTTATCGTCCTCGAATTCCGGGATATTCAGCTCACGCCCTGCGAGCTGTGCATCGAGCTCAACACGTACAGTCTGAATACTAACCTCGGCCTGCTCCGCGATCTCCGTCTCAATCGCACTGTGCAGCAGCCCAGTATCCCAGTCCATGGCATCGTAACGCCGACATAATATAGCGAACACCTCATCGTAAACCTCCTCATCGCCCAAGGCATGCTTCATCCAGACTTGTAATGCCGCTCGATCCAGGGCACGGATCCGCTGAACCTGCGGTCTGCCCAGTCCGGCATTCAATGCTTGCGGAATCAACGGAAGGAGCCGTTTAACCGCGTAGCCCATACGTGAAATCAGCCCGTGGTTGAGAGTGTAGCCGCCAGCAGCCAGCGCCATTTGGAGTCTTCTCTGGCTGATCTTGTCGATTTCCAGTTCCTCTTCGAGTAGCTGCTTGATGTCGAAGACGGCGAGCGCCTTATCGATGAAGATCAAAGCTCCGCGAAGGTCGTTTTCCCTGAGATGCGCTAAAAGTACATCCGATTCCCGGTTCCATGGCTTGAACAGGCAATCTACCCAATAGAATCGTTCGTCACCCGTTTCCTGGTATAACGCCTGCAAGATGCGCAGCCGAGTGTTACCGCCAGCGCCGACGACGTAGTCCTCTTCACCAGGCCGACAGGTAACGACCAGCGGCTGGTCCAGACCATTGGCCCGAATCGAGGCCCTGATACGGTCGTATTCCGGATTCTCACTCCGCCGTGGATTGCGGTCGTAGGCACTGATCCGTGTAACCTCCAGACGCTTCGGCGTCGGTACGTCAGGCTCCCCCGTCCGTTCGGGTTGCACCGGAAGCTTGGAAGGAGTGGATTTGTTCTCCGACATTCTCTTATTCACATTGCGATTCATGCGTGTCGTATTCGGCCGCTTCCTCACCCACGCCTACGAAGATCTCGGGGTACTTGACGAGGCTATCCCTTAGCACCACCTTCAGTCGGCCCTCGGTGTCCACCGCGACATGCCGAGTCATCTTCTCGATGTGCGTCGCCAGCAAGGCGCTGGCATACCGGTGTTTTCCCGCCAGTTGATACAGGTATGAGACCGAATCGTTGCAGACCCTGGCTACTTCAGCGCGTTCACGCTTAGTTGCCGCTTGTAAGAATTGTTTTAGCTCCATGCGGAGAAACATTAGCACCGTGCTTATTTACTAGCAATGTCCGGGGACAAGAATATATTTATCTTAATGCTAAATTTTAGACATAACCGATGCTATACTATTTAGCATGAAGCGAAAACATGAACACATCAGACTCCAAAATCTTGAGCTACTAATTTCCGAGGCTGGCTCTGCGGTCAAGCTAGCCCACATAGTCGGCACCAACAGTTCGTACCTCAGCCAAGTCCGCAACCAGATGCCAACCAAGAAAGGTACACCACGAGGTGTGGGGGACGATTTGGCCGTAAAACTGGAACGCGGTATGGAGAAACCGGTGGGGTGGATGGATGAATCACATGAGATAACATCGCAACAACAACAGATGTTTGCCCTGGAAACAAACGCCCACCCAGGACCGGATATCCGTGGCCTGTATCCGCTCATATCCTGGGTGCAAGCTGGTGATTGGTCAGAAATCTCCGAGGGCTATGTAGCACCTTATGAGAGTGAGTTGCTTCCCTGCCCGGTAAGGTGCAGTGAGGATACCTTCGTCTTGCGTGTTCGCGGCGTCAGCATGGAGCCTAAGTTTCACGAGGGCGATTTGATCTTCGTCGATCCCAACGCGGCCGCAGTAACCGGCAAGTACGTAGTGGTACAGCTTGAAGAGCCCAACGAGGCAACCTTTAAGCAACTAGTTGTCGAGGAAGACCGACAATACTTGAAAGCACTGAATCCAGACTGGCCGAATCGCATCATCGAGGTTAACGAAGCTGCCACAATTTGCGGAGTCGTAGTATTCAAGGGTGAAGTGGTATGAACTCAGTTAATTGTCTGCACAACGGAGGCGCAAGTACAAATCTTACATGGAGCAATTCACGATCACAGAGACGTGAGGCATCTGGCATGTTCCCATCAAGCGGCACAGTAATCCCGACCACTATCCCAATAGGCAGAAACAAATTTATCGCTCTGCTAAGCATTTTGTTTTGCACGAATGATTTGCATGGTGCTAATGTTTTTAGCCTAAGTAACACTTGCCGAGGAATCACATTGCCCCTTTGCCTGACAAAAAAGGAGATTAATGAGCTAACGCTGAAAGTTCACTATGCGGCTCAGGCACGCTCCCTGTCAGAAATGGGGATTAATCACACACTCCGTCCTGATGGTAGTCCAGTCGTGTTGTATTCCACCCTGTCGGACCTGGCTGACAATCCTAAAAGAAAACCTAACCAGCCAGACTTCAGCGGCTTGGGCCGGTAATGCCAAAACCACGAAATAAACAAAACCGCGGACTGCCGAAGCGATGGAGATTCAAAAATGGAGCCTATCGCTATTTGGTGCCTCCTGGAATGGAGAGCCAATGGGACGGTAAGAAAGAATTCACTCTTGGCAAGACGCTTCCTGAGGCATACCGAACATGGGCAGACATATTAGGTGTGTGGGAGGATGTAACGAAAGCCAGCGAACTGATGGACCGCTATCTACTCGAAGTAGTACCCACCAAATCGTTTAAATCACAGGAAAGCAACCAACTGGCTATCCGACGACTAAGGCCCGTATTCGGAATGATGCGCCCGGCTGAGATTCAGCCAGTGCATGCGTATAAATATGCGGATCTTACAGCAAAGGCCCACGGCAAGACATCCGCCAAGCATGACATCCAGTGTTTAAGCCATCTCCTTACGAAGGCTGTTGAATGGGGAGTGATCAACCGAAACCCTATAATGGGTCAGGTACGAATCAAAGGCGCCGCACCACGAGATAGGCTTGTTGAGGATTGGGAAATAGACGAGGCGCTGGCAATACAGTCCAGCTACCGTGGGGTGCTTATCGCCAACGTCTACATCCGCTTCAAACTCATGACGGGATTGCGACGTGGCGACATCTTGCGCCTCAAGCTATCCAATCTGAAGGATGACGGCATTCACGTCCTACTCAATAAAACAAAACTGAGTACCGGGAAGCGACTGATCATTGAGTGGGACAAAGAGGGTGATATGCGCAAACTTATTGATGAAATATTGCGGATACCACCGCGGCGTATTGGCGATGCCTCGTTATTCGTCACACGACAAGGCAAGTCCTATATCAATAACCAAGGGCAGTGTAATGCATTTGACAGCCTTTGGCAGCGTTTCATGGATAAGGTGATGGAGAGCACTAAGGTAACGGAACGCTTCCAGGAGCGCGACCTGAGGGCCAAAGTGGCCAGCGATTCCGATAGCTTGGTCGAAGCATCTGAGCGACTTGGGCACGCTGACACTGCTATTACGCAGCGGGTATATCGACGCAAACCTGTACGGGTTCAGCCCCTGAAAAAAGGTAGGGAAACCTAAATCTATTGGACAAATAGGTATCTATTGGACAGCAACAAAAAAACCGGCCAAGCGGGGCGCTATAACCGGTTGATTTATCTACTAATTTGGCGCGCCCGGAAGGATTCGAACCTCCGACCACCTGGTTCGTAGCCAGGTACTCTATCCAGCTGAGCTACGGGCGCTCATTTGTGGAGGGCGAATTTTGAAGATTTTGCCCTTCATTGTCAACTAAAAAGCGGTCTCTTTAGAAACCGCTTTTATATGGCGGAGAGCGAGGGATTAGCCCCCTACGGTTGCTGCTGCTACGCGCTACCGCGCTCGAACCACTTGTTTGAACGAGGGTTCGAATTTACTTAACCCAGCCTCATATGCCTGTTACAGCTACGGGCTTATCCATATTATGGCGGAGAGCGAGGGATTCGAACCCTCGATGGAGCTATAAACCCCATACTCCCTTAGCAGGGGAGCGCCTTCAGCCGCTCGGCCAGCTCTCCAAATATTCAGGCGTAATCCAGGTACCCCGGAACCGCCGGTGCAATTCTATCAGTAGTTGAGTGAGTTACAAGAGGATATTGTTATTTTTACTGAAGGAAATAGCAGTGGCCTCCCGCTTGGAGAGGCGCACTACCTTACAAGCAACCTATTTTCTACTCTTCGGCTGCTTGATCTGCCTGCTCAGCTTTGATGCGTTCGTAAATTTCTTCACGGTGCACCGACACGTCGCGCGGGGCATTTACGCCGATCCGCACCTGATTTCCTTTAACGCCAAGCACGGTAACGGTGACTTCATCACCAATCATCAGAGTTTCGCCAACACGGCGAGTTAATATCAACATAGTCCTGTCTCCCTATTTCCCATTTAGATCGCGGATCATACTCTCGGATGTAGTTGACTATCCCTGTCGACTCCGTTTTTTTCACCGCGGCCAACCAAGCTCTTAATCCACGAATTATCTCATGGGTTAAGGGTGTTCGGATTCTACCAGTACGCCACTCTAATTAAAAAGGGTATATGGCCCATTTTTACTCCAAATATAGGCCATTTCACCTACATGCAGGTAAAACCAACCCCCAATGGGAAGCTGATTACCAATCAGGAATCAGGTTCTCCCGAAAGGTCGAATGCGTCATGCAGGGCTCTAACGCCCAGTTCCAGGTACTTTTCATCCACTACCACCGATATTTTTATCTCTGAGGTGGAGATCATACGAATGTTGATCCCATCTTTTGCCAGGGTCTCAAACATGGTACTGGCGATTCCGGCGTGTGAGCGCATGCCAACCCCCACCAGGGATATCTTCACGATTGCGTCATCTCCCTGCACCTCCCTAGCCTTTAGCCTGTTTGCATTGGCTTCCAGTACCTCAAGGGCCTTCTGATAATCGTTGCGATGTACCGTAAAGGTAAAATCTGTGGTGTCGTCCTCGGCAATATTCTGCACAATCATGTCCACTTCGATATTGGCCGCAGCTATCGGGCCAAGTATCTCATGTGCGACGCCGGGCTGGTCTGGCACCCCTAGTATGGTCAATTTGGCCTCATCTCGATTGAATGCGATTCCAGAAATTTTTGCCTCTTCCATACCATTGTCCTCAAAACTAATCAGGGTGCCGCCGCCTTCCTCAAAACTTGAGAGGACACGCAGGGGCACGTTGTATTTACCTGCAAACTCTACGGCGCGAATCTGTAGCACCTTGGAGCCAAGACTGGCCATCTCCAGCATCTCTTCAAAGGTGATACGGTCCAGACGCCGCGCTTTGGGCTCTACCCTTGGATCGGTGGTGTAAACCCCATCCACATCGGTGAAGATCTGGCACTCATCAGCCTTCAGGGCGGCCGCCATGGCAACTGCCGTGGTGTCTGAGCCACCACGTCCCAGCGTGGTTATGTTCCCATCTTCATCCACCCCCTGAAACCCTGCAACCACCACCACGCTACCAGCATCCAGGTCGGCCATTACCGGGGCATGGTCGATATCCAGGATTCTGGCCTTGCCGTGGGCCTGGTCGGTGAGGATACGGATCTGGCCACCGGTGTATGAGCGGGCCGGGCAGCCTATTTTTTTCAGCGCCATGCAGAGCAAGGCAATAGTGACCTGCTCACCGGTGGAGACCAGTACATCCATCTCGCGTGGATCCGGCCTTGCGTGAATTTCGGTGGCCAGTTTGATCAGACGATTGGTCTCACCGGACATGGCGGACACCACCACCACTACTTTATCTCCACGGGAACGTGCTGCGGCTACCTTGGCTGCCACGACTTCGATGCGTTCGATGGTACCAACGGAGGTGCCACCGTATTTTTGCACAATAAGCGACATATCTATTTCAAGCTCTCAAGAGCCCCCAGCTATTTCGGCCCAAACTGTTCCGGGCCGGTTTAAAGGGCGTCAATTAAACACTAAATTATTACCCGGATAAACAGTATTAATGAAAAAAATGGGGGTTATTTTATGTATACCTGGCGTTTTGCGTCTCTATGCGAACAAATCCAGAATCTCTGGCAACAGCAGCTCTGAATAAAGCTAGCCGCCCAAGCGTTGTTCCACCCAGGGTTGGACTGACTCCAGTGCCTGAGGCAGGGCATCGGGTTGACTACCACCGGCCTGGGCCATATCCGGGCGTCCTCCACCCTTGCCACCAACCTGCTCGGCCACCATCTTCACCAGATCACCAGCCTTTACCTTTCCAATCTGATCCTTAGTCACACCGGCCACCAGGCTTACCTTGCCGCCACTGACAGTGGCCAGGACAATCACCGCAGAGCCAAGCTTGTTCTTGAGGTGGTCCATGGTATCACGCAGGGATTTGGGATCGGCGCCATCCAGATTTGCCACCAGCAGTTTTGCTCCGCCAATATCCACCGCACTGGAGGCCAGATCACTACCGGCGGAACTGGCTAGTCTTGACTTCAGCTGTTCCAGCTCCTTTTCCAACTTGCGATTACGCTCCACCAATTGCGCCACCTTGGTGTCCAGATCTTCCCGACCGGATTTCACCAGCGCGGCTATGCGGCGCAGACGCTCTTCATCCGCCTCCACCCAATCTATAGCGCGCTCACCCACTACGCCCTCGATACGTCTTACACCAGAGGCGATGCCACTCTCAGAGACTATCTTGAACAGACCGATATCACCCACCGCTTTGGCATGGATACCGCCACACAACTCGGTGGAGAAATCGCCCATGCGCAGCACCCTGACATGTTGATCATATTTCTCACCAAACAGGGCCATGGCGCCACTCTCCTTGGCATCTTCCAGCGACATGATCCGGGTCTCAACCGGCTGGTTACCGCGAATCTTCTCATTTACCAGGCGCTCGATTCCACGCAACTGCTGCTCGGTTACTGGCTCAAAATGGGAGAAATCGAAGCGCAGACGCTCAGGATCCACCAGTGAGCCTTTTTGCTGCACATGGTCACCCAGGATATTGCGCAGGGCAGCATGCAGCAGATGGGTTGCCGAGTGGTTGAGGGCGGTCCTGCCCTGCTTTTCCGCATCAATACGGCAGGTGACGCTATCTCCAACCCGCATTACATCACCGCGAAACCGGCCCAGGTGCACAATCAGGCCACTCCCAAGTTTCTGGGTATCAGTCACTTCAAAGCGCTTAGCCCCCAGCTCCAGGACCCCGGTATCTCCCACCTGCCCACCGGACTCGGCATAGAAAGGGGTGCGATCCAGTACCACCGTTCCCTGTTCACGGTCACCCAGGGTATCCACAGAAGCGCCATCCTGGATAATCGCAATTACCGACGCATCCTCTTCCTGACGATCATAGCCAACAAACTCGGTGGTTCCATCCAAAGATATGGCAGACTGATCCACTGCTCCAAACTGGCTGGCTGCACGGGCGCGTTCGCGTTGCGCCTCCATCTCCTTTTCAAAGCCATCCATATCCACTTTCAGATCACACTCTCTGGCAATGTCCGCAGTCAGATCTACTGGAAAACCAAAAGTGTCATACAGTTTAAACGCAGTTTCACCCGCAATCAGGTTGCCATCCAGATCTGCTATGGCCTGGTCCAGAAGCTTCATCCCCTGTTCCAGGGTCTCAGCGAAACGCTCCTCTTCCAGCTTCAGAATATGTGCCACCTGCTGTTTGGCATTTCTCAGCTCTGGATAGGCCTCTCCCATCTCAGCGCATAGCGGCTCAACCAAGCGGTGAAAGAAGGTCTCCTTCATGCCCAGCATATAACCATGACGGATGGCGCGACGGATAATCCGGCGCAGTACGTTGCCCCGGCCCTCGTTGGATGGCAGAACCCCATCCACGATAAGAAAGGCGCAGGAACGAATATGGTCGGCAATTACCCGTAGCGATTTGTCTTTGGTGCTACTGCAGTTGGTAACCTGGGCCGTAGCCTTGATCAGATTGGCGAACAGGTCTATCTCATAGTTGCTGTGCACACTCTGCATCACTGCCGCCAGACGCTCCAAGCCCATGCCAGTATCTACAGATGGGTGAGGCAGCGGGGTCATCTCCCCGGAGGCATCGCGATTAAACTGCATGAACACCAGGTTCCAGATCTCGATGTAGCGATCACCATCCTCATCCGGTGTTCCCGGTGGCCCGCCCCAGATATCAGAGCCGTGGTCGTAAAAGATCTCGGAACACGGACCACAGGGTCCGGTATCGCCCATAGACCAGAAATTATCTTTGGCTCCGCACCTGGAGAAGCGATCGGGGCTGACCCCCAACTCCTTCAGCCAGATATCCGCTGCCTCGTCATCCTCCGCATAGACGGTGATCCAAAGTTTCTCAGGCGGCAGCTTCAGCTCAACGGTGAGAAATTCCCAGGCGTAATGGATTGCCTCGCGCTTGAAATAGTCGCCAAAGCTGAAGTTTCCCAACATCTCAAAAAAGGTGTGGTGGCGTGCCGTATAACCAACATTTTCCAGGTCATTGTGTTTACCACCGGCACGCACGCAACGCTGGGAGCTGGTGGCTCGGTGATAGCCCCTCTTATCGCGGCCCAAAAACACCTCTTTGAACTGAACCATGCCCGCGTTGGTAAACAACAGGGTCGGGTCGTCATGAGGGACCAACGAACTGCTGGAAACCTGTTCATGTCCACGGTTGACAAAGAATTCTAGGAAAGCTTTACGTAGTTCTGCGCTGGTCATCATTAAGAGTTAAAATTAAAGTCGGAACGGTATGCAAAACTGACGCCAATGTCACCCATCGTACGGATAAATCCCCAACAAAATGGCATGAAAAATGCGTACAATCCGCTTGAATTCTCAATATACCACCCTGCCAGCTATATCTGAACCAATTTAAAGATATAATCCCGAATTGTAACGCTGTTTTTATCTACCCTCTTTGCGCCGCAATATAACTTACCCAAAACCTGAGTATTAAAAAGCGCACAGGCGGATAACGGCCACAACCAGATCGTCTTCACGAAGAGCCAAACATGCGCCAACGCCTACATCGAGCAATTGAGGTAACCGGGATAACCGACGCCGGCTGCTCACGCAGCAAAAACGAAGACTGTATCGCCTGGAACAGCAATCAGGGCCTGGCCATACTTACAGACGGTATGGGCGGAGCCAAAGCTGGCGATGTTGCTGGACGAATCGCTACCGAGACGGTGCTGAAAGAGGTTGTGGAGAGTATCGATAATCTCTCGTCCGGTCTAGAAACTATGGACCATGCCGAGAATTACCGACTGGCCAGTAAGATTCTACGCAAAGCCCTGCACAAGGCTAATAGTGTTATCTTAAGAATTGCCCAGAAGCGGCCTGAGTGCAGGGGCATGGGCGCAACCAACATTACGGTTCTCTTTTACGATAATCAAATCTCAGTGGCCCATGTGGGCGATTCCAGGCTTTACTTGATGCGTCAAGGTCTGTTACAACAGATCACAGAAGACCACACAGTCATCCAGGAGATAATTAAGGGTGGTCTCTACACCAGGGAACAGGCGGAAGAGAGCATAAACAAAAACATTGTCACCCGTGCAGTAGGGGTAACCGCCGAACTAAATGTCGATATTGTTGAACAACAAACCAACCCGGGCGATCCGTATCTGCTCTGCTCTGATGGTCTCACAGATCAGGTATCAGATAACGAGATACAGGCCCTGTTGGGGATAGATCAGGAACTTACGAATTCCGCCCAGGGTCTCGTTGATTTAGCCAAGAAGCATGGCGGCAACGATAATATCTCAGTGGTACTGATTAGAGTAGTTAAACCATACCCAGCTAAAAAGAATTTCAGGCAAAGAGTCCTGAACTGGTTCTCCTTAAGGGGGTGAAAAATGCCGAAACTCGTACTATCAAAAGATGGTGAGATAGTAAGGGAATACATAGTAGATACGGAGAACACCTTAATCGGACGCAGTCAGGAGTGTGACTTAACCGTTGCAGATGATAATGTAAGTAGACAGCATCTGCGGGTAATCTGCATGCTGGGTGACTGTTTTCTAGAAGATATGAACAGCGCCAACGGCACACTGGTGAATAACCGCCTGACTAAAAAATGTCCTCTTGAAGATGGCGATACCATCTCCCTCGGGCAACACAACATCAGCTACGACGCGGCACGATACAACACCATATCCGACGATGAGTTTGACAAAATACGTATTCAGCTGATCAAGCAGCTGGGGGAACCAGACAGAGTTGCAGTAGAATCAGATCAATCACCCGAGGTTCCGCCACCCCCTTATCCCCATACTTCAACTGCTGTAACAGAAGCTCCGGTCGAAATTAATTCAGCACCGGATTCAGAATTCACTGAAACCTCCATCCAGAAAATCATTCCTAAACATGGATCTGATCTCCAGCTCGGACCGGAAAAGATAATTAAATCCAGGACCAGGGCGGAAAACCCCAAGACACGCACTGGCAATCTCAAAATAATCAACGGAGCGCGCAAGGGACACAATATGGCCTTAAGCAGGCCTGTCACCGGCATAAACAAGGCTGGCCAGCGCGTCGCAGCTATTACCCGAAGACAGAACGGCTACTTCCTGGTTCCGCTTGGTGATAACAACACAGACAACATTAATATCATAGTTAATGGTTGCGAAGTGGACAGAAAGATCTTTCCACTGTGGTCCAACGACATCATCAAGCTGGGCGAAACTGAGATGGAGTTCCTATTTGAGGATTAAACAGTTGCCAGGCAATAGCTGTGTCTCAACAGCAGCACAACATGATATATAGCATGGTTATTTTGCCGCCCGATGCAAGAAAACAGAGTAAATCCTAGGCGGGCTGGCTCATCTGTTGTGGCAACAGCTACTCATCGTCCCAGAGATAGCGCCTGATCATTGAACTAGGAAACCCACGGTACTCCAGAAAACGCGCTGCCTTTTGCTGGGTTTTGTGGTCAAACAAGGGGGAAACGCCAAGCTTCGTGGCTGCCGCTCCCTGCATCAACCGGTACCACTCCGCATCATCATCTTCCATTAAATACTTGGAGATCAGCTCCTTGCCGATACCCCTATCCTGCAACTCGGCCTTGATACGCAATGGGCCATACCCCTTGCGCTTGCGGCTGGCCAGATACCCTGTAACAAATCTCTCTTCGTTCAGATAATCCAGCCCCTCCAAACCGTCGAGGACAAGCTCAATCTCGTCAGAGTCAGGAAATCTGCTCTGGAGCTTTCGTCTCAGCTCCATCCGCGAGTGTTCACGGTGAACCAGCAGGCGCATTGCCGCCTGCTCTATATCCGCTGGCGTGGAGCCGCTCAGGCCTCAACCTCCACCGGCGCACTGGCTTCTATTGGGTCACTCTGTTCAGGCTTGGGAAATACAACATCACGAATCCTGCCCTCTATCTCCTGGGCAATATCCGGGTTCTGCTTGAGGAATACGCGCACATTCTCCTTGCCCTGTCCGATACGGTCCCCGTTGTAGCTATACCAGGAACCGGACTTATCTATGATGTCATGCTTAACGCCCAGCTCTATGACCTCGCCCTCCCAGGAGACCCCCTCCCCATACAGTATTTCAAAATTTGCCTGCTTGAATGGGGGGGCAACCTTGTTTTTGACCACCTTGACCCTGGTCTCGTTGCCCACTACCTCATCACCCTTTTTGATGGCGCCGGTACGCCGAATATCCAGCCGCACCGAGGCGTAGAACTTGAGGGCATTGCCACCGGTGGTGGTCTCAGGGCTACCAAACATAACCCCGATCTTCATACGAATCTGGTTGATGAATACGACCATGCAGTTGGAGCGTTTGATATTTGCTGTAAGCTTGCGCAGAGCCTGAGACATGAGCCTGGCCTGTAATCCCACATGGGTATCCCCCATCTCGCCCTCAATCTCAGCCTTAGGCGTAAGTGCCGCCACCGAGTCCACCACTACCACATCCACGGCTCCGGACCGCACCAGCATATCTGTGATCTCCAGCGCCTGCTCGCCTGTATCTGGCTGCGACACCAACAATTCATCCATATCCACGCCGAGCTTCTCGGCATATGCTGGGTCCAGGGCATGCTCAGCATCCACAAAGGCGGCGGTGCCACCAAGTTTCTGGATCTCGGCCACCACATGCAGGGTCATGGTGGTCTTGCCGGATGACTCAGGGCCATAGATCTCAACCACCCGTCCCCGCGGCAGACCACCTATACCCAGGGCAATATCCAGACTGAGAGAACCGGTGGATACCACACCTATATTGCGCACGGCACTAGCGTCACCCATACGCATGACAGAACCCTTACCGAACTGCTTTTCAATCTGGCTGAGTGCGGCACTCAGTGCCTTTTTGCGATTTTCGTCCATCTTATCCCCCGGTTACGATTAGGCCACCAACTCCATGTCGACGGGCAACGTTCTCTTGATGTTCTCCATTATGGCACAAGCGATAACCAGTGTCATCACCCGATTTCGTTCACATCAGGAATGGCTCGCTGGCATGGCATCTAGCTCCTGAATTTCCATCTATCAAGAATGTGGTAGCGCGGTGGTTTGGGACCAGAGTGTGATCCGGCCAAAACAAACTCCCTGGGTTGCCAGACAATTGACTCATCCAGCAGTTGTGCCGGGGCGGGTCTGGCCTTGCGCGCCAGGGTGATGTGAGGTTTATAGATGCGCTGCTCGGGTTCAAAGCTGCATTGAGTCAACCCCTGCTGTAGGTCATGCACCAGTTGTTGTAGTGGATCAGGCGTTCGGTCTGGGCCGCACCAGAGGATACGCGGTCGCTTCCAGTAGTCGATCTGGTTGATTTCCAACCGAAACTGCTCAGCAGCAATGGCAGCAGCCACATCCCGCACGCACGGAAACTGCTCCAAGAGCACCCGCCCCAGAAACACCAGGGTCATGTGCAGATCTTGAGGGTGATGCATGCGGCCACTAGATCCATGGCAGATATTCTGCACCTCCGACAGACCGGCCCTTAGTGCGGCATCCGGCCACAGGGCAAAAAATAGATTATGTAAGGAGTGATCATTCAATGAGATTCAAGACCCCTTGCAATGCCGCAATAGTGGACCGATAGCGTACCGCCTCCCGGTCGCCGGAAAACCGCTCCCTGCTCACGACAGTATCCATCCCCCTGCCAGCCCAGGCCAGCCAGACTGTGCCCACCGGCTTATCCTCACTGCCGCCATCCGGGCCAGCGATGCCGCTGACTGCGACGGCAACGGATGCATGACTGCGAGCCAATGCCCCCTGCACCATCTCCCTTACCACCTGTTCGCTGACCGCGCCATGACTATCCAGGGTAGCGGCAGCAACCCCCAGCATCTCCCGCTTGGCAGCATTACTGTAGGTAACAAAGGCGCGCTCGAAACAGCCACTGCTACCCGGCACATCGGTCATGGCCTTGGCAATCCAGCCACCGGTACAGGACTCGGCACTGACCATGGATAACCCCCTGCCTATGAACACCTGATTCAGGCGTATTGCCAGCTGCTGTAATTCTCTATCCATGGCTGTGAGTATTGCCAAGAAAGCGCATGAACGCAATGCAGCGCAGTTGCGATAAATCGGCTAAACTGCTCGCTCGCACCTGCAATCTGGCAGGGAAACCGCAGATGAGAGGAACACAGATGTCAGCAATAACCTTTGAACGTCAGCCATCACCGGCCAAGCTAGAGATCCTGGGGGTGTTCGACTGGCCCATCTGGGAGAAAGAGGTGTCTGAGTTCCCCTGGTCTTACGACCGTTCTGAGACCTGTTACTTTATGCGCGGCCAGGTGATTGTCACCCCGGACGGCGGCGAACCCGTAGAGATTGGACGCGGCGATCTGGTGACCTTTCCAGCTGGTATGACCTGCACCTGGAAGATCCTGAAGCCGGTGGAAAAGCACTATAGTTTCGGCTGACCCCTCTGTTCCAACAGCCAGACAAATAACCACCTGAGCCACATCCCACAAAAACCACTAATGCCAACCGCCAAGAGCCCAGCCCAGACCAACACCCCCATGATGCAGCAGTACCTGCGCATCAAGGCGGAATACCCGGATATGCTGGTGTTCTATCGCATGGGTGATTTCTATGAGCTGTTTTTTGGCGATGCCGAAAAGGCCGCCAGACTGCTGGATATCACCCTAACCAAGCGCGGCAAGAGCGCAGGCATACCTATCCCCATGGCCGGGGTTCCCTACCACGCCGCCGAAAACTATCTAGCACGTCTGGTACGTCTGGGCGAGTCGATTGCCATCTGTGAACAGATCGGCGACCCAGCCACCAGCAAGGGGCCGGTGGAGCGTAAGGTGATGCGGGTGGTTACTCCCGGCACGGTGACAGACGAGGCCCTGCTGGAGGAGCGGCGGGACAATCTGCTAGGCGCTGTGTATCAGGGGGACGACGGGTTCGGGTTTGCCACCCTGGACCTGTGCAGCGGTCGCTTTCTGGTGCAACAGCTCAAAACCGCCGAGGCCCTGGCCGGAGAGCTGGAGCGGCTGCGACCAGCCGAGCTGTTGCTAGCCGAGGATCATGAACTACCGGTCAGGATGCCTGAGCAACGGGGTGTCACCCGACGTCCTCCATGGCACTTTGATCTGGAGACCGCACAGCGACTGCTCACCAGCCAGTTCGGCACCAGGGACCTGGGCGGCTTCGGCTGCACCGACCAACCCCTGGGTGTTATTGCCGCCGGTTGCCTGATGCAGTATGTGAGCGAAACCCAACGCAGCAGTCTGCCGCACATCAGTGGACTCGCAGTGGAGCGGCGTGAGGATGCGGTGATCATAGACGCCGCCACCCGGCGCAACCTGGAGCTGGAACACAGCCTCAGCGGACAACCGCAACACACCCTCTCCGGCATCCTGGACCAGACCGCCACCGCCATGGGCAGTCGCATGCTGCGGCGCTGGATCAACCGCCCCCTGCGTGACATCAGCCAGGTGCGCGCTCGCCATGACGCCATCGGCCTGTTGTTACAGCAGCAGGCGTACACCGCCCTGCATGAGGAGTTGCAGGGAGTAGGAGACATCGAGCGCATCCTCTCCCGCATCGCCCTGAAGACCGCCCGCCCCCGGGATCTCTCCACACTGAAGGATTCATTGGGACAGCTGCCACAACTCCAAACGCTTCTCAGCGGGTTGGACGCGGTGTTGCTGCAACAATTGGCCCAGGAGGCCGGAACCCACAGCGAGATGGTGACACTGCTACAGCAGGCAATCATCGACACCCCGCCCATGCTGATACGGGATGGCGGCGTGATCGCCGAGGGTTATGACTCCGAGCTGGATGAGCTGCGCAACCTGTCGCATAACTCCGAGCAGTTTCTGCTGGACCTGGAGCAGCAGGAGCGGGAACGCACCGGAATAAACAACCTCAAGGTGAGTTACAACCGGGTGCACGGCTACTACATCGAGATCAGCCGTCTGCATTCAGATTCGGTGCCGGAAGAGTATGTGCGACGCCAGACCCTGAAGTCTGCTGAACGCTTTATCATCCCGGAGCTGAAGAAATTTGAGGACCAGGTACTCTCGGCCCGGGAGCGCTCTCTGGCGCGGGAAAAGGCACTGTATGATGAACTGCTGGTGCAGTTGCAGCAGTATATTACAGCACTCCAGTTGTGCGCCTCAGCCCTAGCTGCTCTCGACGTAATCACCACCTTTGCCGAACGAGCACAGCGACTGGACCTTAACGCCCCTCAGCTGGATAACCAGCCCGGCATATCCATCCGTGACGGCCGCCACCCGGTAGTGGAGATAATCAATACCACCCCCTTTGTGGCCAATGGGGTGGAGTTTGATGACCAGCGCCGGATCCTGATCATCACCGGCCCCAACATGGGTGGCAAGTCCACCTACATGCGGCAGATCGCCTTGATTGTGCTGCTGGCCTATGCCGGTAGTTTTGTTCCCGCAGCCAGCGCCAGGATTGGCCCTATCGACCGCATCTTCTCCCGCATCGGGGCCTCCGACGATCTGGCCGGTGGCCGCTCCACCTTCATGGTGGAGATGGAGGAGACCGCCAACATCCTGCATAACGCCAGCGACCACAGCCTGGTACTGATGGACGAGATAGGCCGTGGCACCAGCACCTTTGACGGCCTGTCTCTGGCCTGGTCCTGTGCAGTGGAGCTGGCCAGCAGCATCCGCGCCTACACCCTGTTTGCCACCCACTACTTTGAGCTCACCACCCTGCCCGAAGAGTATCCCGGCATCGCCAACGTACACCTGGATGCGGTGGAGCATGGAGACTCCATTGTATTTCTGCACGCAGTGACCGAGGGACCGGCCAATCAGAGTTATGGTCTACAGGTGGCGGCCCTGGCGGGCGTGCCCAGAGAGATCATCCAGCGCGCCCGCACCCGCCTGCGCGAATTGGAGCAGTCGGCCCAGCAACATGCGGAGCAGCAGGTAAACCAGCTGCCGCTGTTTGGTCTGGATGCAGATAAAGAGAACCAGGACAGTGCAATCCTGGAGGAGCTACAGGCCCTGGAACCGGATGATCTCTCACCCAAGCAGGCGCTGGAGCAACTCTACCGACTAAAAAAACTATCTGCAGAGATTTAATCCAACACTTTGTTTGGCTAGTTCAAATGTAAGAAGACACATTCAGAAAAGTGCCGGCATGGAAGTGGCAGCGGGAATAGGAATCAATATCGCAATTAACCCGAAGTAGCGATACCCCAGTAGAAAACATACCGGGCATTGAAACATTACGCACTGATTGATCAAGTATTACTTAAGTACTACACTCTAGCTGTCGACATACTGGACTAACAGTCCTAACCTAGAAAAAATGGATATTCTAGCAGATGATCTGGGACTCGTTTGTACTTATGACTTTGTTTGACCTGATGATTATCTCAATCGTCAGCTACACAATATTTGTCGTTTACAAAAAACGACATGCCATAAAGCACTTTCACGCCACATACGCCATTATCTTGATACTTGTGGGGCTTAGTGTTATTGCACTATTCTACAGTGCAGACCTGTTCATCATGTTGGTTCTCCCACTGTTCATACCCATGATGCAGGCGATGGAGATCATGAAGGATTCGCATCTGAATTTTTTATGGGTCGTAATGGTAGCCGGCATTGCATTCCTCGTCTTTGGCGTGATGCAACTTATCTACAAGGTATTTCCCACTCACATCTCCACCCTGGAAGGGCTTAGAGATACTCATCAACAGCTAACGCAGCTTGCAAGTACTGACCCTTTGACCGACCTACCAAACAGGAGAGCCTTCCTGGAAGAAGTGGACGAATATATTAGCCATCCTGAGCACGCACGGAATGAGTCGGCAATTCTCTTTCTCGACCTTGATGGATTCAAACCGATTAATGATTCTGAAGGTCATGATGTGGGCGATGCTGTCTTACAAGCAGTGGCCAAACGTATCGAAAACAGTATACGTCGCTCTGATATCGCTGCTCGTTATGGCGGTGATGAATTCATCATCTGCCTTAGGGGGATAAACAATAGAGAGGGAATTGAGAGGATTGCCCGGCAACTCTCTGCATCCGTATCAGCCCCAATTCATATAAACGGCAAAAGTCACTCAGTCAATACAAGCATTGGAATCTCTCTGTATCCCGAGCATGGAAACGATATTTCAACCTTGTTGGAAAAGGCAGATTCAGCCATGTATGAAGTGAAACGATCTGGGGGAAATGGGCTCGCATTCTATTCAGAGTCTGCTCAAGAATTGGGTAAAGTATCTAAGCAAACCGAGCAACATAGTGAGTCAATACAGACCTGACTATGCAACTTGACTCAGTATTTGGATTTATTCTCAACTGGCGAAGGATATCTCCACCATGTTTTCGCCCACCTCCACCACATCACCCTCATTCAGTTTGATCCCCCCACCCACATCAACCTTCTTGTTATTGATCATGGGGTAGGAGTTATTACCTATCTTGAGCAGAAAGAAGCCCTGGGGACGACGCGCAATGACCGCCACGTCACCACCTGGCTTGCCCAGGGTATACAACGAACGCAGGATCTGTTCCGACTGGCCTTTTTTGGGTCCACGGAAATAACGAATGGTGGCGGTTTTCGGCACCACCACTCCAATATCAGAGCTACTCTCAGGAGTCTTAAGCAGTTTCTTGGTAGTTATGACCTGAGTCTTCTCCGGGTCATCATCTTCTAACTCTTCCTGCTCCACAACCTGCTCGTAGCGCAGCACATAATCACCAACCTGCAACAGGTCGCCATGATTCAGCATGTGCTTGGTTATGGGTCTGCCATTGAGAAAAGTACCGTTGGTACTACCCAGGTCTTCAATAAAAAATTCGCCCAGGGCACAGGTCAGCAGCGCGTGCCTTCTGCTCACCGATGGATCACCCAGGTGGATTCCATTGCTAGCCTCGCGTCCAATTACCAGTTGCTGCTCTTCCAACTCAATCTCTTGTTGAACCGATCCCTCATCAAGAATCAGGATTTTGCTCATATCCAGCCTCCGGTACTTAAACTATCAATTGCCATCTAAACCATCCTCTGGGCGATTGCGCGCCAGGATCAAAGATACGTTGTCCTTGCCACCATTTTCCAGCGCCAGCTTAATCAGCAGGTCTGCGACCGCCGGCAGATCCCCTGTCAATGAACTCAGCACCGAGCAGATGGCCTCATCCGGTATCATCCCGCTCAGGCCATCCGAGCACAGAAGGAAGATATCGCCTTCCCGCATCTCCTCCATCCCAATATCCACCTCAACCTCAGATTCAACCCCAAGACCCCGGGTCAATACCGATGATGGAACACCGGCATCTATCGCCTCATCTTCAGTTGCGAACATCCCCTGATCCAGGAGCTCCTGCAGCATGGAGTGATCAGATGTAAGCTGCAGCAACGTCCCATCCCTGTATCTATACAGTCGGGAATCGCCCACATGTGCGAATACGGCCTGTCGTTCCTGGAACACGGCCAGGACTATGGTTGTACCCATACCCCGCAAATCTGCATTCTGCTCCACCGCATCAAATATGGCGAGATTCGACAACTTAACCGCTAAAGCCAACTCCTCTGACCCTATAGAGCCCTCACGTCCACCAAGTATAGGTAGAAGCTGTGCAGCAATCGTATCTATAACCAGTTGGCTGGCTATCTCACCGGCGTTATATCCACCCATACCGTCCGCAAGCAGCACCAAGCCCACCTCCGGATAGGCCGCAAGCCGATCCTCATTGTGTTCACGTTTCAGCCCGACATCTGTCCGGGATACTATCTCGAACTGCACTGACGCCACGCCTCCCCTGATTGTGTCTGCATCCACATATTTGATTTTCCGAACCTTTTTCAGACGCCCTGATAAATCGAGTTTGGATCCAATTGGCACTAATCACAAGATGCAAGGTTCGCGAGCCCACCATCATGGTGTAAATCAGAGGCGCTTTTATTCTTAGTTATCTACAACCCACATACGACACCGTTGGTTTCGGCACCAATCCAGGTTTATTTAGATTTTCTACCATATTTTAGGTTGAAACTGGTAAGGGGCGCACAGTTTTAGGGGGGAACTTGAATAATCAGGTTCAAAAACCGGCGCTATCACCTTGGAAGGGATAGTTTTACTATTAACTAGGCAGGCGCACTGTTCTTTTGGTGCAAAGTGCTTGGGGAGGGGATAAACAACCAGCAACAGACATCCACTGGAGACGCCTGTTGCTGATTAAATTACCTTGCTTTAGCAAATGGCTCAGCTCATTTGCCGTTGTTGGACAGGTACTTTTCCAGGGTCTTGGTAAATATTTCCAGTGGTTGCGCACCAGCCAGGATTTCACCTTTGAGTATACCCTTGGCCCTGTCATATCGCCCAATAATAAAGGCTGGAGTACCGGAGATACCCACAGATGCCGCCACTGCCATATCCCGGTTTACCCGTTGACGGTACCGGTCTTCTGCCAGACAGGCGTTGAATTTATCCATATCTGCAATGCCTATCTCCTGGGCAAGCTTTTTCAACTCTTCCACGCTCTGGTTGTTCTGTTGCTGATATAGACGCCCGTGCATCTGTAAAAATTTCCCCTGTTCGCGAGCACACTCGGTGGCAACAGCGGACTCATCCGCATCCTGATGAATGGAGAGCGGCAGGTGACGATAGGCGAAGGCTACCCTGTCACTGTAGGTCTTTACCAGACTCCGGATAGTAGGCCGCACCTTCTTGCAGAACGGACATTGAAAATCGGAGAATTCAAGCACCATCACAGAACTATTTACGGCGCCCTGGATAAATGCGGTCTCCACCGGAACCGATACAATAAACATTTTCGGACTGACCAATCTGTTGGATGTTTTACCCTCGTCTCCGGCAATCTTGTAGAGATTGTAGTCAACCCGCACCCGCATCATCTGGACCAGATACTCTCTAATCTGCGGTGCAAGCTGTTCATAACTACCACGTTGCGCCAGGCTATTATCATCATAGAACTTACGCACCTCTGACTCTTTCATCTTCGGCAGGGGAACGTCCGCAAACTCCTTGTCGCTCTTCTTCAAACGACTGATCGCCTCTGAGATAAAGGCGTTCTCAATCTCTTTGAACAGATTCTTGCGCAGTTCATGGATCTCTCTGGTCTGGATTTCACCCAAGGTGACATCCTTGCCATTAACCGTACCAATCACGCTCTCTTCATTGGGCAATACCGGGCTACCGGCAACTGCCACAGCCTGTACAAACATCATGGCAAGGCCAAGAATTATCACTTTTTTCATTACTTAATCCCGAAAATTATTAAACTGAAGCGGCAGATCAAACTCTGCCTCCCGAAGAAACGCAATCACCTGTTGCAGGTCATCCCTCTTCTTGCCGGTAACACGCACCTGTTCACCCTGAATCTGCGCCTGGACCTTGAGCTTGCTTCCCTTGATGCTTTTCACCATCTTTTTGGCGGTATCAGTGTCGATCCCCTGCTTGATAATCACCTGCTGTCTGGCGGCATTAAGCGTGGTCTCAGGCTCCTTGATGTCCATACTTGCGATATCAACTTTTCGTTTGACAAGTTTTTGCCGCAAAATATCCATCATCTGATTTAACTGGAACTCCTGCTCCGCAGTGAGTTTGATCTCAGCATCGGTCTGCTCGAATTTTGCGTCCACTCCCTTGAAGTCAAAACGGGTGCCAACCTCGCGATTGGCCTGATCCACGGCGTTCCGCACCTCTTGCAGATCCACCTCTGAGACAATATCAAACGTAGGCATAATCAAGCTCCCAACCATCCGGTTCAAATTACGAATCGCGCAAGGCTAACATATTAAGGGGTAAACGAGGAGGCTGTATTCCAGCACTGGCCTGTAGATTGGCGCACTGCGGCGCAAACCTTCCCTAGTAATATTTTCCAACCCAGCCTTCCCTGGCCAGTTGTTCAAGACAACTATTTATCCACTGGACAAATAGTTGTCTCTCACCCTCTAGGATGGTGCATAGCGTGGAGAGTCTTGAGGCGTTCCTGGGCCACATAGGTGTAGATCTGGGTGGTGGACAGGTCACTATGCCCCAACAGCATCTGCACCACCCGCAAGTCAGCGCCGTGATTCAGCAGGTGGGTGGCAAAGGCATGGCGCAGGGTGTGAGGCGACAGCGGTTTGTTGATGCCCGCGGTCACGGCATGTTTTTTTATCCGATACCAGAAGGCCTGCCGGGTCATTCCGGCTCCACGTCTGGTGGGAAAAATCTCACTGCAGAAGCGCCCCTTCAGAAACTCCGGCCTGACACCAGCCAGAAATTTCTCCAACCACTCCACCGCATCTTCACCCAGGGGCACCAGCCGCTCCTTATCCCCCTTGCCCACCACCCGCACCACCCCCTGAGCCAGCCCCACCTGCTCCAG
>CAZVME010000001.1:0-129126 GCA_964628835.1 uncultured Gammaproteobacteria bacterium | reverse complement strand
CAATTCGAAAGCAGGAACTGCACCCCTGTCGTGCTTAGATACTTAACTGGGGTGGAGTAGTCCAATAGACTACTTCATGGATTTATTAAACTGAAATGAGGGTCGCAGTGTCTATCTGGAAAAATCTGATCTCCCTGGAGGAGATTGAACAGTATTCGAAAAACACCATGGTGGAGTATCTTGATATGTCCGTTATCGAGATTGGTGATGACTACATCAAGGGCTCCATGCCGGTGTGTGCCAAGACCCATATGCCTATGGAGGTACTGCATGGCGGTGCTTCCATCGCCCTGGCAGAGACCCTTGGCAGTATTGCTGCGTATATGGCGGCGCCGTTGGGGAAGCAATGCGTTGGCCTGGAGGTGAATGCTAACCACGTCCGTCCGGTTAAGTCAGGTCTGGTATATGCTCGGGCTACGCCCATCCACATTGGTCGCTCTACCCAGGTGTGGGATGTGCGTATTAGCGATGAACAAGATCGCACTGTATCGGTATCGCGGATTACGGTTGCGGTGCTGGATGGGTAGGCTAGTTATCCACTACATTCCATAGAGCCATGGCAGCAGAAAGCTGAGCAGGGCCCACATCAATAGGGTCAGGGGCAGGCCCACGCGGACAAAATCTCCAAAGCTGTAGTTGCCGGCGTTCATCACCAGCAGATTGGTTTGATAGGCCATGGGGGTGACGAAGCTGAGATTGGTCCCGAACAGGACTGCCAGCACGAACGGCTCGGGCGGTGCGCCCAGTTGATGCGCAATACCGATCGCGATGGGGGTTCCAATAACGGCCGCTGCGTTGTTGGAGACCACATTGGTGAGTATGGCCATCAGCAACAATAGGCCACTGAGCACGTATACCGGGGGCAGGCCGCTGGTTGCCATAACGTAGGCGGAGGCCAGGTACTCGGCGCCGCCGGTCTCCACCAGGGCCAGTCCCATGGCCAGACTGGTTACGATGATCATAATTACCGATGCGTTCAGGGCACGGCTGGCATCCTTCCAGCGCAGGCATCCGCTCAGTAGCATCAGAAGAACCCCCATGGTTGCGCTCACTGCGATTTTCAGAATTCCAAAAGCGGCCAGCAGTACGACCCCAAGCATAATGGTTAAGGCCACCGGCGCCTTGTCAGAGTGTGCCAGGTCCTCGGTGGCATCCAACACCAGCAGTTCACCCTTGGATTTCAGTTGCTTGATCTTGCGCTTGGAGCCCTGCAGCAGGATTACGTCGCCGTTGCGCAGGCGGGTATCCTCGGCGTGTTCCAGCGGTGTCTTGGATCCGTACTTGGCCCAGATCCCGGCGCGATGCAGGGCCAGCACCATCACCTGGTAACGGGCGCTGAACTGGTAGTTGTTCATGGTAGTGCCCTCCAGGGGTGAGCCGGACACCACGGCGACCTCTGCGATCTGTTGCTTGTCGTTTATCAGTGGATGCTGGTCATCCACCGGTATGTTCTGGGAGTAGAGTTTGGCCCCAAGCACGGCCTCGAACTCCTTGAGTCGTTCTGGTGAGTCGAAGGCCACGATTCTGTCTCCGGCCTTGATGGTTACATCCGGGAGAGTGACCAGGCAGTAGACCCGATTGCCCCTGAGCACCTGCTCGATCTCCAGGCGGCCATCGGTCTTATCCAGGATCTCTGCGATGGTCTTCTTATTGGCAAAGCTCTCTTCATCAATAAGTAGCTGGGCGCGGAACATGCGCGGAGAGGTGGAATTGAGCATGGGCTCCCGCTCCGGGATCAGCTTGGGAGCGATAAGCCACAGATAGAGCAGGCCAACCGTTCCGGCAATCATGGCGGGTAGTGCAAAATCGAACATCCCGAATTGTTCCAGTCCCAGGTCGATGGCAACGAACACCACCAGCAGGTTGGTGGACGTGCCGATGGTGGTGGTGGTGCCGCCGATCAGGGTGGCGAAGCCCATGGGCATCAGGGTGTGGGCTGCGGTGGTCCCGGTGCGCAGGGAGACGCTGATGAGGATAGGCAGCAGTAAAATTACTATGGGTGTGTTGTTGACGAAGGCGCTGAGCACTGCCCCCACGAACAGTGTGGCGAGCATGGAGAGTCGTGGATAGCTGGTCCAGTAGCGTGCAAGTTGTCGGCCAATGGGTTCCAGTGCGCCGGTGCGCACCAGTCCCTGTCCGGTGATCATCAGGGCCGAGACCGCAATCAGTGCCTCGTGGCCGAATCCAGAGAAGAAGTGCTGGGCTGTGAGGGTCCTGCCTTCAAGTGAAAAAGGAAACACCTCAAAAAATAGCACCAGCACCACCAGGATAAACAGACTGGATGACGCCAGTGGCAACTCTTCGCGGGAAAACAGAAACAGTGCACACACTATGATGGCCATGACCACCATGGCGTGAAGGGATGGAGATGCAAGTTCAGTGGTGATTGACAGGTCCATAGGGCTCAAATGTTCTGCTGGCTAACCAACGTTATTAAGGATTATAAGAGCTGGAGTAGATGGCTGCTGGTATATTAGTTTTTGTTAAATATTCCCTTGTGCCTAGATGCGCCCGCATGAATTTTATGCTCTACCCGGGTTTGTGATTAATTGTTTGGCTGCTTGCTGCAAAATCCCAACATGGCGTTGGCGGCATTGGAGAGGGTGCGGGAGCTGTGGGTTATGGCCCCAAGATTCCTGAATAGGTTTAATCCGGGAATATTGATTACGTGCAGGTCGCTGCTGTCAGTCATGATATCCGGGAGTAGACTCCAGCCCAGACCGGTGCTGGTCATCATCTTCAGGGTCTCCAGATAGTTGGTGGTGATGGCCACCTCTATCTTCAACTCCTGCGGGGCCAGCGCCTGGTCCAGGACGTTGCGGGTATATGTCCCGATGCCGGGGAGCAGGGCTGGGTGTTTCACCAACTCTTCCAGGGTAGGGTGGGGTATGTTGGCCAGTGGGTGTTCTCCACTCACCACCAGGTTAAGCTGGTCGTGCCAGATCTTGGTGATGGTGAGATTGGGGGGGATGTCAGTGGGCAGGGTGACAATCCCCAGTTCAAGTTTGCCTTGAGCCACTGCGTGGCAGGCCGCCTCAGAGCCCAGAAACCGGATATCCAGTTGGACCTCGGGATGCTCCTGGCGGAATCTGCGGAGTACGGTAGGCAGCCGGTGCAGGCCGATATGGTGGCTGGTGCCCATGGTCAGGATGCCACCCACATCACCGGAAAGGTTGGAGATGGAGCGCTGGATGTCCTCCATCTCCTGCAACATGTTAGTGGCCCGTGGCAGCAGCCTGCGTCCCGCCTCGTTCAGGCTGGTGCGCCTGCCCATGCGATCAAACAGCTTTACCCCCAACTCCGCCTCCAGTGCCGCAATGCGCTTGCTCACCGCAGACTGGGTCAGGTAGATACGCTCTGCCGCCAGGGAGAAGGAGCTGCTATCGGCCACGGCCACGAAGGCCTTTAGGGTATTAATGTCCATAAATACATCTCAGCTATGTCTCTATACGCGTCAGTTTCTCGCCAAGATGCAAAGAACGCAGGGTTAAAAATGGTATTACTTAAGTTTACTTGGCGTCTTGGTTCGATAAATTTGTATTTTGGCTTGAAGTTGCTTTGATGTCGCTCAAACAACATGGCTTCCAGTGCAACCGCAACCCATAGTAATTGTATTCCATAATGGAATGAGATGCATAAATAAGATGAATTTGTTTTATATCTAGAGGGGGATTAGTATTCAGACATCTACAGATAAGGTATTCAGACAATGAGCAGAAAAACTCTCTATGACAAGCTTTGGGACGACCATGTGGTCCGTACCGATGGTGATGGCACCGTACTGCTGTATATCGATAGGCAACTGGTGCACGAGGTCACTTCCCCGCAGGCGTTTGAAGGTCTGCGCATGGCCGGGCGCAAGCTGTGGCGTACTAGTGCCACCATTGCTACCCCTGATCACAATGTCCCAACTTTAGGACGCAATCAGGGTATAGATGACCCCATTGCCCGCCTGCAGGTGGAGACCCTGGGAAAGAATTGTGAAGAGTTTGGGGTTACCGAGTTTGGCATGAACGATATCCGCCAGGGTGTGGTGCATGTGATGGGCGCTGAGCAGGGGGCGATCCTGCCGGGAATGACCGTGGTGTGTGGTGACTCCCATACCGCCACCCATGGCGCGTTTGGCGCCTTGGCCTTCGGTATCGGTACCTCTGAGGTGGAGCATGTGCTGGCCACCCAGTGCCTGATCCAGAAAAAGTCCAAGTCCATGCTGGTGAAGGTGGATGGCGAACTGGGCAAGGGTGTCACCGCCAAGGACATCACCCTGGCAGTCATCGGTATGCTGGGTACCGCAGGTGGCACCGGCTACGTGATTGAGTTTGCCGGGGAAGCCATGCGCAACCTCAGCATGGAGGGTCGTCTCACCGTGTGCAACATGGCCATTGAGGCCGGAGCCCGCGCCGGTATCGTGGCAGTGGATGACACCACCATCGACTATCTGAAAGGTCGCCCCTATGCACCACAGAGTGAACAGTGGGAGCAGGCGGTGGCTGCCTGGCGCAACTATCACAGTGATGAGGGTGCTGAGTTTGATGCAGTGTTGGAGATTGATGCCGCCAGTATTGAACCGCAGCTCACTTGGGGGACCTCCCCGGAGATGGTGCTACCCATCGGCTCCGTGGTACCAAACCCGGATGATGAGACAGACCAGGTAAAGGCCCAGGGCATGCGCCGCGCCCTGGAGTATATGGGTCTGGAAGCCGGAACCAAACTGGTGGATATCCGGCCGGATCACGTATTTATTGGTTCCTGCACCAATGGTCGCATCGAGGACCTGCGAGCTGCTGCTGTAGTGGTAAAAGGGCGTAAGGTTGCATCCAATATACATCAGGCGTTGGTGGTTCCTGGTACTGGATTGGTGAAGCAGCAGGCTCAGGAAGAGGGGCTGGATAAGATCTTCATTGAGGCTGGTTTTGAATGGCGTGAGCCTGGCTGTTCCATGTGTCTGGCCATGAATGCTGACCGTTTGGCACCAGGTGATCGTTGCGCCTCCACCTCCAACCGCAACTTCGAGGGGCGGCAGGGGCAGGGTGGGCGCACCCATCTGGTGAGCCCGGAAATGGCCGCCGCTGCCGCGGTGACAGGCCATTTTGTGGATGTTAGAGATCTCTGATCCGGCTGAGTGAAATTAAAGGTAATCAAGATGGATAAATTCGATATATTTACCGGTGTTGTGGCCCCGTTGGACCGATCCAACGTGGATACAGACGCCATCATCCCCAAGCAGTTTCTGAAATCGATCAAGCGTACTGGCTTCGGCCCTTACCTGTTCGATGAGTGGCGCTATATGGACCACGGCGAGCCGGATATGGATTGCAGCAACCGCCCGCTCAATACAGAATTTGTGCTGAATGACCAGCGCTACTCCAGTGCTCAGGTGCTTCTGACCAGAGAGAACTTTGGCTGTGGCTCCTCCCGCGAGCATGCGCCCTGGGCCCTGGCTGATTTTGGTTTTAAGGTGGTCCTGGCCCCGAGCTTTGCTGATATTTTCTTCAATAACTGCTTCAAGAATGGCATCCTGCCCATAGTGCTGAGTGATGCGGTGATTGATGGTCTGTTCGGGAAGTCACAGGGTGAACAGACGCTGAAGATCACAGTAGATCTGGGAGCCCAGGAGCTTAAGATTGCTGATGGCGGGGTGATCAGCTTCGAAGTGGATGAGTTCCGTAAACACTGTCTGCTGGAAGGACTGGATGATATCGGCCTGACTCTGCGTCACAGTGATGAGATTAAGGCATTTGAACAACAACGGCGCGAGAAGGCCCCTTGGGTATTCGCCTGATTACAGAATTTAACGAGGCTAGAAAACAATGAGCAAAAAAATACTGGTACTGCCGGGCGACGGCATTGGTCAGGAGATTATCGCCGAGGCCATGAAGGTGATTGGCTGTCTGCAAAATGAGTTCGGACTGGATGTGGTAGTGGATGAGGCCCTGGTGGGCGGCAGTGCCTACGATGCGGTGGGCCATCCTCTGCCGGAGACAACTCTGGATCTGGCGCGCGAGGCGGATGCGGTGCTGTTGGGTGCAGTTGGTGGCACCAAATGGGAATCACTGGACATCTCCCTGCGACCAGAGAAGGGGTTGCTGGGTCTGCGCAAGGAGCTGGGGCTGTTCGCCAACCTGCGTCCGGCCATCCTCTATCCACAACTGGCGGACGCCTCTACCCTGAAACCGGAAGTGGTGTCGGGTCTGGATATGATGATCGTGCGCGAACTTACCGGTGGTATCTACTTCGGCCAGCCGCGCGGCGTTAAAGTACTGGAGTCAGGTGAGAAAGAGGGCTTCAACACCCTGGTCTACAGAGAGTCCGAGGTGGATCGAATTGTGCGTGTGGCCATGGATATCGCCATGAAGCGCAACAAGGGTTTATGCTCTGTGGACAAGGCCAACGTGCTGGAGTGCACCGAGATGTGGCGCAATGTGGCCATCGAAGTGGGCAAGGATTACCCGGAGGTGGAACTCTCCCACATGTACGTGGACAATGCCGCCATGCAGCTGGTGCGGGCGCCCAAGCAGTTTGATGTGATGGTTACCACCAACATGTTTGGCGATATCCTGTCTGATTGTGCCGCTATGCTGACCGGCTCCATCGGCATGCTGCCTTCGGCATCTCTGGATGAGAACGGCAAGGGCATGTATGAGCCGATTCACGGCTCGGCCCCGGATATCGCTGGCAAGGGTATAGCCAACCCACTGGCCACCATCCTCTCCATTGCCATGATGCTGCGTTACTCACTGGACAGTGCAGAGATGGCCGACAAGATTGAGCAGGCCGTAGACCAGATTCTGGATCAGGGTCTGCGCACCCCGGATATCATGTCAGACGGCTGCAAAGAGGTGGGAACCGAAGAGATGGGTGATGCGGTGATTGCGGCCCTGATGAATTGAACCAAGGGTGTACCAGAGTTTCTAACTCAGACGTAGGCCACATATTTTTCATTGTGAGTAGATAAGGTAATGAACAGGCGGATAGGTTTTGTTGGATGGCGTGGCATGGTGGGTTCGGTCCTGATGGACCGGATGCTGGCAGAGAAGGACTTTGACCTGATTGATGAGGCGGTGTTTTTCACCACCTCTCAAACTGGCCAGAAAGGACCGGATATCGGTAAGGATATCCCGCTGCTGAAGGACGCCACAAATATCGATGAACTCAAGAGCATGGATATCATAGTCTCTTGTCAGGGTGGCAGCTACACCAAGGAGGTGTTCCCCAAGCTGCGTGCTGAAGGTTGGGATGGCTACTGGATCGATGCCGCATCCGCCCTGCGTATGGACAAAGACAGCATGATTATCCTGGATCCGGTGAATGGTGATCTGATCAAGGAGTCGCTGCAGGCCGGGGTGAAGAACTACATCGGTGGTAACTGCACCGTCAGCCTGATGCTGATGGGTCTTGGTGGCCTGTTCCAGAACGACATGATCGAGTGGATGACTGCCATGACCTACCAGGCCGCATCCGGGGCCGGGGCCAAGAACATGCGGGAGCTACTGGGACAGATGGGTAGCGCCCACGCCTCGGTGGCAGCTCTGCTGGAGGATCCATCCTCCGCCATCCTGGATATTGACCGCATTGTGGCAGAGACCATCCGCAGCGACGAGTTCCCCACTGACAACTTTGGCGCGCCGCTGGCAGGAAGTCTTATCCCCTGGATCGATACCAAGCTGGAGAATGGCCAGAGTCGTGAAGAGTGGAAGGGTAGTGTTGAGACCAACAAGATCCTGGGTCGTGAAGGGAGCCCTATTCCTATTGATGGCCTCTGTGTGCGGATTGGCGCCATGCGCTCCCACAGTCAGGCGCTCACCATCAAGCTGAAACAAGACATACCCATGGATGAGATCGAGGATATCCTGGCCAGGGCTAACGACTGGGTAAGGGTGGTGCCGAACGAGCGAGACATTACCTCGCAGGATCTTACCCCGGCTGTGGTCACCGGCACCCTGGGTGTCCCGGTGGGCAGATTGCGTAAACTTGCCATGGGAGGTGACTACCTGTCGGCATTTACCGTTGGTGATCAATTGTTGTGGGGTGCGGCGGAACCACTTCGCAGAATGCTAAGGATACTGCTCCAGGGATCTTGACGACCGGTCGATTTTGCTGTATTAATTTTGGAAAATCCTATTTGTAAGCTATAGTTAGCGGTGAAATCTTAAGTTCATTCTAAATTTTGCCGGTAACTAAGGGAAAAGACAGCCGAAGAGAGGTCTGGCTGAAATAAGTGCATTTTGGGTTTTTGCGAAATTTCGAACAACAAATGTTCACTTGGAATGGAAGTAGACTGGGGGAAAACATGGTCCGCAAACTATCTCTGATGTTGGTGTTGACATTAGGGCTTGCGCCACTGGCGGCGCAGGCACTTGGGTTGGGTGATATCCGTCCTAACTCGGCTCTGAATCAGGCGTTTAATGCCGAAATCAAGCTAACATCCGTGTCCAAGGGTGAGATCGATGATGTCCGGGTCTCCATGGCGTCAGATGAAGCATTCAAGAGATCTGGAGTTGATCGAACATTCCTCCTCTCCAGATTGCGTTTTAATCCGGAGATCAAGGCAGATGGAACCGCGATCATCCGAGTCACCAGTAGTGAACCCATAAGGGAGCCTTTCCTTAACTTCCTTGTCGAGGTCAATTGGCCAAAAGGGCGGCTGGTGCGGGAATACACCGTACTGCTGGACCCGCCGGTAACGCTGGAACGCAAGCCGGCGCCGATCAAGGCCCCAGCTGTTACCAAGACCAAGAAGAGAGTTGCCCCAGCTAAAAAGTTGGTCCAGCGAGCCAAGCCCGTAAAGCCAGTTACTAAAAAACCGGTTATAAGTGCACCAACGACCCTGATGCAGAGTGTTCATCCAGGCTATACCGGCATTCTGGATGAGGTGAAGGTGAAGAAGAATGCCTCCCTCTGGGTCATTGCCAGAAAACACAAATATCCCGGGGTTGATCAGCACCGCATGATGATGGCGATCTATCACGCCAACCCACGCGCCTTTATCAAGAACAATATAAACCGACTCAAGCAGGGAGCTATCCTGCGCATTCCCAACAAGAAAGATATTCTGGCCCTGAAGAAGAGGGAAGCACAGCGTGAGTATAAAAAGCATGTGGAGGCGTGGCATGCCGATACCGAGATCGTCAGGTTGGATCCTGGACCCGCACCCGCCCCTGAGCCGGTGGCTGAGGTTGTCGAGCAGGAGCAGCCTGCTGAAGCCAAAGAACCAGAGGTACCCGCCGCAGAGCCAGTAGCAGAGACTGAAACCAAAACGATGGAAGAGTCTGCCCCAGAGGAGGATGGCGAGCTGAAGATTGCGACCGCCAGACCAGAAGGTGAAGGTGAAGCTGGTCCCAGTGAGGACAGCGAAGCCGATCAGACCATGTCCAGGCTCAAACAAGAGCTTATGATCGCTGAAGAGGATGCAGAGAGATCACGCGGCGAGGGTGAAGAGCTTGCGTCACGAGTGGGTGATCTGGAAGGCCAACTGGAGGATATAGAGCGTCTTCTGGAACTCAAGAGCGACCAGCTTGCCAATATGCAGGCCGCACTGGCTAAAAGTAAACAAGAGAAGGGTTTTCTGGAACAGAGCAACCAGCAGCTTAAGGGTGAACTGGCCCATAGCCAGGAGCAGGGCACCGCTGAACCAGCCCAGGAAGAGACTAAGCAGGAACGCGTAGTGGCAGCGGTCAAGCCAGAGTCGGCAGTGGAAGAGACCAAACCGGAACCCGTAGTGGCATCGGTCAAGCCAGAGTCGGTAATAAAGCCCATAGCTGATACTGAGACCGCGCCCGCCAAGCCCAAACCTGCACCAGTTGCAAAGAAATCAGCCCCAGAGCCCGGCCTGATGGATGAGATAATGGGCAACCCAACCATGCTTGGAGTAGTGGTGGGTGTAATTATTATCCTGCTGGCCCTGGTGTGGATACTGCTGAGTCGTAAGCGTGCTAATGCCACCGATTTCCAGGAGAGTATCCTGCTCAATACCCTCGATGATGAGGAGTCAGATGCCCTAGTTGAGGCGGATGACATACCCAGCCACACGGAGGAGACATCGTTCCTAAGTGATTTTTCACCCAGTGATATCGATGCCCTGCAGGATGAGACGGGAGAGGTGGACCCTCTGTCAGAGGCAGACGTATATATTGCCTATGGTCGTTACCAGCAGGCAGAAGAGCTGATTAGACAGGCAATAGAGAAGGAGCCAGAGAGAGGCGTCCTGAAGTACAAGCTGTTTGAGATTTTGTACGCGACTAAAAATGCAGATGGTTATACCGCTTTGGCTGAAGAGTCTGCAGGAACTCCGGTGGAGTCCAGTGACAGCGAATCATGGACCAAGGTTCTGTCCATGGGCAAGATGTTGTCATCCGAGCACCCTCTGTTTGCCAGTGCCGATGTAATAGATTCTGAAGATGATCTGTTTACTCTGAATGATGACCTGCTGGATGAAGAGTTGGATGAGAATGATTTTGCCGATTTGGACGCAACCCTGACCCAGGCAGATTTTAGTTTGGATCAAGAAGGCTCTGAAACAGACACAGATGCCGCTGTAATTGACGATAACCTTTTAGACAGTGAACTATTGAATCTGTCCAATGAGTTGAATGCAACAGATGGGAGCCAGGATGCTGCTACAGCAGACCTGGAAAATTTGGGGTTTTCCACCAGCCTTGGCGAAGATTCACTCAGTGTTGCACTGGATGATCCGGATGGTCAGGAGCCGATTGGTGAACAGCAGGCAGATGAGCTGGAAGCCGATGACGACCTTATGCTTTCCCTATCAGATCTGGAAGATGAATCAGAGAAAACCGTCCTGTCCATGCAAGCAGAAACCGATATGGGACAGGATAGTACAGAGGAGGTGGCATCCACTCTGGAATCGGAGTTGACGGATGACGCATCCGTACTGGAGCAGGAACTGCTGGCCAATGAACTGGAAGAGACGGTGATTGATTTTCCAGAAGCAGGCTCAGAAAAAGCTGAGTTTGTGTTGGACGACGATCCCCTGGCCGAGTTGGATGAGGCAGGGGATATGGACGTTAGCATATCTATAGATGAAGATATGCAGGACGAGGTCAAAACCAAGCTCGATCTGGCGCGCGCCTATGCCGAAATGGGTGACAAAGATGGCGCGGTCGATATTTTGGATGAGGTGTTGGGTGAAGGTAATGAATCCCAAAAGCAGGAGGCGCAGCAGATTAAGGAGTCCCTCACCTAGATAGAATTATTATTAACCCGGCAACCTTATAGATGATGTTTAGGTCTTCAAGAAAATGCCAGATCAAGGCGCGCCTTGCAGCTAATAGTTGCTCCATTAGCAAAAGTCGCAACGATGGGCTGGCTTTTTCTTTAAGACCATAACTAATTGAATAATAAAAAGACAGGCCTGTTCACGCTGGCCCACGAGCTGCGTTATCAGCACTTACTGGAGAATGACTACAGTGGCGCAGTGATGCCTTGTCGTGAACCAGCGTGAACAGGCTGAACATTATCTATAAGGTTGCAGTAGGTAAGGTAGTAACATAGAGAGGCGCACCACGGTGCGTCTCTTGTCTTAATGGGGTAAATAAAAGTCGATGCGTTACGCCGTAGGAGTTGAATATGACGGTACCGCCTTCCATGGGTGGCAGATCCAGCTGGGGGTCAATACTGTTCAGGAGCAGCTTCAGAACGCATTGTCACGGGTGGCCAATCACCCGGTATCTGTACAGTGCGCCGGCCGCACCGATGCGGGTGTTCACGCCTTTGGCCAGGTGGTCCATTTTGACTCAGATGCTAATCGTAGTTCCAGAAACTGGCTGCTGGGCACCAATGTAAATCTTCCTGATGATGCAAATATCAACTGGATAATGCCGGTGGCGGATGATTTTCACGCCCGCTTCTCAGCCATGAGCCGTAGCTATAGATATGTCATCTATAACGGGACCACCCGCTCATCAATACTGCGTAACCGCGCCGTTTTGGAACGGCGTAAACTTGATCTGGACCGAATGAAATCGGCGGCAGAGGCCTTGGTTGGGACCCATGATTTCTCCTCATACCGGGCGGTTGCCTGTCAGGCTAAGAGCCCGGTACGCACCCTGTCCCGGCTGGAGTTGTCACGTAGTGGAGATATGATCTCCATTGAGCTGTCGGCCAACGCCTTTCTACATCATATGGTACGTAATATAGCCGGTGTCTTGATTGCCATAGGGTCTGGAGACCAGCCTGTGGATTGGGCTCAGCAGGTGCTGGAGCATAGAGACCGAACCCTCGGTGGTATAACGGCTCCCCCTCAGGGGCTTTACCTTAGCAATGTGGGCTATCCGCCTGAATTTGGACTTCCAATAATAGATCCCATTACCAACCCATTCCCCACAAGCTGAATTAAGAAAATACACCTCTCCTGGATGAGGTGGTTGGCATCCATGTATTTTTTCGTTTGCTATTTACCTTCCAGCTGTCCCATGTTGTTATCTGGGTCAGCAATATAACAGCCAGGGTATTCAATGAGTTAAGTGTCGTTTGCAGCTGTTTATCTGTACTGCTAGCCCGGCACACAGGTAGGTGCGCATCGGTAATGGTGCAGATTAGCCACGCTTTCAGCAGGCCTCTGATTATGCTTGTACAATAGAAGGAGCAGGCAAGTGTTTAATTTGATTATGCCTCAGTTATCGGGAATCAAAGTGGCAAGTTGAGCTTGTCAGGAGAGTCTTACATGGGTCAGAGCTGTGACCTCTATTTTCCGCTGCCAGAACAGGACAAAAGGGGTAAAGGCGGTAGAAAGTTGGAGCTTGAACTATACAGGGAGATCCTGGCTGACCTGCCTTATGGTGATCAGGAACGGACGGTCCATGAGTTGTTCAATATTCTCTCCAGATCAAACAGAATTGTGTTCAAGGCGGATGAACGTCTGGCACTGATCAAACAGATGGAGGAGCCCACCTGCCATATCCTTGATGGCTTGCAACAGAAGATCAAAGATATATCGGCCCCCATAGGGCGGAAAGAGGAGCGTATAGCAAAGACCTTGGTGGGGATGCATTTTGAGTTTGCCCTGGCCTACCGCTGTCTACTCGTAAAGCCTCCGGTCAAAGGCGTGTTGCGCACTGCTGACCATGCGGCCACGGCAAACTATATACGGTTGTCCATCTACCATCTGGGAGAGGTATTACGGACAAAATACAATGCGCTGAATAACCCCGGAGGTACTATCTGGAGGTATATCTACGCACTTTTTGTCTTCGCGTATAAGCAGGGCATACACGACATCACTCTGCCATCTTTGCCATGGTGCCGGTTTGAAACAGTGGAGGAGACATTCAAGTCTGTAGTCTTGCTGGCAATGAGTTCGCCGCTGACTATGCGCGGCTCCTACTTCAACTCCCTGTACAAATTAGCGCCCAAGCTGACACCCTACATTGAACTGGGGGAAATTAGTTGTGGAGAGAATAACACCGGTCTTTCCACATTTAACCTCTCCGGTTCAGAGCCACCCAAGAAGCAGATCATGACAGGCTGCGACTCATGTGGGAATGCTGCAAACTGCTTTACCCTCAACACAGAACCTCTGCTGGATTACATCCAACAACAAGTGGAATTGGGGGGAGCTAATAAACAACCTACGGCGCTCCAAAAGTTTTTGAATGATCCATATCAGCTGGATGGTCTGCTGCGCAATTTTGGAGGTGACGGTAAGTCAGATCATTCCGAGCGTATTGCGGGTGCGGATTTTTCGGTAGAGATTGTGGTTGGCTTCAACGGGGCCTATGAAATCCTGAGCCAGGATGCTGCGGCATCCACTGACAGTATGGCGGAGGATATTACGCTTAAAGATACCGAGAAGTGGTCTATTACAGGGATAGAGGGGCCGGCTCAGCGTCGAACTAACTGTGTGGTGATGAACCATAGCAGTGGGGGATATTGCCTCTATATTAATGCCAATGAAAAGTTTCATCTATGGGTTGGGGAGTTGGCAATAGTTCGGAAATACAATGGGGAAGGGGAGTGGCGTCCAGCCGTAATCAGCTGGGTGAGTGGAAACAAGAGCAGAATTGACTTTGGGGTTAAACTGCTGGGGGACAACGTTTGTCCTGGAATGCTCAGGGCAATCTATAACAATAGCGTCGATGGGGCGGTTAAATGTCTGTTACTGATTGATGAGTTCTCAGCTGAACGACCCGCCAGGATTATTACTGCACCATCAAATCTGGCCGAAGGGGATACATTACTGGTGCAGCATGATGATGGAGACTACAAGGTGTCAGTCAGCCATATTCATACCAGGACCGGTGGTTATGCTGAGTACAGGTGTGGCTGGGAAGATCCCCAACAAGAGGCAGTGGAGAAAGAGCAAACAGATGGGGATGAATCTCCCGAGACGGATCTGGACGGCATAACCGATTTTGACTCCCTCTGGAACAAGCTTTGAGCGGTTGAACGCAACAGGTTAAGAGAGTGTTTAACGCATCTACCAGCCAGAGGCGAATTCCTCTCTGTTGAGGCAAAAGAGTCGCATACAATTGATTCAAAGACCTTTCTCAAATCAGGTCGATCCTGTATCTTAAGCGCCCTATGAGAACAAGGGTAAAAATCTGCGGCATAACCAACCCTAAGGATGCGCACACTGCGGTATCTCTGGGTGCAGATGCCCTGGGACTCGTGTTTTATCCCCCCAGCCCCAGGGCCGTCAGCATTGAGCAGGCCCAGGTCGTGGTGCGTGACCTGCCGCCGTTTGTCACTGTAGTTGGCTTGTTTGTGAATGAAAATCGGGAAAAGATAGGGGAGATCCTATCCCAACTCCATCTCGACCTGCTGCAATTTCATGGTGATGAGTCCCCGGAGGAGTGCATCAGACATGGCCGTCCCTACATCAAGGCAGTCAGAATGCGTGAAGGGGTGGACCTGTACGCCGAACGGCAGAAGTACTCCGTCGCAGCAGGGCTGTTGCTGGATACCTATCGCAAGGACACCCCGGGTGGCACTGGAGAGCAGTTTAACTGGGGGGCTGTCCCGGCAGACCTGGCCGGATCCATAACCCTGGCCGGAGGGCTGGACCCGGATAACATAGAGCAGGCGATCAAACAGGTCAGACCCTACGCGGTAGATGTAAGCGGTGGGGTGGAAAGGGAGAAGGGCATCAAGGATAGCGAGAAGATTTTGGCATTTATGCGAGGAGTGGAACGTGCCAACAGATGAACAGATAGATTTTAGCAAGATGCCGGATAATCTCGGCCACTTTGGCCCATATGGTGGTGTTTTCGTGGCAGAGACCCTGATGGAGCCATTGACGGAGCTGCGCAAAGCCTACGAGACATATATGCAGGATGAGCAGTTTCTGGCGGAGTTGGACGCAGACCTGCAAAACTATGTGGGACGCCCATCTCCGGTATATCACTGCGAACGCTGGAGCCGGGAGCTGGGTGGGGCCCAGATCTACCTGAAGCGGGAGGACCTGAATCACACCGGTGCGCATAAGGTAAACAACACCGTTGGACAGGCGCTCCTGGCCAAACGCATGGGTAAAACTAGGATCATCGCCGAGACCGGCGCCGGTCAGCATGGAGTGGCCACAGCCACGGTAGCAGCGCGCCTGGGCCTGGAGTGCGTGGTCTACATGGGCGAGGTGGATATTAAACGCCAGGAGGCCAACGTATACCGCATGCGCCTGCTGGGGGCCAAGGTGGTATCGGTGGAGTCTGGCTCCAAGACGCTGAAAGACGCCCTGAACGAGGCGATGCGTGATTGGGTGACAAATGTAGACAACACCTTCTATATCATCGGCACCGTGGCCGGTCCTCATCCCTATCCGGCAATGGTAAGGGACTTTCAGACCATCATTGGCCGTGAGGCCAGAGAACAGATACAGCAGCAGTCAGGTAAACTGCCGGACGCACTGGTGGCATGTGTGGGCGGTGGTTCTAATGCCATCGGTCTGTTCCACCCCTTTTTGCAGGATGAGGGTGTTGCCATCTATGGGGTAGAGGCGGCCGGAGACGGTCTGGAGAGCGGCAACCACGCCGCCCCCCTGTGTGCCGGTCGGCCCGGTGTGCTGCATGGAAACCGCACCTATCTGATGGAAGATGCCAACGGCCAGATTATTGAGACCCACTCCATATCAGCCGGGCTGGACTACCCCGGCGTGGGCCCGGAGCACTCCTGGCTGAAGGATATTGGCAGGGTTAAATATGACGCCATCACAGATAATGAGGCGCTGGAGGCGTTTCATGCCCTGACCCGGGTGGAGGGGATAATTCCGGCCCTGGAATCCAGCCATGCTCTGGCCTACGCCGCCAAGTTGGCTCCCACCATGCAGTCAGGCCAGACGATTCTGGTTAACCTGTCCGGGCGTGGTGACAAGGATATACATACAGTGGCAGCACTGGAGGGGATCAAGATATGAGCAGGATTAGTGCATGTTTTAAACAGCTGGATGAAGCAAACAAGGTGGCGCTGATCCCGTTTGTGACCGCAGGAGATCCCTATTATGAGATCACGGTTCCCCTGATGCACAAGATGGTGGAGGCTGGGGCCAACATGATCGAACTGGGAGTACCGTTTTCCGACCCCATGGCAGACGGACCCATAATCCAGCGTGCCAGTGAGCGGGCGCTGAAGAACAACATCAGCATTAGCGATGTGCTCGCCATGGTGCAGGAGTTCCGCCAGGAGGATTCCACCACGCCGGTTATTCTCATGGGGTACCTGAATCCCATCGAAGTCATGGGGTATCAGGAGTTCGCCGAGGCAGCGGCACAGGCCGGGGTGGACGGGGTGTTGACGGTGGACATGCCGCCGGAGGAGGCGGAGCAGATGCTGTCCGCCTTGCGTCCCAGGGAGATCGATCCCATCCTGCTGCTGGCGCCCACCAGTACTGAAGATAGAATAAAGAGCATCAGCGACGCCGCCAGCGGCTTCATATACTATGTATCCATGAAGGGCATAACCGGCAGTGGTTCCTTCCTGCTGGGTGAGGTGGGGGCCAAGGTTGCAGAGATCCGCCGTCATGCCAGACTGCCCATCGGTATCGGTTTTGGTATCCGGGATGCTGAATCAGCACAGATGGTGGCCCAGGTGGGAGATGCCGTTATAGTCGGTAGTGTGCTGGTGGACGTAGTTGAGCGCCTGGAGGGCACCCCGGAAGAGATCGGTCCTGAGATTGCGCGTATGTTGAGATCCATGCGTGAAGCGATGGATCTTATTTAAAAGAGAGTTTGGTAGTCTCTGAGTTGGTCAGAGGTTCCCCTGAAGAGTTTGTTACGCTTCAGACAATAGGAGCTGCTTTATGAGCTGGTTTGAAAAACTGATGCCGAGCCGTATTCTTACCGACGGCAGCAGTAAACGTGCTGTACCGGAAGGACTTTGGGACAAGTGTCCTGGATGTTCTGCGGTTCTCTACCGTGCTGAGATGGAACGCAACCTGGATGTATGTCCAAAGTGCTCGCACCACAACAGGATCGGCGCCAGACGCAGGTTGGATACGTTTCTTGATCCAGACGCCATGGAAGAGATTGGAGCAGATCTCTCTCCAACCGATCCGTTGAAGTTCAAAGACACCAAGAAATACAGAGAACGTATTACTCAGGCTCAGAAGCAGACCGGTGAGAAGGATGCCATGGTGGTTATGCGCGGCAAACTCAAGGGGCAGGAGCTGGTGGCCGCCGCATTCGAGTTCAGTTTTATGGGCGGCTCCATGGGATCCGTTGTGGGAGAGAAGTTTGTACGTGGCGCCGATATGGCGATAGAAAAGAATATCCCCATGATCTGCTTCTCCGCCAGTGGTGGCGCGCGCATGCAGGAGTCTCTGTTTTCCCTGCTGCAGATGGCCAAGACCAGTGCGGTGTTGAGCCGTATGTCCAAGCGTGGACTGCCGTTTATTTCGGTGCTGACCGACCCGACCATGGGTGGTGTTTCCGCCAGCTTTGCCATGTTGGGGGATGTCAACGTTGCCGAACCCAATGCCCTGATCGGCTTTGCCGGTCCCAGGGTGATTGAGCAGACTGTGCGGGAGAAGTTGCCCGAGGGCTTTCAGCGCAGTGAGTTCCTGCTGGACCATGGCGCAATCGATATGATCATAGACCGGCGCAACCTGCGTGACGAGATGGCAAATCTGCTGAGTAAGCTTACCGATAAACCGTCAGCATAGGCCATAACAGCAAACCGATTAGACCATATGCGTTTCGCAACCCTCCAGGAGTGGCTGGATTGGCAGGTGACCCTGCATCACAGTGAGATTGAGCTGGGTCTGGATAGGGTCGCGGAGGTCTGGCGCAGAGTCAGCGCCGAACGCTTTAACTCTGTGGTAATCACTATTGCCGGGACCAATGGCAAGGGGTCCAGCGCGGCCCTGCTGGAATCGATTCTACTGGCAGCTGGGTATAGCGTAGGTTGCTACACCTCTCCTCATCTACTGAAATATAACGAGCGCATCCTGGTTAATGGCCAGGAGGCGACTGATCAGGCCATTTGTGACTCATTCGCTCGGGTGGATAAAGCTAGAGATGGCGTCACCCTGACCTACTTCGAGTTTGGCACCCTGGCCGCCCTGGACATATTTTCCACAGCATCTCTGGACGTGGTAATCCTGGAAGTAGGGTTGGGCGGCAGGCTGGATGCGGTGAACATTCTGGATCCAGATGCGGCACTCATCACCAGCATAGATATAGATCACACCCAGTGGCTGGGAGAGACCAGAGAGGAGATCGCCCTGGAAAAGGCGGGTATTTTGCGTGCTGGGATTCCCGGAGTGTTTGCCGGTGACGATCCGCCGGCTTCACTGCTTGCAAGGGCCTCAGAACTGAGGGTGGATCTTTGTATTGCCGGAAAGGAGTTTCGATACATTCAATCAGCAGAGCACTGGAGTTGGACGGGAAGGAACAGCAGTTACTCCAGCCTGCCGCACCCCAAAGTGGGCGGGCAATTCATCTATCGTAACGGCTCTGCTGTGCTGATGGTCCTGGAACAGCTTCAGGAGCGGTTGCCGGTTAGCGGCGACTCGATCAAGCAGGGCCTGAACAACCTGCATATTCCGGGGCGTTTTCAGCTCTTGCCTGGTCCCAGAAAGATAATCCTGGATGTGGCGCACAACGCTGAGGCCGCCAGGGAGCTGGCGGCAAACCTGAGTAAGTTGACTGGCGGTGGGCGCACCTTGGCGCTGTTCTCGGCCCTGGCGGACAAGAGGATTTCTGAGCTGGTAACACCGCTCATTGGCCTGGTTGACCGCTGGTACACGGGAGAGATAAAGGCGGAGCGGACGGCTAGTCTGGAACAGTTGGAACAGGCGCTGGTTGCCGCCGGGGTAGATGGGTCTAACATAGAGATTCATCACGATCTGACAGCTGCCATGACAAAGGCGATGGCAGATGCTGGAACACATGATAGACTCATCGTATTCGGATCTTTCTATACAGTGGCTGAGATCATGCAGCACCCTGATATAGTAAGTCTGGCAAACTAACCTGGATTAGGAGAAGTAGGTGGATGAAGGTCTGAAAAAACGTCTTATTGGTGCCACGGTTCTGGTATCGCTGGTCGTTATTTTTGTCCCCATGTTGTTGGAACAGGAGTCGGTGGTCTCAACAGATCTGGAAGAGAACATCATCCCGGATAAGCCTGAGACAGACTTCTCATCCAAGGTGTTGCCGCTGGAGTCAGAGGATCTATCTCAGCCAGCTGCAGCAGAAACAGAGACGCCAGACCAAGTTGTAGCCCCGTCCTCAGGAAGTGATGTCACCAAGGGACAGGCCACTAAGACAAAACCCAAAGCAAAGGTTAAGTCTAAGCCTGCGGCAAAAGAGCAGCAGACCCCAGCCCCAAGAGTGGGTCTGAGCGCCTGGGTTATCCAGGTGGGCAGTTTTTCCCAACGCAGCAATGCCGATAAACTGGTGAAGACCCTGCAAGGAAAAAAATATGCCGCATTCACTGATCAAGTGGGTGTGAAGGGCAAGATTCTGCACCGGGTCCTGGTGGGGCCGGAAGTGGATAAGAAGCGGGCCGAGCAGATGCTGGTAAAATTAAACAAGTATTTAAAATCCAAGAAACTCAAAGGCAGATTAAAAAGCTATCATTGAGCCTTCAGCTCTGAAAACGGCTCTGGTAGAATTAGCCTTTAGCCCCAAACCAAAGGTTCTATGATGATCTGGGTGGACTACGTCATAATTGGCATTATCTGCCTCTCGTCTCTTGTTAGCTTGATGCGCGGATTTATGCGCGAGGCATTCTCGCTGGCGGCCTGGATACTCGCATTCTGGATAAGTTGGACATTTTTCCGTGATCTGTCGCTGCACCTGGAGTGGATTACCGTCCCCTCTGTGCGTCTTGGAGCGGCATTTGCCATACTATTCCTTATAACCCTCATTTTGGGGGCCTTGGTCAACTACCTGGTTGGACAACTGGTTGATAAGACCGGTCTGACCGGTACCGACCGTATGGTGGGTGTGTTGTTTGGGGCGGCCAGAGGCGCTGTGCTGGTGGCGGTTGTGGTGTTGCTGGCGGGGTTGACCCCGTTCCCCAATGACCCCTGGTGGCAGCAGTCGCAGCTAATCAACTACTTCCAGGATTTGGCGCTATGGCTACGGGATCTGTTGCCTCCTGATATTGCAACCAAGTTCAGCTTTAAATAACTGTCCGGCTTGTGAATCAACGTTTTATCACTGTTTACTAGTTTTTTTCGGAGCACCGAAACATGTGCGGTATTGTTGGGATCTTTGGACGCAGTCAGGTTAACCAGGCGTTGTATGATGCCTTGCTGGTACTGCAACATCGTGGACAGGATGCCGCAGGTATTGTCACGTCACAGGATGGCAAACTGTACCTGTGTAAGGGTAATGGACTGGCTAAGGATGTCTTTCGCACCAAGCACATGATCAATCTAGTGGGGGATATGGGAATTGCCCATGTGCGTTACCCCACCGCAGGTTGCTCCTCATCCGCCGAAGCGCAACCATTCTATGTCAACTCCCCCTACGGCATAACCCTGGCCCATAACGGCAACCTGACCAATGCCGAAGAGTTGAAGCGGGATCTGTTCATGGAGGATCTGCGCCATATCAACACCAACTCCGATTCAGAAATTCTGCTGAATGTATTTGCCCATGAACTACAGGTGCAGGGGCAACTTCGGATTACGGAAAAAGAGGTATTCCAGGCCGTGGCTGGGGTACATAAGCGCTGCCGAGGTGGCTATGCTGCGGTGGCCATGATCACCGATTATGGGGTGCTGGGATTCCGTGACCCCTTTGGTATCCGCCCAGTGGTATTTGGCAAGAGAGAAACCAGTGGTGGCACGGAGTATATGATCGCCTCTGAGAGCGTAGCCCTGGATGTGCTGGGATTTGAGCGCATTCGTGACCTGGAGCCTGGAGAAGCGGTATACATAGATATGGACGGAAACCTGCACACCTTCCAGTGCGCCGCCAATCCCATCCATTCGCCCTGTATCTTCGAGTTTGTCTATTTTGCCCGACCGGACACCATCATTGACGATATTTTTGTACACAAGGCCAGATCGAGAATGGGTGTTGCCCTAGCCAAAAAAATTGAGCAGGAGTGGCCGGATTTCGATATCGATGTGGTGATCCCGATTCCGGATACCAGCCGCACCGCAGCCTTGGAGCTGGCGACCAATCTGGACATAAGATATTCAGAGGGTTTCATTAAGAACCGCTACATAGGCCGTACCTTTATCATGCCGGGTCAGACCGTGCGTAAGAAGTCGGTGCGGCAGAAACTGAATGCCATTGACTCAGAGTTCAAGGGCAAGAATGTGCTACTGGTGGATGACTCCATTGTACGTGGCACCACCTCGAAACAGATTGTGCAGATGGCGCGGGAGGCGGGTGCAAACAAGGTCTATTTTGCCTCGGCTGCTCCACCGGTGCGGTATCCAAATGTGTACGGAATCGATATGCCTGCGGCCAGCGAGCTGGTGGCACATGACCGCAGTGTGGAACAGGTGCGGGAGATAATCGGCGCAGATAAGCTGATCTATCAGGATTTGGATGATCTGATCAATGCAGTGCAGAAGAGGGATAAGTCTGAGGTGAAGCGGTTTGATACCTCGGTGTTTGATGGGGAGTACATCACCGGTGATGTGAGTGATCATTACCTGGAACAGCTGGAGCTGTTGCGCAGTGATGGTGCAAAGCAGAGTGAAGAGTCGGCGGAGATCAGCATAATAGGGCTGCATAACAGCGCCTAGGAAACCATACAGGTAAGTGATGACAATTGACGATGAAGAGTGGGGCTTTGCCACCAATGCAGTGAGGGCCGGGCAGGCCAGAACCGGGGAGGGTGAACACTCGGAAGCGATATTCCCCACCTCGAGTTTTGTGTTCAATAGCGCAGCCGAGGCTGCCGCCAGGTTTGCCGGTGATGAGCCAGGTAATATCTACTCACGTTTCACCAATCCTACTGTAAGAAATTTTGAACAGCGTCTGGCCGCCCTGGAGGGTGGAGAGAGCTGTGTGGCAACGGCATCCGGCATGGCCGCAATCATGTCTGTGTGCATGGGGCTGTTGCGTGCCGGGGATCATGTCGTCTCCTCGCGCAGCATCTTTGGCTCCACCACCATGCTGTTTAATAAATACCTGGATCGCTTCAACATCCAGACCAGCTATGTTGCCCTGGAAGATCGGGCTGCGTGGGAACAGGCAATCCGACCCAATACCAGGCTGCTGTTTCTGGAGACCCCGTCCAACCCGCTGACCGAATTGGGGGATGTTGCCGCGCTTGCCAAGTTGGCCCATGCCAACGACTGCATCCTGGTGGTGGACAACTGTTTTTGTACTCCGGCGATTATGCGGCCCCTGGAGCTGGGTGCGGATATTGTAGTTCACTCCGCCACCAAGTACCTGGACGGCCAGGGGCGCTGTGTGGGCGGCGCTGTGGTTGGTGATGCCAATCTGGTAGGGGAGGAGGTGTTCGGGGTGCTGCGCACCACAGGTCCAACCATGAGCCCCTTCAATGCCTGGGTGTTCCTGAAAGGTCTGGAGACCCTTAACCTGCGGATGCAGAGACACTCTGCAAGCGCTGCTGAGATAGCGCACTGGCTGCAAGAGCAATCCATGGTGGAACGGGTCTACTATCCCGGACTGGAGAGCCACCCGCAATTTGAACTGGCCCAGCGGCAACAGAGCCTGCCTGGTGGGATTCTCTCCTTCGAACTGGTCGGAGGAAAAGAGGCCGCTTGGGAGCTGATTGATTCCACTCGCATGCTATCCATTACTGCCAATCTGGGTGATTCCAAGACCACCATTACCCATCCCGCTAGTACCACCCATGGGCGTCTCACGCTGGAAGAGCGGCAGGAATCAGGGATCAGTGACAACCTGATTCGATTGTCGGTGGGGCTGGAAGAGGTGCCGGACATCAAGGCCGACCTGAGCCGGGGATTGGGATGTTGACCGGGTGAGTGGGTCGGAAATCAGACAGAAATGGGATGCCAGGCACTTTGAGGCCGAAGGTCTCGGGAATACAGCCAGGGTACTCACCGAAAATATCCATCTACTGCCTGCCTCAGGCCAGGCCCTGGATCTGGCCTGCGGGCGTGGGGCGAATGCCCTGCTTCTGGCCAATGCCGGTCTTGAGGTTGCTGCCTGGGATCAGTCACCGGTAGCCATTCAGCGTCTCAATCAGGCCGCAGAAGAGTCCGGTCTCCAGATTAACAGCGAAGTCAGAGACGTTGTCGGACAGCCGCCAGCTGCAGACAGCTGTGATGTCATACTGGTGGCGCACTTTCTGGATAGGGCCCTGACCAGATCGATCATTGATGCACTCACCCCTGGTGGCCTCCTGTTCTATCAGACCTTTACCCGTAAGAAGGTATCGGAGAATGGCCCGTCTGATTCGAGCAGACGCCTGGCGGACAATGAGTTATTGGAGATGTTCAGACCCTTGCAACTGAGGGTCTATCGTGAGGAGCTGTTGTTGGGTGATGTGTCTCTGGGCTGGCGTGATATGGCCATGCTGGTGGCGCAAAAAACAGGCTAGTGGCCCACTAAGGATTAGTCACCAGTTCACCCTTGCATGAACGACAGTAGTATCTGGCTTTCCCTCTCCTGATCTGATTGTGTCTCCGGCTGGTTATCATATGGCTGGTACAGGAGCAGAGGTACGGGTGTCTGTGCTGGCGTCTTACCGGTATACCCTCCAGGTCCAGTGTGTTGGTGCGACGTGGCTCCACGCCAAACTGCAACATAAGTCCCTTCCACTCATCACCATGTGGTCGTACGCCAGCTGTTCCATATAAACAGTACATGATGTAGTGCGCCACCTCGTGTGGGACCGTATTTGTGCAACTATATCCATAATGTTTGGCAAAAATGTATGGGTTGTAGCGGATGTGTGCATGTGATCCATGGACGCTGAATACCCCTGATGCCTGTCCCTTCAGGTCGAACAGGATATCTACGGGCTGGAATGGGCGCTTAAAGATAGCAGTGGCCCGCTGGATATAGTTCAGAGTCGCAGTAACCACCTGTTGCTGTTGGCGTCTGCCGATTGGGGTGATTGTGGTCATCTGTATTGGGCTAAGATTGGAAACATGGGAATAATGGTATATGTCACTGCCAAGTATGCACAGAATTAAAATATCCTATGGTGCATCGGCACGACTAAGGATGGTTCGTTGCTGTACATCCTCTTAATGGGCGCAGGAGTGTCTTGGAAGCGGTATTAACCGAGGCCCACAAACACCCGGAGAAGACAGATTTGCTGTACCGGGTGTGCGTTACTGTTAGTGAGGTTAATGGTGAAATAGCCACGGCAGACCAGATCGAGATAGTCCGTCTGTGTGGTGATTAGTGTTAACAGGTCTTAGGCTATCATGAATGGATCCAGATCAGCCAAGGTGGGTTTGAACAAACTGGTCCATTCCCTCTACCTGTACGTTCATGGGGTTCAATTTTCCTATCTCCAGCTGTTTGCGCCTGCGGTCGCCATCTGGCGATATTATCTGCCCACGATCAGCCCGGGCAAAATACTCTCTGCCGAACAGTAGCTTGTGATGTAATCTCTGATCTTTCAGGTGCAGAATAAACCACTGCCCTGCAGGCTCCGGTAATATCGAGATCAGGCCATGATGTTCTGTTATCCCCAGTTGTACATCTTTTATCTGCAATATCTCACAAGAGGTGACGCCGGGATGGGCTGTGAATGGGATATGTAGCCTCTGTTTCAGGAGTTCGGCTGAAAACCTTCTTAAATCATTCGTGGTTACTGTGTTTGGAACCCTAGGGATAAAAATTTTCATGGCTATATGATCTTTAAGTGGTGATGGAATGGCGTATTTTAAGTCTAGTACAAAAATAACGGTGGTTTTTTCATATAGGTACATGGTTAGCTGTGCTGTAGCTTGGCTTTAATGGAAATCGTCGTACAGTCAATTAGTTACTGGTACTGACGAGGCCGCTCAAGCAAACGCCGCTCTGCTTTTAAACAGTGCGGCGTTGGTCCATATGGTGCTTCCATGCCGCCCTTCAATGGGCCTTGTAGGTTTCCATTCACCCTGTGCCTTCAACTGGCATGCTTCAGTAGATATATTAGTAGTCAGGTGTGTGACCGAATATAGGATTATTCTGTAGTGTTTGTAGGAAAATTCCTGGTTTTTCCGGCATGTGTTGGGGGCAGCAGATTTTAACGATTAAATATGGGAAGTAACGGCCTCTTGGTTATCTGGGTTTTGTAGTAGGTTAGATTTCCTGCTGTATAAGGTTTCCAGACGATGCCTTGGCTGTGAGGAGCCATGCACGGGGTAGGTGTTTAAATACCGTAACTGGGGAGTTACCGTATGGGGGTAAAACAACAATAAAAAGGGCCTAGCCATTTCTGGCTAAGCCCTTGTTTTCATTTGGCTCCCCGGGACAGGCTCGAACTGCCGACCTAGTGATTAACAGTCATTTGACATAGTGTTTCATGGCGTCTCATTTTGTTTCAATATCCTCAATAATACAGATACGAAACAGCGAGTTATGTGATACCATTGTCTTATGCTGTTTCACTCTGTTTCTTCCGTTGCCAGAAATTTAGTGCACTAAAAGTACACTAAGAAACCGTAAAATGACCAATGTATTTACTGATAAGTACATAAAATCGCTCAAGCCGGCGGGTAAGCCCTATAAACGGATGGAGAATGGGAGTGACCGGGGCTTTGGGGTGCAGGTTAGTCCTGGAGGGACGAAGACTTTTATATTTGCCTATAAGATCGACGGAAATAGACGTTATTACCCACTTGGTAAATATCCAATGACTGGAAAGCCTGGGACTGCACTAGCTGATGCGCGGCAGGCTTGCCGGGATGCTCGAATACTTCTAGACAAAGGGATTGATCCAAAAGCCAACAAAAAGGCAGAAGAGGAGAAACGAAAACTTGCTGAGCAAGAGGATGGGCGTAGACGCAGGGAAGCGGAGATGAAGGGCAGTGTAAAGCAACTATTTGATACATATGCCGGTGCCATGGAACAAGAGGGTAAACCCAGCCACAAACAGGTTCGTCACATCTATAGCCACGACATTGAGCCAGTCTTAGGTGCAGACACGAAGGCTAATGAAGTCCAGCCCCATCACGTTAAGCAGATTCTCCACCGGGTTATCGAGAGAGGGGCCATGACCAAGGCCAACAGAGTACACCAGTATATGCGTGCGGCCTTCAGATTCGGGATCGAGCATGATAACGACCCCAAGAATATGAAATCTGATGTATTGTTCTTCCTGGAGCATAATCCTGTCAGAGATGTTCCAAAGCCACTTAAGAGGGAGGCTGTAGGCGAGAGGGAGCTTAGTACCGAAGAGATTAAGGAACTGTGGAACCGTCTGGATGGGGGATATATCCACCCATTAACTGTGGGTGTGCTTAAGCTGATGTTGGCAACGGGTCAGCGTCTTGGAGAGATCCTTCATGCAGAATGGTCAGAATTTGATTTTGAGGGCATGAAATGGGAGTTGCCAGCAGGCAAGACTAAGAATGGCCGTCCACATGTTGTGCCTATTACGCCGTTCCACCAAGCCCTCCTTGATCAGATCCGGCCATACTCAGATAAAATATGGTTGTTTCCCAAGCGTAAGAAGTCAGTAAGTGAAGAGTCTAATCCAAGAAATATCGATTCAATTAGCCAAGCTGTAGCCAGGTTCTGCAACCCAGGGCCTAAGAGTAAGAAAAAACCATTCCCTAAATTTGTACCAAGAGATCTCCGGCGAACCTGGAAGACCCGAACTGGTGAGATTGGGCTATCAAAAGAGATTCGTGACCGCCTGCAGAATCATGCTTTAAATGATGTGAGCAGCAAAAATTATGATAGGTATGATTATCTGCCGCAGAAACGTAAGGCAATGGATGCCTGGTCTGCGTGGCTAGAGATAACAGTCCAAGGTGATATCGATAACGTAATAGAGCTTCGGAAATAAAACCAGTTATAGCGGGGCTAGGGCAGCTCCTGAAAACCTGGGTTCCATGTCCAGGCTGCCTCGCTTCCTTTTTTATATATGGTGTCTCTGGTTGGAGAGAGCTATGAAGTTGTTAGATGTATTTAAAGAAGACAAAGAAATTCAGATAAAGAGTTTTTTTCCTGCATTGGCTAAACACTTGAAATATGATCCAAGTATTTGTCCCTATTTAATACTTGATAAGTTAGTGGAGGAGGGCCTTACCCTTCATTATGCTACGGAAGGGTATGTTTTTGATAATGCGCTGGTTGATGATGTGCGCGTTGCCATCTCAAAAGCAAAAAAAGCTGATTCAATTCGTGAAGAAACTGCATTAGTTAGAGTGGCAATAGCTCCTAATAACACGATTATTTCAGATAGACATACTCATGAGCAAATTGCGTCAATGTACGTTCGTCGTAAGGATGTAAAGCAACTGTATTGTCATATATTCCAAGTAGAAGAATACCCTTGGGAAAATAATATAAGCGATGAGGTATTTGAAAAAATATGTCGCCATGGGGAGGTGGTTGAAGAAATAGAATCATGGAAGTCTATTAGACGACTGCCATCAGATAAGCAAGAAACTAATCATCAGACAGAGTTGAAAATAGAGGAACTTGAAAAGGAGAAGGAGGAAATAGCTTTATGGATTAAGCGATATTTTGATAAAGATGAAGAAATGGAGGATATTACCCGAAATGTAGTCGCAAAGCAGACGATAGAAGAACTGTCTGATGATGTAGAAACTACAGCGCGTCTAGGTGATTGGTTTGGCTGTTTTAATGAGCTAGAAAAGAAATTACAGAAAATCAGCATCGCATTAAAATCTATTCCAAACACTGATCCAGATCATTTCCCCAAACTTCAAATGGGGGAAAAGAGACTGGAGCTTATATATCAAGAAATTTCTAATCACATTTCAGCTTCCCCACTGAAGGATGAAATCGCATCATGGGATAAGATGAGTGTGCGGATCATGGATGCTATTCGGGATATCGAGATCACTAATAATAAGAACCAACTTATGGATGAGGTCTTAAAAGTTTTCTCCAGTGAAGAGATGTGTGTAGATAATGAAAATAGCACTAATAATTCTATTTATGATTCACTTAGAGAAAGACTGGAAGAGATTGCTACTATTAAGGAATCTGGAAGCGGAAAAAAAATGGAGTGCCACAATTTAGCAATATGCGCTGTGCTTGATGCAGTAAGTAAAGTAGATGGTCAATTTGATCCCAGTGATATGCCAGGTGTATCAAACGATTTTGAGCAGTTTTGCCATAAATTTAAAGAATTATATTCATTCCCTTATAAAAGCCATTTTAAGAAAATAGCTAAAGGAGGTCATCCTGATTGTGGAGATAGGGTTCCAAATTGTAATTGGCAGAAAAGGAAAAAATCAGCTGAAATGTATTGGAGCAATATCCAAGCTTTAATGAATAAATAAATTCAAAATATTATCTCTGATACTTATCCCACCAGATTCCTAACTATATTCCAGAAAATCCCAACTATTCAGGGATGAATTCCCAACTATCCCCCCCTTTACGTCCCTAACTATCACCGCGCTAGCATTTACCTTGTAGGTTGTTTCAACATAAACCAATGAGGGCTAGAAAATGTCAGATCGTATTCTTCGAGATGCAGAGGTAACGCAGCGCACAGGATTGAGTCGCTCAACTCGCTGGCGTAAAGAGCGGAACGGGACATTTCCGAAAAGGCGTAAAATTTCTTCCCACGCAGTTGGCTGGTTGGAATCAGAAATAGATGATTTTATTTCCAACCCTGAAGCCTGGCTTGAGCAGTCTGTATCTGCTCAAGCAGCTTAGGGAGGACGCCCCATGTCTTCTTGTAGCGAACCGTATTGTACAAATAAAAACGCCCCTGAGAAGCTGGCAGGCTCGGTAAGGGGCGTCAATATTGATTCACAATCAAATCTCAAGCCCAACTATAGCACACGAGCCGCGCAGTGCTCAATCATACTAAAGGCTCTTCGTAAATCCTCTCTCACTACTTTCCAAATACGCACCGAATTCGACATACCACATGCCGGTGGTCGCATTTGTGATCTGCGTAATGCTGGTCATGAAATCGACACTGAGCTTGTCTGGGATTCAATGCCAGGTGGAGGGCGTCATAAGGTTGCTCGTTACACTCTGATGCTTGAGAGGCAGAAGGAGTTGCAGCTATGAGTAGTCTTCTCAATTTACCAAAACGTCCAACTTGGATGTCTCGTAAATCTTGGGCCAAATTTTGGCTATTCCAATGTCGGGAGGCGTTATCCAAGTGAATAGCGATATCAGAATCCTGACAACGTTCCCTCATCATCCAAAGACAAAGAAGCTGAAGCGTAAACTGGGTGCAGATGGGGTGCTGTCACTTGTAAATTTATGGGTCTATGCTGCCCAGAATCGAACTGATGGTTGTCTTGCGGGCATGGATTATGAAGACATAGCGATAGCTGCCGATTGGGATAATGATGCTTCAGGGTTTATTGAGTGTCTTCTGACAGTTGGATTTCTTGATAAAAAAGGGGAAGAACTCATTCTCCATGATTGGAGGGAACACAACCCATATGCTGCAAATTCAGAAATGCGTTCCAGACAGGCGGCAAAAAACCAAATCATACGATGGATAAAAGGAGAACTCCGCGATGGTAAAGAACTTGATGCTTTCAAAATATGGTTTGCCGAATACCAGTTTAAGAAAGGTGAATCATACGAACAGATACTAGCCGTATACCGTTCGTATACAAGTGGTAGTGATAATGGTTACGGGCGTAATACTCCATATCCCCCTCCATCTCCATCTCCATCTCCATCTCCAAAACCAGATCCAAATATAAAATCACTTTTTGATGAGTTTTGGGCTGCGTACCCGAAAAAGAAGAATAAAGGCAATGCAGAGAAAGTGTGGAAAAAAATAACAGTTGATGATGCTTTACAAAAGAAAATTCTGATTTCTATCTCTAAGGCAAAGAAAACATCAGATTGGTTGAAGGAGGGAGGGCAGTATATTCCGTACCCATCTACCTGGCTAAACGCGAAAGGTTGGGAAGATGAGTGTCTGCCATCTCTGGAATTGGTAAATGGTTCTAAGGATCGGCCGGCAATGGCCAGCAGTGAGGTGACCTAGCATGAATGCAGAAACCATTGATGTTGAAAGAGCGGTCATTGGTGGTCTGATGGTTGATCAGAATGCCTACTCCAAGGTTTCTGGCATGTTGCTTGAGTGTGATTTCTCAGCAGGACTAAATCAGGCAATCTATCGTGTAATTGCCTCTCAGGTAGAGGAGGGTAAACCAGCTGATCCGGTAACAGTAGGTGAAGTGTTTGGTGATATCTCCTCCGTAGCTCGTATAGCAGCAAGCGTTGTGTCGACGGTCAATATTGAACATTACGCTGGGATTGTCAGAGAGAAATCACAGAAAAGGCGTTTCAAAACCATTCTCCAGGAGACACTAGAGAATGGCGGGCAGTCAGGTCTGAATGAGTCCATAGCAGATATCCAGACAAAACTAGAGGCACTGGTACAGCGCACTACTGGAGTTGGGAAGAATTTCACTGAAGTAATTAAAGCCGGAATAGATACCATTGAGCGGGCCTCTATTGCAATGAGCACTGATGGAATAGTAGGGGTGCCTACGGGGTTTCAATCGGTAGACGGCCGCGTAGGAGGGCTTCAGGCGCCCCGTCTGATTGTTGTGGCAGCTAGGCCATCAATCGGGAAAACGGCATTAGTTAACCAGGTGGCACTTCATGCTGCTGAGCATGAACATGGGGTTGGGATTTGCTCTCTTGAGATGGGTGAAGATGAGTTGGCAATCCGTGCATTAGCAAACAGATACCAGGTTAATGGGTCTGCACTTGCATTCGGACATGAGGAAGAGATATCAGCAGTTTCACAGAAGATGGCTGATAAACCTATCCATCATTATCCGCTGTGGATAGATGCAGACACCTTTGGTCTTGGTGGAGTTATTGCCAGAATCACTGAGTGGAAGCGAAAACACGATATCAAGCTGGCTGTTGTTGATCATATTGGCTTGATTGAAGTGGATGGTGCAACAAGTGCTAATGATCGTTTGGGCAAGATTAGTCGAGCGCTGAAGAAGTTGGCGAAAAGGCTCAATATCCCGGTGATTGCCGTTTCACAACTTAATCGCAGTGTTGAGAAAGAGAAACGCTGGCCAACTCTCGCAGATCTCCGTGATTCAGGAAGCATCGAACAGGATGCTGACATTTGTATGTTCCTTCATGCAGATGCACAAGTAGAAACAGAAACCAACATTCCCATGCACATTGGCTTGCTCAAGAATCGAGTTGGCCGTAAGGGCTGGCTGAGGGAGCGGTTTATCTTTAATGGTCGCACACAAACATTCTTTGAGGATGGTCAGTGGCCTGAGTTTTGATGACTACAAATAAAGAGGATTAAACATGAGCAAAGAAACAAAAATTAATGAATTAGCCCAGCGTCTAGATGCTGAAGATTATAAATGTATTGAAGTACAGAATCAGCAGCTGACAGCAATCGAAGATGTACAACGTGAGACGTTAGCGCGGTTACCAAGGCTTGAGGCAAAAATTGAGGAATACGAAAAGCAAAGAGCAGAGGTTGCGTTTGAAGACTTGTTAAGAGCAGATGATGAAGCATCTGTGAAATATACCAAGATTGCGGAAAGTATCTGCACTGCTTACAAAGAGATCAAGAAGATCACCGGTATTCCTGAGGTATGTGACAAACGTATGTCTCTTGTTAGGGGGGCAATCAGAGCGGTGGAGAAACGTCTGAAATATCGGGAACGTTACTTGGTGAGGCGTGAAGAGATTGAGGGGTTTGTGCTGGAAGGGGAGAAGGATAGTGCGTGTTATCACTCACCTGACCTGATTGAGCTGTCCAGACTATCTGGAATGGAAAGGGATGCAGACAAGTTTCTTGCTGAATTGGGTATAGAGGTGGCGGCATGAATTTCAAAAAACTGAAAGATGTGAATGAAAGGATGAAGGAGCTTCAGGAATAAATTGAAAGCAGCCTCTCATCACTTCCAGTGAAGATTAAACGTTTTGAACAGGATCTAGCCACTAGCTTGGTGCAAGAGAGAATATTAGTAACGGGAGATAAATTATGAATTATTCGGACTTTTTTAATGGGGGAAGTGTTTCTGCCCCAAGGACTGAAAACAGGACGGTATATAACCCTTTGACTGGAAACCGTACTACGCAAACTAGGATGGTTGCCGGTGGTGGTAGCAGGTTGGGGGCGGCGCCAGGTGGAGGTCTGGACGATATTCTCGCTGGGTTAGATAAAGAATCAGAGGCATACGTCGAAAACTTAAAAGGAATTTATGACAGCTATCAGGGATATGTAACTGACTTCAATGAAGACATAGAACCAATCATGGCAGCTATGGACAAGGACATTGAGGGTCTTGAAGACTATATGGGTGATTACCAAGGTCTTTTAAGTGATATGAAGCCTACTTTCACAGATGGAATTGACGTAGAGGCAAGCGCCAGTAATCGACGCGCTGAATACATGGGCGCTGTAGGCGATCAGTTTGGTGCTGCAGAAGACTCCATGAAGCGTGAGATGGCTGGACAGGGACTCAACTACTACGCCAATAAGGGCGCAGGCAGGGATTTTAAGTTGAAACGCGCAGCCGGCATGTCCACTGCCAGCAATAAGGCCTATGCCGATTGGAGGGAGCAGCATAATCGCGATGTTCAGGCAAAGCAGGCTGGTATGGCCACGTACGCCGATCTAAGTTCCAGAGAAGGTGATATGCGCAGCAATATTATCAATGCCAGGGGCGGCATGGCTGGAATGCACAAAGGAATCATGGACACTAGATTGGCCGCAGAAACAGCTAAGGCCAGCGGATATGAGGGATTGCTTGGTTTGACCGAGGGCAGGCGTACAGAGGCGTTGGAGCTAGGTAAGCATCAACAAGGGATGAGGGTTCAAGCCTCTGCGGCTAACGCAAATATGGCGACGCAGCTTACTGGTGGTGAGCTGGATCAGTGGAAATGGGACAAGACGAGTTGAGCTAGGGGAATGAAATGAGCGGATTAAACAGATTTAATAGTGGTAGTAGATTCAAGGCCGGGAATGCACCTTCTTTAAGTGTCGGCAAAGCCCCAAAGCGAAAGAGAAAGGGGGGGGTGAGGAAATCCCGAACTCTGAAAAAAGAAAGCAACTATCAGGGGTTGGTGGACCCATTCATTCCCGGAGTTAGCCAGCAAGTAGCTATGGATCGTCTTGATGGAATTGGGATGAGGAATAAGGAGCATGGGATTCTAAAACAGCAATTAAAACGCGAAAAGCAACAAACCTTAAACTTTCTTGGGCAATCTGCAAGAGGGAACGTGGATGAAGATGCAGAAGCTAAAAAAAGAGAGTCAAGACGGGTTCGTAGCTTTGCACGATTTGCTGATCAGATGAGTATGCTGGTACCGGACGAGAGCGGTCAGGTTGCACTGACCAGTGAGATGGTTGGATTGTTGCCAAACATTGTTCCAGGATTTTCAAATATCACTAGAGGCGGTATTCAAAAGGATGTATTTGTCCGTCCGGGTCGAGCTGGCCAAGGCTTGGATCGGATTGAGACCGTAGACTTTTTTGAACAGGGTGAAGGTGGAATGTTATCTCCGATCCTCAACAATAATAGTCCGGTGCGAGTCCCTGTAAAGCGAATGCAGGATTTTGCTCAAATGGGTCGTGTTGAAAACGGATTGGAGGCAAATAAGCATAAGCAGAAAATGGAATTGGCTACAGCAAAGAAACAGGGTGGTCTGACCGCTGCACAGCAAGCTAATAATAGTGAGATCAACCAAGCACGTAGGGCGCTAGGTGATCTGAGTCGTGAAGAGATTATGAGGCGTACTCAGGAGGCAACAGCAACGGGCCGAAATAATCCTTTGTATGACCCTCATCTTTCGGGAGTACTCAGAGCAGCTACTCAAAGAAAGGTAGGTGAAGATCCAGATTTTGAATCAATACACCAAAGTTATTTGGGACATGAGGCGGCGCCGTCTGTTCAAGACTTAAAACCTGGAACAGTGTCAGATGGTTACCAATTTCTTGGAGGTGATCCAAATGATCAAGGTAACTGGCAGCAAGCAGGAAATGGTGGTGGTACCCAACAAGGAGAAAGATAATGGAACCATGGAAAAGGGCCTGGGGTAGCCCGCAAGCCAGTAACCACACTCCACCTTGGGAACGTCAGTGGAATGTGCAGGAAAACCCTGATAATCCAGAGGGTGAGGTGAGCCAGGTTGAAGGAAGCGCTGAGCAGTCCCAGGGAGCAATCAAGCCTTGGAACCGTAAGTGGGGTGATACTCAGTCCCAAACCATGGAGGCGCAGACTCTGGAGGAACAGGCCGTTGAAGATTATGGGGAAGCTGGTGGTGGTGTACTCCCCAGTCTGGAACGTGGTGCTCGTAGACTAAAGCAATCACTGGCTGGTGCAGGTGCTGCTTTGGGTGATGCTTTAGTTGATGATCAGGGAGTTTTTGATACCAGCCCTGTTGGTGAGTGGCTGCAGTCCCAGACGGAAAGAGATCGCCAGGAGGTTGTGGGTCACCAGAAGGAGATTGAAAAGTTACCACAGCATCCCACCATGGCACGAGCGGTTGAATCGGCTAATAAGGAAGACTCCTATCTGGGTGCTGCCGGCGCCTTTGTGAAGGAGGTGGCTGACTCACCAGATACCTCAGGCTTCTTGATTGACCAGGCTGCTGAGCTTGCTCCCCAGATCCTGAGTTTCTTCGTTGGTGCAAAAGGCACTGACAAACTACTCCCTGTTGCAATGCAGGGTATGACTCGCATTAGTGCGGCAATGGCCGGCGGTGGGTTTATCTCCAGCGTTGCAAATACCTTTGGACCAAATGTTGGTGAGGCTTTACAGAAAGGCTTTGAGTATGATCAGGCGGAAGCACGAGCAGCCCTGCAATCCATTACTCAGGGTGGAGTAGATGCCCTTACCTCAGCAGTGGTTCCATGGCGGATAGGTCCAGGTCAGGTTACAAATATTCCGGCGCAGACTTTTATCCAGATGCTTGGAGGAGCTACTGGAGAGATTGCACGGAAAAAAGTTGTAGGAGAGGAGGCAGAGAAGGGTGAGGTAGCTGCTGAGGCGCTGTTGGAGGTGCTTGGGCTGCCCGGTGATGTCATGGCCTCTATTAGTCTGAAATCGACGCAGAAGGCAGGAGAGGCTGCGAAAGGAGATGTTCAGACTGAAGAGAATATTATCCCTGAGGGTGTTCAGACTGAACCGGTACAGCAGGCCTCAACTCCCGTTCATTCAGAACTGGAAGCATTTGCTCAAGGGAAAATGCCAGCTGCTGTATTCGAGCCAGGTGCGAAAGTACCAGCTGCTCCAAAAGGCGCAAAGGTTGGTTACCTGGAAGGAGGTAGGGTGTTGTTCTATCGGGATGAAGTAACTCTGCAAAAAGCTATTGATGGACAGCTTGCAGAAGCTCTGGCAGTTCAACAGGATCAGACGATTGATCGTAATGTTGCAGTTCCAATAGAACCTACTAATTCTTCAGCTATCAGCAGTTCATTAGCAGAAAAGAACCAAATACCAGATCAGCCGAAATTTGCTTATGAGGATGTATCGGACAAATCCTTTGCTGTGATTGGTGAAGCGGAAGATATCCGTACCAAACTGGTTGATGCCGGCATCACGAAAAAAGGTATGCCGAATAAGAAACGGGGTGGTCTGACATTCAGCCGGAATGATGAAGAGGATATTCGTGCTGCTCTGGGGCAAAGTAAATCTGAGGATGTTATTGCTCATGAAGTTGATAATCCTCAGGCCGGGATTAGCAGTGTTACCGAAGAAAGCAAATTAGTAGCTGACCTAAAATCTGAGGTTGGTTCTGATACAAGTCCTGTAGTGACAAAGGCCTCCATTGATGTTGTAGCTCATGAAGCGGCAACTTCTCCACAAAATAATCTAAGTGAACCGACGGAGGCGGAGAAGAAGGCTGGAAATTACAGAAAAGCAAAGCTCAATTTTAATGGGCTACAAATTAGCATCGAGAATCCCACGGGGTCCATGCGTTCAGGCACTGACCCGGGCGGTAAGAAGTGGTCTCAAGAGATAAAGCACCACTATGGGTATATCCGCCAAAGTGAAGCCAAAGATGGTGATCATGTGGACGTGTTCCTTGGTGACAATGCTGCAAACTCGGAATTGCCAGTATTTGTTATAGATCAGGTTAACCCGAAGACCGGCAAGTATGATGAAGCAAAAGTTGTTATGGGTGCATCTACCGAAGCAGAAGCTGCCAAGATATACCTTGCCAACTATGAAAAGGGATGGAAGGGCCTGGGTGGTATTAAGCAGATGCCGCTGGATAAGTTCAAGACATGGGTGAAAAATCCACAAAAAACAAAACATCGTGCCAGCGTTAAAAAATACCGTTATTCAAAAGAAGATGAAATGCCGAAAAGTGGCGTCAACTCTTTCTCTCCTGGTGCTTCTTATGTTGGTTTTGTCAATGATGCCAAGCTGAAGGAGAAGGCAGAACCGAAAGCCGGTAAGCCGATTCGTAGGGAAGATGTACTTATTCCATTTCTCAAGGCCCTCAAGGTCCCTCTGTATCAGGGCAGGATCAAGCGGAAAGGTGTGCTTGGAAACTACATGCCAAAGAAGGAAGCTGTCCGGATCAAGCATAAGAATGATCTGGAGACAGCAGCCCATGAATTGGCTCATCTGATTGATGATCGGGTACCGGAGATAAAGAAGAGCTTTCTGAAGAAGGAGCACAGGGATGAATTGAAGTCGGTTTCTTATGACACTTCCAAGGTCTATGAGGGCTTTGCTGAGTTTGTCCGGCTTTATATGACTCAGAACGAAAAGGCGAAAGAGGCCGCCCCCCAGTACTACAAGTGGTTCCAGCAATTTACCCAGCGTCATGAATACGGGCCTCATATCGAGAAGGCACGCAAAGCAATGACCAAGTGGTATGAACAATCTGCCATTCAGCGAGCAGCCTCCAAGATTGGCGGGCCGAGAAAGCCAATCAATGAGGCGATACACAACACAATCCATGGATTCCGCCAGGCCGTAAGTGATGACCTGGACGGTATCTACACTATGGAGAGAAACCTTACCGGCAAGATCAATCCAGTAGGGCCCTATGAGACAGCTCGATTGACTAGAGGCTCACATAGTATGGTCGAAGGTGCTCTCACTATCGGTGCGCCTATCGTCAATCCGGATAGATCATTCAGCTTTAAAGGTAAAGGCTTGGAAACCATCCTGGAACCAGTATCAGATCGGATTGAAGATTGGACGCGGTACGCAGTAGGACGATCAGCACAAGAGCTCATGTTGCAGGGTAGGGAGCATCTTTTCACCCGGGCGGAGATTACCGCCATGCTCCGGCTGGAAACGCCGGAGTTTAAAAAAGCCTTTCGAGAATACCAGACCTGGAACCATCGGGTCGTAGATTTTGCTCAAGCCCTGGGGATCATCAATCCAGAAACCCGTAAACTCTGGAAACGCGCACAATATCTACCTTTTTACCGTCTCCATACCGGCCAACGGCAACAGGCGGACAGTGGAGTATCAGGAGACTGGAAGGGCATAGCCCGTTTGACCGGTGGAACCGACAACCTCCGGGATGTCCTGCAGAACATGATCCAGAACGCTTCCCACCTGATGGTTGAAGCAGTCCGCAATGATGCCCGGGTTCAGGTTGCCAATCTGGCTGATAGAGTCCGTGGTGGTGGAAGGTTCATGGTGAAGATTGCCCGAGATGCCAAACCGATCAAAATATCCAAAGATGAAATAGTCCGGATTGTGAATCAGGCCGGTATCATCCCGGAAGATGTAACCGGAGATTTCAGTAAGCTTAAAGATCTGGTGAATGTCTTCCAATTTGGCCAGGCGCCAAAAGGTAAAAATGTAACTGCGGTGATGCGAGGAGGTAAGCCCATCTATTACGAGGTGGGAGATCCGCTTCTGATGCGTGCCATGACTTCTCTGGATCGTCCAACTAAGAACTGGATTACCAGGGTCTTGAGTGGATTCAGAAGGGTGGGACAATCTTCAGTCACTCTCAGCTTGGACTTCATGGCGGCCAATATAGCTCGCGATACCCTGATGGGCGGCATCATGTCCAAGCATGGATTTAAGCCGTTTATGGACTCTATCAGGGGTATGCGGTCCCGGGTAAAGAAGGATAAGGACTATCAGGAGGCTATTGCAAATGGAATTGGATTTTCCAGCATCTATTTGGATGACAAGGCCTTCAAGAAAAAGCTAGAACGATTCTATGGCAAGAAAGGAGTCAATTACAAAACTGTGATCGATGGGCCAGCGAAGTTTCTCTATGCCTTGGAAACGATGGCAGATGCATTTGAGATGTCCACAAGGCTTGGTGAGTTCAAGCGAGCAAGGGCAGCAGGGGCCCATCCTAAACATGCAGCCTATTTAGGTAGGGAAGTATCAACGGACTTTGCCATGAGGGGTGATAGTGAGGTCCTGGGATTCTTCTTCGATACGGTGATGTTTCTCAAAGCCGGCGTCAACGGCATGGATAGGCTCTACCGTGGCTTTGCTCATGATGATAACAAACGGCAGATAGCCACAAGAACTGCTCTCCTTGCGCTGACATCCATGGCGCTCTATGGGATCAACCGGGATAACGAACTGTACGATAAGCTGGAGGATTGGGACAAAGACACACATTGGCACTTCTTCATCCCAAAGCCAGGCATGCATGAAGGAACATCGGTAGAGGATCGGTACCACCACTTCAGGTACCCGAAGTTATGGGAGATCGGGGCAGTGTCCTCCATGGCAGAGCGATCCATGGAAGGAGTGATGAATTCTGCTCCAAAGAAACTGAGCAGGGATTTCCTCAGGATCGTTCTGGATCAGTTCAAGCTGGATTATGTGCCTCAAGCCATCCGGCCGATGTATGAGCAGTATTTGAATCGGAACAGATTTACCGGTGCGCCTATTGAGACATCCACCATGGAACAGCTGGCGCCATTTGCTAGATCAAAACCATATACGGCAAAGGTACTTAAAGAAGCCGGCCTCAAGAGCCGTCACATGCCACGAGAACTGCAAATAGCCCCGGCACGCACCGAAGCCCTACTCAGGGGATATCTCAGTACCTGGGCAATGTACGGCCTTGCTCTGACCGATGCTGCCCTTTATGACGACAAGCCGGATATGCGAGTAGATCAATATCCCGTTATGCGGCGGTTTTATGCAAAGACTCCTATGAAGCGGACCAAGTTTGAGACCAAGTTCTACGACATGTTCCGAGAGGCAACAGAGCTTAGAAGAACCATTAAACAGATGGATAGAATTGGCCGGCCTGATATTGCCGACGAGATCGAAGAACGAAAGGAGGTTGGTCGTTACAAGCAGCTGACCCGAGGCAATAAGAAACTGCAGGGGATTAAAAAGGAGATGCACCAGGTCTATATTGATCCGCTTCTTACTCCAAAGAAGAAGCGTATTGCGCTGGACCGGTTGCTTCATGAGAAGAATGAGCTACTGGAGACGATTGTCACGGATATCCAGGCACAGGAAATTGATCAGATCAGTGGAGGATCAAAGAAATGACATTTAAAAAAGGGAAAAGCGGAAATCCCAAAGGACGCCCAAAAGGAATTAAGGATCGGCGTGTAATGCATCGGGAATTTCTGGAGTCTCATGCCAAAAATCTGATGAAGAAAGCAGTGGAAATGGCACTGGAAGGGGACGGGGCTGCACTACGCCTTTGCCTGGAACGAGTAGTGCCGGCAATCAAGGCCAGAGATGAACCGGTAGAGATCGGTGAGCTGAAAGGTTCGCTGACCGAGCAAGGTACTCAAATCATGGTGGCAATGGCAAGTGGAAAGGTGAGTCCTGGGGAGGCAACCAATATGCTACAGGCGCTCTCATCTGTAGCCAGGGTTACTGAGGTGGATGAACTTGACCAGCGGGTCAAGGCGCTGGAGGAACGTCATGAGAAACATTAATGGCTATCCACTATGAAGGATCAGATGATCTGGAGTTTGATGTGCGGTTAAACGGCTACCAGGGGGAATATCTTGGCCTTCAAGGTGCTAGGTCTCACGAAGAATGGCTAGAAGAACTGGAGTAAGTAAATGGCAAATATTAGAAGCAGGCTGAATCATTTGGAGAAGGGCCATAAAGATGATGACATCACCGTCGTTATTCATGATTTCTGTAATGTTGATATCAGACCAGGAGATACCAAGTTTGATGTATTGACCAGGTATTACGGAGGAGATCAGGAAAGGGCAAAGCGGCATATCAAAAGAGAACAAGACCCAAATGTAATAGTGAAGGATTTTTCCAGACTTGGGAGGCTGCCATCATGACTATCAAGACACGCTTGGTGAGACTGGAGAAATCAGCAGAACCGGAATATCTAATGAATCTTCCTCAGAAGTTATATTCAAAGAGACTGGTTGTATGCCAGCCAGAAGAATCTTCTGAAGAGGCTGCCAAGCGCCTTGGCTTGGAGCCAGGAACTCGCTCTATCTTAGTTGTTGGGGTAAAGGCAGATTGAACTTATAGATGGAGTTCGGTCCCCGGGCAAGAAGATAGATCTCAAAAACTTTTAGAGTGGTTGGAATCGCTTCCAAAATTAGTAGGTAATACAGTTATGACTATCAAAACACGAGTGGCGAAATTAGAGAAAGAATCAGGTGGGCAATCGGGTAAGCATTATATCTGGGAAGCTGCCAAGAAGAGTGAAACCAAAGAGGAGGCCATAGATCGAATCCTTCAGGAAAGAGGACTCACCATGGGTGAAGTTGGGTATATGTGGATCATGGGGCCTGACTTCTCTGAAACGATTGATAATGGAGGCTATCGAGAGTTTGAGGATCTAATTGGCTGGGCGGAAGCTCTTGAGGCGGGCAGAGAAATGATTGCGAATCTGCCATCAACTGTTGGGCCGCCTTCGGAAAGGGCAAGATTGAAGCTGGAAGGAAAGGTCTAAACGGTTCCGTCTGGACCAATTCTTTGATAACCTTGGACGTGACATGGAATACACCTAATAAGAAGCAGGATGCAGATAAGAGAGTTCGCCTCTGCTCAAAATGTATTCCGCAAGAAAATAATACAACGTAAGTCAATATTGGTGCGTGCAATACGACTTAAGGAACTAACATGGATTTTCCTAATTACGATTTCCAACAGTTGAATGAAACGGACATTCGAGAAGAAATAATTGCTCCTCTCTTGCGATATCTTGGGTACCGGTCTGGCACGGAGCATAACGTAATTAGGGAGCAATCTCTTTCATATCCAAAGTCCTTTTTAGGAAGAAAGAAAAACACTGATCCAATCTTGCGAGGACGAGCGGATTATATTTGTGAAGCCTATAGGCAAGTTAGATGGGTAATCGAAGCCAAGTCTCCAGATGCGTCTCTGAACCAAGATGCACAAGAGCAATCTTGGACATATGCCAATCACCCTGAAATTCGAGCGATATACTTTTGCTTAACTAATGGCCAAGAGTTCAAAATATATCAAACAAACCGCGGCCCGGAAGAAGCGCCAGTATTTCAGTGTGGTTATGATGAATTAGAAAGCTCGCTTATCACCATTGAAAACATCTTATCCCCAGATTCGTTACTTAGGGATTATTCTAATCAAGAGGTGGATTCGGGTATACCAATAGGCCCAGGCTTACGGTCAATAGTTCGAATAACGACTGGGTCGATTGTATATAATGACAACTCAATGAAATTACCACATCTCATTGGGCTGGTTATGACAATTACTGGTGGGTCTGTGGAGAGGGGTGAAGATGGCAAGTTGGAAGTATATATAGAAACTATGGTTCCATTTCAGTCACTACAGAGATTGAATGAAAAACTGGGCTTACATTCCTTGCGGTTAACTAGCGAAAGTGAATCAGTGTCTTGCGACCCTGAGCGGCCGACCATATTTGCCTCGGTAACCGACCATATATTGCCGCAGGGAGAAATGGTTCTTGATCTAACTACTTGGAGAGAATCTCCATTTCCTATAAATATGAACGTTAATACTCAAACAAGAGCCGTTGGTTACCTAGAAAGTAATACATTCCAAGGGGAGTTTGAGGGTCTTCTGGCTTATCAAGAAATTGGCTTACAAGTCAGCATGACCGGCGAATTTAATGTTCATTTGGCGTAATGAATGCGTAACAAAGCTTTACAGCTGATGCAGTCGCTAACGCGCCTGCTCCGCTGAAGGCAACGTTACGTGCATTTAGGACGATTTATATGATCAAAGTTAACGAACAACAATACACAAAACTTTTGCATGAGAAAATGCAAGAACATGAAATGTATAAAGAAGGAATGTCTGTGGAGGCAATCCCACCTTCCTCAGAAAAGCCATCTGGATATTCTGTAACTGGTGGAGTAGATGCAATAACAATTATGACTTGGGCAGCAAAAGAGCTAGAAGAGCAATATATAGTAGAAATAACACATTGCTAACAATGATTATCTGACTAAGTCATTCTTGTCGCCCCTTCGTGGTTGGGGTGCCAGGTTGTTGCCGACTGTCCAAAACTCTAATGTTAGGTGACCAATACGTCCGGCACGTAGCAGACGTTACTTCACAGGGCGTGGAAAAATTATCATGAAGAAATTGATCGTTGCGTTGACACTAGTATTTGCTAGCAGTATAGCGTTAGCTCATGGTGGTGGTTGTCGCAAAAGTTCTCCTCCGGGACAGTGCTGTCATATGGATAACAGTACTGGAGTTGTTCACTGCCATTAAACTGTATCTTGCGCTCGCTTAATATACGGGCGCAAGCTGTATTATCAGTTGAAAGGTAACGATGTTGTAGTATCTAAATGTATATGATTGTTCTGGGCAGCATAGTCCAACGGACATTTATCTACTGAGCGGTGCGCGGCAGGTAAATACTTAACTGTTAGGTACAATAGACAGTATGGAAGAACTGTTTTGCTTTCTCGAAAAATGGCAAACTTTGGCTGGGGCTGTGATTGGTGGAGTTTTTGCTCTATGGGTAGCTTTACTTGTTGCCTATAAAGCACGTCGTCAAGAGGATTTAGCTGCTGCAATGCTTGTGGTTGGTAACCTAGTGACGGTTAGAACGGCCAGTCGGGCTTTGGGGCAATTGGCTGTAGAGCAAAATATTGAAAAGGAAAATATACCCTATTGGTTGAGCGATAAACTTGTAAGGCGTCGCATAAAGTTATCTCCGCTTTTCGAGGCTTCTCGTATTAGGCTTATGCCAGTCAATGTGCATCTTGCGGCACATTTAGAACTATTTCAGGTGATCTTCACAGATGTGGAGGCAAAGCTGGACATGCTTACTGATGATATTGCTGAATTTGATTCATCTGACGAAACCAAAAGGAAACCGGAAATATTAAAGGCAGATGCAAGGGTAATACATAAGGGCTTCGAAGCTGCAGTTATACACGCAAAGTGTGCAGAAAGAATACTTACTTTACAAGTGCTTAGTAACTACCCAACATTTCATTCGTTAAGAATACTGTTGTTCAAGACAGCGGAAGAAAAAGAATGCAAGAAACTACTTATGAGTAAGTCTTAGCGTCTAGCCAGGAAATCCAGCCTCCTACCTACAGGTAAAGTAGATGAAAAAATCATATGTGTCCTTAATGCTTATGATACCTATATGGCTTTTAATGAATGGTGTCATTGCCGGTCCTTTGGCAGAGAAAGAAATGCGTGCTTATCAGGAAAAGCTTGATTCTATTTGTGAGGGCGCGCGGGAGGCAAAGCTGGTGCCACTGAGGCGCAAATATGTTAAGGAATGTGTAGACAAAGGGAAGGATCAAGCATATTGCATACGCTATTATTCAGATTATGGCGCACCAATAGTGAACAGGCCATTTGGCTTCCGAGCAGCATTGTTCTATGACTTACCAGAATGTGTTAGAGCTTTCGAGCATAAGAAAAGTATCAAGAAATAATTAAAGCTTGACGTGCCATAACAGTTAGCTTATTTTGTAAATGCCCCAGCAAAATCTGGGGCCGGGATTGGTACCCCGTTTTGTCAGAGAGCATAAGCTCTCACTCGAAGAGCTTTTTTTGTGCCTGCGATTTATGGTGGGCTGTATGGAGCTACCTTCGGGTAGGCCGATCTCTGACCGGTAGTACCAACTCTGTACAGTCCGCCACCTTTTAAGATTGGTACCTTATAGTGGCGGTTCTCAAACTTAGTCAGAGGACACCATCATGCAAGAAGCACGACCTACCACAGAACCCAGAAATTATTGTGATATTGAGAATGATTATCTTCCGTCTATTGCAACCATACAAGGGATAACTGATCTGCTTTCAGAGGCTACAAAGGACAAGAGGGAAAGGCTGGATAGTTTAGCTGAAGGAACCATGTTTGCACTGGCGGATAGGTGCTGGCAAGAGGCATGTACTGTAAAGAATCTGTTTGATGAGCTTCTTGATTTGCACATTGCTGAGGTAAGAAGGCGAGAGGTGCTAGAGAAGGAATTAAACGCCAAGCCGCAGGAATCCAAGATAGAGACAGAGGCAAAGACCCTCAATCACCTTCTTGCTGTAGCTCAGAATATTGTTGGGAACATCAGTGATGAGGTTGACAGTATTGATGGAAAGGTGGGAGTGCAGTCATGAGATATTCTCAAGCAACACCACATCAGTCTGATAATGCCTTCCTGTCTACACTCATGCCAGCCAGGCTGTTCAAAGTGGTTACCCTATCCGTTCACCGTACTCATCACCTAATCGAGGCAGATAATGAATCTGAGGCGCTGCAGCTGGCTAATTATTCTGTCCAGAAAGGCCGTATCATCGACAGATGTTCTGTTGTTACTGTGACTAGTGCTAATAGGAGGTGGTGTCATGACTAGGTACCGTATTCTTTATCTGAAAGATGGCCGTGAGCATAAGACGTCCTGGTTTTACTCAAGAGATAGAGCAAAACAGGCCATGGGCATTATTCAGGGGAAAGGGTGCCAAGCAATAATCTATGTAGATTAGCTGGGCATTCAATATAAAAATACACAGCCCCGTTTCGGCGGGGTTTTTATTATCTTAATGATAGGTGGATATATGCCCGAAGGTGATATGAATGTAAAAGAAGCAGCGGAATATCTGGGTATTCTCCCATCAACGCTGCAGCGTAAAACGTCTGAGGGAAAGGTCCCAGCGTATAAGCCTGGTAGAAGCTGGGTGTATGATAAACAATTGCTTGATGAATGGCGTATTGCGCAGATGAAGGCCAATGTAGTAGATCCTGCAGCGCCAAAGCCCACTACTGGGATGATTGTTCGGCCTGCTGGCAGAAAAAGGGGTAGGCGCCGCAACAAGATACCCAAGCTACCACAACTTACTAGTTAGGTACGCTCATTTGTGAACTCTGAATCAGATAGCAGGGTAGAGTTCAATTGTAGTTTAGTCTTTATAGGAAAATTCCTGCATCATTTTGCATTAGAGTGAGTTAGCATTACTACTTCAAATAATAAAGCAAGGAGTAAGGAAGATGCTGGTACTTACCAGGAGAGACGGAGAGTCCCTATTTATTGGTGACGATACCGAAGTCACTGTCTTAAATGTCGACGGCAATTATGTGAAGACCGGAATCACGGTGCCGGATGATGTGACTATTCTCAGGGAAGAGCTATATCACCAGGGCAACAATGCAGAGGCATCCAGGCAGGATGTAAACGCAATGTGGCGAGAGGTACTCAGCCAACCATCGGAGATGAATTTGTAGCTTTGACTGCAAAAACGCTGGAACTATGGATAGGGGAAAGGATGATGAAGCGTTTGATTACCATAATTCTCATGTTGGTAAGCGCCCAAGTTAACGCAGTAATTGTCAACGATAAGAATTGGTTACAACTCACAACAACCACTGGTTACGCATGGAATGATTTAGATGCAATATTTGGTACAGCTACCGGCCAGTGTGATGTAGTTGGATGTATGCTAGGTGGAAACATTGATTTGACTGGATATGTTTGGGCAAGCCCAGAAGAAGTAGTGTCCATGTGGAATATTATCACCGGCAGGAGTGATTCGATTGATTATCCAAATTATGACCAAGAGCTAGCGTTTGTGCCAGGAAAAGGAGATTTGCTCACCGCGCTCTTTAATCCAACTAGGTTAGATGTAGGTTTGGAGTACATAGCCGGGTATACCCGGTACCAGATATCTTCACCTTATGTAGCTGGTTTATATCTATATGACTGGGCGAACCCGTACTCGAAGGATGTGCTTGGGTATGAGGTTCACTATGTCGCTACAAACCGCACAAGCAATATTGGGCATTGGTTGTATAAACCGCACCCAGTCCCCATCCCTGCAGCAGCATGGCTCTTTGGTTCTGGCCTAATTGGGCTCGCAAGCCTTGCAAGGCGCAAGAAGGCAACCTAAATAGAATCTAATAAGAGATAAAGAATGGACTTCTCACCAATAATAATCCAGGCACTAGGGACACTTTGGTATCTTGTGCCTCTGGCGCTACTGGTGGGGCTTATAAAGTCTCCTTGGTTCAAAGGCACAATGGGGGAATTTGCTGTCAATATGGCAGTAAAGCTACTGCTTGATAAAAATCAATATCACCTTATCAAGAATGTCATGCTGCCAACTGAAGACGGCACAACACAGATTGATCATATAATCGTCTCTGAGTATGGTGTATTTGTTGTTGAAACGAAAAATATGAAAGGATGGATATTTGGTAGTCCACATCAGAAGCAGTGGACGCAGAAGATCTACAAGCATTCACAAAAATTCCAGAATCCGCTTCATCAGAATTATAAACACGTCAAAACCCTTGAGCAGTTACTAGGCCTGGAAGAACAGCAAATCCACTCAGTTGTTGTATTCATTGGTGATAGCACGTTCAAAACTCCAATGCCTGAAAATGTGACTTACGGCGCTGATTACATTATGTACATCAAGTCAAAAATGACAAAAGTATTATCCCCCGGAGAGGTCAAAATTACCCTTCGAAAGATTGAAACAGGTAAATTCCCACGCACATTAAAAACTCATCGTGAGCATGTGCGCCATGTACAACAGATAGTTAAAGAAAAAGAGAGTGCTGTATCGTGTCCAAAGTGCGGCAGTTCAATGGTTATGCGGGAGGCCAGGAAAGGATCACGTAAAGGCCAGCAGTTTTGGGGGTGCTCTAACTATCCAAGTTGCAGAGGTGTGGTAAATGTTACTTAGCATCATGAAAGGTATCTCATTTATTGTATGTATATTTTTAACATTCCATGTTTATGCATTTGATAAATACGATATAGCAATTTGTGAAGCACAACCAGATGATCAAAGTAGAATTGCTTGTTTTAAAGGACTTAAAATGTCTAGTGCATCATGTAAGTCATCATCAATTGAGCGTGAGTTGGAATGCTATAGAAAAATGGCAAATCAAGGTAAGAAGCAAAACTCGCGAGTTCCTGAAAATCAAGCAAGTACATTATTAGAGTCAAAGTCCTCATCTGAAAGATTGTTGGTGATTACAAAGCTACTATATCAAAGTGGTGAGTCCTGTGGTAAAGCAATACGCGTATTTTTGCAGGGATATGATAGGGATGCTGCAGCATATTGGAATGTCGCATGCAATAACGGCCAGGCTTATAGCATTCAGGTGTCTGCTGATTCATCTGGTAATACCAGAATTACAGGGTGCAGTATTTTGAAGGCTATTGGTGTTGAATGTTTTAAGAAATTTAATAACTAGTTACTTAATAAATGCATGAATAAGGAATCTTGAGTTAGCAAAATGGACGCTATGAAAAAACTACTATTAATTATTATTCTTATATTAATGCCAATCATGGAGTGCTTTGGTGAAATATATAAATGCACAGTTAATGGTAAGTTGAAATTTCAAGATGAACCCTGTGTTGATGGGAGTCAAGAAATATTATGCCCAGATGGACATCCAAAGAATTATTATAAAGACAAGAAGTGCCCTGAAACAAATCTTTATAATTCTGGCAGCTCATATCCAAACACATACAGTGGTAGCTATTCTAGTAGGTCATATGGTTCATCTTCTTCGCGACGGAGCCCTGGTACAGACGTGCGCGTTCGTGGCTATACCAGAAAAGATGGCACCTATGTTAAGCCGCATACCAGGAGCAGGCCAGGTAAAGGTAAGAAGTAGGGTGATTTCTACCAAGAGCATGTTGCATGCCCACTTAAAGTTACTTACCACGCAATATGTGATTCATGTTGGGGTATTTCATGATGCAAAAGTGTAAAGGGCAATAAAAAAGCCCCGCCGGAATGGGCAGGGCTTGGAAAAGATGCGATTTGCGGACTCCTGTTAAAGACCTCGCTATTTAAGCGGGATTACAGGGCGTTTTGATATTTTGGCTTACGCAGCAATAGACCAACCTTGATCAGTTTCTTCTAATTCAAGTTCAATGCTATGTATTTCATGGTTAAGCTGACTAAGTTCTTCGCATTGTTTGCGTAAAGAACCTATTTCATTACTGTACTCTAAGTACAAATGCCTGATAATGCGATCACCAGGGCCGGTAATAGCTGGTCGATCATGCTCCCAGTTCCGATAAGTGGACTCACTAACACCCACCAAGTCAGCAAGAAACCCCTGGGAGAAATCCATTTCTATGCGTAAAAAGCGTATTTCTTGCCCGTTCAATGGACCTTGTTTACTAACAATAGCCATTCCAATGGCCTTATGAAGGCCATCAACATTGTCGATACTGACCCATTCTCCATACTGATCTTCGTCAAGAGTAAATCCGTTGCACAGCCATACATTGTCGAGGCCGCACTCGGTATAGTGGTATTTATTCGTCATGCCACACCTCAATTACACGAGCAATCCACTCATGCTCCTCTTTAAATAAAACAACCTTTACCCAAACTGCTACACCGGCGCTGAATCTGGACATGGTATATACATAGTTACCAAATCCATCAATGCCGTTGTCTTCTCTAATTTCACCCAACTGCAAGCAATTCATTACCTGCCTTTTCGTGACTAACTGCTCCCAGGCTTCCCCAGGAAATTTGGGGAGTCGGTACCTTCCCTCTTTCGTAGCATTTTGAATTAAGGGTAATGCTTTATGTGGCGGTAAAGGGAAGGTGACAGCCGTCATACCGTTAATTATTAACGCTAATGACGGCACCGTCAAGTATTAACGCATTCTAAATTACCTATGCCGCCCTCTTCTGAAGAGGTATTTGATGTGCCACGACAGCAAAAAGCCCCGATCTCCGGGGCTTCTCTGGATCTAGCTCTCAATTTAATGACAGTGGTACGTCCCTCTCTTGTGGTCCTTTCCTGAAAATTTCAGGAATAGCATGATCATCACTACTTTGGCACCGTGCTACGTTGAAATCCTGGTCTGCTATTCTTTGCATGTCTCTGTAGCACCTAGGGCGATAGTAATTCTTGCTTTCTCTCAGGATAGCAATACTTATGGAACTCGCAGATCTGTTCAATCTCAGATTCAGGAAGCTTGCAAATGAGTTTATGGCTTCTTCGATTTGGATGTTGAGAAATTGATTGATAACACAGTCAGGCAATGGATTGCTAACTGCACAATCTACGGTTAACCCGAGAATCCAGGCTCGCTTCACAACGGTGTCTTTTCGCATCACTCAACTTCCTTGTTATTAGGTCCAGAGTGGCAAATATAATATCCGCGCAATATACGCGTAAATTCTAATGATAATGAAGATCTTATTATGAGGCCCTCCGGCGCTGTTCGGATGCTGTCTATCTAAGGCCTGATATGGCTCGTTATGTGGCTGTTTCCAAACAGGTGATGCTTACCCTGGGTGATATTTCTCCAGTTATTGAGCCGGTCTCCATAGATGAGGCCTATATTTATATCCCTGGCATGGAACGTCTTATTGGTGAGCTGGAAGAGATAGGGCGCCTGACAAAACAGAAGAGTGTGATGATAAGTAAATAGGTGGACTTATGGTTAAAAAGGGTAGGAGAACGAAGACTGAGTTGGAGCGATACACTTCTCTAGGGATTGAGGTACAAGGCTTCGAAGCCACGTCATCAGTCAGGTTTAATCAAAATCTAAAAATGGATCGGCCATTTTTCTACTCAGAAGATGATCTTGCCTATGAGTTTGTTACAGAACTAGAGATAACGGGAGTGTGCACATATCCGGCAAAACGGGCTAGTGATACTTACAAGATCACTATTTTAGGGCAAGAGCCTCATGCTGGAAGATTCTCCCGTACCTTGAAAGACTTTCATGTTAAGGATGAGTATGGCGTGCCTGAATATCGCAAATATCGAGGAGAGGAGTACCCAATATTTGAAGGGCCACCAGGTGTTGCTGTTCTAGAAAAAAGGAGGGGAGAGCCAATATGGAATGCCTGGATCTGGGTCGCTTCAAGGCTGGTAAGCGATATGTTTGTACAGCTGACCAATATCCAGCCACTTTTTCTATCAATTGATGAAGATAAGATTGGAAGGAAGCGTTGGGTTCGTAGCTTTTCTCTCCAGAGTAGTGATCCTGCAAATGAATAGCTATTGAGTAATAGTAATTTGCGAATTCTAAGGTGATGGGGCAGTTGGGTGGGGTTGAAGGCTCAGGTTCTGCTGCTGATAATAATTAAGGATAAATTGCCTAAAAAGCCAGTTAGCAATGACTTAGGTACACTAAGAAGTACACTAAAACTTAGATTTGGTCACTTGCGGCTAATAAAAAAGGGGTTACGAGTTAACGTAACCCCTTGATTTCATTTGGCTCCCCGGGACAGGCTCGAACTGCCGACCTAGTGATTAACAGTCACCCGCTCTACCGACTGAGCTACCGGGGAATGAAGGCGCGTATATTAATCATCTGTTACGGTCTGGTCAATAGCCGATTATGAATTTAGCTGCAATTCAGTTGGCTGCCGTCAGATTTGGTTGATGAAAGTCGTGTCCTGCCACTGTTACTGACAATAACTGCTCTGGGTGCTATCTGGTCGTTTGTGTCGCAGAAGGTAAAAGTGAGGTTATATCCAGAGGCGAATCCCAGGGTGTTGTATACCACTTTTCTACGTCCGGTGGTGGTGCTAATGCGAATTGAATTATGGGTTTTGTGGATATAACGGAGTATCTGTTCTCCAAGCTCAAGCTGCCGGCTACCGTTTTTGTCCACAAATAGGATGAAGCCCTCGTCCCATATCATACTGCTCCTGCAACTCAGGCCGTCCTGGGATGGGCACAGGACAATGCCAATATGACGTTTGACCGCTTCACTCCGGGCTAGATTTAGATGAGTTGTAATACTGTTTCTGGAGGCCGCCATACGACTGTTCTGGATGGTTGCCTTGAATGATGGAATACCGGCTGCCAGCAGTATGCAGGTAATAGAGACAGTTATTATGGCCTCCATTAGCGTGAAGCCGGCGTGCCTATGCGGGGTGATGGATAGGTTGTTCATGGGCGATCCTTCGCTACATGTAATGGTGCAAATCCCTGCACCTGTTTTTGATTTTTTATGCCGCGTCAGTAGGCATAATGCTTGTTACCAGTTAATGATGAGAATAGGGGACACCCAATCCCGGGTGTCCACCTCAGTTTGCTTTAACCACCCAAAGCCTGCTCCAGGCGATCCAGGGCATTGGTCAGGTTCTCCTGACTGGTGGCTATGGATATGCGTACATGTCCACTTAGGCCGAAGGCCGATCCCGGCACCAGGGCTACACCGGCATGCTCAATTAGATATTCCGCCAGCTCCACATCTGTGGTTACGCCATCGATCCGGTTCATCGCCTCTTGCACATTCGGGAAGCAGTAGAAGGTGCCGTCGGTGGCAAGGCAGCTGACTCCATCTATCTTGTTCAGCCGATCAACCACGTAGTCATGGCGCTGCTTGAAGGATACCAGCATATCCTGGATGCACTCCTGAGACCCCTCCAGGGCGGCTTGAGCTGCGACCTGTGATATAGAGGTGGGATTGGAGGTGCTCTGGGATTGGATCTTCTTCATGGCCTTGATAATGACCGCAGGACCCGCCGCGTAACCAATACGCCATCCAGTCATGGAGTAGGCCTTGGATACTCCATTCAGTACCAGACAACGATCCTTCAGGGCCGGACAGGCATTCAGGATGTTTACGAATGGTTCATCTCCCCAGCGGATATGCTCGTACATATCGTCGGTGGCAACGATTACCTTGGGATACTCCAGCAGGACCTCTCCCAACGCTTTCAGCTCATCCATGCTGTAGGCCATACCAGTGGGGTTGGATGGGCTGTTGATGATCACCAGGCGGGTAAGCTCGGTGATAGAGGCCTTGAGCTGGTTTGGGGTTATCTTGAAATTCTGGCTTGCATCGGCATGCACGAACACCGGTACGCCACCGGCCAGGATGGACATGTCAGGATATGAGACCCAGTAGGGCGTAGGAATTACCACCTCATCATCTGGGTCCAGAATGGCCTGGGCCAGATTGAAGAAGCTCTGTTTGCCGCCACAGGAGACCAGGATCTCCTCTGGAGTGTACTCCAGGCCGTTGTCGCGGCTCAGCTTATCGATAATGGCCTGCTTTAGACTGGGGGTGCCGTCCACGGCAGTATACTTGGTAAAGCCATCCTGGATGGCCTTGAGACCAGCTTCCTTGATGTGATCCGGGGTGTCGAAGTCTGGTTCGCCGGCACCTAGTCCGATAATGTCTTTGCCGGCAGCGCGCATCTCTGCGGCGCGGGTGGTAACGGCCAGGGTTGGTGATGGCTTGACGGCCTGAACTCGGGATGAAAGTTTTATGCTCATTATATTGTTGATTCCATAATTCTAGTGTGATGTAACATACGAAAGGTACACCACGCTTGAGATGTCGTATAGTCTTCCTTGGTAGTAGACTAATCCATTTGTTCGCAAAGCGTAATAATAGCCAATCCTTCCAGCAAGAAACATCCCTTTATGGCAAAAGAATTCAAACTAATGGCCGATTATGACCCGGCTGGCGACCAGCCGCAGGCAATCGCCGCGCTGGTGGAGGGGTTGGAGAACGGTGAAGCCGGGATGACACTGCTGGGGGTAACCGGATCTGGAAAGACCTACACCATAGCCAATGTGATCCAGCAGGTGCAGCGCCCAACCCTGATTTTGGCGCATAACAAGACGCTGGCGGCCCAGCTGTATGGAGAGATGAAGGAGTTCTTTCCAGATAATGCAGTGGAGTATTTTGTCTCTTACTATGACTACTATCAGCCTGAGGCCTATATGCCAGCCTCGGATACATTCATAGAGAAAGACGCCTCCATCAATGAACATATAGAGCAGATGCGGCTCTCCGCCACCAAGGCCCTGCTAGAGCGCCCCGACACGATTATCGTGGCCACCGTATCCTGTATCTACGGCCTGGGTGACCCTAAGGCCTATCTGAGTATGATGCTGCATCTGGTACGGGGTGACAGCGTGGATCAGCGCACCATCCTGCGGCGTCTGGCGGAACTGCAGTACAGTCGCAACGATGTGGAACTGCACCGCGCCACCTACCGGGTGCGGGGTGAGGTGATCGATGTCTATCCTGCGGAATCCAGCGGTGAGGCGGTGCGGGTGGAGCTGTTCGATGATGAGATCGAGACCATATCCCTGTTCGATCCGCTCACCGGAGAGGTGCTGCGCAAGGTGCCACGCTTTACCATCTACCCCAAGTCCCACTACGTGACGCCACGTGACACCCTGCTGGGGGCGGTGGATCATATCAAGGATGAGCTGAAGGAGCGGCTGCAACACTTTCGGGAAAACGACAAACTGGTGGAGGCGCAGCGCCTGGAGCAGCGCACCAGATATGATATCGAGATGATCCTGGAGCTGGGCTACTGCTCCGGGATCGAGAACTACTCTCGTTATCTCTCCGGTCGTGGCCCGGGAGAGGCACCGCCCACCCTGCTGGATTACCTGCCGGATAACGCCTTATTTGTGGTGGATGAAAGCCATGTCTCCATCCCCCAGTCAGGCGGTATGTACAAGGGTGACCGTTCCCGCAAGGAGACCCTGGTGGGCTACGGTTTTCGGCTGCCATCGGCCTTGGATAATCGTCCCTTGATGTTTGCGGAGTTTGAGGCCCGCGTACCCCAGTCCATCTACGTCTCAGCTACTCCCAGACAGTACGAGATAGAGCGCTCAGGTGTGGTGGTGGAGCAGGTGGTGCGTCCCACCGGACTGGTGGACCCGGAGCTGGAGATTCGTCCGGTGACCACCCAGGTGGACGATCTGCTCTCCGAGATCAACCTGCGGGTAGCTTTGGAAGAGAGGGTGTTGGTTACTACCCTGACCAAACGCATGGCCGAAGATCTCACCGACTACCTGAATGAGCATGGTGTTCGGGTACGCTATCTGCACTCAGATATAGAAACTGTGGAACGGGTGGAGATTATCCGGGATCTGCGTCTGGGCGAGTTTGACGTACTGGTGGGTATCAATCTGCTGCGTGAGGGGCTGGATATGCCAGAGGTATCTTTGGTGGCGATCCTGGATGCGGACAAGGAGGGTTTCCTGCGTTCTGAAATGTCGTTGATCCAGACCATCGGCCGCGCGGCCCGTAACGTCAATGGCAAGGCCATCCTGTATGCGGACCGTATCACCGGCTCCATGCAGCGGGCCATAGCCGAGACTGACAGGCGTCGCGCCAAACAGATTGCCTACAACCAGGAACACAACATAACGCCACGCACCATCAAAAAGGCGGTCAAGGATGTGATGGAAGGTGCCAGGTCTGGCGCCCCGCTGCCAGCGAAGGAGTATGCCAAGGTGGCGGAGGCGCAGTTGGAGTACGCCTCCATGTCTGCGGTAGAGATAGGTAAAAAGATCAAACAGCTGGAGGAGGAGATGTACCAGCACGCCCGGGACCTGGAGTTTGAACAGGCCGCCGCAGTGCGAGATCAGATCCGGCAGTTGGAGTCCCACGCTATCCTCTCTTAAGGAAGCTCTGATTAAATCAGAGGTTCCTTAAGTGGGTGGGTCCCGGAAACCCACCCAAAATTGCCGATATCCCGATATCTTATCCACAGGTAAGCACTATTGATGCAGATCTTGCTTAAGTAAGCAGTTTTTTGGCCGATATTTACTATCATCACAGAGAGTGAGGGGACTCTCTGGGTATTACCTTGAGTTGGCGGCTATTTTTAATAGCGAAAGAATCTATAGGCGTGGAACAGAGAATGGACATTAGTGAGCACAAAGAGACACTGCTTGAGAACTACAGAAACAGGGACATCGATGCCATCATTCGCACCGTAAGGGGGTTGATGCAGGAGCCTGAGTTTCCCAATCTATATAACCGCTTATGCAAAAAACACAGCAACCTCTCCGCCAGCTTGAAGCTGGAAGAGATTGTCTCATCCATGCTTAGTGAAATTACCGAGACAGAACATGGCAGTAATGGTCAGGGTGACGAGTTTGCCAGTGTTACATATTTTGAAATATCTGGAGAGTTGAAAAAACTGTTTGGTGATGAACTGTCGGAGATCTACCTGAGTACCAAGATGCCGGATGAGTTTCTGCTCCAGGTGCGTGCTGGATACAATCAGAACGATACCGAAAAACTATCTGAAGAGCTGGTGGCAAGGTATCGGAATGAGATGATCAGGATTGAGAGTGGTCGCCAGGCTATTGTGGATGTGTTGCAGAAGTTCAGTCATTTCCCAAGCCGCAATGCCACCACCATGTCCCGGTTGTTTGAGCGGCTGCAACATGACCTGAAATCCAATTATAAATACCTCGCAATAAAGTCATACCTGATGGCTGTTTACGCCACTGGGCAAACCGCATCTTCAGAAGAGGCGCCAGTTCAGACTCAGGAGAATGAGAGTGAGAGCCAGGTTCTGTTCAAACACTATCTGAATACCGGTGAAGAGCCTTCCATAGACCAGCAGGCAAAATTTCGACTTGCGGTAAATACCTTGCTCAGACATATCAAGGTAGACGACGTACTGCCGGATGAAGAGTTCAAGGCCTATGTGAAAATCATCTCCAGGATCTGGGGTTTCCGCTGTCCATCAAAGCTGACCCCAAATGCCAGAGACATCCTGGAAGGGCTTTTGTTGCTGGTCAACAAAGACCAATTGGCCATACTGAAGCGGCTTGCCCGCACCTTTGTTGAGGAGTACCGGCAGGCAGAGGATCGGATGAAGATGTTCCATAACGGGATTCAATCTGAGCTGGCGATCACCAAAGAGTATCTGAACCAGTTGAGTATGGATACGGCCAGGATTAACAGTGAGGAAGAAGAAAAGATACAGATCGCCCAGGAGAAGCTGATTGGCCTGGAAGGGGTGTTCGAGGTGTCTCCTGCATTGGAAAGGGCGGCGATTGCAAAATCGTTTCTGGAGTTGGAGCGCACATCACTGGGGTTGTCCACCTCGGTAACCGCGGAACGTCTGACCGAGTGGATACGGATATATTCCATCCTCTATTCCAATACCGAATTTCTGAAATATACCGAAGAAGAGGTGGATTTCTCCACCATGCGCAGGTACATATCAGATCTGAGCACCTACCATCTGATTTTGAATATCGCCCAGTTGAAGGCGGTGATAGATCGTGGTCTCAGTGTCCCGGATGAGGATAAACACTCTCACTTCAAGATGTTCAATGAGGCGCTGAAACAACGCCTGCATAATATGATTGGCGGAAATGAGGAGGATAAGACCCTTACCGAACTGATCAGCGAGCTTGGCTTTCTGGAAAATAAATCCCTCCAGTTTGTAATTGCCGAAACCTTTGCAGGCTTTCAGACCATAGCCGATGCCTTCACCAGCAGCGCAACAGACTACTTTGTAACTGATCGTGAGACCCTACTCCGGGAATCCCGGGAGCTGTACAAACAGATCTGTAATCAGTGCCTGAAGAACTTTGTGGTCAGGCCGGTGCGGCAAGAAAAGAGGCAGGAGCAAGCCGGTGAACCCCAGCATAAATCCTGGCTGACAAGACTGTTTTCCTAACCAGATATATCTGCCTGCAATCGCAAATAATATAGTTAAATTATTATTTGCTGATAAATCAATTAGTTACCTAAGTGCGGAGAAATCAGGTTGTTTTATCTGGGCTCCCTTTCCCCGCTCATGTAAATGTCCACGTGTAAAATGGGCGTTTTAGATGTAGGATGTTCCCCTAATCCATCAAGATGAATCAGAATGGAACTGTGTAAGTACTTGAACAAATTATCGGGCGAACAATATAGGCAGTACGGGAAAGTTGCAGGTCCCATGATTGGAAGCAGAGCGTATAGAATAATAAGATAGGGACTGCCTTATGCGTTGCCCACCTGTAACAGGTGGATAATGGCGCATTATTTTACAAACATCCAGAATAGCTATCCCCCGTTTATAAACGGCGGGAAGACGGCTTTCTTTTGTCACTCAAGCTTTGAACCAAGGGCGTTGGCCAGCATCAGATCTTCCGAGAGATGCCAGGGCATAGACTCTACATTCATATTTCACTCCAATGACTATCTTGGCAGTGAGACGTACAAGAACAACCATAGTGATATAGTCGATCACTTTGACTCCATATCAACCCACACTCCCATTGAGGTGGCGGTGGAGTGTGCGCAAAAGGATGACTTGACCCAGTCCCACCAGGACTCAATCAAACGAGCCTTAGAACATGTTGATGATATTGCGGTGGACATGAGTACGTTTACTCGCGGCAGGATGATTTGCCTGCTGGACCTTATCATCCGGGAGAAAGGTAGCAAACCACTATATCTTTTTTACTCAGAGCCGGAAAAATATGCCACTGAGAGTATTGGCGGTATTGGCGGATGGTTGACCAGAGGCGCCAAGAATATCGTCTCTGTCCCCGGTTTTGGTGGAGAGAAGCAGGAAGATAAGAAAAAGCTATTGGTGCTGTTGCTGGGGCATGATGCCGAACGTACGATATCGGTTGTGGAAACTGAAGATCCAGACATGATCGTGTTGGTTTCCCAGGGCACTTTGAAGTACAGAAAAAAGCTTCAGGAGGTGTTCCTGAAAGGCAATGCCAATATCCTGAAAAAATATGGGGACAGAATAGACACCATACTGACCGTACCGCCCCGGGGCTGGGAGTCTGTATATGATGTGTTTGGGCGCATCCATGGAATGTACCGCAATCGGTACAACATCACAGCATGCCTGGATGGCACCAAGATGCAGGTATTTGGTGCAGTGGCTTTTTGCCAGAAACACCCATCCATAGAGTTGTTGTACATGGAGCCGGAAAAATATAACTGTGACGCCTACACCGAGGGTGTAGGTGTTACCTGGTGGGTAGAGGTCCCGGATATGAGCCGGTTTAAGAAAAAGTGATGTGCTACTCTGCGCGCAGGGCCGCTACCGGGTCCATGTTTGCCGCTTTATAAGCCGGGGCAACGCCAGCAGCCAGACCAATGGCTGCGGCCACCAGCTCAGCGGCTATGGCATAACTCCAGGGTGTATGAGTAGGCAGGGCAGGTACTGCCACGCCCAGCAACCAGGCACCGCCTGCGCCCAGGATCAGTCCTGCAATCCCCCCAATACTCGCCAGTACTATGGCCTCACTGATAAACAGGCTGAGTATCTCCCGCCGTCTTGCACCCACTGCCCGTAGCAGTCCAATCTCCGGGGTGCGTTCGGTAATGGAGATGGTCATAATGGTGAGAATTCCAATCCCTCCTACCAGAAGGGATATTGCCCCCAAGGCCCCCACCGCCAGAGTCAGTATATTCAGGATGGAGCCCAGGGTCTCCAGCATCTGGTCCTGGGTTATGATGGTGAAATCCTCACTGCCGTGGCGGCTGGTAAGGAGCTGTTTGATTTTATCAGATAGGGCCGCGCTATCGGTGTCGGGCGCATAGAGCAGGTCAACCTCCATCACGCTTTCACGATTGAACATGGACATGGCCTTTTGCGCCGGTATATATACGGCATCATCCAGGTCAAACCCCAACATCTGCCCCTTGGACTCCATAACCCCGACCACCCGGTAGCTTTCGCTGCCGATGCGTATGCGCTTGCCCAGGGGGTTTATGGTGGCAAACAGTTCATTGCGGACCTTGCTGCCCAGTACCACAAAGGGACGGGCGTGGCTTGGATCATCATCCGGCAGAAAACGCCCCATAGATGGTTTCATTAGCCACACTTTTGGCACCGCTGGACCGACCCCGAGCACCATGGTTCTGCGGCTGCGATGGCCGGATTCGATGGCGGCATTGCCCTGGATCACCGGGACTACATCCAGCACCTTGGGCAGTCGCTTCAAGGCCACCGCGTCATCCATACTCAGGGGGCGCACGTTGCTTACCACGGCGCCCGATATGCCCATGGTGTTGGCCTTGCCCGGGGTTACGGCGATCAGGTTGGTTCCAAATTGGGTGAACTCGGACAGCACAAAGCGGTGTATACCTTCACCTATGGAGGTGAGGAGTATCACCGAGGCGATGCCAACTGCGATCCCGAGTGCGGTGAGAAAACTGCGCATGCGGTGGGCCCATACGGAGCCGATGGCCAGTCTTATAAAATCGCGTGTCAGCATGGGCTGTTTACCTCCCGGCCAGGGCGATTACCGGGTCTAGCGCCGCCGCTCGCCTTGCCGGTAGCACTCCAAACAGCAGCCCGGTTCCTATGGCTACGGTAACTGCCGCCACAAAGGCCCAGGGTGGGATGGAGAGTGGGAACTCAGGAAATAGCTGTTCCAGACCCCAGATTCCGGCGAAGGCGATGCCAATGCCGATGATAGCGCCGCTGACCGAAAGCAGTGACGCCTCAACCAGGAACAGGTGCAGTATCTGCCGCCCCGGACTGCCCAGGGCCTTTAACAGCCCGATCTCTGTAGTGCGCTGGGATACCGCCACCAGCATTACATTCATGATCAGAATTCCAGCCACGGCCAGACTGATGGCGGCGATGCCGGCTACTGTCATGGTGAGGGCGAGAAAGATGTCGTCGAAGGTGGAGAGCATGGCATCCTGGGTGATTACTGTTACATCATCCTCCCCGTCGTGCCGTTCCCGAATGGTCTTGAGTATGTCCTTGCTGGCTTGGGGTATGGACTCTCTGCTCCTGGCCTGAACCAGGATGCGGAACAGGGAGGTGGTATTGAACAGGGAGTGGGCGGATGCCACTGGGATTATGGCGATATCACTCATATCAGTCCCCAGGGATTGTCCCCTGGCCTTGAGTATGCCGATCACCCGGAATCTGCGATCTGAGATGCGTATCCACTGCCCCAGCGCCCTCTGGTTTCCAAACAGCTCCTTTTTCAGCTTGCTCCCCAGCACCGCCACCGCAGCGCCGCGATCAGGGTCGCCGGCGGGCAGGAATTTGCCAATTCCCAGTTCCAGTTGCCTTACCGGGAGCAGGTCGTAGGTGGAACCCAGGATGTTTACCTCACGTTCCAGCTGTTTGAATGAGACCGGAGCAGAACCCACAGCTATGGGGGCCATCTGATGGATTGAACGGTTGCGGGTCAGGGCCATGGCATCGTTCAGGGTGAGATCCCGTGGAGTTTCCCCCATTATGGGTGGCGCCCCGCCCGTGGTCTCGGTGCGCCCTGGCAGCACCACCAGCAGATTGGTGCCCATCTGTGAGAACTCACTGGTTACATAACGACGCGCCCCTTCCCCCAAGGCGGTGAGCACCATCACCGAACCAACCCCGATGGACATGGCCAGCAGCATCAACCAGGTGCGGCTGGGGGTGCCGGAGATGGAGCGGAAACCAAATTGTAGGATGTCATGTGCCCGCATTGGGTGGGTTCCTGTTGGTCAGCCGTGGATGTTGTTTCTGATGGCGCCATCCTCCATCTGGATGCAGTGGCTGGCCCGTTTTCCTATCTCGTGGTCGTGGGTTACCACCAGCAGGATCAGGCCCTCACTGTTGAGCCGTTCCAGGGTCTCGATTACATCTTTACTGGAGTGCTTGTCCAGATTTCCAGTGGGCTCATCTGCCAGCAGGATGGTGGGCTGCATGATGGTGGCGCGGGCTATGGCCACCCGTTGCCGCTGTCCGCCGGATAGCTGGTCTGGCCGGTGACTGGCCCGGTCCAGTAGCCCCAGGGGTTCCAGCGCTGCATGCACCCGCTGTTTGCGTTGCTGGGGATCTATGCCGGCCAGGGTCATGGGTAGTTCTACATTCTCGGCGGCGGTGAGACGCGGCACCAGATGAAAGGATTGGAATACAAAACCAATCTTGCTGCGTCTGACCTCGGCGCGCTGCTCTTCCGCCAGGGAGATAGTGTCGATATCGTCCAGCCAGTAGTGGCCGGCGTTGGGGCGGTCCAGAAGTCCCAGAATATTCAGCAGGGTGGATTTTCCTGAGCCGGATGGTCCCATGATGGAGTAGTAATCACCCCGGTCGAGTTCCAGGTCAATCTGGTTCAGGGCGTGTACCGTCTCGTCGCCCACCTGAAACTCACGGGAGATAGCCTCTAGTTTAATCACTGCTTCTTCTCTGTTTCCTGCTTGGCCAGGGCCTCATCCTGAACCCCATCGCGGTCTACGGATGTGACTATCAGCTCACCTTGGCTCACACCAGATTTGACCTCACTCCAATCCCAGTTGGACATGCCTTTCTCTATCTTCCGCTGTTCCAGGGCACCATCCTCAGGCTTGAATACGAATACCTTTTCCTCCCCCAGAATTGCTTCGGTGGGGATGCGTAGGGTGTTCTTGCGCTCATCCAGTATGATCTCCACATCTGCCGAGTAACCGGCAAGCAGGTGGTTAACATCCTCCTTGTTGCTAAACTCCACCTCCACTTCCACTGTCCTGGCCTGTTTTTCCCGATCCAGCACATAGGCGGCGATACGCCGCACCGTTCCGGGAAACCGGCGCTTGCCAAAGGCATCCAGGCTCACCCGGGCCGGTTTGCCTACGGCTATTCTGGGTGCGTCCACCTCATCTATGGGAGCGGTCACGTAGAAACAGGAGTTGTCGATCAGGTCCACCGCCGGGGGGGTGGCGATGCCGGGTGGGGAGGGGGTGACATATTCGTTCAGCTCACCATTGATCTCCGCCACGACCCCGTCGAAGGGTGCAATCAGTTGGGTGCGTTCCAGCTGTGAACGGGCTACGTTGGCCCGGGCTGTAGAGACATTGGCCATGGCGTTGGCCGAATCGCAATCGGCCATGCGTGCCTTGGCCTCGGTTACCGATTTGTCCACCGCATCCTCAGAGACCGCACCGGTGCCTGCAAGTTGCAGCATGCGTTTGGCCTCACGCCCTGTTACCTCAGCTTGTAGACAGGCGGCCCTGGCATTGGCCATGGTAGCTCTGGATTCGCTCTCATTCAGGGCGATTTCAGCGCGCAGATCCTTGTTCCAAAGCTCCAATAGCAGAGTCCCGGCTTTTACCTGGTCGCCCTCATGTATATCTAGAGTGGCGATCTGACCACCCACTCCGGGTGAGAGCTTGGCCCTACGACAGGCCTTTACCGTGCCGGCCCTGGTGTTGGCCACGGTCTGCTCTACGCTTCCGGTCTCTACCGGTTTAACCGTAACCTCAATTGGCTTGGGTCGGGTGGTGTACCAGATGGCCAGTGCGACAGCCGCAATAATGGCCAGAGTTATGACTAATCCCAGGTGGCGTTGAGGCATTTAATTCTCCGTCTTATGATCGGTTTTCCATGATTCCAACAGCTAGTCTGACATTTACCCGGAGTGGCTGATGTCCAGGATCAACAAAAGTGCATATTGAACTGGTAATCGTCAATCAGGATTTATAACCTTACTATTGTAAAGCAAATCCAGAACTGCTGTCTGGATATGATTTTTGCGGAGGATATTTCGATGTCACAGGATAAGGGGTTTACTGGTAGCCCTAAACTGGATCAGATCGTTGCTGATGCAAGAAAAAAAAGAGAGGACAGGGAACAGGGCTACAGGCAGAAGGCACTGAAAATGTACCCATGGATTTGTGGGCGCTGTACCCGCGAATTTACCCACACCAATATCCATGAGCTGACGGTGCATCACCGTAATCATGATCATGACAATAATCCGGAAGATGGCAGTAACTGGGAGCTGCTATGTGTCTATTGCCATGATAACGAGCACTCCAGGTATATAGAAGAGCATATGCATGGGGGTGGTTCCAATCAAGGTGACCAGAGCAGTACCGCAACATCCAAGCCGTTTTCAGCCCTTAAGGCGTTGTTGGAGGATAAGGATAAGTAGGTGTTGTAATAGTTTTTTATTCTTCATGATTGGTACCGCATTAACGGGCTTGCTCGCCTTTAGCACAGCTTGTATCTTTATATCAATTGAAGGATATTTTTCATTTGACAGCCCATGGCTAACAGGGTGTCAATTTTTGGCCGAGAGGCTCGTAGTGTGGCTTCAGTCTGTCCCTGTTAATTAGATTCAAGTAAACCATCGCCTCTGACGGTAAGGCACTAAACGGCTTTACCGTTCCTGCGGGCAGTGCCGGGCAGGGGACAAGAGACGCTTGTTTGCAGAAGAGTGTGTTTGTTCACCTGTTGGAGTGGCGACTCACCACGATGAACTTGGCACTCAGTCTGGCATATTCCATCGGCGTGGGATGCGCCTCTCACAGGCTGATTGATGGGGGGGTGTTTTGGCCCCCTCCAGGGGGCTCTTCATACTACCCGCGTTGCAGATAGTAGATGATTTGCTTCGTTGGCTATTTATTCCCACTCCATTTCGATATAAATCTGCTGTGCATTTCGCCCAGAAAGTATTTCATAATTCAAAAGGTAGCTAAATTCTGACTGATTCACACTACTTATATCCGTAATATCACCACCATTTTTTATATAATCAGTAATTGACTTACGCAAAAATATCAAATAGTCATAGGTGTGTTTATTAGCCTTGTCCAAATTTGTTGCGTGACCGTGCCCAGGTATCAAATATTGGGGCTTATATGCAGCCATTGTTTGATAGACGTTGACCCAGCTTTTACTATTCGATTGTGATCCCACGCCCAGCATGCGGTCAATATAAACAATATCACCAGTGAACATGACTTTTTCCCGTGGGAGCCAGACGAAACTATCCCCAGGCGTGTGCGCCTGACCAACATGGTGAAGCATGAAAGTGGTGTCACCCAGTCTAAACTCTAACTTTTCCTTGAATGTTATTTCAGCATAAATTGCATCTGTGCCTTTCATGCCCTTATCACCAACCAGGTTTCCAAGCCTAATAAATTGATCCTGAGTACGTTCTTTTTGGTCACTTACCGCCTCTTCACTGGCTATTATTTGCGCTCCCAGATTTTTGAAATACCCATTACCTAACCAGCGATGGTCTTGTCCCCCGGTATTGATTACTGTGACCACAGGCTTGTCTGTAACCGTTTTAATCAGCTGTTCAATTTCCTGAGCACCTTGATAGGTGCCACCTGAGTCAATCAGCACAACACCTTCTGTAGTAACAACAAATCCAAATGTTGCATTATTGCCTAGATTATCTGCGGTTCGGTTGCCAAGCTCGCCGACGATTGCATATATATCTTCGATAACTTTCTGCAGCGTTAATTTTTCAACCGCCCAAGACTGACTGAAGGACAGAGTCAAGAGTAAGAGTACCGATAAAATCTTTAGTTTCTTCACGTAATGGTCCTGGTATCTTTATTGCAAAGTTCGAGTTGAGGGGTGCAGGCATGTTTACACCGGTGTCATTCTCGAACGAATTGTTATATGTTTTGCTCATGTCGCAAATAAGCTGATATTTAGAAAGGGAGACCGAATAACAAGGTGTAAACAGCGCTTATAGCGAAACCGCCGTGTATGAATATTATGGGTTTAGGTAAAATGCCTTTTCTTCTGATAATAAAGTACAGTGCAACACCACCGAGCACCGTTAAGATTAAAAGTCCAATTGCAGGTTCTATAGACTGACCAGTTTCGTTGCCGATGACAATAGAAAGAATTAATAGCAGTGTGCCAAATACACCGGCACGCCCATGAAGTAACCCTATATCAATTGGTGTATTTTTATCAGTGAGACGCACAAATGCTGTCGCTGCCCCACCGAATACAGTGCCACATAAGACAACTAACGATGCTATAGCTAACCAAGTTTCAGGTATTTGCATATTTTTCCTCAAAAACATTGTGGTAAATGGTGGCAGGAAAGTGCAACCTCCGCGTAAGCGATAGTGATGTTGTCCATCTTGTAATGCCTTTTTTTGCTCTGCTTTGGTATAAATAATGCCACGCTCTCTTCCTCAACTGCAATTACAAAACGGTAACTTCTATGGCATTTTCTTTGTCTGGTGCAGATTCCAACACAACTTGAGCAAGTTCGGTATCTTCAAGTTTTTCCATAAGCCATTCGTATGTTTCCGCAGGCACCAAGTAGGCTGCTGGAATGGTATGGTTGAGAATTGCCACTGGTGAGCCCTCGGCCTCATTAAGCAGCGCCATGCAATTTTTATTATTATTCTGTAAACCCTCTTTCAGACATCGATTCACGATTAATGAAATATGCCATGCCTGTTTTCATTCTACTAAAACCTTGTTCTTCATAAAAATCTTCTTTTCCCGGAGAGGCGTATAAGATTATGTTGCAATCTTTTAGTTGTATGAGGATTTTTTGAACTATTAGTTTTCCTAATCCTTTCCCTTGGTATACATCAACAACTGCACAATCGTAAATTGCGGCTTGGTAAGCTCCATCGGATATGGCTCTGCCAAACCCAACCATTTTATCTTGATCGTATAAGAAAACCGTGCAGTAGCTAGCCTCAAATGCCTTTTGATGTTTTTCTGGGCTGTGGTGGGCCATTCCGACTGACTTCAAGGTCTCGGATACTAAAACCCAATCAACATTTTCTATTTCTGTTTTAGTTTCAATTTTCATCGAGACTCATATTTTGTGGTTGCATTAAGCTTGCCTGCCGCTGTGGTGCGCAGCGGAATTGTTCTCAGGTGAAATGTTTTGTTAGCATATTGATAATGCGAGCAAAGTAACCTAGAGGTTCACTGCCAAATAATATTTCGTGGGGCGTGGTTCCGGCTACCCATGATGGGATAGACAGATTATTTGCCTTCATGCTCTTAAAGCAATTCCTGGTTATTATACCTCGAGAAGTACTTTCGCCGAATGAAGCCACACTCCCACTGGTCACATATAGTTGATGAGAATCAGGTTTTTTTACTTGCTTTTTGAGGAGATCCATCATTTTGGCTGTGGGCATCTTGTCAGGGAATGAATTAAATAAATAACGTATTACCTTGACCTTCACATACTGGTGTATCCATATTTGCTCATAGTTCTTTCTTGCCAGGCAGACATCACCTTGAGCATCGATCAATTCTTTGCTAGTTAGATTTTGTTTTTTGAGCATTCCTCTACATCGGCAAAATAGTAATCCGCTAATATCTTCTTTATTACCCGAAAATAACCATTGATGTATTTTTTCGATCTTTTTCGTGTTGAGTTTAATTGGATACTTATCGTCTATACACCAATAAATCATCTCCTCATCATCCAAGTCACCAAGTAGTGTTAGAACTGTTTCCTTAATATCTGAAGTACATTGATGATACTGAACCCTACTATTTTGTATGGTAGGGGGCAATTCTTGATATGGGACTTGGAATAAATATGGATGGTCAGGCCATAGCTTCTCGTAACAAAAAATCATGTGGTCTGTGAGGCTACGATATTTGTCATAGGTTAATACAATCGCTTTAATGGGCTTCATACGCTTATCTTTCTGCTAACGATTGAATTGAGGGGCGCGCGCTTTTTGCGTGTCCCGCCCGCGTTTTTTGCGGGCATGCTCGAATGATTTGTTATGTTGCATTATGCTGCTCTCTATATTTGCGATTAGCTTCCTTGATAATCGACACAAGACAGAAACCAAAAAGACCTAAAAACACTATCGTTAAGGCCAGTGCACTATATGCCCAAACAGCCGCTTTCTCTGTCGGCCACCGCTCAGGCTCGGCCGCGTTGAGCCATGAATAGAATATTACGCTAATACCTGCATAGCCTGCTGCAGGTACAGAGACCACCAACCCAAGCCATAATAGTATTTTCTTGCGCCTAGTCATCTTGCAACATAACAGTGATATAGACAGACTCTCTGCATATAGAAATAGGCGGAGTCTATATATGTCGGTGGATTATTTCCTGGTTTCTGGTGCTTTTTAATACGGAATAAGCGGCCCAGGCGGGGGCGGTAATATCTTGTGGGTTCGGCACAGAAAGATGCCAGAAAGCGGAAGAATGATTCTGGTGCACCTATATGTCTATCCATGAAATTATTCTTTTATCCCTGTTATGGTGAAGGTGTGGTGTAGCCCCCTGTGCAAGACTACATTACAGCTCGTCAGGACGTCAAACTGCAGCACCATTTACTCCGAAATATTGGGATCTATCTAACCGCAAAAAGAAGACTTATGCTCCTGCTTGATCTGAGTTTTCGACAGAATCCTGACGCTACATAGTGTTGTTGTGGTTAGAGTGATTGCGCTTCAAATATATGGGTGGAGCTAAAAGTATGCTCGCTTGACCCCTCTGGGTGTCGGCAGTCATTAATTGGCGGATTCTCGCCAGAATGCTTTGTTTGATTGGGCTGTTTTGATGGAATTCTACCCATTCTTCTAATGCCGTAGCTTTCTTTCATGGTCGCATTATCTACTTTAACAACAACAGGTTAAAGTAAGATTTGTGCGGTTGTTTTTGGGTTATCCCTTAACTTGCTCTGTATATCCCTATTCACGGCCTCTGGCCTGAATTTGTATGAGTAACTTAACTAATACCCTTGTAGGATAACCATCGCGTTTTCGTTTACTTACAGCGGCTACAGCCCTGTCTGCGATGATTTTGGCCGATCCGGCCTTTGCAAAACCAGTTGTGATCAAGTTTTCTCATGTTGTTGCTGAGAACACTCCCAAAGGTCAGATGGCCAATAAATTCAAACAGCTGGTGGATCAGCGTCTTGCTGGCAAGGTTCAGGTTGAGGTCTACCCTAACTCCCAGCTATTTGGGGACAACAAGGTTCTTGAAGCCATGCTGTTCGCCCATGTTCTGACTACCGAATGTATTCCCCATGCCATCGCCCAGACCATTGTGGAGTGGGGGCTGGAGCCTTGGATGTTCCTGATTGTGGTCAATATATTGTTACTGGCTGCCGGGAATTTCATGGAACCATCAGCTATTCTTTTGATCATGGCCCCGATCCTGTTCCCTATCGCAGTGAAGCTGGGAATTGATCCTATCCACCTCGGTATCATCATGGTGGCGAATATGGAGATTGGTACGCTGACGCCTCCGGTTGGGTTGAACCTGTTTGTAACGGCAGGTATCACCGGAAATAGTATTGGCTGGGTGATCAAGGCGGCGCTGCCGTGGCTTGGCCTGTTGCTGTTCTTGCCTGAGTATATTGATCAGCTTAAGGGCTATAAGTAGTACATTGAAACAGCTCCCACTGGCCAACCTGTGGTTGGCCGGTGGGGTGATCAAACTACCACTTGAGAGAAAGAGATTATGGATATTCCACGTTATAAAAAGATTCTTTATGCGACCGATCTTGGTGAGAATATGCGTCCTGTATTTCTCCATGCTATCGGTCTGGCGAAACAGTATGATGCTCAGGTCATAATGCTGCACGTGGCCGAGCCTCTGAGTAACGTTGCTGCCTGGGCTTTGGAGGCCTATCTCCCCAAAGATGCTGATCTTGACCTAAGTGAGGAGGGTGCTTTGAAAAAAGTGCTCTCCAATATGAAGGAACGACTAGAGAAGTTCTATGAGGATGTGATGGCTGATGATCCAGACAAAACAAAACTGGTGACGGATATTATGGCGGTCAGTGGTAATGTGGCTGAAGAGATTCAGCAGTACGCAGAGCAGTTGAATGTGGATCTGGTCGTTATAGGCACCCATACCACCTCGGGTATGGGACGCGGTTTTATCGGCTCTGCTGCACGTCGGGTGATACACATTGCAGATCGCCCGGTACTGGTGGTGCCAGTGCGCAAGAGGTAATGCTTGGTTGGAGAGTGTTCCAACTATTGGGGAAGGCCATGCCTTCCCCTTTTTTGTGTCGGCTTGAAAATTCCACTGTTACACCAGTGGGCAGAGAGCCACATCTGTCAGGGCAGCATCATGCCCCTGATGGCAAAGTAGAGCAGGGCGGCCATGATTCCTGAAACAGGTACCGTGATCACCCAGGCTGCGGCGATCTTCAGCATGGCAGAGCGTTTTACCAATTCATGCCGATAAACCTTGCGCAGGCTTTTGCGTTCCTTCTTGGTGAGATTGGCCTTGGCCTTTTTCTGCTTTAGCTCCTCCAGCATTTGACTCTTTTTGATCAGTGATGCCTTTTTGAAATCGATCAGGAAGGCTTCGACAACTTCCGGGTGGTCATCCTCGTGGTGATGCTTGATCTCATCAATCATCTTGGCGTAGCTGGTTTTAAGAAATTCCCTAAGAAAACCCACACCGAATATTCCACCAACAGCAATGTGAGTTGAACTCACAGGCAGACCAAGCTGGGTTGCAATGATTACGGTAATGGATGCTGCCATGGCAACACAGAAGGCCCGCATCTTGTCCAGCTCGGTAATCTCCGTACCTACGGTCCGTATCAGCTTTGGGCCATACAGGGCCAGACCTATGGCGATGCCAATGGCGCCTACCATCATTACCCATACAGGAATGCTTGCCTTGCTGGCGATGCTGCCATGGAGTATGGCGTCATTGATGGCCGCTAGTGGACCAACGGCATTGGCTACGTCGTTTGCTCCATGGGCGAAGCTAAGGAGTGCTGCGGCAAAGATCAAGGGCAAGGTGAATAGATGGTTTACGCTCTGTTTTTCGTTTGGCAGCTTATTTGCGATCTTGGCCAGCAAGGGCTTAACCGCCACATACACAATTACAGAGATGGCCACGCCAATTAAGGCCGCGGTACCAAAATCTACCTTCCACACCTTTTTTAACCCCTTGAGCATCAGGTAGGTGCCAAAGGCCCAGGCCATGATCGCAACAAACACTGGTACCATGCGTTTGGCGGCGGCTATCATGTCGGCTTGATAGGTTATGGTGCGTTTTATCAGATAGAGGAAGCTAGCTGCTATCAAGCCGCCTAAGACCGGCGAGATTATCCAGCTGGCACTGATGGCGCCCATGCGCTCCCAGTTGGCTATCTCTATCCCGCCAGCGGCAATTCCTGCCCCCAGAACGCCACCCACAATGGAGTGGGTGGTGGATACAGGTGCGCCCAGAGCAGTGGCGACATTCAGCCAGATTGCGCCCGCCAGCAGTGCAGCCAGCATCAGCCAGATAAATGTGTCTGGATCTGCAATTAGCGCCGGATCAATAATCCCCTTTTTAATGGTAGTAACCACGTCACCACCGGCGACCAGGGCTCCGGATGCCTCGAAGACTGCAGCGATTACTATGGCGCCACCAAGAGTCAGCGCCTTAGACCCAACTGCCGGCCCCACATTATTTGCTACATCATTGGCCCCGATATTCATGGCCATGTAACCACCGATCATGGCGGCAATCATGAGTATGATATTGCCTGGGGTTTCCATTCCACGTATGCTGGTGAACAGCATAATACCCACTATAAATAGTAGGGCTGTCCCAATTCTGAAAAGCTCTCTCCGGCCCTTGTCTGTGGCCTTTTCCAGTTCATTGATATTTTGGAGTTCCATATAAGTAACTACTTAATTTGAATTGATTTTTATGCGTACAATGGTCGCGGATGGTATTGGAAATATTTAGCGGGCTACTGTAACAATTCTGTGACAAAACTGTAATATACCGGGACAGATATTTGCTTTTTTTTTACCTGATCTGACGCAATTATTTGGCGATCCTGTTCCGGGGGTTGGATTGGGCTGTACGGCGGTGGGCAAAAATACTGAATACCACATTTGATGCTCGCTCTGGCTCCGTATGGAATCTGATGGTGTGGGGCTACAATGGGCCTTGCCTTAAGTGGGTGTAACCCGGTATTATGCGCCCACTTCGAGGCTAGGACGGCCAAGCTGCCCCAGCCTACATGGAGGTAATCGGCAGTAGATGGTTATGTAACAGTTTTACAGGCGCGTAGCTCAGTTGGTTAGAGCGCTACCTTGACATGGTAGAGGTCGTTGGTTCGATTCCAATCGCGCCTACCAAATAAATCAAGCACTTATGGCCAGCCCAGAGTGCTTTTTTTATGCGAAAAGCCTGGAGGTGTAAACAAATTGATTTTTTACGCCACAAATACAAAACCCCGCGCTATGGTAGGGTTTGCTGGCTCAAGGCTTTATTTTGCCCTGAGCGATGGTGCCTTTGTCATAATGGTCAATGCTCAAGACCTTCGCCATACGTTTGTATGACAGGTCACTGGCAGGCCAGTAGTAGGACTCACCTGTATCAAGGTCTTTAATCCAATTTGCAGCATCGTACTCTGAGGCTGCGAAAAGCTCAGCAAGCTTTTTCTCATCTGGTTCGGAATAAATAAGCATGTCACTCTATTTATAGCAGTACTTGCCATAGCGTAGGCTAATTATTCTTGATCCGGTAATACACCCCTTCTCTGAGAATGTTCATATCATCCAGTGTATCTATCTAGACCCTGATGCTTTCGTCGCTGGTTTCTGCGTTGCGATGCCCGATATTTTCAGCGGAGCCGTATAAGCTCTGGCAGCCTGGTTTGGAGTAAGGCTGCCCTTCACCTTCCTGGCGGCATTGAGAGTGTTGTCAGAGACTAACCTGAATACAGATTTGAGCCTCTAATTGAGATCAGTAATAATGAATTATGGATTTTCAATGGGTTGCTATCGCGCTGGGAGATGTTGCCTGGATCACCCTGGCTTTTTTTCTTGGCTTTCTGGTAAGACTGATTGGCCTGCCGCCGTTGGTTGGTTTCCTAGCTACCGGTTTCGTGCTCAATTACCTGGGTATCGCAAGCGGAGAGATGTTGCAGAAGCTTGCTGATCTGGGCATCACTCTGCTGCTGTTCACTGTGGGCCTGAAGCTGAATCTGAAGATATTGATCAGGCCGCAGGTTTGGGCAGTAACTGTACTGCATGTCTCAATTATCATTGCCCTCTTTGGAACGGCTGTCTTTGGCCTGGCCGTGATGGGCGCGCCGCTCTTCTCCGGCCTGGATCTCAAACTTTCGTTGATGCTTGCCTTTGCATTGAGCTTCTCCAGTACCGTGTTTGTGGTCAAGTCACTGGAAAAAAAGGGAGAGATGAATTCCCTGCATGGACGGATCGCTATCGGCATCCTGGTTATGCAGGATCTGGCTGCGGTCATCTTTCTGGCAGCATCCACAGGGAAGCTTCCTTCACCCTGGGCACTACTGCTGTTTCTACTCATCCCGCTACGACCGCTGTTTCACCATCTGTTGCAAAAAACTGGTCATGGTGAATTGCTGATTCTATATGGCCTGGTTTTGGCCCTGGGTGGAGCAGAACTGTTTGAAATGGGCGGAGTAAAGGACGATTTGGGTGCTCTCATCATGGGGGTGTTGATCTCAACCCACCCTAAATCAAAGGAGATGGCCAAATCGATGTTGGGCTTTAAGGACCTGTTCCTGGTGGGCTTCTTTCTCTCCATCGGCATGTTAGGCCAACTTTCGCTGGAGGCGTTGACCATCGGGTTGCTGCTTGTGCCCTTCGTCTTTATCAAATCTGCGCTCTTTTTTACCCTGATGACCCGTTTCAAACTGCGTGCTAGGACTTCCATGTTGGCGACCCTGAACCTGAGCAACTATAGCGAATTCGGCCTGATCGTGGCTGCAATTGGCGTAACCAATGGCTGGATGGATGGTGAATGGCTGGTCATTATTGCTATTGCTCTCTCCCTCTCTTTTGTTATTGCCGCCCCGTTAAGTAGCATCGATGACAGAATCTATAGCCAGTTTAGGGGCTTCTGGATGAGGTTTCAGCGCAAAGAGAGGCTTCCGGATGACATGCTGCTGGATACGCTAGGTGCAACCATTGCTGTCTTTGGCATGGGCAGGGTAGGCAATGGCGCTTATGACAGGATGCGCGAACTCCATGGTGAAACTGTGGTCGGTATCGACTTTGATGCTGAATTGGTCCAAGGACATCAGGCGATGGGGCGCAAAGTCCTGCGCGGTGATCCGAGCGATGCGGACTTCTGGGACAAGATAGAGCAGGACCACAGTATCGAACTTGTCATGCTGGCATTGCCGAACCTTGAAGCCAACCTGGATGCCCTGGAGCAGTTGCGGGAGATATCTTTCCCCGGGCGTATAGCCGCAACGGCAAGGTTCCCGGATGAAGAGAAGTTGTTGCGACAATCAGGTGCAACTGCTGTGTTCAATATCTACACCGAGGCAGGTACCGGATTTGCTGATCATGTTCAGGTGCAACACCAAGTCTGACGGAACCAAGGTTGTAGACTTGGAGTCAAATTGTATTCAAAAATGTTCTCTATTTAGAGTATCTTGATGAAAAGACCGATCAGAAAAGAGTATGTAGCCCCATGGGAACAGGCCTTTGACCGGGTATTGACCCCTCTCGAGGAGTTTATTCACCGCCAGACCACCAGTGGCGTTCTGCTTATGCTGTGTGCGATTGTGGCACTCTATATTGCCAACAGCCAGTGGAATGAGTTCTATCAGCACCTGTTGGAAATGCCATTTACGATTGGCGTAGAGGGGTTTCAGCTATCCAAGTCGCTGCATCATTGGGTCAATGATGGTTTGATGGCGCTGTTTTTTTTCGTGGTGGGTTTGGAGCTTAAGCGAGAGATTCTTGTGGGGGAGCTTGCTGATCCAAAGCAGGCGGTGCTACCGATAGTTGCAGCCATGGGTGGCATGCTGGTGCCTGTTGCTATCTACATAAGCATCAACCCGGAGGGACATACACTTGATGGATGGGGGGTGCCGATGGCAACAGATATTGCCTTTGCCCTGGGTGCCCTGGCGCTGCTGGGTAATCGGATACCAAAGAATCTGCTGACATTCCTGGTAGCCCTGGCGATTGTGGATGACCTGGGTGCTGTCATAGCGATAGCACTATTCTATACAGAGGCAATAAATTACCTTGCCCTGGCTACCGCTGCCGTCATGATGTTACTGCTGGTCTCCTTGAATCGTGGTGGAATACGCCGCCCATTACCTTATATCCTGCTTGGAGTGGTGCTGTGGATCGCTATGTTAAAGAGTGGCGTGCATGCAACCCTCGCTGGTATCTTTCTGGCATTTACCATTCCCATGCGTCCAAAGTATGATCCGGATCGCTTCCTGTCACAGATTAACCAGATGCTTGGACGGATCAAACAGGCCTACCAGCGTGAAGAGAATATTGTCATAAATGATGAGCTGCGCTCTCGGGTTCGTGCCTTGGGGGAAGGCGTGCAACTGGTTCAGGCACCTGCACAGATCCTGGAACGTAAGATGCATTTGTCATCGGCCTACCTGGTTATTCCTATTTTTTCTCTGGCCAATGCCGGTATCCCCATCGACTGGTCATCTATTGGCGATGTTGTTACTCACCCGGTGTCAATTGGTGTTGCAGCCGGCTTGGTTGTCGGCAAGCTGGTCGGTATCGCTGGTTTCTCCTGGGTCGTCATAAAGTTAGGTCTGACCTCTCTTCCAACTGGCTTGAATTTTAAGCACATTGTGGGTGTAGCGCTGATGGCTGGTATTGGCTTTACCATGTCGATATTTATTGCAGAACTGGGGTTTGCGCACCATGCTCAGGATCTGTTGATGGCTAAAACCGGGATTCTTCTAGCCTCAATTCTGGCTGGTGTTTCGGGGTTTCTTTGGCTCTATTTTACCGCAGGAAAAAATACGGAGTAGAGCTCTCGTCTGTGTTAGATGGGGCAGTGTTGCAGTAGGTTTGGATGCCGATATCGGCTCTGCCCACCTCAATATCCACGCTTTCAAACCTGCACCAGCAAGGAGCGTGGTATTTTTTTAGGCACCGTATGTGAGCATTTTAATACCTCAGTAATACATGAAAAAAGTATAGAAGCCAACGAAATATCTCGTCCCATCAATGAGTTATATCGAAATGCGCTTATTTGATCTCTCTTTTGGCATCCCCTTTGCAATCTGGCTGGTTAAGGTCATTCCAAAGTTTATTAACCAGCCCCATACCGGCGCAAAAGAGAGGTATCAAAGCAATGAATTTAAATCCTTCGTGGATGTTCAAACAGGTCACGGCAGCCATGGGTTTGCTGCTGCTGGTTTTGTCTGCTCCACTGCATGCGACAACCGCAACAGGCACTCCGCTAGAAGAGAAGGCGCCAGTAAAGATCTCTCAAGGTCTGGATCATCTCAGTAGAGAGAGTGCTACCTGCGCCTCCTGTCACAAGGAGAAGACGGCAGGTATTTACGACCAGTGGGGACACTCCAAACATTTCGGCGCTAATGTGGGTTGCTATGAATGCCACAAGGCCGAAAAGAAAGATAAAGACGCCATTATGCATAAGGACTTTGTCATCTCGGTGATCGTCTCGCCCAAGGATTGTGCCCAGTGCCATGAGAAGGTGGTTGCGGAGTTTGATAAATCACACCACGCCTCTGCTGGCAATATTCTGGGTTCTCTGGATAACCATCTGGCTGAGGTGGTGGAGGGTGCTCCACTACTGCACGGCACCTCTCCGGTGGTTACCGCCGGCTGTGCCGGTTGTCACGGTTCCATAGTTCGAGTCAACTCCGACGGCACCCTCAACTCCGCCACCTGGCCCAACACTGGTGTGGGTCGCATCAACCCTGATGGTTCCAAAGGCTCGTGTTCCGCCTGTCACCTGCGTCACAACTTTGATCTGGAACAGGCCCGTACCCCGGATAACTGTGGTCGTTGCCATCTGGGTCCAGATCATCCACAGAAGGAGATCTACAACGAATCCGCCCATGGTGTGGCCTTCAAGGCGCATAAGGATAAGATGAACATGGATTCACCCAAATGGATCGTGGGCGAAGACTATTCTGCTGCCCCCACTTGCGCCACCTGCCACATGTCCCGCACCAAGGATCTACCGGTTACCCACGATGTGGGGGACAGGATCTCCTGGAATCTGCGCGCGCCTATCTCAGTTAAAATCGATGCTAAGGCGATTGCACAGGGCAAAGAGGTAAAACCATGGCTGGAGCGACGCAAGGACATGAAGAACGTCTGTTTTAACTGCCATGGCGCCAGCACCGTGAATAACCATTTTGAACAGCTGGATGCGTTTGTTGAACTCTACAACGAGAAGTTCGCCCGGCCTGCTCAGGCATTGGTTACCTCCATGTTGAAGAACGGCCTGCTGGACAAGACCAAGTTCAACGAAGAGGTGGAGTGGACCTGGTTCTACCTGTGGCACCACGAGGGTCGTCGAGCCCGTCATGGTGCGGCTATGTTTGCACCAGACTACGCACACTGGGAAGGTATGTACGAGATGGCCCATCGCTTCTACATAGAGATGGTTCCGCAGATCAAGGAACGTATCAAGCACGCCCGGGATGAGGGTAACACCAAGGGTGCAGACGTGGTGGAGAAGTTGTTGACGGCTACTCTGGAATCGGAGATGCATCGTTGGTTCCTGGGCAAGCAGCCGCCCAAGTTCTGGCGTCCCACCGATGATGACAACCACGGTTTCATGCTGGAAAAGAGTGCAGCTAAGAAGTAGTGCTCTAAACCCCCACCCATGAGATGGGGTCGATCTGGCCACATAGCGAACGCTATTCATGCCTGATCGACCCCGGCCCCATGGGCCGGACTAACCACTTGATGATTGCTTTATCACTGGTTAGTTAATCCATCAACTCCCACAGCCAAACCATCAAAGAGACCGCCCCATGCGTATCATTAGCCTGTTATCTTTTATCCTGTTGTTCTCAGGGACACTTCAGGCAGAAATCTTTACCGATGCACAATGCCAGGAGTGCCACGCCGAGAAGGGATTCAGCGTACCGCAAGGCAAGCATGGTGATACCCGCAAGCGCAACCTGTTTGTGGATGCGGAATCTTTTTCTGAGAGTGTGCATGGTGAGGTGACTTGCACCGGCTGTCACACCGATATCAAGCAACTACCCCACCGCAAGGAACCACTGGGAGCGGTGGACTGCATCGGCTGCCATAAAAAGGTACCCGGTACCTGGGCCCCCGCCAATCGTGCATCCTGGCTGGCGCCAGAGCCGCCGCGCGTGGTTACCTATAGCCGTAACTACACCCTGTCCGGTCATGCCGATAGCAGTATCAGCAACAATGCCACCTGCGCCACCTGCCACACGGCGCACTATGTCTACCCTTCGGAAGATAGCCGCGCCAGCACCCATCGTCTGAACTCGCCGGAGATGTGCGGTGCCTGTCACGAAAAGGCGTTGCAGGAGTACCAGAAGTCGATGCACGGTGCGGCCCTCAAAACACCCTGGAAGGGGGATTCTGCCACCTGTGCTGATTGTCACTCATCCCATAAGGTGTCATCCATGGACAAGCTGCCGGCTCACCGTCTGGTCACCGGGAACTGTGGAGATTGCCACAAAAATGAGCTGGATGGTTATATGGCCAGCCCCCATGGCCAGCTGGCCTGGCATGGTAGTGCGGATGCCCCGAAGTGCGTGGACTGCCATGCTGGTCACAACATTACGCACGTCAGTAACGCCGCCTCGCTGGTAAGCGAAGCAAAACGGGTGGATACCTGTCGCAAATGCCATAAACAGGCCAACGATCAGTTCGCCAAATATCACCCGCACGGAACCACCAGAAACTTCGAGAAGTTCCCGGAGTTATGGATTCTCGGAAAAGGCATGGGTGCGCTGATTGTGGTGGTAATCCTCTTCTTCTATCTGCATTCTGTGCTCTGGTTCTGGCGTGAGAAAAAAGAGCGCCCGGTTACCTATGTCCGAGACAGTTCACGTAGTTACCCGGTTCGGAAGAAGCCTGAAAAGAAACATAGCGGCATCCACTTTCAACGTTTCAGCTGGTACTGGCGGGTCAATCACTGGCTGTTGGCGCTGTCGCTGATGTCCCTGGTCCTCAGCGGTATGGTGGTGATGTATCCTGACACCAAGTGGGCCATGGTGTTGGTGCCAGCCCTGGGTGGTACCAAGTTATTGAATAACCTGCACCACTGGGCTGGGGTGATATTCCTGCTTGCTATCTTCGGTCATGCGGCGGTGGTATTAAGACGGGTGCTGAAAAATCATGATTTCGACTGGTTTGGGCCTGATTCATTACTGCCGCGTAAAAAAGACTGGGAGGATATGAAAGGACAGTTTCTTTGGTACTTCGGTAAGGGCAAGCAGCCTCGCTTTGACCGCTGGACCTACTGGGAGAAGTTTGACTACTGGGCGGTATATTGGGGTGCTTTTGTGATCGGTGTCTCCGGTATTCTGCTCTGGTTTGCTGATGATGTGGGGCAGGTACTGCCGGGGTGGATCTTCAATCTGGCGGTTGTTGCCCACGGCCTGGAGGCCTTCCTGGCGGTGATGACGCTGTTTGTGGTGCACTTTTTCAATAACCACTTTCGCCCCGCCAAGTTTCCTTTGGATACGGTCATGTTCACCGGTTCATGGGATCTTGAGGAGCTGAAGGAAGAACGTCCAGAAGAGTATGAACGGCTCAAGGCCTCGGGTGAGCTGAACAACTATCTGGTGGATCCGCCCTCTAAAACCTGGAACCGGATATCCCACCTGCTTGGTTTTACTCTGCTGGGTATTGGGTTGCTATTATTGATCCTGGTAGTGGATGGTTTTTTTACCAGGGGACTATTTTAACCGGGGCTTCTTTACAGACCAATATACTGATAGGGCTGATTGGAGTTTTCATAATACTCTCCTTCCAGTTCCGCAGTTACCTGCAGCCGATCGCCGTACCGTTGGCGATAGCCACTGGGCTGGCGGGTGTTGTCTGGGGGCACCTGTTAATGGGCCTGTAACTCTCCATGCCCAGTCTGGTTGGCCTGGTGACCCTGACGGGTATCGTGATGAATGACAGTATTCTCCTGGTCAGTTTTAGCAAGGAGCGGCACGTCAATGGTGTGCCGATGTTAGATGTGGCCCAAGCAGCAGTCTGCGACCGCTAAGGAAAAAGAAAAACCGCAACAGAGCGTGTGAATGAGCCTATGTGACATTGCTACAAACACCCATAGAGCAACGGTCTAATCGGGATCTAAGTAATCTACACTCCCAACATTCAAAACAATCTTCTAGTCAGGCAAGTGGATCCATTCCATCTCCTGATGTTCACATCGTTAACAATACTATGTTCACTAAGTGTTAACTTAACATGTAATAACGTTAAGCCATAGCGTGCGAGTTTGTTAATAATCATTAATATCAAACAGATATATTGTTGGCATAATACCTGCTGCATCTATCGCGTCAAGTGTCTATCCTGCCTGCATTTTGGTAATTGTTAACACTGCAAATGTACAGTTTTTGCTATTACCACTGAGTCTACACTTTTTGCTGATTATCAATGCAGACTTGGGAAGATAACTGGCAATAACTGAGCATAACGCTTGGTTATTATGATTTATTTACATCGTTTCAACACTCGATTTAGTAGTCATCAGAAGGAGAACATGTCGTGACTGAAGCCTTTACTAAGTCAATGGCACGGAACATATTTTATGGGGGGTCGATCTTTTTCCTCCTGCTGTTCTTTGCCCTGACTTTCGATACCATGAGAGCACTTCCCAAGCTGGATAACCGTGCGGCCCTGGACTCCCCAGTGGGTCCAAAGATCGCAAAAGGAAAGCATCTATGGGAAGTGAACAACTGCATTGGTTGCCATACCCTGCTTGGGGAAGGAGCCTACTTTGCCCCGGAACTGGGAAATGTGTACAAGCGCTATGGAAGCAATCTGGAAGCCGTCAAAGGACGGATCAAGGGTCTGATCAGCCTCCCTGCTGAGGGTATTCCAATGCGCCGTATGCCGCGGTTCAAATTCACTGATGAAGATATCGAGGCATTAGCTGAATTCCTGAAGTACGCATCAGAAATCAATACATCCGGCTGGCCGCCTAACGATCAGGGCTGAAACGGGGAGAAAAAAGTATGCAGTATCAATCACAGTTAGTTGCAAAACCTTATTTTGTGGGGGCAATTGTCCTCTTCGTGGCCCAGATCCTGTTTGGTTTGATCCTGGGTCTGCAGTATGTAATTGGGGATTTCCTGTTCCCTGAGATCCCGTCCAGTGCGGCACGTATGGTGCATACCAATACACTGATCATCTGGCTGCTCATGGGGTTCATGGGCGCGGCCTACTACCTGGTGCCGGAGGAGGCGGAGACTGAACTGTTCAGCCCCTTCCTGGCTAAACTGATGTTCTGGGTATTCATGGCGGCGTCCTTACTGACCGTAGCGGGATATTTATTGGTGCCTTACTCCACTCTGGCCGACATCACCGGCAATGACCTGCTTCCCACTATGGGCCGTGAGTTCCTGGAGCAGCCGACAATTACCAAGATCGGCATTGTCGTGGTGGCGCTCGCCTTTCTGTTCAATATAGGTATGACCATTCTTCGGGGCCGCAAGACGGTGATAAACCTGGTGCTCTTTATTGGTCTGGTCGGTCTGGCGGTGCTGTTTCTCTTCTCCTTCTACAATCCAACCAACCTGGTGCTGGACAAGTTCTACTGGTGGTGGGTTGTACATCTGTGGGTAGAAGGCGTCTGGGAGCTGATACTGGGTGCGATTCTGGCCTACGTTCTGATCAAGGTCACCGGCGTGGACCGGGAGATCATAGAGAAGTGGCTGTACATCATCATAGCCATGGCCTTTATCTCTGGCATCATCGGTACCGGTCACCACTACTTCTGGATTGGCACCCCTGAATACTGGCAGTGGTGGGGTTCCATCTTCGGCGCCCTGGAGCCAATCCCCTTCTTCATGATGACCCTCTTTGCCTTCAATATGGTGAAGCGACGTCGGCGCAACCATCCCAACAGGGCGGCTACACTGTGGGCGCTTGGAACTGCGGTATTGGCCTTTGTGGGGGCTGGCGTCTGGGGCTTCCTGCTGACCCTGGCCCCGGTGAACTACTATCTTCACGGCACGCAGGTTACGGCGGCGCACGGCCACCTCTCGTTCTACGGTGCCTATGTGATGATCGTCCTGGCCATCATCTCCTATGCCATGCCGATGCTGCGCGGCCGCACTGCGGCCAACAGCGAGCGGCAGCAGACGCTGGAGATATGGTCCTTCTGGTTGATGTCGATTGCCATGGTGTGCATCACCCTGGTCCTCACCAGCGGCGGCCTGGTGCAGACCTGGTTGCAACGGATAGCGGACAACCCGCTGCCGTTCATGGTGGTGCAGAATCAGATTGCGGTCTTCTATTGGCTGCGTGAGATCTTTGGAGTGATGTTCTTCATCGGCCTGTTGCTCTACGTAGCCAGCTTCTTTGTGGGTGAAAAAGAGCCAGAGGCCAGTGTCAAACCCATGGCCTGATTGATAGCTAACGCCGGCTGGCAGATCCGTGCCAGCCGGCACTTTCTCTACCGCGAATAGCTGTATGGATAACTACGAGGAAATAATCCAATGACAGCCACATCCGCAATAATCGAGACCCCAGCCCGGGCGAAATATCCTCCGGGTGACTTGGCGATCTGGGTTTTCATCCTTGCAGAGTTGCTGGTGTTCGGGATCTTTTTTGCCGCCTACGCTTTTACCAGAATGAACAACGTGGAGCTGTTTAATGAGTTCCAACTGCATCTGGACCGGCAAGCTGCGCTGATCAATACTCTGGCGTTGATTACCAGCTCCTATTTTGTAGTCCATGCCGTGGCCGCAATCAGAGAGAGTAACAGCAGGGGCTGTGTTCGCTGGCTGCTTGCTGCAATCACCATGGGTGCTGTTTTTCTGGTGGTGAAGATTGGTGAATATGCACACCATTTTGGCGAAGGTGTTGACCTGAGTACCAACGCCTTCTTTATGTTCTACCTATCCCTGACCTTCTTTCATTTTATGCACGTCATCATGGGGATGGTGATCCTGGCGGCGGTTGCTATCAAGGCCAGCAAGGGTGGCTATAGTGCGTCAAATCATACCGGAGTACATACCGGCGCCTCTTACTGGCACATGGTGGATCTGGTATGGCTGATTCTCTTCCCGCTGGTTTACATAATGCGTTGAGATGATCATGGAGAAAAAACAAACTTTCAATATCCGCTCCTGCACTTGGGTCTACATCTTTCTGATGGTTTTTACCCTCGTCACCTACCTGATCGGACAGATGGGGCTCGGTGGCCTGGAGGTATCGCTCTTTGTCCTGTTCCTTGCCCTGATTAAAGGGCATCTGGTCGGGAGCTATTTTATGGGCTTGAAACGACTGCGCGGATTTTGGCGCTGGCCGGTCTCTATCTGGCTATTCATACCAGGCTTTTTGATCAGCATCGCTTTTTAATTAGCAAACCAGTAATTAGCACCGAGAAAAGATTATGACAAATCCAACTGCATTGAAAATAGAACAACCGGAACATCCGTTCTATAAACCACAGGGTAATGAAGTCGCCCTGTTTGAACACGCCTATCGGCATCAACTGCCCATGCTCATCAAGGGACCAACGGGGTGTGGCAAGACCCGGTTCATCAACTATATGGCAGCCAGACTGGAACGTCCGGTCTATACCGTGTCATGCCATGATGATCTTACGGCATCCGATCTGGTAGGACGCCACCTGATCGGAGATGGCGGTACCTACTGGAGTGATGGACCACTGACCCGGGCGGTCAGGGAGGGTGCCATCTGTTATCTGGACGAGGTGGTGGAGGCGCGCAAGGACACTACGGTGGTGCTGCATCCCCTCACCGATGACCGGCGCATCCTGCCCATTGAACGGACCGGAGAGATCCTGCAGGCGCCACCGGAGTTCATGCTGGTGGTCTCCTACAACCCCGGTTACCAGAACCTGCTCAAGGGGATGAAACCCAGCACCAAGCAACGCTTCATCGCCCAGCGTTTTGATTTCCCCAAGCCGGAACTGGAACAACAGATCCTGATGGGAGAGACCGGCATCGACAGCACTCTGGCCAAGCGCTTGGTAATCCTGGCCAACGCACTGCGGGCACTGAAAGACCATGACCTGGAAGAGGCTGCATCCACTCGTCTGCTGGTCTATACCGCAACCCTGATCCTCGGTGGCTATGAGCCTCTGGAAGCGTGCCGCGCTGCCTTGGTGGAACCGCTGACCGATGATGCAGAGACTATCCAGGCGCTGATGGAGGTTGTGGGCGTTACTTTTGGGGTTTAGTGCAGGGTTTTGTGTGGTCTGAGTCAAATTTGACTCAGATCCCTTCTGTATAACTGAGAAATGAGTGCTTAGATGGAAGATAAAGTAGGCGAAATCTGGGACCGTCTGATCACCCGAATGGCGGATACTGGTTATCCGGATGCCGTGGTGCATCTGGACCAGGTTCGCCTCGGCGTCGGGGTTATGTTCCGGGCTCTTGGTGGTGATGGCGGTCTGCAGGTGGATGGGGCAACCACCACCCGGCACGGTGCCCGTCGCAACCTGTTGCAGCGCATCGCAGGCACCAATAGAAGAGTGGAACTGGCGTGGCGGGATGAACACTCCCTACGCCTGCCTGTCTCAATCGATAGCTTTCCCACCCTGGAACTGAACCGTGACCTCTACCTCTGGCTGGCCGCACTGGCAGTTGCAGATGGTCAAACAGAGGAGTCATGGTTTATCAGAAACCAACGACTTACCCTCGAGACCCTGGATAGTTACCCGGGGATTCGTCCCCGCTACCAACGGTTGGTGGCGGCCCATATTGCACTACGTCCAGATCCGGCAAGACTCAATCGGCAGGAGGCAGCGCAGGAGAGGTGTATTCGACTGGCGTTACAGGAACCGGGCAGTCAGAATCAGTTACCAGTGGCCAAGAGGCCTCCTCACCCCGTGCCTCTGTGGCTGCATCCAGACCCGCCTCTGACTGGCACTCAGTCTGGTGAGGTGCCGGACGTAGATGCAGATCGACAACCTAACGGCGAAAAAACAACGCTGGAGGAACAGCGCCGCCGCAAGGCTGAACGCACCGATACTCCTCAGGAGGATCGAGGACTGGTTACCATCCGCATGGAGAATATCTTTACCTGGGGAGAATTTGCCAAGGTGGACCGGGGGACTGAAGAGAACGATGACCTGGAGCAGGCATCGGACATTGCCGATGATATGGATGTGATGAGCATCAGTCGTGACGGAAAATCCACCGCTGGTCGGCTGCGGTTTGACCTGGACCTGCCCTCTGAGGCCCATGACGACCTGGTGTTAAACAGCGGCATCCTGTTGCCGGAGTGGGATTATAGAGCCCAACACCTGCAAGCTGATCACTGCCGCATCGTACCCATGCTGTCCGCAGATGCCGAACCGTGTGAACTACCCGACCATCTGCGGCGTACCGCCAGGCGCCTGCGGGCCCAGTTTCAACACATTGCTCCAGCGCGTATCTGGCATCCTGCCCAACAGGAGGGTAGTGAGGTCGACCTGGATGCATATCTGCGTTTTGTCGCCGATCGTGAGTCAGGACATGTTGCCGCCGCTGACGGTCTCTACCGGGATCTCAGGGTCGGCGCCCGGGACTTGGCCTGCCTGTTGCTGGCCGACCTCTCCCTCTCCACCGACTCCTGGATCAATGATCATGCTCGGGTCATCGACGTAATCCGCAACAGCCTGTTTCTGTTTGCAGAGAGTTTGGCCGCCACCAGGGATCGCTTTGCCATACATGGCTTTTCATCCCGGCGCCGTGATCCGGTCCGTTTCCATCAGCTTAAGACCTTTGATGAAACCTACACCGCTTCTATTCGGGGGCGGATCAACGCCATCAAACCCGGCTACTATACCCGCATGGGTGCTGCCATCCGCTATGGGAGCAAACTGCTCAAAGATGAACCGGCAAGCCGCCGTATGCTGTTGCTGCTCACCGATGGAAAGCCTAATGATCTGGATAAGTATGAAGGGCGTTATGGGATCGAGGATACCCGTCACGCTATCCACGAGGCGCGCCAACTTGGTCTGCAGCCATTCTGCGTTACCATCGACAACCGGGCCAACGACTACCTGCCATACTTGTTTGGTAGCGGAGGATACGTGGTGATCCACAAACCGTCGCAACTGCCGAAAGAGCTACCACTTCTATACGCGAGACTGACTGCATAGAGTGTTTATTTCTGCGAGCTTAAATATATACCATGTTGACTAAGCCAGTCTTTATCAAGTTCCCAGCGTATGCTGATGGCTTTGTCTGACTTCATGACAATGGCCTTTGCCCGTTTCTGTATTTGTGCCAACTTTTGCTGCGCCTTCATTATGTCAGGATTATCTTGAGTGCGGTTAGCCAAATGAGGATAAATTATCCCTAATGCCTTATATACTGGAAAGTCAGTAGAGCGTGGTGTGCTTATCGTTGCAACCCTGTTCTGCAAACGGATAATCTGGAATCGGTACGGGTAGCCAAAGATTTCTGTATCTTGTTCGAGTAGATGGTTTAGGTCTGATACTTGAGGATCTTCATATAGTGCCCAGACCAGCATGATTAAGACACATATGCTTAAATTAATACTGTAATTTCGTGTAAATCTATCCATTATTTATAAAGCCCATAGGTTTACGGCCAGAATGCTGCGGTTGCCGGTTAAAATATTTGCGACAAAATAATAATGATTTATGCTTGGGTCATTGAAGATTCTCAATTAGCTTGGTGTCTGGATAAAAATAGCATAGATTGATAATCTTCAATGAACCGTGCTGAGACTTACCTACAATTTAACTCAGGATTAAAGTAATGTATTAACTCGGAGTGCAGTAGTGGAATCGACAATAAAAAACTCTACGCGACTGGAGAATTTCCCAGTCTCCTTTTTTGCGATGGTTATGGGCCTTTCTGGCCTGACTATTGGTTGGGAAAAGGCTCAACATATTTTGGGTGTTGATCTGCATATCAATAGCTTGCTAGTGGGAATAACAGCTAGTATTTTTGTGGGATTCGCACTCATCTATAGTGCTAAGGTGATACGTTACAACTCATCTGTATTGCAGGAACTGAAGCATCCGATCAAGCTCAATTTTTTCCCGTCCATATCGATCAGTATGTTGCTACTGTCCATCTGCTTTATGCCCATCAATATGTCAATCACTCATTTGCTATGGTTGATTGGGTGCGCACTTCATCTGGTATTTACTCTCTATGTGGTGAGTGTCTGGATGCACCATGAGCAGTTTGAGATTCATCACATGAATCCCGCCTGGTTTATCCCAGCTGTTGGTAATGCATTGGTACCTGTGGCAGGTATGCAATTGGGATATCCTGAGGTTTCCTGGTTCTTCTTTAGTATCGGGATGCTATTCTGGATTATTTTGATGACCATCCTCTTCAACCGGGTACTGTTTCATAATCCGATTGAACAGAGATTATTACCGACCCTGTTTATCCTGATTGCCCCGCCGGCTGTTGGTTTCATGGCCTACATGCGTCTGACCGGTGAATTGGATACCTTCGCTCGGATACTCTACTACGGCGGTCTGTTCCTGACACTGCTGCTTTTTACCCAAGTCAGGCGTTTCATGAAACTGGAGTTTTTCCTCTCCTGGTGGGCTTATTCGTTTCCGCTGGCAGCCATAAGTATCGCCAGCATGGTAATGTTTGAGCAGACAGGGAAATCAATATTCCAATGGATTGGTGGTGGACTTCTTTTGCTGCTTACCTGCATCGTTGGCCTATTATTGATACGTACTGTTATAGCGGTCAAGAGCAAAAGGATTTGTCTTCCAGGCCACTAAAAAATCATGTTTATTGAGTGTGGTTCTTTAGCGCTCCTCGCCAATCAAAAATCAAATCTGACTCTGGGCTCATATTTAGATGTTTTTGTCTGAATGCAGAGAGAGCTATAAGCGTGGGCAAAAGCTTGTAATATCCTTATGTTACATGAAAAAATGTTTGATTTATTGTGTTCTGTATTGCTACAATCGCGCCCATCAAATTTCATGCCGGGTCATTATGACCCGGTTTTTTATTCAACCTGAATCAGTTGGTTCAGGTTCAAGTGACCTTTCGTATGGGTCACCACTGATAAGGAACAGATTATGCCCGTAATTACCCTCCCTGATGGTTCCCAGCGCAGTTTTGATGATCCGGTATCTGTATATGATGTTGCGGCATCTATAGGGGCCGGGCTGGCTCGGGCCGCCCTGGCCGGACGTGTGAACGGTGCTCTGGTGGATAGCTCCCATGTGATGGATGCGGATTCAGAATTGGCCATCATCACCGAGCGTGATGAGGATGGTCTGGATATCATTCGTCACTCCACTGCGCATCTAATGGCGCAGGCGGTGAAGGAGCTGTTCCCCACCGCCCAGGTCACCATCGGCCCCAATATAGAAGATGGTTTCTACTACGACTTCTCTTACGAACGACCATTTACTATGGAAGATCTTGCTGCCATCGAGGCGCAGATGAAGAGGCTGGTGAAAGGAGATGTGTCAATTCATCGCCAGGTTATGGAGCGGGATGAGGCGGTGAGTTTCTTTCGTGAGATAGGTGAGGAGTACAAGGCCGAGATCATCGAGGACATCCCGGAGGATCAGCACATTTCGCTTTACCAACAAGGGGAATTCACAGATCTGTGCCGTGGTCCCCATGTGCCAAGTACTGGCAGGCTAAAGGCGTTTAAGCTGATGAAGGTGGCTGGCGCCTACTGGCGCGGCAACTCGGATAACGAGATGCTGCAACGCATCTATGGAACTGCCTGGAAGGATAAGAAAGATCTCAAGGCCTATCTGCATCGGCTGGAGGAGGCGGAGAAGCGCGATCATCGCAAGATCGGTAAGGCCCAGGACCTGTTTCATACCCAGGAAGAGGCCCCTGGTATGGTGTTCTGGCACGACAAGGGGTGGCAGATATACGTCGTTATCCAGGATTATATTCGGGCCAAGCTGCGCAATCACGGTTATCAGGAGGTGCACACGCCTCAGGTTCTAGACCGTTCCCTGTGGGAAAAGTCCGGTCACTGGGAAAAATTCGGTGACATGATCTTCTCCACCCATTCGGAGAATCGTGAATACGCCATCAAGCCCATGAATTGCCCGGCCCATATCCAGATCTATAACCATGGTCTGAAGAGCTATCGTGATCTGCCGCTACGTATGGCCGAGTTTGGCTCCTGCCACCGCAATGAGCCGTCCGGTACCCTGCATGGTCTGATGCGGGTGCGCAATTTCGTGCAGGATGATGCCCATATCTTCTGCACCGAAGATCAGATCATCTCAGAGGTCTCTGACTTTATCGATCTGCTGTATGAGGTGTATCGCGACTTTGGTTTTGAGGACGTACTGGTAAAGCTATCCACCAGACCGGAAAAACGGGTGGGTGCCGATGAGTTGTGGGAAAAAGCGGAAAAATCCCTGGAAGAGGCGCTCAATCATAAGGAGCTGGATTGGGAGCTGCAGCCGGGTGAGGGAGCATTCTATGGTCCTAAGATTGAGTTCTCCCTGCGCGACTGCCTGAATCGAGTGTGGCAGTTGGGTACCATCCAGCTGGATTTCTCCATGCCGGGACGCCTGGGCGCCCAGTATGTGTCCGAGGATAACAGCAAGCAGACCCCGGTGATGTTGCATCGGGCCATCCTCGGTTCTTTGGAACGATTTATCGGAATTTTGATTGAACATTATGCCGGTGCGCTGCCCCTGTGGTTGTCACCGCAGCAGCTAGTAGTGATGAATATTACCGATAGACAGGCCGAATATGTGGAAAAAGTGACCCAAACTGTGAAAAAACATGGTTTTAGGGCAGAAATGGACTTGAGAAACGAGAAGATCGGCTTTAAAATTCGCGAGCACACATTGAGACGGGTGCCCTACCTGCTGGTAGTTGGTGACCGTGAGATGGAAAATGGGACCGTGGCTGTCCGTAGCCGCTCCGGTGAAGACCTCGGAAGTATGAGTGTCGAAGAGTTCCTGGAGAAGATGGGCGAGGAAGTGTCGGTCGGAAGAGAATTATAGAGCTTGTGCTGCCAGAGACCACTGAGAGGTAGGTCAAAGGTGCGGCGCAGGCTTTACTTGTTTCGGAGGAAACTGTTATCGCTGTAAAAAGAAAGAATCGCCTGAATGATGAGATTACTGCCCCCGAGGTCAGGTTAATCGACCAAGAGGGAGAGCAGGCTGGAGTTGTATCATTGGAGAAGGCGATTGAGGCTGCCTCTGGGGTAGGTCTGGACCTAGTGGAAATTCAGCCCAACGCTGAGCCACCAGTATGTCGAATCATGGATTTTGGCAAATTTATATTTGATGCTAAAAAACAGCAGCAGGCAGCGAAAAAGAAGCAGAAACAGGTTCATGTGAAAGAAGTGAAATTTCGTCCAGGGACGGGTGAAGGGGATTATCAGGTAAAACTACGCAACCTGATACGTTTCCTGAATGATGGGGATAAGACCAAGGTAACCATGCGGTTCCGCGGTCGTGAGCATGCCCACCGCGAGCTGGGTCTGGAAGTGTTGAAGAGAGTTGAGTCTGATCTGGCCGAATTGGGTCAGGTAGAACAACACGCCCAGATGGAAGGCCGGCAGATGGTGATGGTGCTAGCACCCAAGAAAAAGTAGATGTAATTAACTTTAAATTTTGAATCTGCATACAAAGTGCAGGTATTCAAAATACAAATTGCGGAGTTATGAAAAATGCCGAAGATTAAGACAAATCGCGGCGCGGCAAAGCGTTTTAAAAAGAATGCTTCCGGGTCGTTCAAGCGTGGCCAGTCCCATCGTAGCCATATCCTGACTAAGAAGAGCACCAAGCGTAAGCGTCAGCTGCGTTGCCCTGCTCAAGTGCACAAGTCCGATGTGGCAGCTGCCCGTCGTATGTTGCCTTACGCCTGACAGGACTGGAGATTGAATCATGCCTAGAGTTAAACGTGGTGTAACAGCACACGCCAAGCATAAAAAAGTGTTGAAAGAGGCTAAGGGTTATTATGGTGCCCGTAGTAAGATTTATCGAGTTGCCAAACAGGCGGTCATCAAGGCTGGTCAATATGCCTACCGCGACCGTCGCCAGAAGAAGCGTCAGTTTCGCGCTCTGTGGATTGCCCGTATCAACGCCGGCGCCCGCGAGAATGGACTGTCCTACAGCCGTATGATCCACGGGTTGAATCTGGCTGGTGTGGAGATTGATCGCAAGATCCTGGCCGATCTGGCTATCTTCGACAAGCCGGCATTTGCCGCGCTGGCAGAACAGGCCAAGGCCAGTATCTCCAGCTGATAAAGGCTAACGCCTGCATCACTTGTCATCCATCCGGCATCCAGCTGGTGATGTAAATGACATCAAAGGGGGAAAGGCCTACGCCTTTCCCCCTTTTTTATTTTTTTCCGATAAGGAACCGCAATAATGGGTGTTGATTCCCAGTTAGACTTAACGCAGCTGGTCAATGAGGCCTGTGAGCAGATTTCCCAGTCAGATAAACTGGCGGAGCTGGACGAGGTTCGGGTGCGCTACCTGGGCAAGAGTGGGCTTCTGACTGCGCAATTGAAGAAGTTGGGTACACTGCCCAAGGAGGAGCGTCCCGCCGCCGGTCAAGCCATCAACGTCGCCAAGCAGGAACTGGGGGCAAAGATAGCCTCACGCAAGCAGGAGCTGGAGCAGCAGGCGCTGGAAGAGCGTCTGAAATCAGAGAGTGTGGACGTTACTCTACCCGGTCGTGGCCAGGCCTCTGGTGGCCTGCATCCGGTTACCCGGACCCTGGAACGTATCAATAAGCTATTTGCCAATGCTGGTTTTAAGGTGGCTGAGGGACCGGAGATCGAAGATGATTACCACAACTTCGAGGCCCTGAATATCCCGGCCCACCATCCCGCGCGCGCTATGCATGACACCTTCTATTTTGGTGAGCATCTGCTGCTGCGCACCCACACCTCACCAGTGCAGATCCGGGTGATGGAAAATTCAGAGCCGCCTCTAAAGATCATCGCTCCAGGGCGGGTCTATCGCTGTGACTCAGATCTGACTCACACCCCGATGTTTCACCAGGTGGAGGGTTTTCTGGTGGATCGCGACGTCTCTTTTGCCGATCTGAAGGGTGTGATCTATGACTTTCTCACCAGCTTCTTTGAACAGGATCTGAAGCTGCGGTTTCGCCCCTCCTACTTCCCATTCACCGAGCCGTCCGCTGAGGTGGATATCGAGTGTGTCATGTGCAGCGGCAGTGGTTGCCGAGTGTGTGGTAACACCGGCTGGCTGGAGGTGTTGGGTTGCGGCATGATCCACCCGGAGGTGCTCAGACATGTTGGTATAGATAGTGAAGAGTACACCGGATATGCATTTGGGATGGGGGTTGAACGTCTAACCATGCTGCGCTACGGGGTGAACGATCTGCGACTGTTTTTCGAGAATGATCTGCGGTTTCTGCGGCAGTTTGCTTGAGATTTTTTAACCGCAAAGATCACAAAGGTTAAATAGTTAAATTGTGGAAACTGGAAGTTGTAACAGAGTTACTTGGCGCTCTTAGCGTACTTCAAGGTTCCAAATTGATTTAGGAATAAAGATGAAATTCAGTGAAGCATGGTTGCGGGAGTGGACTAACCCGGATATTAGCACCGAGGAGTTGGCCGATCAGTTGAGCATGGCCGGCCTGGAGGTGGATTCCGTAGGCGCGGTGGCAGGAGATTTTCAGGGCGTGGTAGTGGGTGAGGTTCTGGCCCGTGAACAACACCCTGATGCGGACAAGCTTAGTGTCTGCCGGGTGGATGCCGGACAGGATGATGAGTTGCAGATAGTCTGCGGAGCCAAGAATGTTGCCGCTGGGATGAAGGTGGCGGTGGCCACGGTGGGCGCGGTGCTGCCAGGTAACTTCAAGATCAAGAAGGCGAAATTGCGCGGGGTGCAGTCTCTGGGCATGATCTGCGCGGAGTCAGAGCTGGGTCTGGTCGACTCTTCTGAAGGGGTTATGGTGCTGCCAGCCGATGCCCCGGTGGGTACAGATATCCGCGCATACTTGGATCTGGATGATGGCTTTATCGAGGTGGATCTGACCCCGGACCGTGGTGACTGTCTGAGTATTGCCGGTATCGCTCGGGATGTGGGTGTGGTCAACCGTTGCAGCGTTACACCGCCTGCCATCGAGCCGGTCCCGGCGCAAAATGAGGACCGTTTCCCGGTTAGTCTGGAAGCCCCTGAGGCCTGCCCTGTGTACGCATGTCGGGTGATGCGCAATATCAACCCAAAGGCCGAAACCCCGCTGTGGATGAAAGAGAAGCTGCGTCGGAGCGAGATTCGCAGCATCAGCCCGGTGGTGGATGTCACCAACTATGTGCTGATGGAGTTGGGTCAGCCCATGCATGGATTTGATCTGGCCAAGCTGGATGGTGAGATTCGGGTACGCATGGCGCGGGCTGGAGAAAAACTGATCCTGTTAGATGGCCAGGAACAGGAGCTGCGGGAGGGCACCCTGGTAATTGCAGATGCCAAAAGCCCGGTGGCTATGGCCGGCATCATGGGTGGAGAGCACTCCGGGGTGACTGCAGAGACCAAGGATGTTTTGTTGGAGAGTGCATTTTTTGCTCCAACTGCAATCATTGGTAAGGCCCGTAGCTACGGGCTGCATACAGATTCTTCACATCGGTTTGAGCGTGGGGTCGATCCTGAATTGCAGGTCAGGGCCATTGAGCGCGCAACAGAGCTGTTGTTGGATATAGTGGGTGGCGAGCCAGGTCCGGTTGAGGTCGTCGCTTCAGAAGAGCATATAGAGCGCCGTCCACAGATCCTGCTGCGTCGTGACCGTCTAGCGAAGATCCTGGGCGTGGTGATAGAGGATGAGATGGTTGCCGATATCCTCACCCGTCTGGAGATGCAGGTGGCGCCGGTGGAGGCTGGCTGGAGTGTGGTGGCGCCGAGCTGCCGCTTTGATGTTAGTATTGAAGAGGACCTGATTGAGGAGATCGGCCGTATATACGGCTACACCGAGATTCCCATTCACCACAGTGCAGCAGCAACTGTGATGCAGGGTGAGCCTGAGATGGCCTTCAGTCTGCAACGGGCCAAGGAGCTGCTGGTAGACCGCAGCTTCCAGGAGGTGATCACCTACAGTTTCATCAGTCAGGAGCTGCATGACCTGATGGATCCACAGCACGACACGGTGGAGCTAGCCAACCCCATATCCGCAGATATGTCCATTATGCGCACCAGCCTCTGGCCTGGCCTGCTACAGACGGCAGTCTACAATCAGTCCCGGCAACAGGGCAGGGTGAGGATCTTTGAGTCAGGCCTAAGGTTTGTCATGCGGCCCTCTGATATCCAGCAGGACCCGATGCTGGCCGGCCTTATATCCGGTGATATCAGCTCCGAGCAGTGGGGTGAGGATGTACGTGGGGTGGATTTTTTCGACCTAAAGGCGGATCTGGAGGTAATTTTGAGCCTTACTGGATCACCAGAGGATTTTGAATTTATCCCTGGTGAGCATCCGTCGCTGCATCCTGGGCAGGCAGCCAGGATTATGCGGAATGGTGAGCCGGTGGGCTGGATAGGCATGCTGCACCCAAGACTGGAGGATAAGTTGGGTTTGGCAGGAAATACATTCTTATTCGAGATACGCCTGGATCTGCTTACCGGTGGGGCCCTCCCGGCCTTCACTCCACTTTCCAAGTTTCCATCCATCCGCAGGGACATTGCCATAGTGGTGGATGAGGATGTCAGGTTTAGCCAGATTTCAGACTGCATCAGACAGGCGGCCCCGGAAATTCTCCAAGACATACGGCTTTTTGACGTCTATACTGGAAAAAATATAGATTTTGGACGAAAAAGCCTCGCTTTGGGCTTGATTTTACAGGAAACTTCGCACAATCTAACAGATGAATATGCAGAAGGCGTGATGGAGCGTATCCTTCAAGCCCTCTCTGACAAACTGAACGCACAACTGAGAGAATAATAATATGGCACTTACCAAGGCTGATATGGCAGAACGGCTCTTCGATGAGCTGGGTCTGAACAAGCGTGAGGCCAAGGAGATGGTTGAATTGTTCTTTAACAGGACACGTTCAGCACTGGAGCAGGGTTCTCAAGTCAAACTTTCAGGATTCGGTAATTTCGACCTGAGGGAAAAGGGCGAGCGGCCTGGGCGTAATCCAAAAACCGGTGCGGAGATCCCCATTACCGCACGTAGAGTGGTTACATTTCGTCCCGGTCAGAAACTAAAGGCGAGGGTAGAGGCTTATGCTGGAAGCGAGTAGCAGTACCGCTGATCTACCGGTTATACCTGGTAAACGCTATTTCACTATTGGTGAGGTTAGCGAACTCTGTGGGGTAAAGCCCCATGTATTGAGGTACTGGGAACAGGAATTCCCCCAGCTAAAACCGGTCAAGAGGCGTGGAAACAGACGCTATTATCAACGACACGACGTGTTGATGATCCGCCAGATCAGAAATCTGCTGTATGAGCAGGGTTTCACTATTGGTGGGGCAAGGTTGCAGTTGACCGGTGCTGATGCGAAAGAGGACTACCATCAGAGCCAGGAGATCATCAAGCAACTGCGAACCGAACTGGAAGAGGTTCTACATATTCTTAAGCGGTAGTAGTTACATCGGCGTTGACATATCTGGCTTCTACGCCTAGTATGCGCGCTCTTACGGAGCGTAGCGCAGCTTGGTAGCGCACCACAATGGGGTTGTGGGGGTCGGAGGTTCGAATCCTCTCGCTCCGACCATAAAGAATCAAAGGCTTAGCTAGAAATAGCTAGGCCTTTTTTAGTGCCAGATAGAAATTGGGCAACGTTCTGGGCAACATGGGGCGGTTTGTATTTTGAACTCACCCAACCAAGAAATTTACGTAGCATTTCTGAACTATACGGTGCACCCTGGCTGCCGCCGGGGTGCTTTCCGGCAATAAAGCATGGAGCAAGCCTAGTGTTGGAATTGTTTGCATTGCTTGGAGTCTTACCCAAATCAATCCGCCTTTCCGCATACCCATCAACAATTGCCCTGATAGTCTCTTGCTCTACATCTGCCGGACTCCCCCATTCATCCATATTTTCATGGGCCATTATTTTGGCCATGGCGGTGTCGTCAAGATCGCGGATTTTTGTTAACCTCAACCAAGCCAAGGGATATAGCCCCAGTTTTGCGGTATATCTCAATATTGTTTCCAGCTACATAATCAACTGTTATGTTCCACATGAATAACAATCGAATTACATTGCTTGTATTATGCGTTTTCTTAATAACGCCGGTTTCTAATGCAGAGGAGCGCAAATACTCTCAAGAATATATAAGCGCAAGAACAGAGGCCGTTAAAGAGCTGAGATCAATTTACCGATCTTGTACTGATAAAATAGGAAGCGATTACAATTCAGAATTCTTTAAAAAATGCATTAATGACCCACTCGCAAGAATACGTAAAGAAAGATGTGGCCATGAGGCGCAGTTGGCTACAGAGCGATTTATAATAAATGAAGGTGGTTATGCTCCATGTAAGCATCTTAAGCCAGAAATAATTGATTATAAAAAACGCCTTAAAGAACTAGTTACAGAAAGAAATATTGAAATATATGAATAAAGGAAACATAACAAGAAAATCATGTCGCTCACTATCGTTCGCTGGGACGCCGCAAAAAAGCGCGGCGCCCCATATTTAAGCGTTAAATTTAAGAAAATGAGTACGACATGGATGCATTGATCTTTATCGACACAAATATCTTCCTGGATTTCTACCGAATAAGGAAATCAGATGTCAGCATGTCTTACTTGGAATTGATTGATAAGCACAAGGATCTGATTATTCTTGGTAGTCAAGTTGAAATGGAGTTTAAGAAGAATCGGCAAAAAGTAATACTAGAGACATTAAATAAGTTCAAGAATCCGGACTGGAATAATTTAAGCGTGCCTGCACTTCTATCGGAGTTGCAGGCATCAAAGCAGATTGAGAAAAAGAAAAAAGAAATAGGAACACAACAAAAGAAAGTCACAGACAAAATTATTAAGGTCCTAAAGAATCCATCCGGTAATGATCCCGTATATCAAACTCTTCAGAGATTATTCAAACATAAATCACCATACAACCTAGATAGAAGCGTAAAGGAGAGATTCAACATTAGACATCTTGCCAGAAAGCGCTTTGTTCTTGGGTATCCCCCAAGAAAGAAAGAGGACAATTCTATTGGTGATGCTGTCAATTGGGAGTGGATCATTAAATGCGCTCAGAATAGTGGTAAAGATATTATTCTTGTTACTCGAGATACTGACTTTGGGGCAATAGTTAAAGGTGAATCATTCTTGAACGACTGGTTAAGTCAAGAGTTTAAAGAACGTGTTAGTAGGAAAAGAAAAATTATACTTACCGAGCGTTTATCTGTTGCCTTCAAGGCTGTAAAGCTGACTGTAAGCAAAGCTATGGAAAAGGCTGAGGATGAAATTATTGAAGAAAAAGAGGCTGTGGCATCAGAGCCGGAAGAGTATCCAGCAGCAGAATTTATGCGCTTAATTAAATTGTATCGAGAAGCTACAGTAAATGCGCAAAAGAATAAGCAATAAATTTAACAAGGCCTTTCATCGGACGCAGTCGCTATCGCGTCTGCTCCGCTGAAGGCAACGTTAGAAGAAAAACAAATGAATAACATAATCGAAGACATGGAAGAAAAAGATCCAAATAAGGAACGTGAGTTTCAAGAGTACCAGAATGTTTGCGGAGATATTCACGATCCGGTGCTTCTTATTCTCAGAACTCATCTTTATATTGAGTACATGCTTGAAAGATTAATTATTGCCAAACTTGATCGTGGAGATCGCATTGTTGAGAAAGGGCGGCTTTCTTTTGCTCAAAAGTTAGTTCTAGTATCTGCATTTGATTATGTAAAAGATATTCAAATAACGATGATGCGAAATTTAAACGCAGTTAGAAACCGTTGTGCTCATGAAAGGCAAAAAGAGATTACTATGGCAGATATCGAACTAATTGGGCGACCTCTTGGAAAAGCATTTTCTGAAATACGTAAAGCAGAGCATGACGATATTTTGACTTGCCTAAGAAGCACATTGGATACTATTTGTGGCTCACTTGGTGCGTACACACATTACCTTGAAGAAAATGACGAAACAGCAGGTAGTAAGGAATAGTCTTCTAACAAGAAGGTCAAGTTTGCTCCGGGCCTACGGCCCTGCGCTGGACGTCTGGCTGTGCCAGCCGCCCCTTACCTAGAACGTTAGGAGCCCGAGTTACCCACTGAGGACCTGTCATATCATCTGGCAGGCCTGCAAGCTCAGCTAACAGACGGGGTTGGGTATTCAGTCATTGGGACTAAGCCTGTTTGTTATCAATACACCTGCCCAATAAACCGCCCACAGAACGGCTAGGCCTGCAGTCAACATCTTTACGGTGCTAAATATCCCAGGGCTGTTAACTGTAAAAACATAGGCAATCCATAAAATAGATATTATTATAAAGGTCCTAGATAACCATTCCTGTACATTCACGACTTAATCCCCTTTATCTGGTTTGCTTGGCGGTAGTGCCAGAACATAGGTATCTTATCGCATATTTTTTTAGTTAGATAATAGTAAGAAGTGGCCCAATCACTGTCAGAAAAGTGGCTGTTTTATGACCTGGTCATATGATCGTGTTGCTGCCTTTGCCAGAGCTGGGCAAGCTCAGCAGCAGGAAGCATCTCGTGTTGCCAGTAATTATGCTTATGTGCCATTGGTTTTTGCACCGGGAGAAGTCTTGCGGTTCGACTGGTGTAAAGAGTGGACCGTTCTGGATGGTCAGAGTAGCAAGCTGCAGATTTCCCAGTTCAAGCTCAGTGACAGCCGGGAAATGCGCACTTCTATTTATCAGTGTGTTTGGAAGCATCTAACTTACACTTCAATTGGTGGAGCACTCCCACCCGGTTTGATCAAAAATGCAAACCGGATCGGAGATAGTTGTGAGCTTAACTATTCAGGGGTGGCTGTGGTCAGGCTAAATAGCTGCCACATCTGCATCCCACCGCGATAATAGAATAACTTATGCGGGGGGTAACCAACGTCCAATAGCCCATGGATAGCTCGCGGGGACTGTCCGCAAGCTGGGCCATTGCACCACACAATCAGCTCTTTGCTGTTGCTGAAATCCCACTCACGAGTTTTCATGTCACCATCAAGTAGGCCCTGATCTTCCAGCCAGCCGTTAATGGCGCCAACCTCTGCCCGCTGTACGGCGCCAAATTTTTCCAGTGCCTCCACCATCTCAATATCCTGGGTTCCCTTCGAGAGAATAGTAAACGGGTAATTCACTGAGCCTGGGATGGTGCCCTTCTTGTACCAACTCGGGGTGCGTGCATCGACCAACATACCTTTGCCAGTGCGCAACTGTTTTTCAATAAACTTGAAGACCTCTATCTCCCCTACCGTTTTGACTCTTGGGTCCACCTCCATAGGCCGCAGGCAGAAGGGAGGGCATTGCCGGGATGTTTTGGCAAAATAGCCGCGCAACTCATAGTTGGAATCTTGTATCCGTTTTACCTTGACGGTGCGCCCGTTGTGTATCACGTGCAGGTAGGGTTTTTTTGCCGTAAGGCCAATCCATTTAGATCCGTTTCCAGCCTCTTCCTCAGCTGCAAAAATGGCTGAAGAGATCAGGCCAGAAGCTACCACCAGCATAAACAATATTTTCATTTTTTTGGTAATTATCATCATCCACTCCTAACTCTTCGAGATATCCACCCTAACGTGAATGGAGGTATCTGCTCATAATTATTTTTCTGGTCTCTTTAATGGTGTTTCCATTGAGATAACCGCGGTAGACCTCTTCCCTGCTGGGTTGTGGCAGTTTCTTATAAAAGGTAAAACTTCCCAGAAACCTAACATTTAACTCATCTTCAAACTCAATCATGGTAAGGTCTTGGTCAAAATCAGGGCTTAGAAAGATCGATTTACCTTCTACATTAAACTCCTTGTTCTCGGAACCACTCTCCGTGCTGGATGCATCGGTTTCTGGCGCCAGCACCGGGCGATCTGTGAGTTTCTTTGACTCCACTTCGAGCTGATCAAGGTAGTTATCTGCTGCTACCACATGGGCGCATGGCAGTGTAATGACAAGTAAAAAAAACCATGTCACTCTCAACATGGGAAAAGTAGATTCTTTTATTTGGCGCAATAACACTCGCATAAACAAAGTACCTCCTGTGCCAATCCCGCAACGAACATCCCGTTAATGATAAATGCTACTGCTTATTATTGATCATCCATTACTCTATCATCTTTCCCCATGTTACTGAAATTTAACGAACAGATCATTATGGCTTGTTAACAGTCCCTAATCAGTTTCTACATTTGGACTGCGTTACAATTAGAATTGCGGGTGTCATCGTTGCTGATATCGCATGTTTGATACCCAGAGTGATCGAATTAGATTTATGCTGAATTTCATCTATCCATTGCTTTTGTCGATAATTCCTACAAACAGTTGGGTGAAATCCTATATCTGAAGTTGTGGAACCGGATTACATTATAAGTTAGGCAAGACGCCAAGGATCTACGGACACTCGGTTTGGAAGCCTAAGGGATGCGGATAGTGCCAGGATGGCGCAGCATGGAGGCACTGCAAGGATGCAATTTTAGCAGGGACGGGGCCGGTCACTCATACGGGTGATCGGCCTTTTCTTGTCCAGTTGTCTATAATCGATACAGTTACTGTATCAGTAATAAACATCTACAAACCAGCGGAGTGCATATGCCATACGTGAATATCAAGATTACAAGGGAAGGTGCGACCACGGAACAAAAGCATGAGCTTATCGTGGGGGCTACTAGATTGTTGCAACAGGTTCTGGGGAAAAACTCCAAGACCACCTTTGTGGTAATAGACGAGGTGGACACCGATAATTGGGGTATTGGCGGGCAAAGTGTAACAGAACTGCGAAAACGGACATGATCGTATAAGGCTGATCAGGTTGCCTGGTGAGCCAGAAAGATAATTGAGATAACAGCCATTGACCATATTGTGTTGCGTACCATACCAGTACCCCAAGCGATGGCTGAGTTCTATTGCACTGTTTTGATTTGTACTATTGAGATGGAAACTGGAAAGGATATTGGTCTGACTAAGCTACGAGCAGGAAATGCGCTGATAGACACAGTCTCTCTAACCAAGAAACATCCCACGCACCTCATCTACTTCTTCCGCCACTCCATCAATGTGGATCACCTCAATTTCCGGCTCCAGCCCAATCTTGGCAAATGATGGTATATGGCCCCAATCAGATTGTGACATGAGGTGTTCTGGTGGCAGGGTCTGAAGTTTGGCTATGATCACCAGATCCACATCGTCTGCATCTGGTCCACCATCGTATTCCATATTTTGATAGTTTAGTGGAATTTTACACATGCTATCTGGAAAGCCCCACTCCTTCAGGATGGTCTCGCCAATGTGTGGGCTGATAGTATCAACCATGTTCCTTAACTTGATGCCGTCTTCCACCAGATCAGGATAATTCTCAGCCATAACCAGAACTGGCAGACTGCCGATGTTATGCACCAGGCCTGCAAGCATGGCCTGTTCCGGTTGCAGATGAGATACCTGCTTGGATAGGGCTCGGCTGATAGCGGCGACCTGAACGCTCTGGTCCCATGCTGCATGCAGTTGGGTCTCCATGGTGTCGGAGGTGGCCTGAAATATCTGTTTCATGGCCAGACTGATAATAAGATTGCGTATTAGTTTGTTGCCAAGCCTGGTCACCGCCATCTGAATGCTGTCTATAGTGACACGTCCCCGGTAGAGTGGACTGTTTGCCACCTGCAGCAGGCGGGCTGCTAGGGCCGGGTCGATGGCCACCAAATTGGCAATCTCGCGTGCAGTGGTATCTTTCTGTTCTACCGTATCCCGAATGCGTGGTGCGACCTCGGGAAGTGTTGGTAAGGTAATGGAGTTATTTTTAATCGCCGTATGTATCTGATCCAGAAATGCCTGCTCGCTGATCATAATGTCTCAAACTCCTCCATCCCATTACAGGATAGTAGATCAATAATTATAACCTGTCGGGCCTGATTGGGTTCACACTGTGTGGCATACTCTACAGCATGTTGAAAAAGTCAGAAATTGCATAAAAGTATCAGATTCTACTCCTCCGGTTCGTAGGGCATGGGTAGGAAATTAAGCCGTGGCCCCGATGTATGTTCCAGATGCAGATCGTTGTTTTCATGGCTGGTACTCTCCACCACAGCCAGAATCTCATAGCCGCCCTCACCGGAAGATGCGGACATAACCACCCGACCTGCTCCCTGACCGGATTCACCCTCCATGGTTGAGAAAAGCTCATCGCCAGGGAGAGGGCGTTTATCTGTGTCCACCTGGGCCAGATACATTCGACGCTTCAGCTTTCCCAGATACTTCATGCGGGCAACCACCTCCTGACCCACGTAGCACCCCTTGTCAAAGCTGACCCCGTCAACCATCTGCATGTTAACCATCTGCGGTACAAATGCCTCCACGGTGTCTGCATAGATGCTGGGCACACAGGCGCGTATATCCAGCAGAGACCACAGTTCACGGCTTGTGGCCACCGCCTGTTCGGCGCACGTCTTCCACACCGGGGTGATATCTGTGGGCTGACCAATTAATGTGTATCTGGGCGAGGGGCCGGGGAGACACAACAGGCTGATGCCGTTCTCCTCCAGAGCAGTACCTGGGTTTGCCGGCATGTTATTGAACATGCCACCCAACAGCCCAGAGCAGCACTCGCCTGCCAGACCGATGGTGGCAAACTGGTCACTGACATCCTTTATGGTCACATTTGAGCGCAGCACAAACATGGAGAGACGTTTGATCAGTGCCGGTTGGGTGTCAGCCGGTGTTAGTAGAATGAGTGCTCCAGCGTGGGAGAAGATGCGGAAATTAGCCAGCATGCGACCCTTGGGGGTGCAGTATCCGCTCATCTGATGATGCTCAGCCGATACCTTGCGAATGTCATTGGTGAACTGGCCCTGCAGGAATGTCTCCGCATCTTCGCCGGAGATTCGGGTCAATCTAAGGTGGGATAGATCAAATATGCTGCAATCGGAGAGCTGATTGCCATTCTCGAAGCAGACTTCATCTGCGTCATTAATAGTTGCTGACTGTGATTCGAGAAATGATCGCCACTGCTTATTCATTACTACTCCTGATGGTGTGGATTTAGGCGTGGGGTGTGAGCCTCTGATATGTGCCCTTTATACGTTACACTACACAAACTTTCATCCATTAGATCATAGGCCGCATGAGTTCTCAGACCTTTCCAATTCGTCCCACGCCAGGTTGCCTGGCGCTGTACAAGATACGACCAGCTATTGTCACTGCCGTAACCGACAAGATTGATATCCAGTTGGATGGTGGTAAGACCAAACGGGTGCGTCCCAAGGACCTGCAGCCACTACATCCGGGGCCGCTCTCCACTCTGACGGATTTAACCGACCAGGGTGGAGATGTGGATGAGGCCTGGGAGTTGGTGCTGGGAACGGAGACCGACCTGGCGGAACTGGCGGAACTGGCCTTTGGAGAATATACCCCCGCTTCGGCCTGGGCGGCGTGGCAGCTGGTTGAAGATGGCCTTTACTTTGAGGGAAAACCTGACTCCATCCGGGCGCGAAGTGCACAACAGATCCAGGTGGAGCGGGAGGAGCGTGACTCCAAGCAGGCCGCCGAGAGAGCGTGGGCAGAATTTTTGCAGCGGTTACAGCAGGGTAGGATGGAAGGGAGTGATCGCGAGCAGCTGGTCGAGGTGGAGAAACTGGCGCTGAAGCAGTCTGAGAACAGTCGCATTCTCAAGGCCATGGGGCTGCAGGAGAAGATGGAGAACGCCCATCGTCTGCTAACCCGGGTTGGCTACTGGCCGCAGGATTACAACCCATACCCCAGACGCCAGTCACTTCCGATTGATGATCCAGTACTCCCGCTGCCCGATAGCTGCGCTGCGGAGCGCCTGGATCTTACCCATCTCCCGGCCTTTGCTATTGATGATGAGGGCAGTGAAGATCCGGATGATGCGATTAGTGTGGACGGGGATCTGATCTGGGTGCACATCGCTGATGCATCGGCCCTGATAACACCGGACTCTGAGCTGGATCTGGAGGCCAGGGCCAGGGCGGCTAATCTCTATCTGCCAGAGGGCACCGTACACATGCTGCCCCAGCCGGTCACCCACAAGCTGGGGCTGGGACTACAGGAGGTGTCACCCGCACTCTCTATCGGCTTTGTGCTGACACCGGAGGGGGAGATTACAGATACCAGAATCGCCCTGACCAATATTCGGGCTGCGCGCCATAGCTATGGTGACATCGACCGGCGCCTGTCAGATCAGCCATTCGCAAAACTGGTGGAGATGGCAGAGCGTTACCGCCAACGCCGTCTGGCCTCGGGCGCCAGTCAGATAGATCTGCCGGAGGTGAGCGTGCGGGTGATTGAGAGTGCAGTGGCGATTCGTCCCTTAGAGCGCATGGGCAGCCGGGATATGGTGACAGACGCCATGCTGATGGCGGGGGAAGCGGTGGCCAGATACAGTCTACAACATGCTATCCCAATCCCCTTTGCCACCCAGTCCCCCCCGGACTCTGATCTGCAACCTGAGGGACTGGCCGCGATGTACGCCTTTCGCCGCAAGTTCAAACCCAGCCGTAACAAGACCATAGAGGAGCCCCATGCCGGATTGGGCCTGGAGCTATACTGCCGCGTGACCAGCCCGTTGCGGCGTTACCTGGATTTGGTGGTGCATCAGCAACTCAGGGCGCATCTATTAGAAGGGGAACTGCTGAGTGACAAACAGATCTCCGAACGCATTGCCATAGCGGACGGGGTCAGCGGTTCCGTGCGCAAGGCCGAGAGGATCTCCAACAATCACTGGAAGCTGGTGTTTCTGCGCCAGAATCCAGGCTGGCAGGGAACGGGCAAGGTGGTGGAGATGAAGAGTGGCAGGGCAACGCTGTTGATCCCGGAACTGGCCCTGGAGACAAAAATCCGCATCGGGCATGAGTTGGAGCTGGACAGTGAATTGACCCTGGAGGTGCAGGAGGTGGACATCCCCGATCTCCTGGCCCGATTTCGCATGGTTAACTAGCAGCATGAGTGTCGATTTTTAATGATGTCCTATCTATACTCGAAATTAATATTTTTTAGGCAGATCCATACCCCATGAACCAGCAGAACGACTCATATAGTTCCTGTGCCTTCTGTCGCTTTATGCGCAGCCTTGCATTCAGCGCAATAGGTGGGGGCGTGGCCGGGTACTCCGCGCTCTGGTTTGGAATGGAGCGTCAGAACGCCATTATTGCCGCATTTTTTGGGGCCATGGCGGCTGTTATCTGGGCGAGCCGGAAAAAACCGGAGTGACCGGCTGCGCCTGATGCCCTCCCCATGACGCAAGATTTGCCAGTCAAATCAGTTGTTCCGAAACTCAGCGCAGTGTTGGCTGCTTCTCCCAGCACTGTGCTGTCCGCACCCCCAGGCTCAGGTAAAACCACGCTGGTCCCACTGGCCCTGCTTGAGCAGCCGTGGCTGCAAGGAAAAAAGATAGTTCTGCTGGAGCCGCGGCGTCTGGCAGCACGGGCATCTGCTTCCAGAATGGCCTTTCTTTTAGGTGAGAAAGTGGGTGAGACCGTGGGTTATCAGGTGCGGTTTGACCGTCGCATATCCCCCAACACCAGGATCGAGGTGGTTACAGAGGGGATACTCACCCGGCGTCTGCAACAGGACCCGGAACTGGAGGGTGTGGGGCTGATCATCTTTGATGAGTTCCATGAGCGCAGTCTGCATGCCGATCTGGCCCTGGCGCTATCGTTGGATGTTCAAGCCAATCTACGTGAAGATCTGCGTCTGCTGGTTATGTCCGCCACCATGGATGAGCAGGCGGTTAGTCGGCTTCTTTGCGATGCCCCGGTGGTGACCGCTACGGGCAGGAGTTATCCGGTGGAGACCAACTATCTCCCAGTAGAACCTAAGGGCCGAATCCACGACTATGTGGTGGCAGGCGTAATCCATGCGCTGAACAACCAGACCGGCGATCTGTTGGTGTTTCTCCCCGGAACGGGTGAGATCAGGGCGACCCATGAACTCTTGGCACAACATCCGGCCTGCCATGGGCTGGTGCTATGTCCCCTGTATGGGGATCTGAGTCGAGAGAATCAGGACCGGGCCATATTGCCAGATCCCCAAGGTAGACGCCGGGTCGTTCTGGCCACCTCTATCGCTGAAACCAGCCTGACAATCGAGGGCGTGTCCACGGTCATAGATAGTGGATGGTCCCGTCTACCTGGGTTTGATCCAAACAGCGGTTTGACCAGACTGGTGACCCAACGTGTTTCCCGAGCTGCTGCCGACCAGCGTGCCGGTCGGTCCGGACGCCTGGGGCCTGGTGTGTGTTATCGACTGTGGAGTAAATCGATTCAATCCAGACTGCAACCGTTTGCACCGCCGGAGATTATGGAGACCGACCTGGCTCCGCTAATGCTGGATCTGGCCCAGTGGGGAGTGGCAGAACCAGAGAAGTTAAGCTGGCTTACGCCACCACCGGCAGGTGCTGTGGCCCAGGCCAGAGAGTTGCTTCAGGTGCTGGATGCAATAGATCTGAATGGTCGTATTACATTGGCTGGAACAGATATGGCCGGGATGGGGCTGCACCCCAGGCTTGCGCATATGTTTCTGATCTCCAGGAGGAGTGGCCAGCAGGGGCTGGCAGCAGATCTGGCAGCGATTCTCACTGAGCGTGATCTGGTGAGAAGATCACAGGGAGAGATCAAGTATGCAGACCTATCTCACCGGCTGGAACTACTGGAGCTATACCGAACCCATGGTGCATCCAGGGCCAGGGAGGCGGGGGCGGATGCCAATGGCTGTCGCAGAGTGGTTCTTGCCAGCAAACAGTTGTTGCGTCGACGTGGAGACAGAAAAAAACCAGATGCATCACCGATCTCCGCTGCTGCATTGTTGGCCAGCGCCTACCCAGACCGGATCGCCCAGTGCAGAGGAGGGGATGGGACCGGCTATCGGCTGAGCTCTGGTAGGGGTGCGCGCCTCCCGGAAGGTGATCGGTTGACCGCAAGCGACTATCTGGTGGTGGCTCAGATGGATGCTGGTCGTCGGGAGGGTCGTATTTTTCTTGCTGAGAGTCTGGGTCTGCTGGAGGTTGAAGATACCCTGTCCGGCCATATCAGCCACTGCTCATCCATAGAGTGGGACCGAGATACCGCCTGTGTTGCCGCCAGTGAGGAAGAACGTCTGGGGTCACTGGTGTTGGGTACCAAGAGACTCCAGAATCCTGAACCTGAACTGATGCGGTCGGCCATGCTGGATGGCATCTGGGCGCTGGGTCTGAAGGCGTTGCCATGGAGTACAAAGGTGCGGGAGTGGCGGGACCGGGTGTGCTCCCTACGTCATTGGCAACCGGAAGGGGATTGGCCTGATCTGTCAGATTCGGCACTGATCCAATCCCTAGAACAGTGGTTAGGGCCATGGTTGGATGGGATCACAAGCCGGGAGCAGCTACGGCGTCTGGACCTTGACTCTATCCTGCGCAACGGCCTGGAGTGGCGGCAGCAGAAGTTGGTGGATGAGCTTGCTCCCACCCACATCCAGGTGCCGAGTGGGTCCAGGGTCAGGCTGGAGTATCACCCAGGGGAAGAGCCAGTTCTTGCGGTAAGACTCCAGGAGATGTTTGGTCTACTAGATACCCCAACCGTTTGTGCTGGCAAGGTTCAGGTGATGTTGCATCTGCTCTCCCCGGCGCGTCGCCCGGTCCAGGTCACCAGGGATCTGCGGGGATTTTGGGATCGCACCTATGTCGAGGTGAAGAAAGAGCTGAAGGGACGCTATCCCAAACACTACTGGCCGGACGATCCGATGCAGGCCCAGCCCACCTCCAGGGTGCGGCCAAGATAAGCCTGGTTTAGCCCTGGAGTAACAGCTTCTCCACCCGAGTCTTCTCTTCCGGTGTGTTTACGTTGACGAACGCCTCCGGGTAATCAGAGAAGTCCTCAGTGGCCAGCTCCTGCTGCCGCAACCATAACTGCAGCTTACGGTCTCCGGCGTTCAGATAGCGGTGGATCTCCGGGAGAATTTCCCGTCGGAACAGGGCAAATACCGGCTGCATGCGTTCGCCATCATGGGCGACGCAAACCATGGCTGAGCTCTCCTGCATTCTTGTGTGTAGGCGCGAGACCAGATCATTCGGTACCCAGGGTCCATCACAGGGTACGGTAAGAATCAGATCCGTGGTTGCGGCCTCAATCCCCGCAGCAATCCCGGCCAGTGGCCCGGCAAACTCCCCGGTGGTGTCCGCTATCACCCGTCGGCCATAGCCTGCATATGCCTCATGGCTGCGATTGGCGTTGATAATGATCTCATCTACCTGTGGATCTATCGCCTCTATCACGTACTCGATCATGGGCTTGCCGGCAAGATCCACCAGGCCCTTGTCCTGACCGTCCATGCGACTGGCCCTGCCGCCGGCGAGGATTACACCGGTTATATTGTTTGATGCCTGGTTCAAGCTCTTCTACTCCACGACTTCACAACTAGCCCAAAAAAATTGTGCGGAATTATACGCCCTATCTATAAATGGTCTAATTCAATCTAGGTAAACACCGCCTTAGGCGGTGAGACACAAAAAGGCTCTGCCGATCAGTCGCGCAGAGAAGGTAATGGCCTCCTTTGAACGGCAAGTTCTATAGGAGGCGATTATGAGAGAGTGGCAAAGCCAAGCTCAGGTAAAACATTATTGCAGATACCATATTGTTTTTGTTCCTAAATATCGTAAAAAATCGATATACTGGACGTTAATAAAAGACGTAGGAAGCATTTTATGTGGACTATGTAGGCAGTATGGAGTGGAGTTAATCGAAGGACATGCGATGAATGATCACATCCACATGCTATTGATGATTCCACCGAAATATAGCGTGGCGCATACGGTTGGTTTTCTGAAAGGGAAATCGGTGATACGGATATTCAGAGATTATCTGCAGGTGAAGCAGAATTTTATAGGGCGCCATTTTTGGGTAAGAGGGTACGGTGTCGGCACTGTCGGATTAGAAGAGCATATGATTAGAGAGTATATTAGGCATCAGGGACAAGAAGAGAGACTTCAGGCTCAGATGAGACTGGTAGAACTATTGACAATAGCCCCCTCGAGGGGCTTTCATCATACCACCCGTTTTACGGGTGGTAGTTGATTCCCAACTTTTCTATTTAAATTAGTGTGTGCTGGGTGTTTCTCATATTCAATTTCGTTAGTTGGTTATGATTTATAAGGGATATTTTTTATCTATATATTAATTATTTGATGGAGAACACACTTTTACTATTGTCAGTACTGAATTAACTGGCATAACATGTTGGTATATAAGAATGTAACTACCATTCTATTCGCTAATAGAGTGTTAAATAATAAATTAAATAAGGGGTAGTGAGATGATCGAAGCTAACCAAAATGAACTGGATGAGACGGTAAAATACAAACATTTGTCCATCAAACACGAACCTGAATACCAGGCTGTGTGGAGTACATTCAAGTATCCAGGTCGGCCCTGTATGAGCCTGGACCTGTTACGTGAGTCTAAACAGGCCCAGAAAAAAATCGAGCAATTGGCCAGATCTGGTTATGAACAGAGTGATGGTTCGCGTCTGCTCTATCAGGTTTTCGCTTCTGAAAGGCAGGGTGTTTTTAGCCTTGGTGGTGATCTGAACTATTTTATCCAACTGATCAGAGCCAAGGATCGGGAACGTCTGTTTGAGTATGCCAAGCTCTGTATCGATGTCGGCTATCCTGCTGCTACAAGCTACGACATACCATTTACCACTATAGCTCTGGTTCAGGGTGAAGCGCTGGGAGGTGGTTTTGAAGCTGCGCTCGCTGCCAATGTCCTTATCGCAGAACGCAGTTCTAAATTTGGTTTTCCTGAGACAGTGTTTGGAATGTTTCCGGGAATGGGCGCGTTCAGTTTTCTGGCTAGGCGTCTCTCTCCGTCCATGGCCAAGAGAATTATCAACAGCGGCAAGGTCTATTCAGCAGAAGAGTTGTACGATATGGGTGTGGTTGATGATCTGGTTCCAGATGGAAAGGGCAAGCAGGCTGTGTATGAATATATCCAGCATCGCCAGAATAGGCATTTAGGATATCAGGGCGTGGATATCCTGGCAGATCAGTTTAATCCACTAACCTATAAAGAGATGCTGGATGTGATCGTGCTATGGGTGGATACCGCCATGCAGCTTTCGGATAAGAATCTCAGGCTTATGGAGTATCTGGTACGAGCACAGGAAAAACGCTGGAGCGAAGTTAAACAGGATGAACTTATTACTGTTGCGAGTTAGTGAGCAGTTGGTTTTTGTTGACCGATCTCATTGGAGAGCAGTGTCATAGCGCGGCTGAAGGCTTGGCGCATCTCAACGATATGTATGTTGCCATGCGCCTTTATCTCTGAGTCAGACATGTGCTGCCCAATAGATGAGAGGTTTGTGAGCTCTTTCATCCCCAGGTGTGCCGCTGAACCTTTGAGCGCATGGGCGAGTTCCTTGAAGTGGCTAAAGTCACTGCAATTCATGGACTCTTCCATGCCTTGGAGTAGTTGCTGGCTATCTCGTTCAAGGTTTCTAGACAGTTTTTGCAGAAAGTCATTTTCTTGAGATAATCCCATTACGTCATCCAATATTTTATAGTCGATGATTGTCGAGTCATAATCCTTGGTTGGTGCTGCTGTTTCAAGTGTATGGTGTGAGCAGTTGAGCTCTGCGTCTGATAGATGTGCTGTGGCTTGGGATATGCTGTCTATGAGCTTTTGCGAGGATACTGGTTTGGTGAGAAAGTGCTTTATCCCCACCTCTCTGCACTCTCTGCGGGCCTCTAGGGTGGCGTTTGCAGTGAGCATGACAAACGGAATTGCATCTTCACTGGTATGGGCAAACCGGTACATCTTATAGGCTTCAATACCACTGACAACAGGCATCTGCATGTCTGTAATAACTAGATCGAATTTTTCCTCTTCCAGTGCGTCAAGTAGCTCCTGTCCATTCTCCACCAATATGTGAGAGTGACCTTTGCGCTCCAGGATTCTACCAATCACCATGCGGTTAATTGAGTTATCCTCCGCCACCAGAATTCTGTACTTGCGCTGAGTCTGATGCTCGCTGATAAAATGATCAGCCAGGCTGATGATGTCGTCGCCCTCAAAGAGTGAAGCGTGTGAAGCATGCAGTGCATTGAACAACAGTGCTTTATCAAGTGGCTCAGTAAATATGTATAGTTGATTGGTGCCTGTATCAATAGTAGGAATTGGTTGGTTGGAGTGCTGAGTCAGCAGAATATTAATGCTTGGGAATGAAAGCCCATTGCCGATGGACTCGATAAATACAGAGGTCTCATTATCCAACGCCATGCCATCAATGATCAGCACTTCAAATGGTACATTATGATCTGCTGCATCCATCAGTAGCCGAATTGTGTCACGGGTGTTGGCCACATTATGATAGGGAACGTCCCAGCCGTGCAGTGCGGTGGCAATACCAGTTTTTACCTCTGGATCCTGAATTAACCTGAGCACCTTGCAGTTTTTCAGAACTGCTACGTCCAGGTCGTCAGTAGTTTGTTCCTGGCGCTCAAACTCAATATCAAACCAGAAGGTAGACCCTATGTTTGGTGTGCTCTGAATGCCTATGCGCCCACCCATTAATTCGACCAGTTGTTTGGTGATGGCGGTGCCTAGTCCAGTTCCACCAAATCGGCGTGTGGTGCTTTCATCGGCCTGAGAAAACTTGTCGAATATCCGGTCCTGAACCTCTTCCGGAATACCAATTCCTGTATCCACTATCTCAAAACGGATCAGCACTTTATGGTCATCATTACGTTTTACATTATAGCGCAGCTCAACCGAACCTTTCTCGGTGAATTTGATTGCATTACCGATTAGGTTATTCAGTATTTGCCGGAAATGAAATGGGTCGCCGATCAATTTGTATGGGGTGTCCATACCAATCTGGCAAGATAGATTAAGACCTTTGACTTCGGCTTGCTTTGTGAGCATTTTGACCGTTGTATGCAACAGGCTGTGCAGGTCAAAGTTGGTATTCTCAAGATTCATCTTTCCAGCTTCGATCTTGGAAATATCTAGGATATCCTCGATAAGGTGAAGCAGGGTATGGCCAGACTCATAGATGGTATCCGCGTACTCTTTTTGTTCCCGTCCCATGTTGCATGACTGTAAAAGCTCGCTGGAACAGATGATGCCATTGAGTGGTGTGCGTATTTCGTGACTCATCCTGGCCAGAAATTCACTCTTGGCTTTATTTGCTTCCTCGGCAGTTTGCTGCGCATCTTTAAGGCGCCCCATGGTTTCAGTCAGTTTTCGGATGAGGGTTGAGACATAGGCTGGCAGGGCGGCCAGAGAGATAAGCAAGCCTATACCAAGGGCTGTGTGTGATGACCAGTATTCGTTGGTAACCAGAATTGTACCAAAACAGGCGAAGGCAACCGTTGCTGCAAGGAAGAGGTATATTTCACCGTATCTGAAGCCGTAACCCAAGATAACCCACAGATACACGGGCCACCATGGTGCCCCATTTTCGCCGGTTGCGGCCAAATAAACGCTTATCACTCCAACATCAGTAAACAGAGAAAGAACTCTCCTGGTAACGGATGTTTTAGGGTTGATAATGATAGCGAAAAAAACCCCAAAGGAAAAAACTACCATGTAGGCTACGGCCCAGAAAAGCATGTTTAAGCTATCGCCATCAAAGGATAGCCAACCGTAGGTAGAAGCAGTTAGGACAATAATAATGCGTACAACCGCTTGTTCATGCTCGCTATCCTGACGGTCCTTGAGACGTAAGGCCATGGAGGATACAAAGTTAAAGCATTTATGTGCCAGATTGGGTATGATAGTTAGCATAACCCGCTAATTATACTACAATTCAGACCCCTTGCACGGGAATAAGTATAAAACATAATAATAAACCAAAAATGGGAATGCTAATGAATGAGAAAATATTAAATTCTGTAGTAACTGCAATTGCCAAACAAAAGCATTTGGACTCAGACTCAATAACTAATACGTCTTTTCTGGAAGAATTAGGCGTAACCTCCCTGGACGCCATTACAATTGTGTTTGATATGGAGGAAGAGTTCGATATAGAAGTGCCTAGTGATGTCCTTGAAAGTTTGGAATCGGTACAGGACATTGTGGATGGTATCTCCGGGTTAATTAATACAGGTTAGTACGATGTCCAAGCGAGTAGTTATAACAGGTCTTGGCACGGTATCGGCTCTGGGGCATTCCACGGATGATTTCTGGGATGCATTGCGTAATGGCAATTGCGGGATAAGGCCATTTGAGAATATCTCAACAGAACGATTGAGAACACCCATCGGAGCAGAAGTATCTGATTTTTCCCCTGAAAAATATATTTCACCAAAAGACCTTCCTTTCTTTGACAGGTTTTCACAGTTTGCTTTTATTGCAGCTAGAGAAGCAATTGAAGATGCATCACTAGATGAAGACGAGCTGAGAAAGTCAGCTGCTGTTATCGGTACCTCTTGTGGAGCTGAGAAGACTTATGAGGAGACTTACGAACGCCTATATGTCAACGGGAAGTCACGTGCTCATCCATTGACCGTTCCCAAGGCAATGCATAGTGCAGCGGTCAGTCAGATAAGTATGCACTATGGGATGACCGGGCCTGCGTTTACTGTATCCAGTGCCTGCTCATCTGCTGCTCATGCCATTATTCAAGCACAGTCTATGATAAGAAGTGGCTTGGTTGATGTTGCTATTGCAGGAGGTGCAGAGGCCCCGTTCTCTTTTGGTCTGATGAAAGCATGGGAAGGGCTTAGGGTGCTGTCACACGATACCTGTAGACCATTTTCCGAGGACAGGAGTGGTCTGGTAATGGGTGAAGGTGCAGGGGTGGTAGTGCTGGAATCCTATGAGCATGCCAGGCTACGTGGAGCAGATGTTCATGCTGAGTTGGCGGGTATTGGTATGTCTTCGGATGCCGGTCATATTACTGCGCCATCTGTAGATGGTGCTGCCAAGGCCATGCGAACTGCATTGTCAGATGCAGGAGTTTCTCCTTCAGAAATAGAGTATATCAACGCACACGGAACAGGCACACAGGCAAACGATGTAACTGAGACTGCCGCAATACATAGAGTGTTTGGAGAGCATGCGGCTAAATTGGCTGTATCATCGACCAAGTCCATGCATGGCCATCCGTTGGGGGCAGCAGGTGGTCTTGAGTTGGTTGCCACAGTCCGTTCAATACAGGAGGCTGTAATCCCGCCAACAGCTAATTTCACCAAGGCAGGAGAAGGTTGTGATCTGGATTATGTGCCAAATGCTGCCAGGGATTTGAAGGTAAATATTGCTCTGTCGAACTCATTCGCATTTGGTGGGCTTAATGCAGTTTTAGTAGTGCGATCCTTGGTCTAAGGATTTATTTTTCCAATCTGGTTTTTTGTTGAAAAGTTCATCAGTTGGTGAAAGGTCAAGACTGTTAGGCAGTGGTGCCAGTTCAATGTCATAGCTGCTTCTTCTTAAATCAATATAATCATCCATGTGGTCTAAAAACACTTTTCCAGTTCCACCTGACATGGGGTGCATGCCTTGTTTTGCAAAGTGTCTGAATGCAAGTGTCATTGCTTTATTATTTTCTGAAAGTCGTCCGGTCTTCAATGATGCAGTACAGAAATCTATATAACAGCGATAAAGTAGTTTTGACATTTCACCTGACGTAATTGTTGGGTGCTGCCAAGTTAGACATGAACCATCATATCGATCAATATTCTTTTCTATCAATAGTCCTTTAGCCTTAAAGTCATCATATTGTTCTGTTCCTGGGATCGGCGTCAGGATATAGAATGAGGAAAGAGATGGATTGAGTAGTTGAATGATGTCTGACTGGCCTTTTATTGATTCTTTGGTGTCTGTAGGGAAGCCTATAATGTTGGAAAAGTGAGAGAGAATGCCTGCTTCGTGGCAGAGGCGGATTATATCCTGGTAACTGTCCGGCTGGTTATGAAACTTGTTTGCTTTTCTGAGGGTTTCCTTGTCGAACGACTCGACACCAATAAATATTTCATAACAATTAGCGCGACCAAGCAGGTCTACGAACTCAGGTTGCCGTGCAATCTGGGCATCACATTGGCAAAGAAATGGGATGTTTATATCGTTTGTTATCATTTCTTCAAGGAGCTGTGTTGCCTCAGGATATTTGTTAAAATTGTCTGAGACAAACATGATGAATTTTACCCCGGCATTCTTGGCTCTTTTTAGACTTTCAAGTGTGTATTCAATGGCCGTACTTCTTAGCTGTTGCCCGGAGATTTTAACAACAGAACAGTAGTTACAGTTATATGGACAACCTCTGACTGGATAAAGCCCTAGCAGTGGTGTCAGATAACGCCCCATATCCTTCTTGCTGGGTGGTTCTACAATAGGGCCGTCTATTTGCAGTGCCCAACGATTGTCTAAGCCATAAACTGGTTTGAGCTCACCATGGATGGCATCATCTAAAATTTCTGTCCAGATCACTTCAGCCTCGGCAAGGGCGAAACTGATTCCACGATTCTGGAACTGCGCTGTATCGCAGGTCATCGGGTGTGGACCTCCGATGATGCAATGGTGTATCCCGTTGTTACGGGCGAATGCCGCAAGGTCCAGAGCGCGATGGAATTGATGGGACTGTACACCGACGAGGGCCAGTAGGGTTATGCAGTTAGGATCTGGATCTGGCTTGAGCAGATTATAATAATCAAGTTCATCTCGAACATACTCATCCACAGTATGAGTGATGATTTTGGTGGAATTAATCTCTTTTGGCGTTAGTCCAGCAATATGGTAGAGGGTTGCATTTGGCATGTACCCGGTTTTAAACCGCTCGACATAACCATCAACTGCATATTTACTTGGCTTGATGAGTACCACCTTGAGAGTGGTCATATATGGATCCTGTTGAGTCTGCTTAAAGACATATTTTATTCTTTTTTTGTAGTAGAAATATTGCGCCTCATCAGATAATTGTGCAAGGCGTATTTTGTTTTCGACTGGGTAATATGTAGTTTCTTAGCTAGCAGTGCTGCCTGTTTTTGAAAATTGCGCTGGTTTATTTGCAAGGCTTGCAGGCTTAATCGGTGTAGCAAGTCGGCGCCTATGTTACATGAACTGTCTCTTAATGCATGGGATAGATCCTTGAACTCGGCAAAACGATTAGTTTCGATTGACTGCTCAATAGAATCCAGTAACTGGCTTACATCAGTGTTGAACTTGGATATAAGTTGATTAAGAAAATCATTGCTGGATGAGAAATGTTCCAGTTGCATAAGTGTCTGGATGTTTAGTATCTGGTCGCTGTTGTCCTTCACTCGCGTATTGTGGCTATGCATGGGGTGGTTAATGTTGTCGATATTATCGGCCTGCCTTGCCCTTGATGTGGCAATATCAGTTACGGTGGTTAGCAGCTTTTGTTCCTGTATTGGCCTTGTCAGGATGGCGTCAACCTCAGTCTCTCTACACTGGGAGATAATCTCAGCTGTGGCTTCATCCACCAGTGCAATGAATGGCACCCAGTCCTGATTGAGATAGGCGTAGTAATAGAGTCGGATAATGTCTTTGCCTTGTATGTCGGGTATATTGAAATCAATTATCACCATGTCGAACTGGTGGGTATTCAGTGCATCCAGCGCCTCGGAGCCGCTATTTACTGAATATACTCGTTGCCCATCCTGTTCCAGGATACTGCGTAATGATTTCTGTTCATCTAAGTCGGAGGCTGCCAGCAGGATATCTATGGGTTGCCTTGAATTCTCCTTGCTCGAATAGTGATTGATCAGCTGGGTGATGTTGTTATTTTCCGGTGATCTTGGTTTGGTGGTGTGTAAGGCGTCAAACAGAATCGTCTTGTCCAGAGGCGTATTCAGTATTCTGGAGTAACCTGCATCAATAAGCTTAGTTTCGTGCTCACTGTTTTGACCTGGAGAGAGATGCATCAGGTGGATGGTACGTAGGGTATTGTCTAGTCGTAGAGACCTGGAAAATTGTAAAGGGTCCATATCCAGATTTAATGAATCCATTATTACGATGCTGTAGCCGTCCCCACTGTTTGCCGCATTCAGTAGTTCGGCGAACGCCCTTACTGTGCTGTTGCATACATGTACCTCGATCCCCCACGAATCAATGTGATTCAACAGCAGATGCCGATCAGTGGTGTCATGCGTGATCAGAAGCAGTTTTTGATGCTGTTGTTTTTCTGGGTTTTGTAATGGTGATCCTGCATCCAGGGAGATAGTTGGCTGTGGTGTAACTGCATCTATCGTGCTTCTGCGTGGTTGCAGTTGCCTTGAAATAGGCAGTGCCATCAAGATTATTCCAAGCAGAAATCCTGATCCAAGATAGATTTGTGAGTGCCAGAAATCACTCAAATACAATACGGATGAAAATCCCACTATTGATAAGATTGCGCTTAACCAGAATTCACGTGAGTTACCATGTAATCCATGGTGAAGTGTCAGGAGGTAATAGACGATGCAGAGTGGGGCTGTTGCCTTACCACCAAATATAAGGGCTAGGGATAATGTGGTCACATCTATAAATATTACAGTTGACTGCCGATTGGTCTGGGCGAAAGCGTCTTGTTGAATGAGGATAAGCAGGGCAGTGGACAACAATACATAGCCAACGGCAGTCAGTATGATTGGATCGTTAAGCAAAGGGGCAGTTGAGTTGCTGTTTTGCCATAGAAAAAAACCGAGCAGGCACAGGCCAAGCGCAAGCCTGATCATACCGTGATGATGCTCATGAGTATGGTGGGCTGTGCTATACCTCGAGATAATAGACAAGTCTGAACTCCTCCATTCCTGAGTTGGTTGAAACTTTTATTCGTTAATCAGTTTTGGTTGGTCTGGCCATTGGTTATGTATGGCAATAATCTCGGGCAAGCGCACAAAGAATGCGTCCACACAATCTGGGTCCATGTGGTGGCCTCTCTGCTTGGTGATGTAATCAATGGCTTGGTCCATACTCCATGCCCGCTTGTAAGGGCGCTCTGAAAGTAGTGCGTCAAAAACATCAGCTACCGCTACTATCCTGGCCTCAATAGGTATGTTGGTCCCGCTTATCCCATAGGGGTAGCCGTTGCCATCAAAGTGCTCATGGTGGGCCAGGGCGATAATTGCGCCGGTTTGCAGATAATCTGATGGGCTGTCTCGGAGAATCTCATAGCCGATGGTGGTGTGGGTCTGTATGGTCCGTAGCTCATCCGGGTCAAGCTTGCCAGGTTTGAGAAGGATCCGGTCTGGTATGCCAATTTTGCCAATATCATGCATTGGTGCTGCATGTCTTATGGTATTGCACTTTGTCTCTGAGAATCCAAGCTCTTCTGCAATTATGGTGGCGTACTGGGACATTCTGGTGACGTGGACGCCTGTCTCTTCGTCGCGATATTCGCCAGCTCTGGCCAAACGCAGTAGTGTCTCTTTTTCGCGCTGTTCTATTTCAGTGGTTTTTTGATTGATTTTCTGCTCTAGCCAGTGGGCATGATCCTTGATGATCACCTGCTGGCGGCGCAGTTTTAGGAGGTTACGGCAGCGGGCTTTACACTCGTAATGATCAAATGGCTTGGAGAGAAAATCTGTAGCCCCCGCCTCCAGGGCACGATATCTTACCGCCTTCTCATTCATGCAGGTGATAACCACAATCGGCACGTCCGAACTGGATGGTATATGGCGTAGCCAATGGGTGAACTCCACGCCATCCATATTCGGCATTTTGTAATCTGTTATGACCAGATCATGGGGATTATGCTTAGCCCACTCTAGGGCCAAAATCGGATCAGCAAATGACTCGATGCTAATATCTTCACTAATGGACTGAATCAGTTCTTCCAGGATCATACGGCTGACTGATTGATCATCCACTATTAAAATGGTCGACATGATAACCTCGGTTACATTACAGCTTTACTTCGATGCAAACAGTGAGAACTTATCATAAGATAAGCCTGCAAACCACTGGGTTTAATATTAATTTAAGCCTGTGGCGATTATTGCTTGCAACCCACGTCGTTACTGCATCGCATACTATTTTTTCTTGAATAAGCACTTATTCACGCCTTCTGACAGGATGTTATTGATCTACGCACAGGCTGATTTTGGTTCGAACGGTCCTGCCGCCACCGGTTTGGCAAGCATGGTCCTTGTAAGGCTCTCCTAAATGATGCTTAATTTATGTGGGCACGGTTCTACAGTTATCGGCAGGCTGTGCTTAAACTTTAGTTTATTTAAAACATTAGGTTGGATATGGAAACGCCCCAGTTAAGGGGCGTTGGTATTAGTGGTTGAATTTGGCTACTGAAAGGTTCGGTTACTAGCCTCAAGAAAGGCGCTGCGGAAGTCATCATAACTGGTTACTACCGGGTACTGCGGGAATTCGTCGATGACGTTCTGTGGGGGGCGAAACAGGATGCCGCGGTCGGCCTCCTCCAGCATGGTGGTGTCATTATATGAGTCACCGGCGGCGATGATGCGGTAGTTGAGAGACTTGAAGGCCTTCACTGACTGGCGTTTAGGGTCTTTTTGGCGCAGATGGTAGTCGGTAACAAAGCCGTTCTCGTCCACGCTCAGTTTGTGACAGAGCAGGGTGGGGTAACCCAACTGGCGCATCATGGGGGCGGCGAACTCGTAGAAGGTGTCAGACAGGATCACCACCTGGAATCTTTCACGCAGCCAATCGATGAACTCCCGCGCCCCATCTAGAGGACCCATGCCGTCGATGACCTCCTGGATGTCTGGCAGCCCCAGTTTGTGCTGTTCCAGGATGCGCAGACGCTGGCGCATTAGCACGTCATAATCTGGGATGTCACGCGTGGTGGCCCGCAACTCATCAATACCGGTACGTTCGGCAAAATTGATCCAGATCTCCGGGATCAGAACCCCTTCCAGGTCAAGGCAGGCAATTTCCACACTCTCTCTCCTTACAGCTGTTTTTGTATAGTTGTGAGGGCCAGAGGATACTATATCCTTGCGGTCTGGTGGCAGGTTTCTTGAGCAAGTTGGCTGTTTTGAGTTTGCGATGGTTTTCCCGCTCCTCTTATCTAGTGTAATATTCGCGCTTCGTCTTTATTAATAGAGGCTCCTGAGGCAGCAGCAAATGTGATACTTCAGAGATCTTCCGTAACAATAAAGATTTCTATACGAGGCGGCACATGCAGGACATTAATCCGATAACCAATAAAATCAATGACTTGCTTGGGCGCAGTGACTCCCTTAGGGGGTACCTTTGACTATGATGGCAAGAAAGAGCTGCTGACCGAAGTCCTGCGCGAACTGGAAGACCCAGATATATGGAACGACCCGGAACGGGCCCAGTCTCTGGGTAAAGAGCGTTCTACCCTGGAAGCCATAGTACTAACCCTGGAACAACTTGGTGAAGGACTTGGGGATGCATCTGACCTGTTGGAGATGGCGGTGGAAGAGGGTGACGAGGATACCGTCGCTGGCGTGGTTTCTGATCTCGAAGGTTATGAGAAGCAGGTGTCTGAGCTGGAGTTCCGACGTATGTTCTCCGGCCCCATGGATGCCAACAATGCATTTCTGGATATACAGTCCGGCTCTGGTGGGACCGAGGCCCAGGATTGGGCCGAGATGATACTGCGCATGTATCTGCGTTGGGGCGAGTCCAGAGGCTTCAAGACCGAGTTGATGGAGGCCTCCTCTGGTGATGTGGCAGGTATTAAGTCGGCCACCATCAAGTTTGATGGGGATTACGCCTTTGGCTGGCTGCGTACCGAGATCGGGGTGCACCGTTTGGTGCGTAAATCACCGTTTGATTCCGGCAACCGCCGTCACACCTCGTTTGCGGCGGTGTTTGTCTCTCCTGAGATCGATGACTCCATTGAGGTGGAGATCAATCCGGCAGATCTGCGGATCGATGTCTACCGCGCCAGTGGCGCAGGTGGTCAGCATGTCAACAAGACCGAGTCGGCGGTGCGGATAACCCATCTCCCCACCAACACCGTTGCCCAGTGCCAAAACGACCGTTCCCAGCACAAGAACAAGGACCAGGCCATGAAACAGTTGAAGGCCAAGCTGTATGAGCTGGAGGTTCAGAAAAGGAATGCGGAGTTGAGCACTATTGAAGACTCCAAGTCTGACATTGGCTGGGGCAGCCAGATTCGCTCTTATGTACTGGATCAGTCCCGAATCAAAGATCTGCGTACCGGGGTTGAAACCGGCAATACCCAGGCGGTGCTGGATGGAGGGCTGGATCTGTTTATTGAGGCCAGCCTGAAAAGTGGCCTTTAATCCTGATCCAATAGAAATCCACATATCTTTATACAACGAAATTAACCTTAAAAAGATCACACACAATGTCTGAACAACTTGAAGAAAACAAACTGATTGCCCTGCGTCGTGAAAAGCTTACAGCCTTGCGCGAACGGGGGAATGCCTTCCCCAACGATTTTCGTCGTGACTGCATGGCAGGTGAACTGCACGCCAAGTATAGCGAGATGGAAACTGACGAACTCGAAGCTCTCGGTCAACGGGTGAGGGTGGCTGGGCGGCTTATGAGTCGGCGCATCATGGGGAAGGCCAGCTTTGCCCATGTGCAGGATATGTCAGGACGCATTCAGCTTTTTGTGCAGCGGGATAACCTGCCCGAGGGTGTGTACCCGGAGTTTAAAAAGGGTTGGGATATTGGCGATATTGTGGGTGGCGAAGGCCAGTTGTTCAAGACCAAGACTGGGGAGCTGTCAGTGCGGGTAGATGAGATACGTCTGCTCACCAAATCTCTGCGTCCACTGCCGGAAAAATTTCATGGCCTGACAGACCAGGAGCAGCGCTACCGTCAGCGTTATCTTGACCTGATCATGAATGAAGCAGTCAGAGATACTTTCCGGGTACGTACCGATATGGTTCAGTTTATCCGTAACTATCTCAACAAGAAGGACTTCCTTGAGGTGGAAACACCCATGATGCAGGTGATACCAGGGGGTGCTGCGGCGCGTCCTTTCATTACTAAACATAATGCACTGGATATGGACTTGTTTCTGCGCATCGCCCCTGAGCTGTATCTTAAGCGCCTGGTGGTCGGTGGTTTTGAACGGGTGTATGAGATAAATAGAAATTTCCGCAATGAAGGACTGTCCACCAGACATAATCCTGAATTCACCATGCTCGAGTTCTATGAGGCCTATGCGGATTTCAATGATCTGATGAATCTGACCGAGGATATGCTGCGTTCCATGGCACAGGAGATTATGGGTAGCACCACCATCTCCTACCAGGGAGATGAGTATGATTTTGGTAAGCCGTTTGATCGCATGACCATTAAAGAGTCGATCCTGCATTTTAACTCGGATATCAGCGTGGAAGAGCTGGAGGATATGGACAAGGCGACCGCCATCGCCAAGCGTCTGGAGATTCCTCTGAAAGATAGCTATGGTCTGGGTAAGGTGCAGATTGAGATCTTCGAGAAGACGGTGGAGCACCGTCTGATGAATCCAACCTTTATCACCGCCTATCCCACAGAGGTTTCACCCCTGGCCAGAAGAAATGATGCAGACCCGTTTGTTACCGATCGCTTTGAGTTCTTTGTGGGTGGTCGCGAGATTGCCAATGGTTTTTCTGAGCTGAATGATGCCGAAGACCAGGCTGAACGCTTTCGGCAACAGGTTCAGGACAAGGATGCGGGCGACCTGGAGGCGATGCACTTCGATGCTGACTATGTGCGGGCGCTGGAACATGGGTTGCCACCAACCGCAGGCGAGGGCATAGGCATAGACCGGTTGGTAATGTTGTTTACGGATTCGCCATCAATCCGTGATGTACTGCTGTTCCCGCATATGCGTCCAGAGTAGGACGGCTGAAAAATCTAAGATAGTTTTGATTAATTTCATTTTTGTCGTCCCGGCGCAAGCCGGGACCCAGTAGAACTAACCGAATAGATTCCTGCAGGTGCCGGAATGAGGAATTAATCAGAGCTTCTCTAAACGTTTCTCCAGCAGTATCTACAAGATTGAATTATAAGGGTGCAGGGGAAGTCACCTATGGGTTTTCCTATAAATATCAGAGATACATCTCCACGTCTTGGCTCCAGTTAAAGGCGCCAACGTTGCTGGTTGTTACCTGATGTTTCTCAAACTGTATCCCCTCTGGGCCTGGAATATCTATCATCTTATCCACCAGGGCGCCCCATGAGTTGATCGGATCTCCGGATAGTAGTTTGGCTATGATGTCGTTAATCATGTCCGTAGGGCCGGAGACAAAACATGAGACACTGCCGTCGCTAAGATTACTGGCGGCGGCCTTAAGCCCTCTTGTCAGAGCGCCGCGGATAAATGTCTGGCGAAACATCACACCCTGAACCTTACCAGTGACCTTGAAATACACTTGGTTTCTTCGCATTTTATGCATGTCCCGTGAGTAAGCATAAGCGGCCACAAGGGCAGTTGGTATCTTATTTTGCTTTAAAACCAGACACCAGTAGCTCCTTGGATTTTTTATTCATCTGCTTGATTTCATACTCTCTCTTGGTTGCATTGGATCTGGTTGCGGCATGCTCCTCATACACCAGGTAAACCGGCCTTCGAGCACGCGTATACTTTGCTGCCAGCTTGCCCCCGGTATTGTGTTCCTCCACTCTTTTTACGCTATTTTTTGTTATCCCTGTATAGAGGCTGTTATCTGAGCAACGCAAAATATATATTGTCCAGTCGGTTTTCATGTTATGTAACTTACTGATTTGCCAAAAAATATGCGCGTTAATAGTGGTGGTTGGTATTGTGACCGGTTTGGTACTTTTTAGTGGTGCGAAACAACAATATAGTCAATAGGGGTTCTCTTTGTGTGGATTTATGTTCTAGAATTAATTCGGCACTCGGAGGTGAGTATAATTGAGGTGGCTCCTTAGGGTCCATGTTTTGCCTCACTTCCGAAATTCAATTAATCACGACATTATTTATATTGTTAGAGGTAGAACAAATGGTTACTGGTACCGTCAAATGGTTCAATGAGTCAAAAGGCTACGGCTTTATATCCCCACAGGATGGCAGTTCTGATGTGTTTGTACACTTTTCTGCTATTGAAGGAGGTGGTTTTAAAACCTTGCAGGAAGGCCAGACCGTAAGCTTTGATGTTGAAAGCGGCCCAAAGGGTCCACAGGCTGTAAAAGTTTCAACTGAGGCTCAATAAGCAACAAGCTCTTACCGCTTATTGAGCTTACGGGACACCGTGGGCTTGGTTGTAAGTCTCACGGTCAGGATTGGTCAACAACCATTTACCGGTTTTTATAGGCCAATGTGGAAAGCCTTTCGGTTTATATCAGGCATGTATGGAGATATACTTGCAGGGTACTCGCGTGTGGATTACTTGTCGCATGCCCGCTTGGTAGCTAGCCCTGTTTAATCCTATATAACTATCTATTGCCGACAATATTTCGGTCCGTTTCATGTAGAAAGGCGTTTATATTTTCTACTACCTGTTGACAGATGAGTTTGGTATTCCCAGAATCATCAGGGTTGGAATCAGGTACATTGCACACCTTAATCCCACGCTCCATGGCGGCATCCAAATCAATATGATCATAGGAGTCACCGGCGACCACTATTAGCCTGAGTTTGTATGTCTTTTCCATAACTACACGGTCTATCCTGGTAGATACGGATACAATAATGTCAGAACGCCAGCAGCGATCTTCCATCTGGCCAGGTTGGGTTTCAACATACTGCAGCCAGCCGAATTTTGGGTGGTCGATCTCTGGGAAGTCAGCTTCCCCCGCTAAACTGTCACTATCAAGTACTACTATATTCATAAGTTGCTGTTTTTAGATATTTACATCTGAATGTGGGTGTAGGGTGAGTTTTACAGGGATGATTTCCTGCTGTTTTCTCGAGTTTTGGCTTTCATATTAGCCAATACATTGGGGTCTGTTATATGGTTTTTCTCCATCTGCACCAGAGACAACAAAACGCCGGTAATAATATATCACCGGCGTTTGCTAAGTGGGCCGTAAAGCAATAAAGCTATGTCATTAACCACAGACAGCGATGATGATTAATGGTATCCGACTTCCATCTTTTTAATTGCGGCCTGGGCTGCGGCAAGTCGCGCTATTGGTACACGAAATGGTGAGCAGGAAACATAGTCTAGCCCTGTGTTATGGCAAAAACTGATGGATGCAGGGTCGCCACCATGTTCACCGCAAATACCAATCTTAAGCTCTTTCTTTACGTCTCTACCCTTAGTGGTACCCATCTCAACTAACTGACCTACACCTGAGACGTCTATGGATTGGAATGGATCGCAAACCAGTATTTCCTGCCTTATGTACTCAGGCAGAAAGGTGTTTACGTCATCGCGACTATAACCAAAGGTCATTTGAGTAAGGTCGTTGGTGCCAAAACTAAAGAAGTCGGCATGTTCGGCTATCTCATCGGCAGTCAGAGCGGCACGTGGTATTTCGATCATGGTTCCAATAGGTATATGGAGTGAGCCTTCATCACCCTTAATTGATCTTATGACCTGCTCGGTTTTTTCTCGGAGTATGGATAGCTCTTTGGCTGTTCCAACCAGGGGAATCATGATCTCCGGCATGGCATCTATGCCATCTTTACGACATGCAACTGCAGCTTCAGTTATGGCTGTTACCTGCATTTCCAGGATTTCCGGGTAGGTTACAGACAGGCGGCAACCACGATGTCCCAGCATGGGGTTCGATTCGTGCAGTTGTTCCAGGCGTAGCTTTATCTTTTCCAGCGGTATACCCATATGATCCGCCAGTTCTTTCTGCACCGATTCCTCATGGGTCAGGAACTCATGCAGTGGTGGGTCTAGTAGACGTATGGTTACCGGCAGTCCATCCATCTCCTCGAAAATATCCATAAAATCTGAGCGCTGATGGGGTAGGAGTTTGTCCAGTGCAGCACGTCGATCTGCCTCGGTCTCTGCCAGGATCATTTCACGCATAACAGTAATGCGATCTTCTTCAAAGAACATATGCTCGGTGCGGCAAAGTCCTATACCTTGAGCGCCGAACTCCCTGGCCCTTTTGGCATCTTTTCCAGTGTCAGCATTGGTTCTGATCCTGAGCTCACGGATTTCGTCTGCCCATTCCATAACAGCAGTAAATTCCTCAGACAGTTCCGGGTCTTGGGTTGTAACAGCTCCAGCCATGATCTCTCCGGATGTACCGTCAATGCTGATGATGTCATCACCGCTAAAGGTACGCCCATTAACAGTAATGCTCTGGTTGCTTTCATTGATCTCGATTTCACCTGCACCTGCAACGCAACACTTACCCCAGCCACGGGCCACTACTGCAGCATGACTGGTCATACCGCCGGTTGAGGTAAGGATGCCGGCAGCTGCGTGCATGCCGCTTACGTCTTCAGGGCTGGTCTCTTTTCGCACCAGAAGTACAGACTCTCCATGCATAGAGCGTTCTACAGCCTCATCTGCTGTAAAGGCCAGCATACCGGATGCAGCACCGGGAGAAGCAGGAAGGCCGGTAGTCAGGACATCACGCTCCGCAGCAGCATCGAATGTTGGCAGTAATAGTTGGGTCAGGTCATTAGCCGGGATACGGAGTAGGGCATCGGTTCTGCTGACACGTCCTTCAACGAACATGTCAACGGCGATCTTGACGGCGGCCGGGCCGGTGCGCTTGCCGGTTCTGGTCTGCAACAGGTACAGGGTGCCGCGCTCGATGGTGAACTCTATGTCCTGCATCTCGCGGTAGTGATCTTCAAGGATGCGTTTGATTTCCAGGAGATGCTCATATATTTCACTACGCCAGACGCTCATCTCGTCGACATTTTTCGGTGTACGTATGCCGGCAACCACATCCTCGCCCTGGGCGTTGATCAGGAACTCACCATAAAATTTGTTTTCGCCGGTAGATGGGTCGCGGGTAAAGGCTACGCCGGTGCCTGAATCCTCGCCCATATTGCCAAAGACCATGGTCTGCACGTTAACGGCAGTTCCTCTTAGTCCGGTGATCTCGTTGATCTCGCGGTAGCGGATGGCGCGTGGAATATTCCAGCTCTCGAATACGGCCTTGATGGACTTTTCCAGCTGCTGGTATGGGTCCTGTGGGAAATCCTCTCCAGTACCATTCTTGTAGACAGCTTTGTAGGCTTCAATCAGCTTTTCCAGCCCTGCTTCATCCAGGTCTGTGTCCAATTTTGCTCCGCACTCTTCTTTGATACGATCGAACTCGTTTTCGAACTCTTCATGTGAAACACCCATGACAACATCACCGAACATATTGATCAGGCGTCTGTAGGCATCCAGGGCAAAGCGGCGATTACCGAAGGCCTCGGCCAGTCCATCAAGTGCATTGTCGGTGAGGCCAAGATTCAGAACTGTATCCATCATTCCCGGCATACTAACCGCTGCACCGCTGCGAACCGATACGATTAATGGGTTATTATCAGAGCCGAAGTTTTTACCGGTCTCCTTCTCGAGTATCTCCATATTGGCCTGGACTTCCTGCATCAGGCGTTGAGGTAGTTTTCCGCCAAGCTGGTTATATTCGGCACATGATTCAGTTGTGATGGTGAATCCTGGTGGCACAGGTAGTCCGATGGATGTCATTTCCCCAAGATTGGCCCCTTTGCCTCCTAGCAATTCTTTCATGTCCTTAGAGCCCTCTGACCTTGTTTTGCCAAAGTAGTAGATGCGTTTCAGGGATTCTATTGTCATTTTATCCAGCCTTATGGGTAGTACTCTAAGAGCAAATAGTTCTGTAATAACAGGTAGTTAGGGAGTATTTAGGCGAAACGTACGCCTCGTTAAATTGTGCCTATATTACTAGTTAGGTATAAGAATTCAAAACAGTCTTATTGATCCAGATATTACTATTTCGATCAAGATAGATTTTTTCAGAGTTGCCATAAATTAATTAATAGCGGCCACTGTGATAGTTGTTTGTCAGCGGGCGTGGAGCGCACCATCTAACCTGGTGTTTTATACCCTAATCTCTCACCACACGCCATCAGGGATGGGCTGGGGTTGTCCGGTGGAGATTATGGTTTCCTGAATTTAAGGTGAAATGTGGGCTGTGATATCTGGATACGATCTGTGCTAGCCGTCAGGCGGCTAGGAGATATCCAGTTAATACGGCCGGAATCACCACTAATCAAGAGTGGGTATAGGTAGAATTTTATGGTCGTGAACGTCTATGCAAAACCGGATACAAGAGGCCACCATCAACCTGTGGGCCCTGGTAGCTAGGGCTCATCCAAAGGCTCTTCGTAGGAAGCGATTCCGTTCAAGTTGTCTGATGATGCGACGGTTTCAACCGGCACCTCCTCGCTTTCGATCCCTTTTAGCTCTTGCGCCTGTGCATCCCAGTCACTGGGGCTAGTGTCTGTGATCGAAGCGCCAAGATCGTCGATCTCTGATACATCCAGTGCCCCGGAGATATCCTCCGGTGACTCTATCTGCTCCAACTCCATCAAATACCAGTCATCAATCTCTATCTCTTCTAAGTCACCGTCAAAATACTGGATTTCGATCAATTTTTCACTGTCGTCAACAGCGACAACCTGAAATTTTTGTCCCTTATCCAAGTGTTGATACCAAGTAGTGACGATGGGGTCTGCTTCAGTAGTCATTTGCCCACTCCCATATGCGTGGCCGGCGTTGTATAACTGACCTGCAACCTACTCCTATACATCTGAGTATATACAACGGTGAAAAAATGGCAGCTTTTTTGGTGCGAAATGCACCAGTTGATGGGCATAGTATATTTATGTAATACAAAGTGTTATATGTGGTTATTTGCTTAGTGTCTGGGTTTGCATGGGCTGTTTTTGCCAGTTGGTATAGGGTGTAAATCAAGCCTCATGGTCTATCCTTATCAAATGAGTAAGATGCGCGTGAAGGGTATCGTCACGGTCTGTGTATTGACGCAAAAAAGAGCTTAGCGATGTTTCCCTGACAGATCTTACGATTTGGTTTTTTATTGGAGTGATTAGATAACAGGGGGTTAAAAATGGCGATTGTCAAAACGGTTAAAGAGCACCTGCAGGCACACCAGATTGAGTATGATCTGATTACCCACCACCATACCGGGTCAAGCATGGAGACCGCCGAAAGCGCACATGTGCCTGGCGACAGTCTGGCGAAGGGCGTTGTGTTGAAAGATGGTGACACCTACATGATGGTTGTAATCCCATCTGATTATCATGTGGAACTGGGTCGCCTGAACATGCTGTTGAAACGTGACCTCTATATAGCAGATGAGGATAGTCTGCAAAAATTGTTTCCCGACTGTGAACAGGGCGCGGTTCCGCCACTGGGCCAAGCATATAAAGTTAAAACATTTTGGGATCCAAGTTCCAGTCTGGGTACCGTAGATGAGGTGTTTTTTGAGGCGGGTGATCACAGGGAGTTGGTGTGTGTATCTGGCGAGTCATTCCATGAATTGATGGCTTCGGCCGAGAGAATGGAGTTCAGCCACCATATTTGATTCGTGGGACCTCCGGTTAATTTCCTGTGAGAGTTGGGTTTTGTTTTTTAATGTTACAGGTAACCATGTAAGTAGTATTGTATTTTGTTGGGCTGTTCTTACTAAAGTTTCTGCAACATCAAACGATAAATTATATACCCCGACTTTAACATCCGTCTGTATTTGGTTGTTTGGAAATGGAAAAGTATGGCCCGGGAATATGCTGACATATCCCTGGAATCTGCAACCCAGAGCTGGAGTGCTGTCCCTGGTGGAGATAATGGAGGTGTGGTGGTATAGCGGTTTATTACGGAATGTTGGGTTATCTGTTAGCTGAAACTGCATATTTGTACCGGGTGAATCTTGAACACTTTTTGAATATATCACCTACTATTACTGTTATGCGTAATGACAATCATTACTCTAAACAAATCGGGGTTTGTGCAGCGTGTAGGGAGTGGGAGGGCCTCCCTCGCTGCCAGCCATGGAGAGCGAAGCGAAGGCTGGTAAACCCCGGTAGCCGTGA